>CAXRAI010000084.1:0-2199 GCA_964228865.1 Salinimicrobium sp. | reverse complement strand
GTGGCGGCTGCAGGCCACCACGGTGCTGTTGCTGCCGCTTGCGCTGATGGATTGGCGGCGTGAAGGCGCCCCATGGACTTCGGCCGAGGAAGCACGACGCGACGCTGTGCTGTTGGTCGGATCCGGCGTCTTCCTCGCCCTCCATTTTGGTGCCTGGACCGCTTCGCTGGACCGCACCACGTTGACCCATTCCTTGCTGTTCGTGACCGCTCATCCGCTTGTGGTGCTGGTGGGCAGCGCCGTGCTGCTCGGGATCGGCCGAGACATCGTGCCTCCAGGCCGGCGTGGATGGGCAGGCGGCTTGCTCGGTTTGCTTGGAGCCTCACTGACCTTGCTTGACGTGGGCGAAGCCACCGGTGGGCAGGAGGTGACCTTCTTCGGGGATCTGCTGGCCTTTCTTGGCGCCGTGTTCGTGGTCGGGTACCTTGCCGCAGGGCGCGTGCTCAGGGCCCGCTGGCCTGTCTTCCTCTACGCAGCGGTGGTCACAGGACTCGCTTCGGTGCTGTTGGCGGCTGGTTCGGGTGCAGCCGAGCAAGGTGCCATCGCAGTGCACGGCCTTGTGGGGTGGACAGGACCGACATGGCTCGTGGGTTTCTTGACGCTCGCGCTCTTTGCCGGTTTGGTTGGCCACACGGGCCTGAACCATTGCCTCAAGACGATGACGCCACTCACGATATCCGTGACCCTCACTTTGGAGCCGGTCGTCGGTTCCATCATCGGTTTGGTCGTCTTCGAGACCGGTGTTCCTGGTCCTGCCACGTTGTTTGGAGGCGTGGTCATGCTCTGTGGTCTCCTTCTTGTGGTCTCGAATCCCGCGGACGAAACTGCGGTCAAACCTGACCCGAGCCATGCCTGAGCAAGGAGGGAACACCGCAACTTCTTCATCGAAATCCGTGAGGTCTTGCCATGTTCGGCGTTAGCCCTATACAGTGAGCAATATCCGTCTGGTCATGAAAGCGAAAGCTTTCCTCGTTGCGTTGTTCATTCTTCCACTCGCGAGCCCTTCGGCGACCGCTCAGATTCCCTACACGCCTGTGCTGGACTTCAGTTGTGATTTCTACTATTACTACAACTCCGACGTTGACCCACGTTGGGACTACTACGATTTCATCCAATGCGAGGTGCAAAACAACAACCAGCACGACATCACGGTGGAGATTTCCATGACCACGGACCTCAACATGGAACTTCAGGACGAATCGGTGACGTTGAACGCTGGGGATACCATCTACGTGAGCTCGAATTTCTTGCGGGATCGCTCCACACCTCAAGGGATGCATGAAGTGGAGTTCACCGCCATCATCACCCGCTACGCGAGCGTCATGACGTGCGATTCGTGCGAGGAAGAAACCCGAACAAAGCAAGTGAACGTCATTGCATGGTTTGAGATGGACTGGGACCTCAAGCAGGACCACTACGAGGACATTGGATCCGATGGGACCCAAGACGTCTGCCCCGACAACGGCAATGGCGACGTGGTGCTGGAGGTCAACCTTGACGGAAACGAGGGCTCAAGCCTCTCCGTCGCGATTGACACGGAGCACGACCTCTATTCAGAACACTTGGACTATGACGATGACCGCATTCCTGAATACGACAAAGGGCGAGACGGTGAACTGGTGATCGAAGTCATCGAGGACGGTGGCATGATTCAGCCGGGCGAGAGTGGGACTGTTCGGGTTCGCATGACCTTCGTTGGTTTGCCCGAGGAACCGGCCTTGTTCCGTCTGAACGTCTTTGGTTCCATCCTGATTCACCCCTCCTCCTTGGAGGGCGGTAGCGACGGTTGCTACTCGTACTACTACTACGGCTACAGCAACGATTGCTACACCCTCTTTTACCGCTGCAACACCGTCGAAAACCACGGCATCCTCGAACTGATTGAAGAGGAGCGTCAAGACTTCACCGATCGCTTGGACGAAGAACAAGCGGAGAGCAAACTCGGGCACCCCGGTGGTTCCTTGTTCGTGTTGATGGCCCTGCTCGGAGCTGCCATGTCCAGCCGCGCGCAGCGGCCCCGAGCATGACGGCTGAGCGAACCATCATGTAGCGCAAGGGTGACCTGACCACATGTCGACGGGTGAAGGCTGGCTGGTGCTGACCAACGACGACGGCATCGAAGCCCCTGGCTTCGAGATGTTGGTCAAGGCCCTTCACGCAGCCGGCCATCCTGTTGTGACCTTCGCACCAAAATCCAAC
>CAXRAI010000083.1:0-24032 GCA_964228865.1 Salinimicrobium sp. | reverse complement strand
CATCTGTGATGGAACCCTGACCAACGATGCGTGGGCTTGCACGGTGTCAACGGTTGAGGTTGACCTCTGTCCGACCAGTGCCCTGGGTTTCAGGTCCTCGCTCAGCAACGATGCAGACCAAGACGGCTGCAAAGACAACGGTGAGGACCTCGACGACGACAACGACGGTACCGAGGATACGAATGACAACTGCCCTCTTGCACCAGGAACCAGCACCCTTGGAGGTGTGGTGGGTTGCACCGACGGCGACGATGACGGCTACGCCGATGTCATCGACACCTTCCCCGTCGACGGAACCCAGTGGTCGGACTTCGACGAGGACGGCTACGGTGACAACCTTGAGGGCATGCAGGGTGATGCATGTCACGGTCAACCGGGGACGTCCACGAAGGACCGCTTCGGTTGCGTTGACTCGGACAGCGACGGCTGGTCCGACGCCAACGACGCCTTCCCGCAGGACAACTCCCAGCACCTCGATACAGACGGCGACGGTTTTGGCGATGCAGCCCTTGGCGACCAGCCCGATGCTTGTCCTGAAATTGCCGGCACCTCAACGCAGGATCGTCTCGGATGCCTGGACGGCGACGGCGATGGTTGGTCCGACTCCAACGATGCCTACCCCGAAGAACCGACCCAACACGCCGACAGCGACGGTGACGGCTACGGCGACAATGCCGAGGGCGTCGAGCCGGACGCCTGCCCTTCGCTTGCAGGAACGTCGACGAAAACGTTGCTCGGGTGCGTTGACGGCGACAACGACGGTTGGGCGGACAGCATGGATGCCTTCCCCGATGACGACCGAATGTGGTCGGACACGGACGAGGACGGCTATGCCAATCAGCTCGGCACGGAAATCACGGACGGTTGTCCCGAGGTGTTTGGTACGTCCACCGAGGACGCTCTTGGCTGTCCAGATACGGACGGCGACGGCTGGTCCAACTCGGCCGATGCCTACCCTGAGGATGCGACCAAGCACGAGGCTGGCTTGCTCTCAGGCAACCTCCTGACCGCTGGTGTGACGCTTTTTGTGGTGATTGTTCTTCTGTTGTTCACGGTGGGTCAACGCCGAGGATCAAGCGCCGAGCAAGCGATGCTTCCTGCCCTTCCAGCAGCACCGGGGCTTCCCGTAGCCCCACCACCGATACAGACCGGCCCGGCCCTTCCGGCCGAAGGCCTGCCGCCTGGCTGGACGATGGAGCAATGGGCGTGGTACGGCGAGGAGTACCTCAAGGACCGGTGATGTTCAATCAGTCCTCACCATGGCACAGACGCATCAACGACGTGGTTTTCTCAAAAAACCCGGACACTGCAAGGGCAGAAGGGTATGGTGGACGCTGGGGGATTTGAACCCCCGGCCTTCTGGTTGCAAACCAGACGCTCTTCCAACTGAGCTAAGCGCCCCTGCCCTGCCGGTAGGCAGGTTGCATATCATCCCTGTGGAAGCAGAACACCTGTCGAAGTGGGTCCGAACGTTGGATGGCGCCCCTGTTCACCGGTTGAGCAAGATGGTGGCGTTGGCGTTGCCCGCCTCATACCCAGGACCATGCCGCAGTGACCACGAAATGCCACCCGTCATCGTCTGGCTTCACGTACGGCAAGCCCAACTCGAACCCACCCTCCTTGATTTCATCCAACACCTGGGGAAGTGCCTCGACCACGCCTTCCACAAGGCGCTGTCCCCGCACCAGCGCCATGCTGATCGGCGTCATGTCCGTGGCGAGGTCCATGCTTCGGAGGACCGAACCGTCCACGATGGAACGGACCTCCAGAAGGCCCCGCTTGTAGCCAACGCCGACTTCTGAGCCGTCTTCAGCAATGCCGAGGTCCATCATCGACCCATCAACTTGCACTTCGAAACCATCGTCGCTGGCGAAGTTCACCATGCGCAGCCAACCGTCCCGTCCCGCGCTGACCAACACGTCGTCCACATGGGACATCGCGAGCACCTTGCTTCCGGTGACGACGTCCACAGAGCGTTCCTTGCCCGCGTCTGTGGAGAGGGGGACAACAAGGGTCACGGGGTCAAGCCCACCGCACGCCAACCAGTCCCCGTCCGCACTGAAGGAGAAGGCGTCCAGCACGGACCCATGGTCCAGCGCGTGCACCACCTCACCGTCCTGAGCACGGAAGAGGCGGAGCGTTGGCTGGGTGCCGTTGAGCCCTTGTGCGCCGACCGCAAGGTGGCTTCCGTCAGGAGAGAATTGCACCGCCGTCACGCGCTTTTCCTGCTGCGATTCGAGGAGCACGTCCCCGCTGAGCAAGTCGTGCACGGTCAGACCACCCGCGGTGGTGCCCACCGCAAGGTGCTCGCCTGAGGGTGAGAAGGTCAGGGCAGAGACCGGTTCGTCGACCTCAAGATCGCCGAGAACTTCACCGCTTGCCATGGAGATGACCTTGACCGTACGGTCGAGGGAACCGCTCGCGACCAGGGTGCCGTCTCGTGAACTGCAGAGGGCTGTGCACCAATTTCGGTGGAGCGGAAGGTCTTGCTGCATCGATCCGTCAACGGCGTCCATGAGGTGAACATGGCCTTGCTCATCGCCCATGGCGAGGTGCGTGAAGGTGTGAATCAAAAGATCCTCATCGACCTTCACGGCGATGTCGCACTGACCCACATCGCCCTGCTGCCTGGTCTCCAGTTCGAGCACCTCAAGCGCACGCTCGCGCACCCGTTCCACGAGATGGTCGATGCGACCTTGGCGGTCGGCCGTGGCCTCGATTTGTGCACGGCGGTCGGCATCAGATTCCTCCTCACGCCGAGCTTGTTGGAGGCTGCGAAGGCGGGCAAAATCGCTCTCCATGACGTCCTTCTTCTTCCCTGAGGTGCCACGAAGGAATCCGAAGAGCGGACGCTTCGCCGGTACGTCCTCGTCGTCCTTCGTCATGGCGACCGGTGCCTCCTCAAGGCGATTCGACATGAAAGCGTCGGTCGCGCGAGAGGCTCAACATCAGCAGGTCCCGAGCGACCGTTTGGACACCCGCGTGCAGGCAAGGCACCGCTGACCATGCATCGGGGAACGACGCGTTGGGCCCGTGTGCACGAAGGGTTCCTCCTTGGTCCACAAGATGCTCGGCCACGGTCGCTCCGTTGCAAAGGGGAAGACCAACCCACAGGGTTTGGCCGGGGGAAGCGCGGAGATGTGAAGCAATTTCGTCAACACTCCACCAGGGACCACGCTCATCGTCCCCATGGCTCACGACGACCTCATCCGGTTCGATCGCGTCGTCACTTGGACCGTGTCCCAAGTGGACCCAGTAGCTCGGAACACGGCCATCGATGAGCAGGCCTTCACCGTCAGGGTCGAGCACAGGTCGATGCACAACGCGAAGGGGCCGCTCTTCGAATGGCATGGAACCGTCTCCGTGCAGGTGGCGCATGGAGCGAACGTGGCCAACGTAGGCGTGCACACGTCGGGCAAGCCCCTCCATGATGTGCACCTCATCCCCACCATAACGTTCCCCGCCGGGAGGGAGGGCGTTGGGCAGCATGCCGGACACCAGCAGGGTGCCGTCAAGGGTTTCAGGAAGGCGTTCTGGAAGAGGAGGATCGGGCATCCATCGCGATGAAGTGTGACCCGTTTTGAACGACCGATACCGTCAGCTCAGGTCAATGGTGGCGTCGCGATCAGGTCCGACACCGACACTGCTCACGGGAACGCCAAGCAGCGCTTCCAAGCGCTGCACGTAGGCCTGCGCCGCGGTCGGCAAGGCCGAGAGGCCCAGCCCCTCTGCGTTGGCCTTCGTCGCCAAATTGAGCCATTCGTTGGTGGACATGGCGGGAAAACCGGGCATGTCGAGGTAAATCGGTTCGCAGCGCGCAAGGGCAGAGGCGCTCGCTGGCATCTCGGTGATGTCCTGGCCGTCGAGGCGGTAGCCGACGCAGATGCGCAAGGTGTCGAGGCCACCAAGCACGTCCAGTTTGGTGAGCGCGAGCGTGGTGAATCCGTTCACCCGCTGGGCATGACGCATCACGACGGCATCGAACCAGCCGCAACGTCGCTTGCGACCGGTCGTGGTGCCGAACTCATGGCCGACCGTTCCGAGGTGGTGGCCGACCTCGTCCTCGAGTTCGGTGGGCATGGCGCCGTTGCCGACCCGGGTGATGTAGGCCTTCGTGATGCCAATGACCTCGTCCACGTGACCCGGATGAATGCCGGCGCCATGGGTGGCGTTGCCACGGGAGGTGACCGAGGAGGTCACGAAGGGATAGGTCCCCTGGTCGATGTCGAGGAGGCAACCTTGGGCTCCTTCGAGGATGATGCGCTCACCCAGCGACAGGGCATGGTCGAGCATGAGGCCGGTGTTGGCGATGGAGGAGGCGTAGGTGGCGTTGACCCACGCGAGGTCCTCGTGCAAGCTGGCCGCCGTGATCGGCTCGTCCAAGCCACCCGCGGCGAGCGAGGCGGTCATGCGCTCGGCCATCGCCGACAAGGCCGCGTCGTCCGCGAGCAGTTCAACGACGTCACCGAAGCGGACGCCGATGCGGTTGATCTTGTCCGCATAGGTCGGACCGATACCGCGACCGGTGGTCCCGATGACGGTGTCCAAACCGTCCAGCAAGCGGTGGTAGCGAAGGATGATGTGGGCACGCTCAGAGATGAACAGCCGGTGCCCGCGGACCTCTTGACCGGTCTCCGCGGTCCAGCCTTGCAGCTCCTGATCGAGGACCCAAGGGTCGATCACCATGCCGTCCCCAAGGACGAGCCTGCAGTCTTCGCGTGTGATGCCCGAGGGAAGCAGGTGGAACTTGAGCACGCGCTCACCAAGCACCACCGTGTGACCTGCGTTGTTGCCACCCTGAAACCGAGCCACCATGCTCGCGCCTTCGGCCAGCCGGTCCACCAGCTTGCCTTTGCCTTCGTCGCCCCATTGCGCACCCAAGACGACGGTTGCTGGCATGTGCTCACTCCAGACGCCGGTCGTGATGAGCGCTCCATCAACATGCCCCCGTGCTTGGGAAGGAAAACCGGGTGAATCATGGCCTTGAGTTTAAGTGACGCGGCGCGTTCTACACTGGTGCAACAAATACACCAAGAGCGGTACCAATGCCGAGACCGTGGCTGATTCTGTATGAGCGCTTCGGACGCGCATTTATATACACTGGAAACAGACTATGTAACAAGGAGTTGAGAAGTTGGACCGTACCTTTCCGCACAATCAAGCCCAAAACAAGCCACGTCGAACCCTCGACGGCCATTCTTCGCCGTGTGAGGACTGTGGGGCCGTCGATTGGCACATGGACCTGAGCCGCGGCGAAGTGGTGTGCAACGTCTGTGGCCTCATCGCTGACGAGAACCTCATCGATCCAGGTGCAGAATGGACGAACCACGAACGCGGTGAAGACCGTGCGCGCACGGGTGCTCCGATGACCAACCGGCTCGCTGACCGTGGACTGAACACCAGCATCGACGCGCGCGATTTGTCCTCGGGCTCCGCTGCCTCTCACGGCATGAGTGCTCAAGCGCGTCGTGACTGGCGACGACGTCGGGTCATTGACGAACGGTCGAAGACCCGTCGCTCCCGCGAGCGCAACCTCGTCAAGGCGAACCAATTCATTCGCGACCGTTCAGGTCTGCCCATTTCGCTCCAAGAGGAAGTGGCTCGCTTGTACCGCCACCTCTCGTCCAAGGGGTTCGTGACCGGGCGCTCCATCGCTGGAGTGACCGCGGCGTGCACGTACCTCGTTGCCCGTGAGGAACGCCTCCCACGACAAATTCCAGAACTCTGCGAATCTTTTGGCGTCGACGAGAAAGAACTCTCGCGGTTGATCCGGAAGGCATCCAGGGAACTCAACCTCCACCGCGTCAGCGGCCCTGACCAATACTTTGACCGTTTCATCAACGACCTTGAGCTACCACCGTCGTTCCGCCTCGATGTGGACGCCATCTGGAGCCGTATTGCCCCCCACGATGAGGTCTGGCAAGGCAAGAAGCCCATGGGTGTGGCTGCGGCCATCATTTACCAGGCCTCTCAGACCTCGGAAACCCCACGCACGCAATCGGAAATTTGCCGCATCGCCAACGTCTCCGAAGTCACGCTTCGGGGGCTGGTTCGCATCATCAACGAAACCTTGGTCCTGCTCGATCGAATGGAAGAGCGCGCCTGAAGGACGTCCGAACCTTCTTCAATCGGCGCCATGAGCCCATCCTATGGGCTTCAAGGCACGTGCAAGGGCCAACCAATCGAAGGCCGAAGACGACGAGAAGAAGAAGGACGCGAAAACAGGGAAGGAGCCCTGTGGCGTCAACGGCTGTGAAGGTTGGGCGGACAGCACCATGGGCGGCCGCTCACTTTCGGTGACCGATGCGGAAGACATGTGGGGCAAATCCGTGGTGGTCCGCAAAAACCGCGTGCGTGTGTGCAAATCCTGCTACCGTTCGTGGAAGAAGACGAACAAGCAGGATGAATTCTACTGATTGTTTCACTTTCAGTTTCCAACGAACCCCCTCGGAAACATAGGTTGACCCCCGGCGGTCAGTTCCGAGGTATGCGCAGCAAAACAGTCGTCCGTTCCCTCATCAGTGGACAAACCACCGTGGTGGCTCACGATGACGGCACGATCAACCTCCGAATGCCAGGGTACCGGGAACGCCGGGTGACCATCGCAGCAGTTCCAAGCGTCCTGTTGACGATGCCAGATCGTCAAGGCAAGGACGTCCTGCTGGTCGGTGATGCACACGGCCGCCTCCACGTGATCTCGATGGACAACGCGACGGTCGAAGTGCGCATCGACTTCAACGCGGGTCGAATTCGAGCACTGGCCGCAAGTCCCACCGAACGGGGCGACGTGGTCGTAGCCACCTCAAACGGAACCGTGGCCATCGTTGACCTTGCAGAGGCCAGTTTCGCCACGCTTTCTCTCCTGGACGGCCCCGTGGCCTCGCTGCGGGTTGGAGAAGAGGCCATCGTTGCAACCGTACGTGGCACCCACCTGACGCTTGATTGGCAGGGAACAACGCTGGACACGCAGGTCCCGGTCCGCCCTACATCTCGGCGGTATCCACGTCGACGAAGCACGCTGGTGGTGGGACCCGACCATCGCCTAATTGCGCCGATGTGATCACTTCGACGGCTGTTCCCGTTCTTCCAAAGGCCACGGCTCGCGCGGGGTCAGCCAGAGCGCAGAAGGAGCAGGACGGGCCCAACCCCGTGGTTTCCGACCCTCGTCGTCGAGCACAGATTCGAAGTGTGCCAAATGTCTGGAAATCACCTCACGCACGTGCTGTCCACCACGGATGGCAGGCCCACGCATGGGCACCAAGGCCTCGAGGTCGAGCGAAAGAAGGCGCTTGAGGCTCGAGACATGATCCAGCAGCGAACTCCCCGGCAGATCCAACCGGGCAGGGAGGTCTGCTCGAGGCAATGCAGCACCGACCACCACCGTTGAACGGCCCTCGACCAAGAATCCCAAACCTTCCGGTGCGTGCCCCGGCAGAGCAATGGCTTGCACGCCGCCGTCTCCGAGGGCTATGATGTCCAAATCATCGATAGGTTCGGCCTGCACAGCCGGCATGTCCGAATCGTACCTGTTGGCCCATGTGGAAAAGAAATCACCCGTATCCAAGGCGCTCACACCGGCTTCACCAACATGCACACGCAGCCCCGGCCAACGTTCGACAAAGTGTGCCGCCGCCCCCGAGAAAGGATACCTTCGGCTGGTCAGCAGGAGATGTTCGGGCTGCAGAGATTCACCAAGCAGGCCGAGGATCCGTTCAACCTGAAGGGCTTGATACCACGATGTCCCAGCGTCGATCAGCACCACTGAGGCCTCACCCTGGACGACGACGCAGTTCGCGTCGTGGTGGATGCCCGGCAGGCGCGTCATCCGCATGAACCTGCATCGGAAGACGGGGCTTCAACGCTCGCTTTACCGACATGAGAGGACTGCGGTGCGCTCAAATAGGGGGAGGCGGTCGCGGGCTCATGGCTCGTTTCCCTGAGGCCGAGGCGCGCATGCTGCATCGCAAGATCTGCATGAAGTGCAACGCCCGCAACGCAGTGCGGGCCAAGCGTTGCCGCAAGTGCAGCTACAAGGGCTTGCGACCCAAGAACGTGGAGCGCCGCGGACCCTGATCCGTTCGCCTCAGAGCAAGGGTGCGAAGAGCAACCCTGCCACATCTCCGAACAACAGGGCGGCCACGCACGCCGGCCACAAGACGACGAGCAACGGCACTTTTCTCGTGACCCATACACGGTCCACCTCAAGGTCGGCAAGGGCCGCAATGGCCTCGTCGAGGGCCTCTTCGCTTGGTGTTCGACGGGGAGCCCTCACGCGATGCACCACTTGTTCGGCCCCGTCAAGCCCAACCTCCACGCCTGAAAGCATCCAGACGTGCGCTCCCTTGACCGCATGCAGAGGCATGCGCTCTGCATGGAACACGTGGCGAAGATCACCAAGGGATGTGAGGTCGCCACGAAGGGCGTTTCGCACAAGATTCGACGGTGGAATGAGGAGAAACGCCAGTCCACCCCACAGCAGGATGGACAACGCCGGGGGAAGGGCCAGCACGACCGTCGCGTCCGACGACAACCACGTGATGGCTCCCCACGACGGAACGAGCATCGCCACCCACATCAGGGCCTTGGCGTCAGCACCGCCGTGAAGCAGGCGAAGGCGCCACGCCAGATCGATCACGACCAGGACCAACGTGACCGCGACCGTTTCCCACCACAGCGCTTGGGCACCTTCGAGGTTCCAGAGAACCAGATCGATCGCGTCTACGTTCGCATGAAGTTGAGCGCCCCAGACAAGTCCAATCAGCGCCATGAGGTACACCACGACCACAGCCATGTCCATCTTCGAACCCGCGCGAATGTCCTTCATGCTCGGCCGACCAATGACGGCTCCACTGGCGTAGGCCCAAGGCAGCAGCAACGTGAACCACACCGCACCGTCTGCTCCCCTGATCATGAGATCAAGCACCCACAGCAGCATGACAGGTTGGCTCCAAACCATCCAATGCCGATTCGGCACACGTCGGTCGAGGTGGTCCAACCAAGCCGCGAAGCCCATGCCGGCCAGCAAAGTACCGGCACGAGCCGTAGCGATGACCTGCGCCGCTTGGACGTCCACGAACCGCGACGACACAATCACCTTATAGCGGGCCCGCTGGAGATTGAACGGGGCGTGACGTGCATGGACATCGAGACCAGACTCCAAAACGTGGCCAAGGTCATCGCTGAAATCGACGACTCCAAAGTGCCGCGAAACATCCGCCGCCAAGCCAAGGAAGTCACGGAACAGTGGCTGTTGAACACCGGGAAGAAGACCGACGTTCGTGTCGCAATGACCCAAGCCAAGCTCGAGGAACTCTACGAAGATCCCAACATTCCGCCCGAGTTCGGCACGTTGATCTTGATGATCAACACCGAACTTGAGAAGCTCCTTACGGAACTGCTCTGAGGGTTTCAGGCTTCTTCAAGCACGTGCTCGACTGGCCTACCTGCTGCTTCCGTGAACGCATGATGCAGGTTTATCATCAACTGGCGGTGCTCCTTAGGAATCTTGCCAGGTGACAATCCTGCAACAACCGTCCACTCACCGTCAATCAAGGGAAGCCCTCGCATCAGGAAATCCAGTTGTGCCTGACTCACACGACCTCGCCGCACGGCGCGGCGCGCGGATGAGCGGGCTGCGATGATGGCCACCTGCTCGTCGGTGTAATCCAGAAGGTGTTGCAACTCCAGCAACGACCGGCCCTCAAACGAGGAGATGATGCCATCACGCACGGCGTCCTCCCATGCTTCGTCCAGCGAAGGAGCGCGCTCGGAGAGCAGAATGGCCACGGGCTTCGTCGCCTCGACGTTCTCGAGCACGATTTTCACCAGGACGGCGAAGGGCACAGCGAGGATCATGCCCACCAAGCCCCAGAGCCAGAAAGAGTACGACGTCACCAAGAGCAACACAAGCGGTGAAACACCGAGCGCTCGACCGGCCCAACGGTTCTCAATGTAGTTCCCCCAGACCTGCTGATTGATGATGGAAAGGATGGCAAACACCAGCAGGGCTCCGGGACTCAACATGACGGCGCCGAGGATGAGCGGTGGAATCATCGCGAACACGGAACCAATGTACGGGACGTAATTGAACAGGAAGGTCAGCAGGGCCCACGTGAACCAGAGGTCAATCCCAAACGAAATCATCAGCACGGAGGCCCCGGCTGCGGTGCCGATCGAAACACCTGTTTTCACAATCACGTAGGTGTTCACGCTCGATTCAATCTGCTCCCTGACTTCACTGAGTTTTGCGCTTCCACCGCTTGGCCATGCACGCTCGATACGAGCGGGAAGCAATGCGGCTTCGAGGATCATGAAAATGAGGAAGAAAGTGATGATGAGGCTGGCCGAAATCATGTCCCCAACACCGGCCAGCATGTTGACCACGATGTCCGAGATCTGTCCGCTGGAGCCTACGAGGCCAATTTGGCTGAGTCCCTCTGCGAGCGTCGCGTTCTCCGAGCCGGCCCAATTCTGCACGGCACCGGCTGCGATGCTGTCGTCGCGGAGCCAATTCCACTTCTCTTCGAGGTTCGAGTTGTAGTCCTCGACCGTCGAGGTATCGCTCATCAGCGCATCCGCCTGAGCGTACGCGAAAAAGCCGGCTGCACCGACAACGGCGAAGAAGGCCATGAGCATGGTGAAGTACGACAACACCAGTGGGAAGCCATTGGCCGAGAGTGCGTCCGCACCTGGTTTGAGGACGAAATACACCGCCAACGCGATGAAGAAGGGCTTCAGGACGCTTTCAAGCTGGATCAACCAAAACGACACGATGGTCAGAATGGCACAGACGTACACGATGGTGGACAGAGAGCGGTTGAATTCACCCTCCTCAAACGCACCATCCTTCATGTGCGGCCATGGGGATGGCGGTTTCAATGATTCGCCCCAAATTCGGGGACGCATTCAGCGTCATTGCGACTCGGACAAACGCTCCTCTTTGGGAAGGCGAAGGGAGACCAGCAAAGTGATGGCCATGATGGTGGCGCACAAGTGGAACACACTGCGGTAGGACAGCCAGCCCGCTCCATTCACGGTCAACGTCCACACCAGTCCACCCGTCACCGGGCCAAGGATTCTAGCGAAGGCTGAAGCTGCTTCCATCGCCCCCATCACGCCGCCCAATTCCTTGCCCTCACGCTGTGCATACGACGCCAGCAGACTGGAGGAGGTCGGTTGGAAAATACCGCTGCCGGTTGAGATGATGATGCAGGTGGGCAGCAACCAAAGCCATGCAACGTCCACCGACGCGTACGGAATGGCACCAAGGCCGATACCGGTAATCACCACGGCCACGGGCAACATGCCTCGTGAGGAGAAACGTTTGGACAGTGGACGAATCAAGCCGCCCTGCACCACGATCCCGGTCAGCCCGATGACGGCAAACACCCGCCCGTTTTGTGCTTCAGTGAAGCCCAAGCCTCCAGCGTCAGGCGACATCTCGGTGAACAGGATGAACACCGCGTGCATGATGGTGAAGCCAAAACTGTACAGCATGGTGACCCAAAGCAACTGACCGATGGCAGGGGTCCGCATGGAGGTGGTCAACCCCGAGAAGGAGGATTTCATCGTCCCGGCCCAATCCAGCCCTTGCGTGCTCCCTCGGGCCTCTTTTGGCAAGGACTCCGGGAGGCGGGTACGAGCCAAAACGAGGGACACGATGGAAAGGAGGCTGGCCACCAAACAGGGCAGAAGGTACGGGTAGGCATCCAGGAGGGTCCCTTCAAACACCGCCCAGCGTTCCGCGGGTGCAGAAAGCTCGCCGCCGATGAAGGGCCCGAAGGTGAAACCCAACCCGAAGGATGCTCCGATGAGGCCCATGCGGCTCGCCATTTGCTCTGGCCGGCTGATGTCACCGATGTACGCCCGTGCGACCGCAATGTTTCCGTTGAAGAAGCCTGCCAGAAACCGCGCGACGATGGCGATGAACAGCGTCGGCGCCAAGCCAAACAGCGCGAAGCAAAACGTGTTTCCAACCAGCCCGATCATCAGGATCGGCCTCCGGCCAATGCGGTCGGACAAACTCCCCCACAATGGCGCGGACAAGAATTGAGCCATCGGATACGCGGTCATGACCAGTCCAACCCACAGGCCGATGGCCGTGATGCCGCCTTCAACGGCCAAATCTTCCACGAGGTAGGTCAGAAATGGAATGACGATACCAAACCCAATCATGTCGATGAAGGTGACAAGAAACAGGATCAGCAGTTGACCACGAACAGCGTTCTGTTCGGGCTCGTCCATGCCTTCGCGAAGCCGGTTCGGGGTATCAAGTCGCTCCCTGTCTTACACCGGTCGAACGCTGGATGACATCTCCGGCGTGAGGCGGTCGATGATACCACCAAGCCGCTCCACAAGGCTGGCCTTTTGCTCGTGCTTGATGAGCGCGTGCTCCATCACTTCGTCCAGGGTGTCGACTGGAATCACCTCGACTTTGCCCTCCCACTGGTGGTCAAGAACGACGTCTTGGAGGTTGGAGCGGGGGATGATGACCGTCCGGACACCCGCGTGTCCAGCGGCCTCAATCTTGGCCGTCACGCCGCCGATGGGCAACACTTCCCCGCGAACGGAAAGTGAACCCGTCATCGCCAAATCCTGCCGGATGGGGATGTTCTCGATCGCGGAGATGATGGCCGTGGCGATGGTGATGCTGGCGGAGTCGCCGTCAACCCCGTGCGTGTCCACGAACTGGATGTGAATGTCGTAGTCCGAGACGTCTTTCCCGGTGAGCTTCTTGACCACCGCGCTGACGTTGGTAACGCTCTCTTTGGCCAAATCGGATAGGCCACCGGTTGCGTGGATTTTTCCACCTCCACCCTGGGAGGGCGTGACCAGTGCTTCCACGGGCAGCATGATGCCGCTGAAGTCGGAAAGTCCAGAGTTTGCACCAAGCACGGCAAGGCCGTTGACGCGTCCAACCCGCTCTCCCGAATTCACGAGGAGGCTGTAATCACGGCGTCGCTCGATCATCCGGTCGGCCACTTGCTGCTCAAGGGGCTTGGCAATGGAGCGCGCCCGAATCACGTGTGCGGCCGTCACAAGGTCCGCACCGTCCTCGACAGCCAAGTCACCGGCGATGCGCACCAATCCACCGAGTTCACGCAACCGGAGGCTGAGTTTTCCTCGGCGTCCAGAACGTCGCTGTGCTTCCTTGAGGATGGCTGCAACACCGCCGACGTCGAAGTGGGGAATTTCACGGAGCGTGTCTTGGTCCCTGTGGACCTCCTGCGCAATGAAACGGATGAGGCGACGGCGGTTCCGTGCGGTGTCTGGCATCTCCGAGTTCACGTAGACCTCGTACCCATAGCCACGGATTCGGCTCCGCAACGCGGGGTGCATGCCCTGAATGGCGTCCAAGTTTCCTGCGGCGATGAGGATGAAGTCGCAGGGCACAGGCTCGGTCTTGGTCAACGCACCGCTGGAGCGCTCCGAGCGGCCGGACACGGGGAAGGCTCGCTCCTGCATGGCCGTGAGGAGGGCCTGCTGTTCCTCGAGCCTGAGGAGGTTGATCTCGTCAATGTAGAGCACGCCCTTGTGCGCGCGGTGGATGGCGCCTGGCTCAACACGTTCGTGGGCAGGCGTTTCCATGCCACCGGATTGGAAGGGATCGTGGCGAACGTCGCCGAGCAGCGCCCCAGAAAGGGTGGCCGTGGCGTCAACAAAGGGTGGGAGCTCCTTGGTGTCGTGCTTCACCAGGACCTTTGGAATGCGGCTTTCGTCTGCGGCTCCCAACCGTGATCGGAGGAACATGTAGCCGAAGGTCAGCAAGAACATTCCAAAGAGCAGCGTCACGATGTCCCCGCTTTGTAGGGTCGCAATGGCCAGAAGGAACGCGATGGCGACGAAACCAATGAGCAGCATGCGCTGGGTCTTTTCCCGCTGCACCCGAATGGCTTCTTTCTGGACCTTGACGATGCGGTCACCGCGGCCGGCAGGCACGGAGCGTACACGGGGTTCGTTCTCGTCCTCTTCGTTGGGATAGACCAGCACGTCCTCGAGCGCGTCTCGGGGCAGAAGCTCGGTCATCGAACGGGCCAGCATGGACTTGCCCGTGCCGGGGTCGCCAATCATCAGCATGTGACGGCGTTGTTCCGCAGCCTTGCGAATGATGACTGAACCGGCTTCTTGCCCGATGACTTGGTCCACCAGACGGTCTGGAACCGGGACGTCCTTTGTGGAAGTCATCCCGATTTCTTCGATCCAAGCCTCAACCGTGGTTTGCAGGACGTCATCGCTGGCTTGGCCGAGGATGGCTTCGTCGGAGGGACCCTCTGAGTCGGCCGACCAGACCGTGACCTCAAGGTCGTCATCCGTCAAGGGCATGGCCTCCTCGAGGCCGTCGGCCTCGTCGATGGGCTCACCCAAAACATCCTCGGCGTCTCCGCTCACGGGTATACCTGCGCTCGCCTCCCCTTTGAGGCTTTCAGCCACGTCGTGGTGGACGGCGTTTCAGCAACTCACTGATTTTGGTCCAGGTATTGCTGGCCGTAGTAGGCCCACTGATCCATGGTCCATCCCTCAGGAAGGCCCGTTGCCGGGAGCGGTGGACCGGCGTGGGCCACAGGTGCTGGGATCGCTGGCATCGGTGGTGCGACCGGTTGTTGGAAAATATCCTGAGCACCACCGTACATGGAGTTGGCCACCGTGTCTGCCGAAGGCAGGGTGCTCTCGTCCCACTTTGGCTGCTCAACGGAACCACCACGGCGCGTAAAGAGCACACCGAGCAGAGCGGCAAGGATGAGCACGCCGAGCACCATGAGGATGATGTCCATGTTGAGGCCGTCGTTGGCGCCTTCAGTGCCGTTGCTCTGGAGGTTGTCGCCAGTGCACTCGGCCCGAGGGTCGTCGCAGGCCGTGGCCAAGTCTTCCTCGAGGATCTCAAGTTGAGCTTCCAGTTGGGTGGTGTCGCCTTGGGAGGCCTCGATGTCAGCCTTCAGCGCGTCGATCGTGGCCTCAAGGTCAGCGATGTGGAGGTCCAGCGTTTCCTGGTCCATGTCGCCGGGGCCTGGCGCTTGTTCGGTGATGCGCCAGTAGATGGGTGACATCAGTTTGTATTCCTCACCGGTGTCGTCCGTGGCGAGAACGTTGCCGAGCTTGACGTCGTCGTTGTATTGCAGTCCGTAGGGGCGGACGTCGTCCCATGCAAGTTCGATGGTCCATCCGCGGTCAGAGGCCGAGACATCCAGCGGGTAACTGACCTGGTTCAGGCACACACCGGTGTCGCCTTCACAAACCTGCCACACGGTGGTGAGCGACGTGAAGGTCGGTGCGTTCTCGGTCAGGAACAAACTGGCGCTGGCTTCCTGTCCGAGGTAAGCATTCTCAAGGCTGACCGTCATGAAACCGGTGTCTGCGTCCGTGGAGGCGTAGAAGGGCTTCGCATCGTAGACGTTGACCATCATGGTGTACGAATTGGAGTCGTACTTGTCCTGAGCCGTGATGGTGATCGTTTGGGTCCCAAGGTCCTCGAACTCAACCGTCATCAAGCCCGTAAAGAGGTCAAAGCGGGCCGCACCGTTTTCGCTGGGCGTGACCACGATGAACGCAGCATCGTCGTCGTCGATGTCGTACACAAGGCTCTGAATGTCGTAGACGTAGGTCTTGCCACGCTTGAGTTCAAGGGAAGCCAAGTCACCCAAATCCATGCGGGGCGCGTCGTTGACGGGTGCAACCTTCAGCACGATGGTTTGGTCCGCAGTCTGGACACCGTCGCTGGCCCGAAGGGTGACCGTTGCCTGACCGTTCACGTCGTCGTCAACGGTGCTGTAGGAGAGAAGATCACCCTCGAGACCGACGTTGAAAACCTCCGGGTTGGAGTTGCTGACGATGGACAGGGTGAGGCTTTCAGACTCGACCGTAGCACCCTGTTCGTCGGTGTCAAACACGTACGGGAACAGAGCGAGGTTGCCTTGGCCACCTTCGTCAACGGTCCGCGTGGGCAAACCGTCCCAGCGGGGCTGACCGTTCTCGATGACGTTGAACAACAGGGTGCCATAGGGCAAATTGCTGCCGGTGTAGTCCTCGCCGTCGTTCACGGTCACCTCAATGCCGTTCTGCCCAATGGGGCAACCACGGAGGTCGTCAAAGGCGAAGAGGACCTCGATTTCCTGGGTGGTGGAATCCCAACCGAGGAAGGACGGAGATGAAGAAGAGATGCTCATTTCGGAAAGAGGCGTTTCTTTGTCGGTGATGTGACCTTCCATGCTGATTTTGGTGGGCTCGTCGCACATCACCGTAGGCACCGGTTCAGCCCAAATGGTGGGGAGTGCGTTGGTGACGGTGAGGGCGTCGCTTCCAAGAACGACCTTCCAGTCGGAGGTTTGTCCACGAGCGTCCATGGCGCGAACGCGAAGGTCGTAGGTGCCTGCGTCCATGTCGACAGAGGTCGAGAAGGTGTACTCCCTGCCTTCGTATTCCGAGCCTGCAAAGACAACATCGTCTCCACCGCTGATGCCATCGGCGGTCCAAGTGGAGGTGCCGGATGGCCGGGTCTCAAGTTCGAACGTGGTGCTGGAAATGGTGTCGACGTCGTCGTTCGCATCGGCGCGCACGGTGATGAGGACCTCGTCGCCACGCTCCACCGAGGTGGGGCTGATCTGAGGGGTGAGGGCCACGGGTGGTCGGTCGTGGTCGTACTGTGTGCTCACGTCGTTGTTGGAACCGCTCATGTCTCCACTAAGGCCGGTCAGGCGGGCACCAAAGGTGGCTTTCCATGCGTTGGAAGACAGCACGCTGGTGTCGAAGCTGGTGGTGTACGTGTGGACGCCGGTGGTCGCGACGGTCGCAGGGAGGGATTGCGTCCCGCCAATGGGCACCTTGTTGACGCCGTCGCGGTAGTAGAACTCAACACCGCCGCCATCGACGTAGTCGAGGTCACCCATGTTGCGCACGGTCACCTCAAGGTCGACGGTGTCGCCGCGGATGTAGGAATCGGTGGCATCGACGTTGCTCACGGCCATGCCCGTGACGCCAATGTCCATCTTTGGACCCATGTTGGAGTCGGCCGCACTGACCACGTTTCGGTGCGTGGTGTGGTCGCCGTCCATGAGGGCGGCCACGGTCAGGAAGTTCTCAGCCGCGGACACACCGCCGCCTGCGCGAACGGTGCTGATGGGCACGGACCACGACGTGGTCACAGAGTTGCCGTTGCTGAGCGTGACGGATTCGAACCCGCTTCCGGCACCGTTGAGGAGCCAACGCTGGAAGACGTTGTGGGGGTGAAGGTTGTTCGAGTTGGAGTACACTTCAGGCGAGGTCTGCTCGGCCACGGCAGCGTAGATGTAGACGGTCTTGCTTCCGGAGCCGAGGTAGGTTGCGGTGATGTCGATGTCCATGTTGTTGCCGTTCTCAGCCTGAGCGATGGAGAGGGTGTAGTCGTTCGCGTTCTGCATGTTTCCGCCGCTCTGGTAGAAGGAATCGTAGTTCTGACCGCCGGACGTGTAGTACTGACCAGAGGCTGCGTCGCCGAAAACCGTGGTCGGGTAACCGGAGGGGTTGATGTGCGCACGTCGGTTGATCGGTGCTTCGTTCGGCCAACCTGTTGACGCGGACTCCCAGAACGAGAGGTAGGTGAAATCTTCGGAGGTCGTTCCTCCGCCGCCGTTGGTCCCGTAGAGGTTGTGCAGGCTGGTCGAGGAGGTCTGGCATGGGCCGCACCAATACGCTCCCACGTACTCGGCGAAGACCGGGTGACCTGGGCTGGTGGCCGACATCACGGCAGGGGCGTCCTGTAGCTCCTCAGGAGCGTCGACGAGCGTTGAAGAAAGCCCGGCTGTCAGGCTTCCAAGCATCAACGCCACGAGGAGGATGGAAAGCGTCCGCATTTGGTTCATAATTAATGGACGACAATTGGACTTATGAAACATTGCGCCTCATGTCACGAATCCGAAGAGGTCAAATCAAACCGAACAAAACCGTTGTCATGACGCACCGCATGATTGCCTTGGTGGCCAACGACGGTCGCACATGGACGGTTGCGGTCGTCGATGAAGACGTCAAAACCAAGGGACTGGGCGTGTTTAATCCCGCTCACCTGTTGCGCGACCACGCGATCGGCACCACCGTGAACCTCGCCAGCAAGGAATTAACAATCCTCCCAGCAGGCCTGACGGAACTTCGCCGTGGTATGCTGAGACGTGCCCAAACGATTGGGGACAAAGACGCTGGAATCCTGGTTGCAAGGTTGGGCGTCGGTCGTGACGACACGGTCCTCGAAGCGGGACTCGGCAGCGCAGGGCTCGGCCTGCACATCGCTCGGGCGCTCGGCCCATCCGGCCACCACATCACCGTCGAACCACGAGAAGAACATGCCCATGTGGGTTTGGACAACCTGAACCGGGCCTCCCTCGCATGGGTGGACGGACCGCGCCACTCCCACATCGCAGGAAGGGCCGAAGCATCTGCAGAGGAGGTGCAGGACCTCGCACCAGAGGGGCTTGATGCCGTTGTGTTGGACATGGCCGATCATACGCCTTCCATCGCGGCGTTGGCCCCGCTGTTGCGCCCCGGAGGGCGGATGGCGTGTTATTGCCCCGTCACGAGTCAGTTCGAGCGCGCTTGGGAGGCATGCGAGGCCGCAGGACTGGAAGTGGATTGGGCTGGAGAAGTCATGGAGCGGCCGTGGAGCCGTGCGTCTCGAGGAGGCGTACGTCCAGCAAACGGGCCATTTGGCCACACGGCCTTCCTGCTCATCGCGCAACGACGATCTGCCTAAGGCAAGACACGAATGCTCGACTGACACGTTGGACAAGTGAACCTGAACGGCGGTTCACTGCCGGCTGGAACACCAAGGACAGCATCACAGCTTGGACAGGCGACTTTGTTCCCGTCTCCGATGCGAGCTTCATTGTGACCCAATTCGGGCAGGTCCGCTTCCGTTTCTTGCTCGTCCTCTTCCTCTGGTTGAGGTTTGGACGAACGACGGATGCGGAGCAAGCCGAACAGCAAGAGCGCGACAATCCATCCAGAAGACAACCCAATCAGGGAATCTTGGTTGCTCAATTGCACCAACCCCAAGTCCAGCCCGGCGGGGGGCAGTTCAGGACCGGGCAAGTCCACCGCGATGGTTCCACCGCTTTCCGTCCGTTCCACACCGACCATGGTGTAGGTCGCCAGCACCTCGGGCTCGGCCGATGACGCGCCTGTGGTCAGGCGGACCATCTCAAGCGTGTAGCGGGCCGAAGCCCCTGGCTCCAAGGAGAAACTGCTCGTTCGAGCGCCGTCACCAAGCCGGACCCACGTGGTTTGCAGGTAGGCCAAGTTCGATCCGGCGAGGTCCAGTTCGCCTTCTGCGAGGGCGTTGGCTGTGTTGGTGATGCGAACAACCGTCGTGGCTGAACCGCTGGTTTCAATCGACAAGGATGCGTCTTCAACCACCACTTGGATGGGTCCCGCCTCTGCCCACGACGCCAGGACGGTCAACACCACTGCATCGCTGGCCAAAACGTCTGCACCGAGGGCGCTGATGGCGCTGCGAACGCTGACGTTCAAGGCCACAAGGCCAGCAGGCGCTCCCTCTGCCAGCGTGCATGACCATGGCAGAGCTTCGCTTGAGCCACTCAGGTTGACCGGCCCAGGAAGCGTGCATGCCGCCCCGGAAGCAGAGAGCGTCAGGCGATCATCAACGCGGCTTGAAAGGCGCAGCGTCCCCGTGATGGTGCCGCCTGCCTCAACCTCCGTGTTGTCTGCGTCAACGGCGATGGTCACCTGCTGCGAGCGGTGCACCACCGACTGAACCACGGCATCGGACACCGAGGCGTCAAGAGAAGAATTGGCCATCAACATCACCTGGAAGACTTCCCCGTCCGAAGCGGACCCGTCAAGGCTGAGATGAACAGGGATCACCACACTTTCACCTTCAGCAAGACTCACCACGTCTTGCTCAAGGGTGACCGTGAGACCCTGACTGCCGAACACGGTCGTGGCGCTCAGCACAAAGGTCGCGCTGTTTGCCCCGGTGTTGACGACCGTCATGGTCGTGGAAACTTGGGCCAGGCCTCCCAAAGTCGGTGCTCCTGGGTAAGGAGTATCGATGTCCTGCGGCCACGTGTCGCCTTGGCCGTTTCCGGACGTGGCCACCACGTCAACACCACGACGACTCGAGACTTGCACGGCAAGATCAAGCGACCACGAACCGTGCTCGCTGTCGGTGAAGGTCAGGACCACATCGTGGTCGCCTATGGTGGCCTCTGGGCTTGCAACGACCGTCAAGACAACCTCCACCGATGGCACGGCCGAAGACAGCATGACCGAGGACGCTCCAGAGGCATCGGTGAGCGTCACACCTCCGGGCAGGCCAGAGGTGCTGAGCACCACATCGAGGTCTTCCGTGCCGGTTTGGGTCAACGTCACGGTCACGTCCGTGGTGCTGCCCGCTTCCACAGCGACCCGTGCGTCGCTTGGACCCTGCAGCACGAGGGCCGCGTGGTCCGCAGGTGTGAACGCCACGGTCTGCGTGGCAACCCCGTGGACGGTCGAGGCCTCGAGCATCACCGCACACGTTTCCGTGGTGACCACGTCGGTCTCAAACGACCACACCCCAGTGGAACCTGCGGCCACGCTTTGGGTGGCTGAAGACACCATCGAGGTCGACATTCGGCCATCGCATGCTTCCTGCGGCGAGGAGGGAGCCATCATGGTCAACGTAACGCTCAATGCGTGCGAACCAGCGTTTTGGAAGGTGGCTTGCCAAGCGGTACCGGCATCAACGTCCACCTCGACCGAGGCGGGCGCTGCAAAGGTCGTGTCCACACGTTCGTCGACCACGAACCCGATGGTGCGGCTGACCTGCACCGAGCTGTCGTTGGCCCATGAACCGATCAAATCAACTTCGCAGACTTCCTGGACCCCTGGGGGCCATGAGGAGGCTGGAGGCACCTCGACGGACAAGTCGACCGTGGCCACATCACCGGGGCCCGCAAAGGTCGACGTCAAATCAAGGAGGTCCCACACGCAGTTGGCGGCACCGCTTGCACCAAGTTCCCACGACCACTCCGCGGCGGAGGTTCCCGTGTTGACCACGTCCACGGACGTCAGCGATGCCACGCCGAAGGGCAGAAGTTCGGAAGAGTCGATGTTTCCAATCGAGAGGTCCGGCACGGCTTCAATCCGGACCACCAAGGTGCTGCTGGACGTGGTGTTTCCTTTTGTGGAAGCCACGACAAGATCCAGCCCAACGTCACCTGGCACGGCGTTTGGCGCCACTTCAAGACGAAGCGTGGCGCTTTGTGAGGAGAATGCGCTCACGTTCTCAAGCACGTCATCGCTGAACAGAGCGAGCAGATCTCCACCGACCACGGCAGTGGATGAAACGCCCGATGTGGTCCATGGGTAGGTCCATGTTGAAGTTGCATTGAACACGGCGTGAGCCGCGGCGAGTTGGAGGGCCTGTCCGGCACTGGCGTTGATGCCACTCGGCAGGGCAAGACCCACCGGGGAACCGCCATGAATGGCGGCATGAAGGGTCGCTGCGGCAAGGTACGAACCATGCAGCGAAGGGTGTGAACCGTCGCTGGTGTAGAGGTCGTGGAACAGCGTTCCGGTTTGGTCGGGATCTGTTCCAGACGCCAAGAGGTCGTCGTGAATCTTTGCAAAGGCGAGCCCGACCGGTGCCACGTACACCGAGGCTGAGGGATGAGCATTGGACACGTTCTCCGCGTAGTCGAGGTAACCTTGCAGGAGATGGTCGTTCATGGCCGTGAAATTCGGGAAACGGGCGGTGTTCATGCTGTCCCCGGAACGCCGCCCCCACGTCATCAGCAGCATCATCTCCGCGCCTTCGTCTTCGATGCGTTCCGTCAAGGCAATTGCGGCGTCCTTTGAGTCGATCCACTCGGACTGCGTTCGGGGGAAGCCCGGAATCTGGGACTGATCCTGAAGCACGACGATGTCCCAGGGCTGGCCGCTGAGGCTGGTGTTCCATGTGTCTCCACTGGCGTTCACCTTGGAACGGTGGCCTTCGAGGGTCATTCCACCGCCGGCGTTGGCCGAAACGTTGGCATCGCCCACTTCACGAAGCAGGTTTTCCAGAAGACCGTCAAGTCCGTTGGCCGCCGTGTAGGAGTTGCCGTACATCAGGACTTCAAACGAAGGCGTGGTGCTGGTGTTCCCGGTCTGATTGTCGGAGACGTTTGTGTTGCTGCCCGTGGAGGACCAGTTGGCCCAGAACCCCGCCAGATCAGGATTGGCGTTCACGTCGAGAAGCATCGTGTCGACCACGTTGCCGTCGTTGAACACCGGGACGGTCACATCAACGATGTCCCCAGGCTGGAGCGTCACAAGGCCGCCGTCACCAGCTCCCGATGCTTCGATGCGCGGAGCGTGAACGTCCGCCACAGAGAGGGCGAGGGTGAGGCGGGTCTCCGCCGTGCCGTCGGCGTCCGACACCACAAGGTCGACCGTGTCCGCATGTGAGGGCACACCGCTGCCGTCCAAGCGGACGACGATGGTGGTGTTTTTCGACCACGTGGGAAACACATTGGTGACGTTCGCATCCAAAGCCAAGACCTCCCATGATGGATGAAGGGAGGCGTTGTCCACCTCGACGTCGAAACTGTCGATGGAGGAGCCGTTGTTGGTGATGGTCAGCGTCACGTTGGCTGCGCCACCGGGCGTGAGGACCACGTGTTGCACGTCAACGGAGAGGTGGATGGCGTCGTCTGCTGCCGCCGAACCGACGACTGGACTGAGGCTCACAAGCAGGAGCGAAACCACGAGGACGACGGCGGAGCGGCGTTCTGTCGTCATGTGAACCGTTGGTGCCTTGGGCCGATGCCTCTTGAGGCCACCGCAATTTCGGTCGTGGGAACCGGTGCTTCGCCTCAACCACGAAGCGCGTCGAGGAGGCCTTGGTCAAGGGCCTCCCATGGGAAGGTGCCGTCGGACCCTGCAGGGCGACCGAAGTGGCCACCTGCTGCGGTTGGGGCGTAGATCGGTTGGAGCAGGTTGAGGCGCGCAGCAATGGATGCGGGGCGGAAGTCGAAGACGTCGCGGACAAGGGCGGAGAGGGCGGTGTCGTCGATGGAGGCGGTCCCAAAGGACTCCGCTCGAAGGCTCACAGGTTCCGCAACGCCGATGACGTACGCCAGCTGAATTTCGCACTTGGTGGCGAGGCCCGCTGCAACCACGTGCTTGGCCGCCCAGCGAGCGGCGTAGGCTGCAGAGCGGTCAACCTTGGACGGGTCCTTTCCAGAGAAGGCGCCTCCGCCGTGACGACCCATGCCGCCGTAGGTGTCAACGATGATCTTGCGGCCGGTCAATCCTGCGTCGGCATGGGGTCCGCCTGGATCGGCAAAACGACCGGTCCCGTTGACCACCAAACGGTAGGTTTCAGGCAACAATGCCGACGGGATGGCCTCCTTGACCACCTTTTCTCGGACTTCACGCTCGACGAAGGCGCGTTCTGCTTCTTCGCTGCCGTGTTCGTGGATGAGTGCATCGTCGTGTTGGATGGCGATAACGACCGTGTCCACCACCGGCGGTGCACCTTCCTCGTAGCGCACGGTGACCTGTGACTTGCCATCGGGGCGCGCCCACGGGAGAATGCCTTCCTCACGAACGGCGGTGAGGCGGCGCGTCAGGCGCTGAGAAAGCGCTGCAGCAAGGGGGAAGAACCGCCCCTTGAGTTCGTCATAGGCTTCGGTTTCATCGCAGGCATAACCAAACATCAGGCCTTGGTCGCCCGCGCCTTGGTTCGCTCCGAGGTCATTCACGCCCTGAGCGATGTTGGCGGCTTGGGTCGTGATGTGGACGTGCACGTCCGTCAAGTCGGTATCAGTGGCGTCCATCCCGATGGCGTGGTCGGTGTAGCCGATGGCCTTGGCCGCAGAGCGGGCCAAGGCTTCGTAGTCAGGTGCCTTGCCGTCGAGTGAAACTTCCCCCGCGAGCACGATGATGCTCTTGTCCGGGGCACCCTTCACCAGGGTCTCCACCGCGACACGGGCGTGTGGATCCACCGCCAGACAGGCGTCGACGATGGTGTCGGAAATGGCGTCGCAGAGCTTGTCGGGGTGACCAGATGTCACCGATTCCGACGT
>CAXRAI010000082.1:0-42619 GCA_964228865.1 Salinimicrobium sp. | reverse complement strand
TCGGGGCCGGTCTGGCAGGAGCGCTTGATGTTGCCCACCGCCTTCGCAGCCTTGTTGGGCAGGGTGAACTGAGCGCTGACCCAGTCGAGCATCATCTCACGGAATTCGGTGGCGTTGCCTTCCCAAATTTGGTTGATGAGGGTGTAGTTCTTGGCGTCTTCAAAGGACATGAGTTCGCCGGTCACCATCATTTCGAGGGCCTTGGCCTTGCCGATGAGGCGGGTCAAGCGGGCGGTGCCGCCGGTTCCAGCGAGCACACCGAGGTTGATCTCGGGCAGGCCGAGTTTCCCGCTGTTCTTGCGGGCGATGCGGATGTCCGCGGCCATGGCAATCTCCAGACCGCCGCCCACGGCGTGACCGTTGATGGCCGCGATGACGATTTTCGGGGTCTGTTCGAGGCGGGACAGGGTTTCGTTGGCGTGAAGGCAGAAGTTGTACTTGAAGCCAGGCGAGACGCTGTTGAGCATCTTGATGGATGCACCGGCCGAGAAGAACTTCTCACCAGCCCCTGTGATGACGATGGCCGTGACCTTGTCGTCGAAGCGGGCACGGATGATCGCCTCGTCGAAGTCACGGAACATGCCGTGGGTGTAGGTGTTCACCGCGGTGGCGTCGCCTTGCAACGGTTCGCCGCCCGAGTCGGAGGCGAGTTCGATGACGGCGATACCGTTGTCGGTGGTGCCGTAGTTCACGAGGTTGTTGGGCATCGCTTCGAAGGTCAGGCCGTAGAGGTCGGACATGACCCGTCCAATGGAAGGGCGCTAATGAAGCAACCGCAGCGGCTCAAGCGAGCGCCGCTTCGGTTTCGTGAGCTTCACCGTCTCGGCTCTCAAAGGAGGTGTGGCCGCCGCTTCGCCGCGCAGCCTCCCACCGTGCTTTGACGGCCAACGCGGCCTCACTTTGCTCCCACGTGTCGCGCGGTTTGGCAGCTCGGAACGGCAGACGCTTCGGCCTCGTCGGTCCGCTGCCACGTTCGAGCATGAAGGGGGAGGTTGTCGTGTACACGAGCCGTTTGAGCAGACTCGGACGGAAGAGGCGGCCAATCCATCGCAGGCCGTCGCCCGACCGCTCTTGGTCCTTCATCCAGCGCACGCACATGCGCTTGAACATACGATCGCCAACACGGTTCATCAGCCACCGGTTGGCCACACTGGTCTGCACGTAGGGCAGGAGTTGCCGTCGGACTTCCTTGTCGTACGATGGACCTCCAAGCATCTCTTGAGCCGCCAAGACGCCCGACCACACCGCCATGCGCATCCCGAAGCCCCACATGAAATCCTGGAGGCCGCCGGATTCACCGACGAAGTGCTGGCCCGTCTCGGGGACGGTGTAGAACCCGTTCAGGGTGAAATCGCCCTTGCCTCCGACACGCTTGATGGGTTCCATGTCGATTTCGGGGTAGAGGCGTTGGTAGGTGGCGATGCACTCGTTCAGGAAGCGTTCGCTCTTCTTTTGCTTCCGCCAGAGGCAGGTGCAGATGAGGCCCACACCGTCGATGATGATGAGGTAACTGTAGGCGCCGGGAGCGAGTTTGTCGTTCAACTGAAACGCGATGTGGTTGGGATGGTTGGTTCGGAAAATCTCGCCAAGGGCGAGCGCCGAGGTGTCCTTCGGACCGCACGCCACGATGTCAGCGTCCTTCTCGTCGATGCGTGACTTGTAGTGCAAGGTCGCGCCGGCTTCAATGGCCATCCGCTTGAAGGCCTGGTCGATGGTGTGGTCGGACGTGCCGCGCTCGACGATGCGGTAGGCCACACCGTCGGTTTTCGCTTGGGTGACCTCGTCGTCTGGATGGATGAGGTCCACCACGGAGAACGAGGTCGATTTGAACGAGGTGGAATCAAAGCCCCATGCATCGAGTTGGTCGAAGAAATCCTCGTCCATGCTCCAATTTTCCAAGGCTTGGAAATCGCCGTCAAAGCGTGCCCCAGAGTCCGCTCGGATGTCGTGGACGTGGACCTCTCGGCCCGCGCGAGCGAGCAAGGTGGCGGCCGCCAAGCCTGACAGCCCGGCTCCCATGACGGTGACGGGGGGCTCGCCTTCCATGGTCGGACATCGGCGCGGAGGGTTTGAAGGATGCGCTGCCCGAGCATCGTCCATGTCCACCCCCTTCGAGGTGATCGTGGACACTCCCTCGACTCGGCTTGACCCCGACGCGTTGCTTCAGCGCTTGCCCGTGGAGGGCGTAGGGGCTGTGGTCAGCTTTGTTGGCTTGACGCGCGGGACGGAAGGTGACGCGACGGTGCTTCGGTTGGAATTTGATGCGTGGCAGGAGCAGTTGCCAAAGGTGCTCCACGACCTCGCCGTGGAGGCTGCTGAAACGCACGGCCTACGGGCCGTGGCGATCGCCCACCGCATCGGCAGCGTTGAGCCGGAGGAACCCATCGTGGCGATCCACGTGGGTTCTGCCCACCGTGGGCCTGCCTTCGATGCCTGCCGATGGCTCATCGATGAACTCAAGCAGCAGGCCCCCCTGTGGAAAAAAGAGGTGACCGATCATGGAGCCACGTGGAAAGCAGGACTCGGTTGAGATTGAAGGCATCGTGGACATCGGTCGAAAGCCGGCCGTGGACCGCCGTGCGGTGGCTGAGGGCTGGGTCACGCTTCGGCCGGAGACCCTCGCGGCCATCGCCGAAGGCCGTGTCGCAAAGGGCGACGTGAGGGAAGCCTCGACCATCGCGGCCATTCAAGCGGTCAAGGACACGCCGAGGATGATTCCGCACTGCCACCCCGTCCCCATCGAGTCATGCAAGGTGCGCTGGCACGTCGAAAGCAACCGTCTCGGTTGTGAGGTTGAGGTCGGTGCGCACTACCGGACAGGCATCGAGATGGAAGCCTTGGCCGGCGTCACCGCGGGTTTGCTCTGTGCGTTTGACATGGTGAAATCCCTCGAAAAAGACGCGACGGGGCAGTACCCTGTGGCTCAAATCGACGGTGTACGGGTCCTCGAGAAGCACAAAGGAACGTCCTGAATTCTGCTCCGGTGTGTTCATCACCCGTCCAACGTTCGCGGTCCATGCGCGTCGGCGACGTCTGGCCCCACCTGCTCGAAGCCGTCGACATGGCGGCCTTGGCCAGCGCCGAGTGGCGGGGTCTCGGTGACAAGGATGCAGCCGACGGTGCGGCCGTCGAAGCGATGCGCCGCTCCTTTGATCACGCACCATTTGACGGCCGTGTGGCCATCGGCGAAGGAGAGCGTGACGACGCACCCATGCTCTACATCGGTGAGCCGATTGGCGCAGAGGTCGGGCACGAAGGCGCCCTGAAACTCGACATTGCTGTGGATCCGTTGGAATGCACGAACAATTGCGCCGACAACCTTCCCAACTCCATTGCTGTGCTCGCCGCTGCGCCTCGTGGTGCGCTCTTGCACGCTCCGGATTGCTACATGGACAAGATTGCCGCAGGCCCTGCGCTTGCGGGTCACGTGGACCTTGACGGTGGGGTGGCGTGGAACCTCGAACAAGCAGCTCATGCCCTTGACCGCGAAGTTTCGGACGTCCGCGTGGTCGCCTTGGACCGTGATCGCCACGCCAACCTCATCCGTGAGGTACGTGAGGCCGGTGCTCAACTCGAATTGATGTCGGACGGTGACGTCAGCGCCGCCATATGGGCGGCCCGTGACGACGGTCCGTTTGACCTGCTTCTCGGCATCGGTGCTGCTCCTGAAGGGGTCATCACCGCCGCCGCCATCCGCGGTCTTGGCGGCGTGTTCCAAGGTCGTCTTGTGCTTCGCAACGACGAGGAAGCCGCACGCGCCGCAACGATGGTGGGAGACGACCTTGACCGCCGCTGGGAAGCCGAAGACTTGTGCGCGTCCAAAGACGCCGTGTTCATTGCCGCAGGGGTCTGCGACGGATACCTTCCCGGCGTGGTGATGGACGAGCACAGGACGGTGACCAGCAGCGAAGTCATCGACGTCGCCTCCGGCACGCGTCGCTCTTTGGTGACCGAGCGCCGCCGATGACAAGGGTTCTTCATTCGGAAGGACAGCGGCGCCTCATGGACGTCATCGTGGTCGGCAGCCTTGCGTACGATTCGATTCAAACACCCGCTGCGAAGGGCGACCGCCTTTTGGGCGGTTCAGCGACCTATGCCGGTTTGGCTTCAGCCGCAAACGGCGCGTCCTGCGGCATCGTTGGCGTGGTCGGCGAAGATTTCCGTGATGAGGACCGCGACCTGCTGGCCGATGCTGGCCTCCATCTGGACGGGCTGGTCACCGCCAAGGGCCAGACCTTCCACTGGGAAGGGGAATACAGCGGAGCGATGGGTGAGGCTTCCACGCTGAACACGGAGCTCAACGTCTTCGAGACCTTCGATCCAGAGGTTCCAGACCGGTGGACAGCACCGAGCGTGCTGTTCTGCGCCAACCTCCATCCTGCCCTGCAGAGCAAGGTGTTGGACCAGTGTGCGCCAACCCGTCTGTGCATGCTCGACTCGATGAACCTCTGGATCGACATTGCTCGACCGCTTCTCGACGATGTGCTTCGCCGTGTGGACCTCGTGGTGCTGAACGACGGCGAGGTGCGGATGCTTGCAGGCGACGCGAACTTGGTGCGAGCCGCGCAATGGCTCCACGGTGAACTGCAGCCTGGCGCCATTTTGGTCGTCAAGCGAGGTGAACACGGTGTGCTCGCCCTCCATTCCAGTGGCTTGCTGCACGTGCCCTCCGTCCCTTCACCCGGTCTGGTAGACCCAACGGGTTGCGGGGACAGCTTCGCCGGCACGCTCGCGGCGCACCTCTCGAAAGGAGAGGGGTCGGTGGGTCGAGATGAGTTGCGCGTCGGGCTCGAACGAGCATCCGTGGTGGCGAGTTTCACGCTGCAGGGCCTCGGAGTTCAGGGTCTTGTGGAGATGGAACAAAGCGACCGTGAGGAGCGGCTTCAGGCCCTTCGTGCCTTGATGCGATGATCACTCATCGAGTCGGTCCAGATCCATGTACGGACGGGCCGATGCAGGTTCGGCGTGGACCTCGATCATGTCGCTGAACGAGGAGGTAATTTGCCCCTGGCGCTCACCGCTGAGGGTTTCTTCCGAGGCGGGAAGCGGCGCCACAGAAATGTCATCGAGCAGGTTGCGCAAGCGGTCGTTGGCCCGCTCGCCACCGCTGGAACCCGCATGCATCCGGGTATGGTCGTCGATGATCGCTTGCGATGAGGCGTCGGTTCGCAGCCTGGTGTGCTGCCACGTGCTCATCGGTTCAACGTCCTCCGCTGCGACGGCCTGCCCGTCCTCGTCCCCGTACATCGCCGCGTAATCTTGCTCGTGCGGTGAGGGTGCCGCAGGGCGAAGCGCGGCATCAAAAAGTCCACCCAACGCACGGCGGCGCGGGCGAACCGAACTGGTTCGATGGCGAGGAACGAGGTGCCTCGGTGCGGTCGTGCCGGCCTTTGGTTGGAGGTTGACCGGTTGACCTGCTGGAGCGACCGCCTGCTCGTTCTCGGAGCGGCGTGACGTGCCCACAATGCCACGGACAGCGGGGGCAATCGGTTCGGGTTCAGGCTCCGAAGGTGCAAGGGTGGGCAGAGGTTCCTGAAGCCCCATCACCGGGAACATGGGTGCTGGCTCAGGAACGGGAGCGGGGCGTGAATCGCCGGTAGGGCCGACGAAACTTGGGAGGTACGGTTCAGCGCCAGGGTCGAACGCAGGGAGGGGCTCCTCAAAACGAGGTGCGGGGAGCGCACGTTGTTCGGTGTTCACCGCTTGCCAACCGTTTCCACTGACGGCAAAGGGAGAGACGGCTTCCTCTCGCGCTTGTTGAGCCACGTCCCGGTCGACGGGAGTTCGGGGGTTGAGGGCGTCCTGCGAAGGGCTTGGCAGCGACTCGCGCTGCTCGACCATCATTTGTTGCGCACGGGCGTGCAAGCCATCGCGTGGAGGTGCCGTGGGCATCTGAACTTGCACCGGAGCAAGGTAGGCGTCGGACTGCATGGGTGCGCGACGGTCTTCGATGGTGATGTTCACCGCGGGAGATGGAAGGGCCAAGGGCGGTGCCGATGTCGCCGGCTCGTCAAAGAATTCAGCCATGATGGTTTCATCCGGGGTGGCCCGTGGCACCACGGCGCCCTCGAGGAGGCCGGCGATTGGTTGGGGGGCCACGAGCGCTTCTGGCGTGGACCGGGGCTGCATGAGGTCGTCCAGGCCCACGCGTGCTGCGGAAAGCGGCATCCCCGCCATGAGCCGGCCCATCAGGTACGCGAGCATCATCAGCTTCCCGTCTGCACCTGTGATGACGTGGCACTCTCCGTTGTGCAGGTCAACCGTCAACGTTGGTCGACGGGTCAACGCCCATGCGCCGACGAGGACACATCCGACGGTCATGACCACGTTCCGTACGGCGACCATTTCGATGGTCCAACCGGCCATGCCGATGAGGATCAGGCCAAACAGGTGGCTGTAGGGCGGCATCAAGTGCGTTTGATGGTGGTTGAACGAACTGATGGACGAGAGCGGGAGGGTCGTCGTTTTGCCCTCCTTGGCGCGGATGAGGAGAGCGGAAGGGTCGACCTCAACGGCCACCCTTCCTCGCATCCCGGCCAGATGCAGCCCGTCGAGGACCTCGCGGTCCAACTGCATCGGGCCGGCGGACGCCGGCACGATTTCTCCCATCCGCGAGCACTTGGTGGAGTGGAATATGAATGCTCCCTCAACCGTGCAGCCTCTCGGCAAGGTTGCAAGGGAGGGTTCCGTTCGCCGGATTAGGCCTCAAACTCAAGCCGCCCAGAGCCGATGATGCGGGGATTGGAATCGAGTTGTGCAACGATGGCTTGCGGAGGCGAATCGACACGGATGAACGCCGGATGTTCCCACTCGACGGTGAGCACATGTCCATCAGCGGCCGTCACGCGTCCAACAATGAATTGCAGGTCAACCGACAGGTGAATCACGTCACCGGTTTGCAAAGTTCGGCGTTGGAACGGCGACGGCGTCAGGTGAACCACCGAACGCGCATGCGCCTGCATGGCAGGAGGGCGGTGTGTCCCCGTGCGTGCGTCGTCGATGGGTGGATGCACGATGAGGGTCCCACCGGAAAGGTGGGCTTCCTGTGCGTTGCGGAGTGCAAGTCCCACACGGTCACCGGCGGTGGCCGTGGGCACGTCATCGTCCATCACCTGCAGGGATTTCGCGGTGCCCCCACCCTCCGCGGGCAGCAGCAAGAGTTCGTCGTGTTGGTGCACGGTCCCAGCTTGCACGTAACCGATGGCGACCAAACCAATGCCTCGAACGTTGAAATGCTGGTCGACGGGGATCACCAGCGGTTGCGTGGCGGCCTCGGCGAGTTCTTCCGCCAGATCGTCCATGAGCGCGTAGAGGCGTTCGCGAAGGTGAGGCCCATCTTCAGGCTCAAAGGTCCATCCGCCGAGCCCGGCTTGTTGAAACAGGCCCTTGACCTGATCTTCGTCGATCCAACCTCCGTCTTTGGGACGGATGACCGCGAGGCCTTGCGTAAGGCCAGCGCTGGCGAACGCGACCAGCGCTTCACCCAACGCGGCGTCGACGGCCTGCACTTCGATGAGCCCCACCCTCGCAGCAGAAAGGGCGTTGAGCAGCGGGCGCAGGCGCTCGGGATACTTGGCCGGGCGGATGATGGAGAGGATGCGAGCCCCGGCATCGCCCATTTCCTTGTGGACGTAGGTGTGCACGTCACGCTGGTCGCTTGGTTTGGCGATCAGTCGTGCGAGGTCGTCGGTGGCCACCGCCGCGATGTTGAGGACCGGCATGGGGGGGCCTCGTGGTGTTCCACATCAAGCCTTGGACGCCGCTTTGTTGCGAAGCATGTTCGCACGGAGTTCCTCAGCATGGGCCCATTCTCGCTCTGCATCGGGGCCCTCAGGGGTCATTTGCGGGATAGGAATTGGCCTCATCATGGAGTCGATGGCGACGAAGAAAAAGTAGCCCTCACAAATGGGTCGACGTTCCCAATCCGACTTGCTCATCGACTGAGCGGTCACCTTCACGCAGGCGGTGTGGGTGGAGGTGAAGACCACCTGGCCGGTGACTTCCAGCAGGTCGCCTTGCCGCGCCGGAGCGATGAAGGTCAGGGTGTCGATCGAAATGGTCACAAACTCGCGGTGCGCAAACTTCGCACAGGCGATGCCGCCTGCTTTGTCCATCAAGGAGAGCAATCGGCCGCCGAACAGCGTGTCGTAGGCGTTGGTGTCCTGAGGAAAGACCTCCTCGATGAGGGTCACGGGTTCAACAGAGAACGGTTGCACGGGCGGTCCTCGCGACCGACGGTCAAGAAGCCTCGCCATCGGGGAAGGCTCATCACGTGCCTTCTTCGCCTTGGAGGTCATGGGGGTGTGCGTTGGCTTAATGTCGGGCGGCATCGATTCCCCTGTGGCCGCAGCGAGGGCCATGCGCGTCGGTTGGGACCTCCATCCGCTGCATTTCAGCATGGAGCCCATCACCGGTCCGGAGGCGCGAGAGCGCACGGTGGCCGGCTTGAAGCACCTCAAGGGCATGGAAGGGCCTTTGGGAAGGGAGATGAGCACACGCCTCGCGTCAAGGTTGGTCGTGGTTCCGGTCGCTGAGGCCATGGCCAACTTCACAGAATCATGGTGCCATTCTGAATACTTCATTCACATGAAACGGCTGTTCAACACCATTGCGACCGTGCATGCAAAGGAGGTTGGCGCAACCCACGTGCTCACGGGGGAAAACCTTGGGCAGGTCTCCAGCCAGACCCTTGGGAACTTGGGCGCAGTGGAAGAGGCAACGGATCTTGAATTGCTTCGGCCGCTGCTGGGTTTTGACAAATCGGCCATCACCGACATGGCGAGGGCCCTCGGGACCTACGAGCTCAGCATTGGTCCTGAGGTGTGTGACTCGCTTGGGCCAAAGCACACCACCACCGTTGGCAACCGTGAATGGCTCGAGCGAAGTGAAGCCCGCGTGGGCGGTTTGGATGCCCTTGCAGAGCATGCATGGTCACGCCGTACGAGCGTGCCCCTCTGAGGCACGTCGAAGCACCCCCACGGGGACTCTTTTAGGCAGGCTCGCCGTCGCGAAGTCGCCGGTGTCGCCATGACTGCAAATGCCCCCCGCCGCTTGCCCGCCTTCTTGATGATGGCCATGCTTCTGCTTGTCCCCCTCGCGTCCTCCATCAACGTCACGACGTTCACCGGTGGAGATGCCGAGGCCGTGGTCGATGTTCGTGACCCGGCAACGTGGTTGGACGTCGACGATGCGGCCGTGACCCTCCCTGCCGGTGAGACCGTCACCTCCGCTTCGATGACCGTGGGCACGGCCATGGCCGAGCACGACGCCTTCGTCAGGATCGACACCGAGACCTTGCCGAAGACGTGGAGTCCCGACGCCAACGGGCAGTTGACCTCGTTCTCAGCCAAGTCCTCCTTCCAGTTTGAGGAAGGGTCCTCAGCGACCCCAGTCCGCCTGACGTCGAACGGCTTCCTGAGCGACTTTGAGGGCACGACCAAGAACTTCACCGACGGCACGCAGCCACCCATGAGCCCAATGTCGTGGGGCCATGGCATCATCCAGACGTCCTACGGCATCCTCCCCGCCGGGTGCAAATCCGGTGAGATGTGCTGGGGCACCAACCCCTTTGACGACGATTACCGTGACGACAACAACGGCAACGATTTCGACAGCATGCTGTTGTCTCCTGCGATTTTTGTCGACCCGGCGATGGGCGGGACGACCTTCCGCTTCTCCTCCTTCCACGCCTTGAATTACCTCGAGTCCGGTACGGGTGGGACGCAGAAGTACTACCGCGATTGTGCGTACATTGAGATTCGAGAACGCAACGACGAATTCTTCCCTCCCGACACCACCGGGCCAAACGAATTCAACTACATCGCTGTGGACCAGGCCAACTCCTCCAACATCGGTTTCGGGAACGGCTTGTACACCAAAGGGACCAACCAGGGCCAGATCCAATCGGGTTGTCAGGGCGTTGGCGCATCACAATCCGCCCTTGGTGGCACCTCGGTGAGCACCAACAACCCGGGCGGTTGGGCGGACATCGCCATCGATTTGACCGATTACGTTGGACAGTGGATTCAACTTCGCTTCGTGATGGAGCACAACACCATCGGTGGCAACGGAAACACGCCGGTCAACTACACCACGCCCGGCTGGTACATCGACAACGTTCGCCTGGGTCAACTCCTGCCCGCGAACGGCTGGATGAAGGTCCGCGGGTTCCTTCCTTCCGTGAACGGCGGCGATCCACAACCCAACGGCTACGGGCTGCTCAACATGGAACTGGAGACGACCCAAACCGGGACGCTGTCCGTGGACGTCTACAACACCCAAACCGGACAGATGGTCAACGACCTGGACGGGAACCCGATGTCGGGCCTGACCGGCGACATCATCGAATTGTGGAACATCGACGCCAACGTCCACAAATCGCTTGATTTCATGTTCAACTACGACTCCGGGCCCGATCGTCTCTCGACGGCTGTGCTTCACGGATTCAACATTGGAACCAGGATCGGAACAGGATTCAACCAGACCGACCTGTCCAATCCAGAGATTTACGGTGGTGCTTGGAACGCCATGGCGGGCCCTTACACCTACCAACCGATGTTGGTCGACAACGGATTTTCACCGGCCATTGAGCGCATCAACTTCGATCATCCCATCGTGGCCATGAAGCCCACCGTCAACCGAGAGTGTGCGGAAACGCCCGACATTCAGGTGTCCACCTCGGGCGTGGAACTCGCTGAAAGCCTCGTTGTCGATCAATGGAACGTGCTCAGTCAGCCGATGTTTGGATTCGAGGCACTGGTCGGGTTCAACTTCGACCCTGCGAACAATTTCTTTGATTGCAGGGTTTCTGAAATCTGGTTCGACCTCCGCTTTGGGCATCATGCCAACGACGTGCGGGTGGACCTCGCCAACGACGGGGACATCGATTGGGGCTTCGACCAGCCTGCGTTCGGTGCCCTCGGCCGTCAGACCATGTTCTACAACGCCAAGATCGGTGACGTTCACACCGGTGTGGACAGCAAAACCATGACGATCAACCTCGCTGCGCAAGCCGTGGGCGGTGGTTTCGTCCTGCCGTACGGGGCCACCGTGACCGCGGCTGACATCGTCTTTGATCAGAACTCCATCGCATCCACGACCGACCCCGGTGAGGGCTTCGACCTCGCGTTGGCGGTGGGTGGACTGAGCGAGGACCTTGGCGCCATGCCAAACCAAACGCGCATCATGTCCGAAATCGGTGCCTCGACCATCGGTCTGGCTGACGCCCTCAACAACCTGCTGAACGACCCGCAGGTGCCCTTTGCCTTCGAGGACGATTACGGCAACCAATGGGTCTCCTTCCGCTTTGAAATCGAGAGCCTCAACGCGTCGACGGGCAGCTCGCTCGTGGTCCGTGACCTCGACATCCTGTACGACTGGGAGCGCACCTTCGACGAGTCCGATGGATTCGACCGTGAACTCAACCAAGGCGTGGCCCTCGCCCAAGGAACGGGCAGCGCCGACATCCCCTTCGCGGTGTACACCAGCAACGGCGGTGCCGTGCGGTTCGCTGACCTCAGCGTCACCACCGCATCCGGATACGACAGTTCCATGACGGTCACCGGTAGCCCAGTCGGCCTGTACCCCTCGGGTGACATCTACGAAGTGACCAGCACCCACGCCGTGAGCAGCTCCACGGGGACCACCCTTGCGGAGGCCGTGCTGCTCTTCGAATCCTCAACCGGAACGGTGGAAGTGGCCTGGTCTGAAGTGACCGGTTTTGAGAAGCGTGCCGATCCCGGCAATTACCTCACGCTCGAAACCTCCACCGTGGTGGACACCACCAGCCCGGTGGGCAAGGACATCACCTGGCGCTTCCGCGTCAATCCCGCTTGGGAAGACGCAGAAACCCTGCGTATGTACGCCTTCAGCGTCGGCGCAAATGGCGTCGATGGCCTCCCCGCCGCGGTCTTGTTTGACCCCACCGAAGGCAACGCCATCGAGAACGACGCCGGCATCACCAGCATGCAGGTGCTCAACGCCAACGCGGAGGTGCAAGACCTCGATGCTGCGGTGTCCACCCGGTACATGACCATCGACATGAGCGTCCGTTTGCAGGACCTTGACGTGGCTCCAGATCCCTCCACCTACTACCTCGTGCTTGAGCAACAGACCGTGGACAACATCGACGGGAACATCACCCTTGGCTGGACGGAAATCGACAACATCAGTGGCCCAATCGGCGGCGACATTTCGTGGCCGATCGACCTTGGTCAGGGCGCTGCAGGTGACGAGATCCTCCGAGTCCGCATGGCGGGTTACGAGGGTGGCGACACCCTGTGCCCTGGTGCAGACTTGCGACCTGACGAAGACTGTGCGGTGCCGTTCAATCTCTCCATCGACACCTACGAGCCCAACCTGCTTTCGATGTCGGTCTTCCTCGGAGGTGCCGACGTTCCAGAAAACTGGCGCCGCGTCTACGACGACACGTGGGTGATTCCCTCGGCAACGCAGCAGATGCGCCTCATCGCGCAGGACCTGCCCTCGCCGCCGGACACCATGACGATGCACCTTTGGGTGGAGTACGAGCACGACACGGACGGCGACGGCGAAGCCGATCCCCAAGAGTACACGATGGTGACGCTGAACAGCGACGGTGGCGCACCGAACGCCTCCTACATCGCGCAATTCAACGACGAAGCCAACCTTGGGCGTGACCCCGTGGGCAAGGTGAGCGTCTGGATCGAGGGCTTTGACCTTGCAGGCAACTCCATCGACGGTGGCTCAGCCGGTTTCGAAAACGACTACGTCACCTACGTCTCGATGAGTTCGGCCACGCCGGTCATCAACAACGTGTACATCGAGGACGCCAACGGTCTGCGCTTCATGCGCTCCACCGATCCGGGCTACCAAGGCCTCGAGAACAAGACGATCTATGCGGGCAACACCTACCACGTGATTGTCGAGGCTCAGGACGGCAACGGCTGGCGGGACCTCGACACCATCCGTGTGAACCTCGACGGCTCCTCCTCCGAAGACATGGTCATCAATTTCCATCCCCGAAACGGGACGGCATGGACCACGTCAACGTACGTGACCATCGTTGACGACGATGAACTCTCGCCGAGCCTGCGCCGCATGGACGGCGGGGCCCTCATCGATCCATTCGAGGGCACCTTCTACCTCGACCTCCCTGTTCGCTTGGCCTGGGGAATTCCGGGGCACGTCGGCGCCAGCACGCCCAAGGTCAGTATTCAGGACTTCGACAACGTCGTTCAGAACTACCTCGGCTTGTCCGGGCACCTTCAGGACTGGATGTACGCAGATGGCGTTCGGCTTGATTTCCGTGCGGACCTCAACGCCGGCATCATGGAGATCCCCTACATTTCTGACCAGACCCAGCCCGTGACCAGCGACGTTCAGGTTGGCTTCGTTGGCCCCGGTGACACCATCCGCTTCGAAGGCCGCTACGCCTATGTGGCCGGTTTGGCGAACGGTGTGTCCATCCAACCTGAGATTCCTCTCACGATGGAAATCACCCGTCAAGACGCAGCCAAGGTCAGCGAACCCGGCAAGGATTACATCCCATACCAAGGTGAAGTCTGGACCGAGACCTTCACCGGTGGCGTGTTTGACTTCAACATCACCGCGCCTCCAGTGACCAACGAGTTCGTCTACACCTTCCGCCTCATCGACATGCCCACGGGCGCCTCGGACGCCACGGATGCATACTGCGGTGACTTCGACGGGTACGGTTGTGCGGAGTTCACCCTCAAGGTGGACTTCAACGCCCCCAAGGTGGCCAGCAACAGCTGGGAGTTGACCAAAGGTGGAACCGAAGATGCCCTCGGCGAGGAGTTGCCCTCCTCGGTCCTCCATTGTGTGGACGCGGTCGTGACCATCGAAGAGCCTGAGAAGTTGCTGGAAGAAGAGGTTGAGATCCGCTGGCAGTTCTTCTCCGACCCGAGCACCGGTCTTACTTGGCCGGTCTACGGCCAAGCCTTTGGTGCTGAGCCGCTTTCAACGCAGGTCACCCTCGTCAAGGGTGTCGGTGAGTACTACGCTTCGGCGGATTGCATCGACCTGTGGCCCGACCCCGTCGAGCCATCGGCCGCCCAGATGGCCGGCGTCCGCGTCATCTTCTGGGTGTACGGCACCGACTCCGCAGGATCCTCCATCCTCGGTGGTGGCCCCACCTCTGAGGGCAACGTGGTTCCAATCAACGGGAATTCCGACGAAGCAACCTCGCAGTACAACCTCATCAACGAAGAGGCGGTCTTCAGCATCGGCACCGTGCGCTTTGATCCAGCCCAGCCAGAAGTCGGTCAGCAGATGACCTTGGAGGTCTACCTGCAAAACACCGGTAGCCTTGCAGGAACCGTTGACCTCCGTGTGATGGGCGTCTACGACGGCATTGCGTCGCGTGAAACGGTTCACACCTCGCAAGAATTGGCCATCGGCGCAACGGCGTGGGAATCGATCACCCTCGAAGCCTACCTGACCCCGACCACCGGTCTGTACTACCTGATCTACGACGAAGTCAGTGGAGAACTGCTCTACAACGGAAGTGAGGCTGCTGGAGGCCTGATCAACGTCAAGGTTCAGAGCGACGACACGCAAGGTGGAGCCATGGCCCTCTTGCTCGTCGGTCTTGTCGGCGTTGTCGCGGTCTTGGCCACCCTGGTCATGGTGCTCCTCCGTCGCGGTGGCGGAGGTTCGGTGATGGACGACGAGGACGACGACGAGTACGAGGAGTACGAGGACACCAAGGAGGTCGTGACCATCCCGTCCAGTGCACCTGCCGCCGACGTCAGCCCGCAAATGGCTGAGGCCATGAAGACCTTCCCGCAATGGACGCAAGAACAGATTCAGGGCTACTTCGATCAAGGGTGGGACATTCCATCCCTGCTTGAGTGGGTCAACAGTCAGGAGTGATCCTGCGGATGACCCGTGGCTGGTCCACGGCTTCGTGGGAGGACCCTGACGGAGGGACCATCCTCCTCCACGGCACCTTTCCGACCGTGGTCATGCCGCGAAGCCTTTGGCCGAATCCAAAGGCCTGGCATGGCCTCGCGCTCCTCGACGATGCAGGAGCGCCAGAGGCGTGGTCGCAAGAAGAAGAGGATGAGCGCGCCTCTCCCGGGGTCAACCTTGAGGCCGCTCGGTTTGGCATTGGGCATGAGGCGCATCTCCTCGATGCCCTCACCAGCATCAAAGGTCCAATGACCGGACGGTTTCCCGACCCGGAGCCGCTTCGCTTGTTTCGGGAAGCACAACGTTCTGGCCGGCCCGTGTTTTTCCTCGAGCCGAACCTTGACGACGAGGCTTGGTCCGACCACCTTTCGCTTGAGGCCAAAGAGCGCACGGATTGGCGCCGGCTCATCCGCAGGGTGCGCAGCCGCCGCGCTTGGCGAAAGGCCCTCTCTTCTGCCGCTGAAGGCGTGACTGTAGGGCCCGAGGACGGCATGGCTGAGGTCATGGTGGCCACACGCGCCTGGTGGCAAATGTGGGACGCTGACCTGACTTTGCCCACTCAAACGTCGCGAGATCAACGCTTTGCCTCCAGAGCTCGTGGGGCGCTGGCCGAAGTGCGCAAGGCCGGAGGCACAACGCTTCTGTTGGTGCTGGTTGAACCGAGGGTCAAGGCCCTCTTGGAAGCCCTAAACGAGGCTCCATCCGCTGAGGTCATCGTTTCATATGACGACCTCATCGCATCGTCCGAGGAGGCTTGACATGAGCGAAGGAATCGAAGTTCGGGTGGAGAACCGCCTCATCCGTTTCATTCCTGCACACCCGGTCAACCAAGCCCGTGTTGAGTCCGACCTCGGCGGTGTCCGCGCGGGCGACCTCGTCGTCGTGGCGTTGTCCCGCCCTTCAGCCACGGTCATTGTGGACACCGAAGGTCGCCTCATCGTTCATGGAACGCACCGTGTGGAGGCGGCTCAGGCCGCAGCCAAGGAAATCCTGATCCGACTTGGTGCCGATGACGCCTCCTTGAGCATGGAATTCGGGCCGATCATCGCCTCCTTCCAGTACCGCCGTGCCGTCCACATCGAACGCTTGGCCGGGGACCTTGGTGCAGGCCAAGGCGAGGTGGATGAGCGGCTTGGATGCGTGTGCATTCACGATGAGCGTCACGGCCTGACCATCCACCTTTGGGGCAACGGGAAGGCGATCGCCACCGAAGCTCGGCATCCAAACATGGTGGCGATGGCTGCGGTGCACTGGCGGACCCAAATCGAGAGCCGCGAAGCCTTCGTCAGTGAGGCATGAGGATGTCAACCTACCAAGGTCCGGTCACCGACGACCACTTTCACCTGCGTCGAGATGGACGCTGTGTGGCCGCTGCGGAGGAGTTCGCGCGGGCTGGGGGCACGGACCTTGTGTTGGTCCATTGCCCGGATTTTGCTTCCCCGCCAACGGACGAGGCCGGCCATCGTGCGGCCTATGCCGATACGGTCGCCATGGCAGAGGAAGTCCGAGCTTCGGTTGGCCTCGGTGTTCGCGTGGTCCTCGGTCCCCACCCTGCAGCCTTCGCACATCAATTCGAAGCGTGGTCCGTTGACGGCGAGGCCGGTCGTGCCCGTGCCGTGGAAGCCTACACATCAAGCATCGATGCAGCCGTGTCCTTCATCGACGAAGGTCAGGCTCATGCCGTGGGCGAGGTCGGACGGCCGCATTGGCCGGTCAGCGAAGACATCTGGGATCTGTCCAACGAGTTGTTGGCATGGACGATGCGCCGGGCAGGCCGGGAAGGATTCGCGCTGCAGTTGCACGTCGAGGGTGAGCAAGACTCCACCTATCCTGAACTCGCCGAAATGGCCGACCGAGAAGGTTGTCCACGTGACCGCATCGTCCGTCACTACGCTCCTCCAGACGTCAGCGCGTCCGCCACGCACGGGTTGATTCCCAGCGTGCTGTGCGGGAAGGGTGCTTTGCCCGTGTTGCTTGAGACCATTCAAGACGGTCGTCAAGGCTTCATGCTTGAGACCGACCACATGGACGACCCTGCTCGCCCAGGAGCGGTGCTTGGGCCGAAGACGGTCCCGAAGCGCACCCGCCAATTGAGCGAGGCGGGCGTCGACGATGAGGTGCTGTACCGGGCCCACCTCGACCTTCCCGAGCGGCTGTATGGCCCCTCCATCAGGGCCTGATTCGGTGCTCCACAGGGCGTCATCTTCATGGCGGAGTCGCTTCACCACCAACCAATGAGCCGCCCCTCACGTGCTGTTTGGGCCGTTGGCCTTTTGTTGGCCTCCTTGCTCCTCGTTGCAGCACCAAGCGCTCAAGCACAACTCGGCATTGGCGTCCAAATCGACTGCGACGGCGATCCAGAGCTGAACGTCAGGCCCTCGGAAAATCAGGACGTGGTGATCACCTGCACGGTGTCGAATTCGGGCCAATTGGAGTCCACCATCTCCGTGGATTACGAATGGCAGGACGACGACCCACGCGTGGACATGTCGCTTTCTGAAGACGAATTTACCCTTGCTGCAGGGGCCGAGGAAGACTTCGAAGCCATCTTTTCTGGCTCCCCTCGCATCGAGGCTGACCTTTCTTTGGATTTCGACATCATTGCATCCATCACCTCGGTGATGGTCTTGCCCGTTGACCAACTGAACCAATCCGCCACCTATTCGGGCGAGGTGACCATCGAAACCTTCGGCATGGTCGACTTGACCCTCACCGACCGTTCCACCCGGAATCTCGAGGTGAGCGAGGAAGTCAGCATCGGCTTCACCATGGGCAACGACGGCAACGCCGAGGACAAAATCGAGGTGAACATCGCGAACCTTGCTGAGCTTGAGGGCGCCGGTTTCAGTTTCCCTGAGGGCAGTTTCGTCGCCGAGACGGTCATGGTCGAAGGAACATCCGCAGAACGGACCATCGTGCTCCGCACCCCCTCGGAGGTCACCGAAGAAGTCCGCGTCCAAGTCGTGTTTGAAGCCACGAGCACCAACGATGCAACGGCTGACCCGATGCAATCCACCGTCACGGTGGTCGTTCAGCCCGCCACCACGAACGCCGCGTTGGTCGGCGGTGGCTTGGAGGAGCTCAGCCAAGATCAGATTCAACTCTATGCCGCCATCGGCGGAGGCGTCATCGTCTTCTTCCTGCTCATCTTCGTCGTCGGGCGTCTGGTGCGTCGCTCAAGTGGACCTGAATTGGAAGACGTGACCGAACTTGACGAGCCACCCATGCCCGTCGCTGCCGCCCCGGTGGCCGCCGTTGCTCCGGCTGACGAATTCGACGGGATGTTCGACGACCTTGACGATCCCGACGAGTTTGATTTTGACGGGCTCTGACGGAACGCCCTGTTCGGGTCACGTCCCCGCATTTTTCGCCCCTTGTGAGGGGGAATGGTCAAAGGCCGGTGTGCCCGGCTACACCGATGGAGGGTGTGCGTATGCTGGACCTCAAGGGAAAGACAGCCTTCGTGTTTGGAGTGGCCAGCGAGGATTCCATCGCTTGGGCCATCTGCCAGCAACTGGCCGCTGCGGGGTGCACCCTCTACCTCGGTTATCAGAAGCGTTTCATGAGCCGGATCTTCAAACTGAAGGATCAACTCCCTTCCATCGGAGGCTTCTATCCGCTGGATGTGGCTGAGGATGCGTCGACGAAGGAATTCTTCGACGCCTTTGCTGCGGAACATCCTGGCAAGAAGGCCGACATTCTCGTGCACGCCATCGGGTTCGCCCCGCGAACGTGTTTTGATCGCCCCATCCTCTTCGTCGAGGATGCCGACATCAACACCGCGATGACCATCTCCGCCAACAGCCTGCAACGGTGCCTCAAGCACGCGCTGCCGTACCTCTCCGAGGGCTCCTCGACGATCACGCTCACCTATGCGGCGTCGACCCGCTACGTGCCCTCCTACGGCATCATGAGCATGGCCAAAGCTGCCCTTGAGTGCTGGACGCGTGAATTGGCGTGCCACCTCGGCCCGGAGGGCCACCGTGTGAACGCGATTTCCTCAGGCCCAATCCGAACAATCGCCGCCTCCGGCATCCCCGGTTTTGACAACATCCTCGATCACGTGGCCTCCAATGCACCGCTTCGCCGCAACGTCACGCAATCGGACGTGGCGGGGACCACCTTGTGGTTGGCCAGCCCGCTTTCAGCTGGTGTGACTGGACAGGTGATTCACGTCGATGCAGGTTATTCGATCACGATGGTGCCGGAGACCATCATGGAGTGAGGTGAGAAGATGACGATCACCACAGCAGACGGAAAAGAGGTCGGAGGAACCGACCAAGGTCCCTTCGAACCCATCGCCATCATCGGTTGCTCTGCCCTGATGCCCGACGCAGAGGACGCGACCACCTTCTGGCAGAACATCATCGATTCACGGGTCAGCATCCGTGACCTTCCAGAGGGCCGCTGGCCCGGCCCCATCGATCAATTCTGGGCAGAAGGCTCTCCGGGCCAAGTTGAACAAAACCGCACCTACGCCAAAATCGGTGCCTTTGTCGAAGGCTTCGAGTTTGACTGGCGCCGATGGCGGCAACCGCCAGGGACCTTGGCACAAATTGACCCGTGTCAATTGTGGGCGGTCGAGGTCGCGGCTTCGGCCTTGGAGCACGCTGGATACGGCGATGAAGGGCGACCGCTTGACCGAAGCCGAGTTGGCGTGGTCTTTGCCAACGCCCTCGGCGGTGAGAACCGCAACGAATCCAATCAGCGGGTTTGGGCTGAACGCAACCGCGCGCTGGCGATCGAAGCTGGCCTACCTGCTTCGTCCAGCGATGCTTTCGTGGACGCCATGGTCGAAGGCGCCCCCAAAATCACGGAGGACACCATGCCTGGAGAGCTCGCCAACGTGGTTTCAGGACGCGTCGCCAACCTGCTCGATTTGCAAGGCCCCAACCACGCCATGGACGCAGCGTGTGCCTCCTCGCTGGCGGCCTTGCTGGACGCTTGCCGCCTGCTTCACGCGCGCCAGGTCGACGCGATGATTTGCGGGGCTTCAGACCGAACGATGGACCCGGCCACCTACGCCAAGTTCAGCGCCATCGGGGCCCTTTCTCCAAGCCACTCCACGCCCTTTGACGCACGCGCCAACGGTTTCGTCATGGGCGAAGGCGCGGGAGCGCTTGTGCTCAAGCGGCTGAGCGATGCTGTTCGGGACGGCGACGAAGTCTTCGCGGTCATTCGTGGCATTGGCGGTTCATCCGATGGCCGTGGTAAGGGCATCACTGCCCCGTCGCAGCGCGGCCAAATTCAGGCCATTGCCCGTGCGTACAATCAGGCTGGATACGCCCCCTCCTCGGTCGAATTGGTCGAGGCTCATGGGACCTCCACCAAGGTGGGTGACGCCACCGAGTTGTCCACCCTCGGTCGGTTGTGGACGGACATCGAGGCCGGCGACAACGTTGCTGTGGGCTCCATCAAGAGCCAAATTGGACACCTCAAGGCCGCCGCTGGGATGGCCGGGTTGCTCAAGGTCACGATGGCCTTGCATCACGCCACCATCCCGCCCAGTGCTGGATTTGAAACCCCCAACCCAACGGTGGATTGGTCCACCAATCCATTCTTTGTCCCCACACAGCCGATGGCATGGCCACGGCCCGAAGGCCATCCACGTCGCGCAGGCGTGAGTGCGTTCGGCTTTGGTGGGACCAACTTCCACGTGGCGCTCGAAGCCTACGACCCGGAGGTTCACACGGGCATGGCCGATGAGTGGAGTTCCCGCTGGAGCGCGTACGCCAGTGCGCCGGATGCACCAGCGGCCCCCTCGATCCTTGACAGCACCGCCACCCCTTCGCTGGACCATGCTGCCCTCAGGTCGGTGGAGGGAGGCCTCCTCCTGCTTTCTGGTGAGAGCGTTGAGGCCGTTTCGTCCCGCCTCGCAACGCTTGCTGTTGACGGTCCGACCTTCGACGATGACCCCCGTGGGCATCGGCTTTCAGCCGTCTTCCCGCAGTGGTCCACAGATTTCGATGCGAATGCAGCGGTGCGGCTTGCGGTCGTGGCCACGTCTTGGGCCGAGTTTGAGAAGCGCAAGGGCTTGGCCGTTTCATCGCTTTCCGACCCCGCCCGTTGGGGTTTCCTTGCAGCGCAGGGCGTCATGATCACGGATCAGCCTGCCATGCCTTCTCAGGCCAAGGTGGCGCACATGTACCCGGGTCAAGGCAGCCAGTATGTTGGGATGACCCATGACCTCTGGCAGCGTTACTCTTCGGTGCAAGAAGTCTGGCGCCTTGCCGATGAAACCATGGTCGAAGTGTTGGACGGCGAGACACTCTCCTCCTTTGTGCTGCGAAGCAACCTGTCCAAGGAAGAGATCAAGGACGCTGAAGCGAAGCTGAAGCGGACGGAATACACCCAACCTGCCATGTTGACGGCCGACCTTGCCATCGAGCGTGCCCTCAACGATCACGGCCTCAAGCCCGACATGGTTGCGGGCCATTCGCTTGGTGAGTATGCGGCCCTCATGTCGGCCGGCATCATGGACATGGACAGCGCCCTCCGTGCGGCCGCGGCCCGTGGCACCGAAATGGGGTCGGTTGAAATTGACGATCAGGGCCTGATGGCTTCGGTCAGCGCACCGCTCGCTGATGTCGAGCGCATCCTGGAGGCGACGGACGGATACGTCATCTCCGCCAACAAGAACTCCCCAAAGATGACCGTGATTGCCGGCGAGACGGCGCCGGTCAAGGCGGCCATGGCTGCTTTCGAAGCAGAAAGCATGCCGTGCACGGTTCTGCAAACGTCTCACGCGTTCCATTCCAAGATTGTCGCTCCAGCAAATGCCCCGCTCCGGGCCTTCCTTGAGGAACTTGACCTCCAGTGGCCCACCATCCCCATCACGGCCAACGTTGACGGGACCTTCTACGCGATGGAAGGAGACAACGCCAAGGCGGCCGTGTTGGAGAAACTCGCACCGCAGATGGCGTCCTCGGTCGAATGGACCGCACAAATCGAAACCATGGCGGCTGCCGGCGCGGGTGCCTTCGTGGAGGTCGGTCCAAAGCGAGCGTTGACCGTGTTCGCGACACAGATCCTCGAAGGGAAACCGCACCTTGCCGTGATGACCAACCATCCCAAGCAGGGTGGAATCGCAAGTTTCCTTTCCGCCATGGGCATGCTTGCTTTGGCCGGACGCGTGGCCGCGGTGCCCGATGGTGCGAGTTCAGTGCTGACCGAAGCCTTCCGTGCGGGTCCAGTTGAGGCGTGGGCCTCCACGCCCTTGCGACCCGTTCGTTCCTCAGAGGAGCACGAGGATTTGCGCACGCGAGCGCGCCCTCTGCCTTCCAACGGAGGCGCACCTGCAGCGGCACACGCCGTGGCCGCCCCAACGGCAACCGTGGCACCTTCCGACCCTGCGGAAGCCATCGCCGCCTACGTTGGCGACCGACTTGCCGCCGTGTGCGGCTACCCTGCTCGTTTCTGTCGCGGTGCTGTGGATTTGCGGCTTGGCCTCGGCTTGGACGATGCCAAGGTGGCTTCCGTGGTGCAACGCCTTCGGGCCGAAGCTTCCCTTGATGTCGACGTGGACATCGCGGCTGCACGGACTCCAGCTGAACTTGTTCGAGCCGTTCGCGCTCCACCTTCTGGTTGGAGTCCTGCTGCTCCTGCCACGCGACGCCCAGTTCAGGCGGTCGCTGGGACGGCCATGGTGCACGACCCAATGGCCCATCGGAGGGCCGACCCCTACGTGATCACCGGCGTCTCCCTCGGCCTCCCGGGCGGGGAACGCGTCTTCGACGAGGACGTGTTTGAGCGCTTGGTCCGCGGAGAGACCTGCATCGAGGAGGTCACTGACGCGTACAAGCAAGCCCTTCTCGACCGGAACATCGTCCGCCTCGTCAAGGGCCGCGACGGTTCCGTCGACATGTCTCCCGCGGAAACCTTCGGAGACATCCCTCAATTGGCCGGTGTCGCCCACGCCTTCGATCTCGCCGAAGAGTTTGGCGTCGACCCGAAGGCCGTGCTTGCATGGGACATCACCACGCAATTGGCCGTGGCGTCTGGGTTGCTCGCCTTGCGGGACGCCGCCATTCCCCTCACGCCCGAAGAACAGGTGGGCAAGGGTGGCCTTCGGCTCATCCGTGGGTGGCAGGTTCCACAACACCAGCGTGAGCGAACCGGTGTGGTGTTCGCCTCATGTTTCCCGGGCACGACGGCTTCTTTTGAGCACGCACGAAACAACGGTGCAGATGCCGAAGGTCGCTTTGACCGTCGCTTCCTCTTCCAAGTGCTCAACATGGGCCATGCCCAGTTCGCCCAATATACTGGCATTCGAGGGCCAAATTCCACCATCAACGTCGCTTGTGCCTCCGCGACGGCGGCCTTCAGCATCGCAGAAGATTGGTTGGCCAACGACCGCGCGGACCGCGTGGTCATCATCTCTTCCGACAACGTGACGAGCCCAGAACTCTGGTCGTGGATCGGTGCCGGATTTGCCGCCTCAGGCGCAGCATCATCAAGCAACGTCATCGAAGAAGCGGCGCTGCCGTTTGACCGGCGACGCAATGGCTTGATCCTCGGTATGGGAGCCGCTGCCTTCGTCGTGGAGCGAAACGCCGAAGCGGCGGAGCGTGGCGTTCAGCCCTACGCTGAATTGCTTGGTACCAGGATGGCAAATTCCGCCTTCCACGGAACGCGCCTCGACGTTGATCACGTGGCACAAACGGTCGATGGATTCGTCGGCCAGATGGAGCACACATGGGGTCTGGACCGGCATACGATGGCGCCCAACACGGTGTTCTTCTCGCACGAAACCTACACGCCTGCTCGTGGCGGTTCCGCTCAATCCGAGGTCAAAGCGCTCAGAACAACCTTTGGTGAAAGCACGGACAAGATCCTGATTGCCAACACCAAGGGTTTCACGGGCCATCCGATGGGCGTCGGCATCGAGGATGCCAGCATGATTCATGGCTTGCATCATCGTCGTTTCCCGCCAATTGCGAACCACAAAGAGGTGGATCCAGAGTTGGGCAACCTCAACCTCAGCAAGGGCGGAAGCATCGACGGCATCGAGTACGGCATCCGATTTGGCGCAGGATTTGGCTCCCAAATCGCGCTCTCGTTGGTCCGACGGTGGCCGGTTGAAGGCGACCGTATCGACGGCCGTGCCGTCTTGGCATGGAACCGCCGCTTGGCCGGAACCAACGACGTCGTCCTTCGCGTGTTGGACAACAAGTTGGTTGCGTACGTTGACGGAGAAAGCAACCTGCACGGTGGTGTACAAGGTGAAGCATGGGGTCCAAGTGCTCCCTTCGAGGGTCTGGTCGATGAACCAGAAGCGCCGCCTGTTCCTGCACCAGAGCCTGTTGCTCCAGCCGCTCCAGCGCCAACCGTGGCACCACCCGTGGCCATGAACGCCAGCAACGAAGAGGTGGCTTCAGCCATGATCGAGGTCGTTGTCGAACACACAGGTTACCCGGCTGAATTCATCGAGATGGATCAGGACCTTGAGGGCGAGTTGGGCATTGATACGGTCAAGCAGGCCGAAATCATGGCAGCGCTAAGGGACCGGTTCTCGCTCCCGGTGGACGAGGATTTCGTGCTCTCTGATCATCCAACGCTCAACCACATGCTGGCGTACCTGACACGCATGCAAGGCGGTGCTCCCGCCCCAGCAGATGATGCTCCGCCTGAGGCTCCAAGTGCACCCGCATCGCCCGCCGAAGCGGCGCCTGCTGAACCTGAACCCGCCGCGTTGGAAGCACCCGTCGCTCCAGCTCCCGTCCCCGCATCCGATGCTGGTGACTTGGTCGAGACGGTTGTTGCCGTGGTCGTTGAGCACACGGGCTACCCGGCTGATTTCATCGAGATGGATCAGGACCTCGAGGGAGAATTGGGCATCGATACGGTCAAGCAAGCCGAGATCATGGCTGACATCCGAGCCCGCTTCTCGTTGCCCATCGACGAGGACTTCCTGCTCTCTGACCACCCGACGCTGAACCACATGGTGGGTTACATTCAGCGCATGACCGGTGGTGGCAGTGAACCTTCAACAACGGCACCTCCGCCTTCCCCAGCACCTGCGGCCCAGCCGGCACCAGCACCAGCACCAACGCCAGCGCCTCCCGCAGTTGCTCCGGCTTCGAACGACGACGGATCGATTTCGGCCCGCTTGGTCGAAGTGGTCGTCAAGCATACGGGCTATCCGGAGGATTTCATCGAGCTCGATCAGGACCTCGAAGGTGAGTTGGGCATTGACACGGTCAAGCAGGCCGAGATCATGGCTGAGGTTCGGGCCATCTTCGATTTGCCCGTGGATGAGGATTTCCTGCTCTCTGACCACCCCACGTTGAACCACTTCGTGGCCTATGTGGCCAAGTATTCCTCCTCGGTAAGCGATGGAAGCGGAGCAGCATCCACTCCTTCGGCTGCGGTTGAAGCACCTCAAGCCGCGCCCGCGCCCTCCCAAACCTTGTCGCTTGGCAACCGTCGATGGCAGGTGGAAATCGAACCCTGTCCGGGAGATGCCGCTCCGCTCAACCTGTCTGGTCGCGTTCTGGTCACAGAAGACGATTGGGGCATTTCCGCTGCTGTTGCACATGCTTTGAGCGCCAAAGGCTTCGATGTGGTTCACATCGGGCTTGAACCTGGTGCGAAATCACACCGCATTCAGGAGGAAGGCGACCGCATCGTGCACCGTGTGGACCCGGCTTCCTCTGAGCAAATGGACGCGTTCGTTGAGGCCCTCGGCGATGCTCCGCTGGCGGGATTGATTCACCTCGCTCCGCTGAGGTTGGCGAGCATGGCATGGTCAGAAGAATCCGGGCCAAGTCAACAGGTGATCCTGTCTGGACAAGCATGGTTCGGCTTGTTGAAGTCGCTTGATGCTCGTCTGGGGGCCCTCGATGCAGGCCTGGTGGCCTCCGTGAGCGCGATGGATGGACGCCACGGTAACCGCGGTGATCGGTTCAACGCTCTGCAAGCAGCGGCTGCGGGCGTGACCAAATCATACGCGCATGAGCGCCCCTCCTTGCGCTGTCGCGCGTATGACGTGCATCCCGACATGCTGTTGGACGCAGAAACCACGGCCGAACGGTTGGTGGATGACCTCCTCAACATCGGCGGCGAGGTCGAAATTGGCCTGGACCGAGCCGGTGAGCGGTGGACGCTCGTCTGTTTTGCTGAGGACTTGGTCGAGGAGCAAAAGCCGCTCATGGAAACCGACGTGTGGTTGGTTTCGGGCGGTGGCTCTGGGGTCACGGCAGCAGCCGTCATCGGCGTCGCTGCTGCATCGAAAGACGCAGGGGCTTCCTTCCACTTGCTGGGCAGAACGCCATTGATGGAGGTCACCGAAGCATGGCTCGATCACGACGATTCCGCCCTTGAAGCCGAGAAGATGGCGCTTCGCGAGCGAATGATCGAGGCCTCCTCATCGGGGAAGGTCACCATGGTGGAATGGAACCGTGCATGGGACCGAATGATGCGATCACGTGACGTTCAACGCACCCTTGCACGCATTCAGGACACGGGCAATCTGGCGCAATACCATGCCGTTGACGTCATGGACGCCAAGGCCTTGACCAAACTCGGCGCCAGCCTTGGTCACGCCATTACCGGCGTTGTCCACGGTGCTGGGCTTGAGGAGAGCAAACTTGTCGCCGACAAGACCCACGATGCCTTCGATCGCGTGGTGCGTGTGAAGGTGGACGGCTGGACGGCACTCATGGGCGCAGTGGAAGCCTCCGGCGCGCGGTATCCTGCCTTTGCGGCCTGTTTCACCTCGGTGGCTGGACGCTTCGGCAACGGCGGTCAAACCGATTATGCAGCGGCCAATTCCGTGCTCGATGCTGAGATGTCTCGCCTGACGGCCAGCGGCGCATGCCGTGCTGTGGCCATTGGCTGGACCGGTTGGCGCGACGTGGGTATGGCCACGCGTGGCTCCATCGAAGCCGTGTTTGAAGCCGCAGGCATCGAGACCCTCCCGGTTGAAGTCGGCGTGGAGCTGTTTGTTGGCGAGGCCCTTGCCGGCGGCAAGCGACGCGTGCTTGGCTGCGGCAGCCTCGGGGCGATGGACACCTTTGCGGCCTTCCGCGAAGCGCCGCTCAAGCTTCCTCCTGGCATGGCGGGGCTCATCGCTGATCCTCAGCGCTTCCCCTTCATCGACAAGGTGGTCGCCTTCGATGAGGACGCTCGTATCGTCACGCAGACCACCCTTTCAATCGACGTCCACCCCTTCTTGGTGGACCATGCCATCGATGGGGTGCCGTACCATCCGGGTGTGATGGCGCTTGAGATGTTCGCGCAAAACGCGCTGTTGCTCAAGCCGGGTACGGCCTTGGCCGGATTCAAAGACGTCACCTTTGGCCTTCCCGTGAAGATCATGCGCGAAGCCATGACGGTCCGCGTTGAGGCCACGTTGAGCCATGCAAGCGGAGGCGCCGTGGACATCCAGTGTCGCCTTGTTTCAGACCTCGTTTCCTCAAGCGGTGAGGTGTTTGGAGAACGTGAGCACCACACGGCGGTCGTTCGTCTTGTGGAACAAGCTGAAGATCTGAGCGCCTTCTTCGCCGGTGAGGTGGCCTCCATGCCGGAGACAGGCTTGGCTCCAGCACCGGGCGATTTGCTGCATCACCCGTCCTTCATCTACCTGCGTTACTTCCACGGTCCGCGTTTCCAGAGCCATGGTGGTGTCCTTCGCGGTGTTCAACAAGGCGACAACATCGGCGTGGATGGATTGGCCTTGATGCGCCATCAATTGCCGGCCAAGGATCAGTTTGCCATCGAATCCGAAGGCGAATCCGTCCTGCTCGAGGCCTTGCCCATGCTGATTGAAGCGGGTTTCCAGAACGCTGGTCTGGTCGCGATGGAGTCTGAAGGCCTCAGCAGTCTACCGGTGGGCATTGAATGGTCCACGATGCTTCGGGTTCCCGATGAAGGCGAGTCGCTCCGCATGCGTTCCCTCTGCACCGGCAAAGAAGACGGCGGCATCACCGTGCATGACGTGGTCATTTTCGGTGAAGAGGACGACCCCGTGCTGGCCATGCGAGGCTTACGGCTCAAGGGCATGGCTCCGGTTCCTGAGGACCTCGCCGTGTCCATCGATCGGTGATGCGGATGCTCAGGGTCGTGCCGGAGTGGTCCGGCTTCGATGCACCCAAGCACATGGTTTGCCTTGCACCTTTGCCGCAGCACCTTCCCGCTGACGACGACGCCTTGCCTCCGCTGGTGGATTCAACCGAGTGGCTGACCTTCAAAACCGACAAACGGCGACGCGAGCACCTCGGTGGCCGCCTTCTTCTGGGGGCTTCCATCGAGGGATGGTGGAAAGAGCGCGGCTTCCATGGTCGAACCGACGAGTTGGACGTTGTTCGGGACGAGCACCGCGCACCCTACCTTCGCTGGCGTCCTGGTCTCTGGCGACAAGCTCCTCTTCCAGGTGCGTCCATCGGTCACAGCGTTGGACAAGCCGTGGTGGGCCTGGTCGACCACGGGTGGAGCATCGGTGTTGACGCTGAACCGTTGGACCGGGAGATTGCAGAAGGGGCGTGGGACATGTTTGCTTCAGCCGAGGAACGAGCATCCTTCCAAGGCAAGCCAGAAGCCGCCCTTCGAGCGTGGGTGACGAAAGAAGCCGTCCAGAAGGCGTTGGGTTTGGGCATGCATCTGAATCCGCGGCACATCGTTGCTGACGGGAACCGCTACGTCCACGAGGGTGCCGTGGTGCACTTGAGTTGGATGAACGTGGACGGCATGCTGATGTGTGTGGCGTTGGCGCCGGGCCGGGACCCCCCCTCCACCCCAGAAGACGACGTCTTGGAGGCGACCAAGGCGGGCATGGACGCGAATCCGGATTGGGGCGTGGGGTGCAAAACCACACGAAACATGTCGTGATCATCCGACGTTGCGGATTTCTGGTGTTTGATCGGCAAACAGGAATTCCAACAGGGCCGCCCACATCACGAACTCGATGCTTTCCTCCAGCTTGTCCTGGCCTCCGACCACGTCCATCATGTTCTCAAGCGTGTCCGATGGGGAGTGGTAGGCGTCGTAGTCGTCGTCGTATGCTCCGAGGTGGAAGATGGTCTGTGCACCAAGATCCCGGAAGGTGACGTGGTCGGAGCGACCAAAGGTGTCCTCGTGGACGTCCATCACCAGATCGGCATGGTCCTCCCAATGCTGGTCACAGCCGGCGCCGTAGGTCCCGTCGATGCGGAGGTCCATCGGTGCCTTCAGCACGTTTCGATGCACGTGGTCGAGGATGCTGGTGATGGCGACGTCTTGCTCATCGGGGTCGATGTCGGGGCCAGACCATGCGTGGTAGGGGTACGGTTCTCCGGTCGGCTTGATGGCCGGCCATGAGATGCCCATCATGTCCATGTTGATGTAGAACCGGAGTTCCTTGTCTTGGGGCAGGCAATAGCCGCAATCGTTGTTGGCGAAGGCGTTGGACCCGCGCAGCCCCTCTTCTTCGGAGGACCACAGGGCAAGGAAGGTGTCGCATTCCACCTCCAAATCGGCGAGCACCTTGGCGTAGAGCATCATCGTGACCGTACCTGCGGTGTTGTCGTAGGCTCCTTCGTGCGTGCCGCCGCCAGGGGGGCCGCCTGGTGGAGCGATGTCCATGTGGCCGCCCATCCCCTGAACGCAGGAGTCGTCACGACCGTCCTTCCAAGCGATGACGTTCAGCGACTCTGGTTGCGTGGGGTTGAGGTGGTCCGTGACACGGAGCATGTAGGTGCGGTAACCGAGGCTCTCAAAGTGGCCTTGGAAGTAGGCTGCACCACGCTCGTAGGCCGGGTTTCCGGCACCCATCCACCGGTCGTTGTAGCCTCCACACTCGGCGGAGGGCCGTCCGTCGACCACAGGGTCGCAGGTGATGTAATCCATTTTCTCGAACCATTCCTGCCCGTTGACGATGGGGGTGCCGTTTTCGATGGGAAGAGAAAACATCGTCTTGCGGCCGTTTTGGTCGTAGATCGTCAGCTCGACGACCTCGGTGTATGGCGTGGTCAGCAGGAGGAAGGACAAGCGGTCACCTTCCACCGGCACGGAACTGTCCAAATCCATTGAACCGTTCACGAACAGGAACACGTCGTGTGCAGGAGCAGAAAGGCGCAGCCCTTCACCGATGAGCAGCAGGTCGTGCCATTCGCCGAGGCGAACGGTGGCTTCGGTGGCTGGAAGGCCGTCGATGGTCAAGGTTGCATCGGCGTCGATGACCTCTTCTTCAGGGGTCCCACCGATGCATCCCGACATCGGAGCAAGGAGCATGAGCGCCATGAGGAGCAAGGCGGTGCGCATCTTCGCCAGCATGGGAACAGGCCGTGGTCGGATGCCCGGTCCCTAAGGACTTCGCCATGTCGCTTGAGCGGCCGATGACCTCAAGACGGGGCGACGGTACGCCTGACCACCACGCCTGCGGATATGGTGAAGTGGTTATCATCTGAGGTTTCCAACCTTATGTCGTGGGTTCGACTCCCGCTATCCGCACTCTGGCGTGCCGCTGAACGGCTTACGCTGTGCGCGTGCTGAACGGTTCAGGGTGACGGAGGCCGTTGATCCAAGCCGGGTATGCCCTGTGGAGGTGGAGGTGAGGTGGACATTGGAGGTGCCGTGCGCCGACGCTCCACCAAGGCCATCGCGAGGGCCTCGCGTTCTTCCTCCCATCGTGTGCGTCGCCGACGGCCCTGGACCAGCATGCCGAGCAGCAAGACGATCAGCAGCACCTGTCCAAGGGCCACTTGACCACGCTCGTCGTCGACCCACCAGGACATGTCGGTCCATTCCGTTCGTGTCGGCTCATCGACCTCCAAGAGGCGGCTGTCGACGACTTTGACGCTGAGGGTGACCTCGTCCATGGCAACGCTGCTGCCGGGTTCGAGCACGGTGACGACCAAATCGATGGGGACCGCTCGTGCAACTTCGGTTTGGAACCACAGGGTGGCGTTCTCCGCCTCGGGCGCGATGACCACAGTTTGCGACCGAGCGCCTCCGAAGAGATCAGCTCCTCCGTCCCATGTGACGCGTGCCGTGACGGGAATCTGCATGCTGTGTGTGACGGTGCAGGTGAACGCAAACTTCGGTCCCACCGCCAGATCGACTTCTGGGTCGACAAGTTCGCACTCAAGGCTCGCCTCTGCGACGTTTCGAGAAGCATCCTGAGGCCAATGGTCCGGTGATTCCGCCCCGATGGCGTTGTTGTCGCCAAACCCGTCCCCGTCGCTGTCCACCTGTTGGGTGGGCAAGTCGGGGAAGGCGTCTTCGTCATCGGCCCAACCGTCCTCATCACGGTCTTCGCATCCCCTTGCACTGGCATGCGTCGAGGCTCCGGCCTGCGACGGACAATCATCAGACACCGTCGTTCCGCTTTGGTCAGCATAGCCGTCCCCGTCTGCATCGGACCAGACGGCGCCATCGCTTGGCCACGGATCGTTCAGGTCGCTTTGGCCGTCCCCGTCGCTGTCCGGACAGCCAAAGCGGTCGAGGGTGGAGGTGCCTGCTGTCCCCGGACAGGCGTCGGGTTGTTCACCGGACGCGAGGTCGCCGTAGCCGTCGTTGTCGGTGTCCCCAATTTGGGTGGGGTCGTTCGGGAATTCATCGCCTTGGTCCGAGGCACCGTCGCCGTCCGAATCCGGACAGCCGTAGCGGTCAAAGGTCGAATTTCCTGCCACGCTTGGACACGCATCTCCTTCCGTGCCTGAGGCGTTGTCGCCGTAGCCGTCACCGTCCGTGTCTGCAGATTGTGTGGGGTCCTCAGGGAAGGGGTCCGCGCCTTGATCGAGGCGAACTTCTCCGATACCGTCGACGCCAGGTTGCGCATCGGCCACACCGTCGCCGTCCGTGTCTGGGCAACCGGTCACGGGGCTGGTTGAGGTGCCGGCAAGCGCAGGGCATCCGTCGCTTGGGTCGTCGATGCCGTCGCCGTCAGAATCCGCGGTGCGGGTCGGGTCGTTGGGGAAGGCATCGCCAAGGTCGGACACGCCGTCGCTGTCTGCGTCAGGACATCCAAATCGGTCAACGGTGGAAGTGCCTGATTCTCCCGGACAGGCATCGGGCTGTGGACCTGTGGCGTTGTCACCGTAGCCGTCACCGTCCTGATCGGCCCATTGCGAAGGCAAGGACGGAAGCACATCGATGGCATCGTCCCAGCCGTCGCCGTCGGAGTCAGGGCAACCGTATCGGTTGGCTGCGGTTGAGTTGCCCGAAACGTTCGGGCAAGCATCGGGCATGGTTCCGCCAGAGTTGTCGAAGTATCCGTCGCCGTCGGTGTCGACCCATTGCGAGCCGTCGTTGGGGGCCTGGTCGTCGGTGTCCGCCCAACCGTCACCGTCCGAGTCAAGGCAACCAAGTGTTCCGTTTTGCCATGAGGTTCCGGCTTGCGTCGGGCACGCGTCAGGCAAGGTGCCCGTGCTGTTGTCTCCGTATCCGTCGCCGTCTTGATCGGCCCATTGGGTGCCGTCCATGACGAAGGCATCCGCCCCATCGGTCACGGTCCACACCCCGTCCGGATCCGACCAACCGTCGCTGTCCCGGTCAGGACATCCCTGCCGGTCCAAGGAAGAGGTGCCCGCCGCGTAGGGGCAGGCGTCGTCGATGGTGTCGTCGTAGCCGTCGCCATCGGTGTCCGCCCATCGTGAGGCGTCGCTTGGGAAGGCATCGGCCCCGTCGAGGACGGTCCAGCCGCTGTCGGCGTTCGAGTACCCGTCACCGTCTGCATCGGGGCAACCGTATCTGTCCACTGACGAGGCACCGGTCACGCCAGGGCATGCGTCACCCATGGTGCCTGCAGGATTGTCACCGTATCCATCGCCGTCCGCGTCGACCCACTGGCTGGCGTCGGAAGGCCACACGTCCGCTCCTTGGGCGGTGGTCCACCCCGCGTCGGGGTCAGAATAGCCGTCGCTGTCGCTGTCTGCACAACCGAGACGGTCGTTGGTTGAGGTCCCAGCAGTGGAGGGGCAAGCGTCAGGATTCACGCCCATGGCGTTGTCACCGTAGCCGTCCATGTCCGAATCGTTCCACTGCGTGGATTCGAATGGGAAGGCGTCGTCCACGTCTGCCCATCCGTCGCCGTCGCCGTCTGGGCAGCCCAAGCGGTTGGCTTCTGTGGAGGTGCCTGGGACGGTGGGGCACGCATCAGGTTGTGTTCCTGTGGCGTTATCGCCGTAGCCGTCGCCGTCCTGATCGGCCCACTGTGAGGGTTCGTTGGGGAAGGCATCCGCGCCGTTGGCGGCGGTAAATCCTGAATCAGGATCCGAGTACATGTCCCCGTCGGTGTCCGGGCAACCGAGGCGGTCCGCCGTTGAGTCGCCAAACTGTGTCGGGCAGCCGTCCGGGTCTGTGGCGGGAGCGGGATTGTCCCCATAACCGTCGCCATCGGTGTCCATCCACTGCGTGTCGTCCCCAAGGAAGGCATCAGCACCGTCCGTGACGTCCCACGAACTGCCGTTGGAGGCTGAGGCTCCTGTGGGGTCTGGATCGGACGCTCCATCACCGTCTTCGTCGGCGCAGCCGCTACGGTCACGCCACGATGTTCCCAGCACCGAGTCGCACGCATCACCACCGTTCTCAACGGTGTAACCGCCTCCCGGGTCAGACCATCCGTCGCCGTCGCTGTCGATGCAGCCGAAGCGGTCTCGCGTGGAATTGCCCGCCACGGAGGTGCACGCGTCCGGTTCGAACCCAACGGCGTTGTCACCGTAGCCGTCGTAGTCGGTGTCGGCCCACTGCGTGGGCTCGGCTGGGAAGGCATCTGCGCCATTCGCCAAGGTCCAGTTCGCGTCTTGGTTGGAGTAACCGTCGTTGTCCGTGTCTGGGCAGCCGGTGCGATCGACGGTCGAACGGCCGTAGGTGTTGGGGCAATCGTCGTCGGCGTCTTCAATACCGTCCAAATCGGCGTCTTGCGTGAGGTTGGTGAGGGCCCAATCCTCGCTCAAAGTCATGGCGAACATCTGGGGTCCACCTTGCGGGACGTTCGTGCCGATGACGTGGACCTCCCACGTGCCTTGCGCAGGTGATGTGAAGGTCAGGCCGCGAAGGTTGTCTCTGTTGTTGGACAAGTTCGTCCAGGTCCCGCTCGGATCTTTCACGGCAAGGTCCAGGTCATTCACGAGATTGGTCGATGCAGCGGGGGTTGAGGCCGGGTCGGTCCAGGCGAGCATGACACGGAAGTCGTCGGCTCCGCTGGGGACGTTGAAACTCCAACCGCGCTCGTCGTTGGTGCTGACGCTCTCGTTGTCGACAAAGGAGGCGTTGACCGCCGTCCACATGTCCACGCGACCCCACCCTTCGTGGCCGTTGGGGGCGGTTTCACCGGCCCCGTTGGTCGAGGAGCTGTATTGTCCCGCCATGTCGGTGGAGGACGCGGCGAGGATGGCTTTCACCAAGGCCGCGGACGGTTGGCTGTGGCCAAGGTTGTCGTCGAGGTGTTGGATGAGCAGGGCCGCAGCGCCGGCCGTCAGGGGCGTGGCCATGCTCGTGCCGCCCATGTAGGTGTACGAGGTGTTGTACGCCCCCCAGCCCACGCTGGTGGTGTCACGGGACTTTGCACTCAGGATCCACGCGCCGGGCGCTGAAACGTCGGGTTTGATGCGGAGGTCGTTCGTGGGGCCTCGGCTGGAAAAGGCCGCCATGCCTTCGATGTTGTCTGCTTGGCGGTCGTCCTTGACGGGGTTCTGCGGGAAGTCTCCTGGCCACCATCCGCCCCAGGTGTAACTGACGGAGGAGCGGTCGTTTTCTGTGGCGCCAACCGTGATGACGTTCTTTGCCGTGCCGGGGGCGGACGTGCTGTCCAGATCCACTTCGCCGTCGCTGTTCGCGTCCGTGCCTTCGTTTCCGGCAGCAAACAGGATGGCCATGTCCCAGAAGATGTGGGCGCTGGCGTCGGCCTGCGCGGAGGTTGTGGTGTACAGCCCATTGTCTGATGACCCCCAGGAGTTGGTGTGGACTTGGGAACCGTTGTCGTAGGCCGGCTCGAAGAGGTCGTACAGATTGTTCGGAATGCCCAGCAGGTAGCCGTCGGTGGTTCCGGAGATGGTCGCCTCCGTCTCGATGGCTTGGAAATAGAGCCGAGCTTCTGGCGCTGCGCCTTTGATGGCACCGTTGCTGTGCGTGCCGTCGCCAAGCACGGAGCCTGCCACGTGCGTTCCATGGCCCGACCACTCGTCAGCCGCACCGTCGTTGCAGGTCGAGAGGCTGTAGTAGGCACAGGTGCCTGATGGGACGCCGAAGGAGACCACATCAACGATATGATCGGCAAAATCAGGATGCATGTTCGAGTTGTTGACTCCGTTGTCGAGGCCCGTGTCAGCCACGGTCACGATGACACCGCTTCCGTCAAGTCCGGTCCAACCGGTGGATGTTGCTCCCATGTTGGTGGTGGAGGAGACGCCGGTGACGTTCATGATGTCGCGTGCTTCGTTGTTGAAGTTCACAAACCACGGGCGAGGCTCAATCCATTCAAGGGCAGGCTCGTGTGCGAGCGCACTCAGCCCTTCGCCGGTGAGCAGGAAATCAGCGAACCTCCCGCTGTGGCTGAAGACCTCCACGCCACGTGGCAGGGTTTCAGGGAGGTGCTCGCCCGCGAGCATCGCGCTGGCCAGCACGGGCTCGTCTTGTGTGTACAGCGATTCAAGGAGCCCTTCTCGGACCCGGTCCGAGGGGGCGAGCCGCTGCATGCCGGTGACGCCCAGGGTGTCGAGTTGGTCCGGCACGAGGCCGCTGACCTCACAATGGAAGGCAGCCGGTGGGAGGAAGGATCCACACTCGATGCCGGCCTCGGCAAGTTCACCCTCCCAAGAGGTTGGCACCGGCCACGTGGTACCAAGGACAAACCAACCGTCCAAGGGACCTTGCTCTCCGGTCCATGACGTCCAATCCGAAGGAGCCACAAGCGCGGAGGTGCGGTGTACGAGATGCACACGACCGGCCTCGGTTGGAGCAAACCAGCCTTCGGCGAGGTCGCCGCTTGGCTGCATGCCGAAGGCATCGAGCAAGGTGAGGTCGACGTCCGTGTCGAGCACACGTTCAGGCCCGGTGGTTGGGGTTGCCGCAGCCAGCGGGGCCGTGAGTTGAACGAGCATCAGCGCGCTGAAGAACAAGGCACGTGCAACGCGTCGGGTCATGAGGTCTGGTTCTGCTGAACCCTCATCAAGCATTGGTCGGAACAAGCGGGGGAAACACGAGCGTTGAAAGCCCGCTTGACGAGCGCGGACCATGCGTCGCGGTGCGGGTGGAGACATGATGGCTCCTGAGGACATCAACGACCGCGTGGCGGTCATGGGGCGCCAGCTGTGGCGTGTGGTTCCCTACGCAACCGCGTATCCGCGCCGCCTCGCCACGGGCATGCTGGCCAACGCTTGCGCCCGAGCGGCCGACCTCCTCCCCTTCATCGCCATCGGCTGGGCCGTGGACCACTTCACCTCAGGAACCATCGCTGGACTTGGGCCGGTGGTGGACTTCGTCACCGCCTTCAATCAACCCGCCGTTGGGTATGGGCTGATCATCTTCGTGTCCTTCGTCATGCTCGCGGTGTTCCAAGGCATTTCCGAATATTCCTGGCAAACCTTGGGTTACAAAATTCAACACGACCTTCGTATGGACGCGACACGTTCACTCATCGCCATGGAAGCGTCGTACTACGACCTTCGACAGACCGGGCAGATCATGTCCGTGTTGTCTTCTGACGTCAACCAACTCGAAGACGTCGTGGCAGATTCCTCCACGTCCATCATCCGCATCGTCGTGACCTTTGGATTTGCTTTCCTCATCTTGCTCTCCATGTCCTGGAAACTGGCTGCGGTGATCTTCGGTCCCCTGACCTTCATCATCCCGCTCGTGTATTGGTTTTCCACGCGGGTGCAACGCCGTTACCGCAAACAGCGGGAGTCCACAGGTGGCATCACGTCCGTGTTGGAGAACCTCATTTCAGGCATCGCGGTGGTGCAAGCCTACAACGCGCAAACATGGGAAGCAGACCGTGTTCAGCGTGAATCCGGCGAGTACCGTGATCAGGCCATCGGGGCCAGTCAGGACCGCAACCGCTTCCTCCCTGGCATCTACGCCATCGCCGGTGTTGCCTTCGGCTTGTTGACCGTGGCCGGTGGTCGTTTGGCTCAATCTGGAGAGATCACCACCGGTGAGCTGGTCACCTTCTTGCTCATCTCGACGCGGATGACCATGCCGCTGTTTATTTTCGGTATTCTGGTGAACCAACTTCAGCGCGGCGAAGCCGCAGCCCGGCGGGTCTTTGCTGCGGTGGACCTCGAGCCGACCATCGTCGACGAGCCAAACGCCGTGCCCCTCGAGGGAGGCATCCATTCGGTTGAATTCCGCAACGTCACGTTCACCTATCCCTCGACCACACAACCGGTGCTGTCCCGCATCTCGTTCAAGGTCGAAGCCGGAGATTTCCTCGGCGTCATGGGACACACCGGAGCCGGAAAAACGACGATCCTGAAATTGCTCATGCGGTACTACACGCCGGACGAAGGCGAGGTGCTCATCAACGGTCAACCGGTCTCCGCCTTCACCTTGGACTCCGTCCGCGACGCGATTGGTTTCGTGTCACAAGAGCCCTTCCTGTTCCACGGGACGGTTGAGGACAACGTTCGCTACAACATCCAAACCGATGCCGCGGGCATCGAGGCAGCCCTCAAGACCGCGGGTGCATGGGATTTCGTTCAGGACCTCGAAGAAGGGCTCGAGACCATGGTCGGTGACCGGGGCAGCAAGTTGTCGGGCGGTCAGCGCGCACGGGTCAGTTTGGCCCGCGCGGTGTTGAAGCAGCCAAGCCTGCTGATCCTTGACGAGGCCAGCAGCGCCCTGGACGCAGAAACAGAACGCCGCATTCAGGAAAACCTGCTGGCGACCAACGCTCAGCGGGCCACCATCGCCGTCGCTCATCGCTTGTCGACCATCCGAAACGCCGATGAAATTCTGGCGATGGTGGACGGCGCCATCGTTGAGCGGGGTCAGCACGACGCGCTTTTGGACATGAGTGGCGTGTACGCGAGTCAATGGACCATCCAAACCGGCGACATGGGTCCACTTACGCACGATGATTCCGGAGAATGATTCGGTCACCAAAGAGCGTCAACGCGCTCAGCAGCGCGAAAATGGGCACGCCAACGATGATGGCCCATACGGAGACGCTCATGCCTTGCCAAGTGGTGTCTTCCATGGCCTCTGAGACGATGATCATCGCGATGAGGTCAAGCACTGCAAGGCCGCCGATGGCCGTGCGGAGCGCGCTCCAGATTTCCTCCTCATCACTCAAAGCGTGACCGTCGTCCTCCGGCATCGGCGTTGCACCGTTGGAAGCAGACCAACAGGGTTGCGTCAGATGGTCCGGGTGCGGTCGTCGATTTGCCGTCCAACGCCTGCGGCGCCTCCCGTCTTTCGGATTTCTCGCCACGCCTTGTTGACCCCTTGACCGTAGGCCCAGTGAGCGAGGAAGACGAACAGGGGGGCCAAGGCCACCGTGCCGACGGAACGGTGTGGGCTGGTTCCTGTGGCCGCACCCAGCCATGCGATCGCCACGTAAATTGAGGCGAGGCCCAAGGTGCCATGGAAGGCCACTCGGGCCATGTTCCATTCACCTTCAAGGGTGAACCAGAGTCCGGGAGCCGCGCCGCCTGATGCCGCTCCGGCCAGCATGGCCACGGCAGCCGCGACAACAAGCCAAGGGAACAGGCCGACGGCGGTGTGCGACCATGCTGCGATTTCTGGCCAGCGCTTGTTGGCCACCATGCGCGTGTACCCGTAGTTTCGCATCTGCTTCATGTAGGGCTTGAACGGCCGTCGTCGTCGATGGGGCATGACGTTGGACGGGTCCATGAACAACTTGTGTCCTGCGCGCTGAATTTTTGCGTCCAAGACGACGTCCTCCGCACCGATGCAACCCGATTCAAAGAAACCGACTTCCCGCAAGTTGGCCATGCGGTGCGCACAGTTCACGCCAGGGTTGTGGCTGATGGGCACCAACTCTCCTTTGGGTCGTGCACCATAGCGGGTCCCTGCGGTCATGAACCGTGTGCAAAAGGCCACGTCTGCGCACTTGGCACCGAAGGGATCGTGGTCTGGAGCAAAGTTGGGGCCTCCAACGCCACCCACGTTCGGATCGGCGAACCAACGCACGAGGTTCTCCACCCAGTCGATCGGGGGAACAGTGTCGTCGTCGGTGAAGAGAACGATGTCGTGGTCCATGGTTTGGAGGACATTCGTGCAGGCGTCGGCCCGGTTGGTTGAATCGTCGTCAAACCAGGTCACGCCGTGCTTTTCACACACCTCTCGCGTATGATCCTTGGATTTGGAATCCGACACGATGACCTCGTAGGCGGGGTAGGTCTGACGCATCAAGCGTGCCAGCACGCCGTCCAGTTCGTCTGCGTTGTTGATGGTTGGTACCAGCACAGCCACGCGGTACGGTTGACCGTCTGGCCCGAGCACCTGCTCGGCGGTACCGACCCGCTCGTCGTTGTCGCCCACGTTTCCCCGTGGTGGCTCTCCTCTTAGAATTGCGGCTCGCTTCGCAGCACTCCGCCGCTACGTCCGGTGATGTTCATAAGCCGTCGAAGGAGCAGACAAAATGGGTTCCCATATGCTGAACGTCACCGCTCGTCAAGAGCTCCTCTCCCGCATCGCCGATACCATCAGCATCGTGGTCGAAGAAGCACGGTTCGACTTCAGCGAAAATGGACTGAACGTCCGTGTCGTGGACCCTTCGCACGTCGCCATGGTCAAGCTTGACGTCGACGCCGTGGCCTTCGAAACCTGGGAAGTTGAGGAAGCGATGGTGGGCCTTGAGATGAAGAAACTCAAGGAATTGATCAGCCTCGGCGGCGCGGATGACATCATTTCGATGACCTACGATGGAAAGGGCGACGTGCTGATGAACCTCGGCAAGATCGACCGGAGTTCGCGTCCTCTTGACAACAACACCCTGAACCCGCCCAACCTTCCTAACCTGGACCTGCCGTGCAGCGTGACGATTCGTGGGTCAGAACTGGCACAAGCCTTCCGCGCTGCCCGTCAGGTGGGCGACCTCGTGACCCTTTCGATCGACCCGGAAAAGTTCACCATCCACGTGTCCGGTCCGAACGATTCCGTGACCGTGGTCTACGGCCACGACGAACTTCAGGGCATCACCTGCGACAGCCCCGCCAAGTCCCAGTACAGCCTGACCTACCTCGTGCCTCTCGGGAAGGTGTTCAGCAGCATCGAGAGCGTGACCATCGCCTTTGGTGAAAACTTCCCGCTCGCGATGGACTTCACCTTCAGCGACGGCAGCGGTTCGGTCAAGTATTTCCTTGCCCCGCGTGTTGAGCAAGAAGGATACTGAAGCGCGAAACCTTCATTCCCGACTGGAGCCATATTCCCTACGGGGAACGGACGGTGTTTCGATGAACGAGGCGGGATACCTGATTGAATCAGGTGGTTTTTGGACTTGGGTGACCGCCGTTGTCCTCGGTTTATCGCTCATCTCGTTCCCCTTCTACGTGCGCGTACGTGTGCACATGCGCATGTCGGACGAAGCCTTTGCACAAGTTCCTCGGAGCGCCCTCTGGGCCCAAAGCATCGGAATCTGGAACCTCGTGTTCTTGGGTTTCATGTTGCTCATCGTTGTCCTTTCGTTCGTTCAGGATCATCCTGAAGAAGAACGGTATGCCACACTCGCCATCATCCTCGGCGTGATTGAATTTCACCTGCTGGCACGGCTCCTGCAATCCATCGCGCTGGGTTCCCGTTGGAGACGGCTCCAACGTGGTCAGCGTTGGCAGCCTACGCCCGTGACGCAGTACATCTTGGCCTACCCTGCCGTGTTTGTCCCTGGCGCTGGACAACCCATCGCTTCTCCCGCTGTTGCACCGCCAACCGTGGAGGGACGAGGGCTCAACGCCGGTCTCGACCCGCTGCCTCCGGTTCAGGCAGGGTCTGCCCCCGCCTCCTTCCAGCAGGTCTTGGACGCCGTGCACCGGCAAGTTGCCGAGGCCAACGCACGGGCTGCTGCTTTGGAGGAGGAACTGTCCGAAACACGCCGGCACGTGACGCGGTTGGAACACGATCTTGTGGAACGGCGTGCTGAAATCGTGCTGCTTGAGGCCGCACAAACGCGCTTTGAGGGCGACATGGAGCGGCAGGCATCGAGGGAAGACGGCAAGGGTCTGTCCATGCAAGATTCCGTCGTGGCCGGTGATGCCTTCGTCGGTTCGACGGTCATCGACCGGCAAATCGTCAACGACCCGGAAGCCATTGCCCGTGCCGTGCTGGATGCCTACCGCTCAGGACGAGGCGAGGCCTGATCAGTACTCGCGCCAGCCGTGGTCGCATTCCTTGCACGTGAGCATGCGCGTTTCGGGTTCATCCGATGAGCGGGTTTGCTCAAGATAGGAATAGACTTCATCGCAATCGCATTTCGGGCAGAGGTAACTTCCACTGGTCAACACACCCCGAGCCTTGTCGGAGTCTTTGATGACCTCATATTCTCGGTCGACGGCCTGAGTTTTCGATTTGGCTTTCGAAAGGTCAACCGATTTGCCATCTGCGCCTTTGACGACCAACTTTGCAGGTCCTGTGTAACCGCATTTGTAATTCGTACACGCGATGTCACCAGAGGGGGAAGGGAAGGACAAAGTCCCACACTTCGGACAGAACATGGGTAAGGCGCGTCGTGACGTTTCTTAGACGCTTCGGACACTTCGTGCTCAGAGCGAAGGGTCTTGGCCCATGACCTGCTCGTCGCGATGTGCGCCTCTTTCATGATTGGTACGTCGCGGTCCTCGTCAACGAGGACGGCGTGGAGGTTGATCGCCTCCGATGGACCGGTGGTGGCGGCGTGCAAGGTGCCGTCGAGCGCCTTGAGCGGGTTGCTCGTAGCCGATTGACGCCCGAGGCCACACAACTGCTCGAACGTTTTCCAGAAGCGACCGTGGAGCCGGTCGGTGAGGGCGCATTCCCTGAACTGACCTCCGAGGACCTCAGCTTCCTCGATCAGGCCGCCGTTCGAATCGCCGAACGCGGTGTGGCGGACGCTGCCGGCGACCTCGACCGCCGACTGGAGCACCTGCACAGGGCGATGGAAGAGGTGCGTCAAGCCAGCAACGTGCGCTTGTCCAGGCTCGTTGAATGGCTCGGTTTATTCCTTCCAGACTTGGACCTCGACCGAGACCGTCTGGGCATCGCGCGCGCACTTGGCGAGGCCGATGATTTGGGCAGCCTTGCTCGCCATCTCGGACTTCAGACGCCTGTGCACATGCCGGCTCGCTCGGAATGGCGCAGCCTCCGCGATCATGGAGCAGCAGCGGTGGAGGTTCAAGCCCGTCTCGACCGGCTCGAGGCCGCGTTGCGCACCCTTGCGGAGGAGCATCTTCCAAGCCTCAGCACATTGGTCGGCCCAATGTTGGCCGCTCGGCTTTCTGTTGGTGCAGGTGGACGTGCACGCTTGGCCAAATTGCCTTCATCCACCGTTCAGGTCCTCGGTGCGGAGAAGGCCTTCTTTGCGCATTTGAAAACCGGGTCGCCCCCTCCGAAGCACGGGTTCCTGTTTGCTCATCCATGGGTGATGCGCTCACCTCAATGGGTGCGAGGGAAGGTTGCCCGAACCCTCGCCGGACGGTGCAGTATTGCCGCGCGCCTCGATGCCTATGAGGGCACGCCGATGACCGATGACGACGTGGCTGAGGTTGAAGCCAAGGTGCTCGCCATCCGTGCTGCTCACCCACGTCCTCCTTCGCGAAAGGGAGGCCGTTGAACATGGGCCGGGCCCTCGGCA
>CAXRAI010000081.1:0-58898 GCA_964228865.1 Salinimicrobium sp. | reverse complement strand
TCGAGGCCCGAAATTTGCTCGATTTCTTGCTGAATGATGCGCGCGTGGGTCACCGCAGCCACGACGTTGCCTGTGCCGGCTTCGCCCTTGGTACGAATCATGGCCGCGCCTTCATGCACACGACGAACGGCTTCACCGAGGTTGGTGGCACCGCAGACGTAGGGAATTTCGTACGCGCGCTTGTCGATGTGGAAGTACGGATCCGCGGGTGTGAGGACCTCGCTTTCGTCGATCATGTCGACGCCCATGGCCTCGAGGATGCGGGCTTCACCGTCGTGGCCGATGCGGGCCTTGGCCATCACGGGGATGGACGTGCAGTCGAGGATGCCTTGGATCATGTCGGGGTGGCTCATGCGCGCCACGCCTCCAGCTTTGCGGATGTCCGCAGGGACGCGCTCGAGGGCCATCACGGCGACCGCGCCAGCGTCTTCGGCCACGGCCGCTTGCTCGGCATCGACGACGTCCATGATGACGCCGCCTTGCTGCATGCGAGCAAATCCGCGCTTGATCAGGTCGCTGCCGCGACGCATGTTCTGTAGGTCAACACCACCCATTCAGGTCACCTCGGAGGTAGTCGTCGGGGGTTCAGTCGCCAAGGACGGGAGAGTCGCCTTCGGCGATGGGCGCGTCCACGGCTTCCTCGGCGTTGCGGTCAATCCACGCTTCTTCGCCTTCAGGAACTTCGGTGTCCGGGAAGATGGCTTCCACAGGGCACTCCGGGATGCACGCACCGCAATCGATGCACTCGTCGGGGTCGATAACGAGGTACGTGTCCAACTCGCGGAAGGCTTCCACGGGGCAAACAGCAACGCATTCCTGGTACTTGTGGTCAACGCACGTGGAGGTCACAACGTGAGGCATGACGCCCGCTGTGGCTTGAAGGATATGAATGATGTCCAAATCCCGTGCTTAGGCGAGGGCGGCTGAGATCATCGCTCCGAGCCGCTCTTCTGCGGTCTGCCCCGGATACACGGCCACTTTGCACCTGACTTTCACCGAACGAGGTGCTCCGGGCGGAGCAAGGACAACGCGTCCTGCCACCAACCCATCGAGGTCGATTCGAAAATGCAGGCCGCCCTCATCATCGAGTCGATCGTTCACTTCCACCAGCAGGGTGTTCAGGGCCGCTTCATCGATGCCCGCCCACGCCTTTCTCAAATCGGATTTTCGACGGAGATCGACGCTCAAGGTCAGCATGGTCGGTCCTGCATGCGACGCGTAGGCGCTGCGTTCCACCTCGACCTCACCCAACCAAGCCTCCATGGCCTGCTGGACCACATCGGCGTGGTCCATGGCGCTGACGTGAGCGCGAACAGAGAAGCGGTCGTCGGCCATGCCACACGCAGGGAGGTCCCGCTGATGACGATGCCGTTCAGGTCAGGGGCGAGCCAACCCCGACCTCGCCGAGGGTCCACCGAAGGGTCTTGATGACCCCCTCGAGGGCCTTATGGTTCCGAGCGGCGTCTTTCATGCCCTCGCGGTCTCCCGCCTCTCGGCATCGTTCAAACCACTCCTTCCATTCGCGCTGCTTGGCTTCGGCCGCGTCCAACATCGATTCGATGTCCTCCCAGCTCCGCTCGTAGGTCCGCTGCGGTGTTTCGTCCCCATGGGCCATGTTGGTTTGCCGCGAACCAGCCTATTTGAGGCGTGTGCCGACACGTTCGCGGCGAGTCGGTTTCCTACGCCGCCCGTCGGACGTCGACGAGGTGCTCTCCCTGGGCCACGCGAACCCCATCACCGAGCACACAGCGTTCGAGCCTTGCGCCTGCTTCAACCACAGAACCGACCCCGAGGATGGAATCGATGACGGACGCATGGTCTTCCACCTGCGCGTTGTCCATCAACAACGACGCGTCAACGTTGGCGCTTTGCGCGATGGAAGCCCCCGGATGAAGGAAAGGATCCGAACCACCCAGCAAGGCGGCTTGAGCGTCCAGGAGATGATGCGGTTCGCCGATGTCAAACCACAGGCCTTCCAACATCAATCCGGCAATGGGAAGACCTGCTTCGAGCATGGCAGGGAAGAGGTCGCGGCTGAAGTCATACTTCATTGCGGGGGGCACCATGGCCAAGGCCTCGGGCTCGATGACGTACACGCCGGCGTTGATGAGGCGACTGAAGGCCTCCTCTGGAGAGGGTTTCTCTGCGAAACGGCGGACAAAACCTTGCCGGAGATCACCGTCAACCTCGCCGTCGTTGGTGGCTCCCAGACCGACGATGCCGAATGAACTGGGGTCCTCCACCTCCACAAGCCCAATCGTCAGTGCTGCACCGGTGGCGCGGTGGTGGACGAGCAGGGCCTCCAAATCGAGGGTGCTGATGCCGTCGCCGGACCCGACAAGGAAGGTTGAGTCCAGCACATCGGACAGCAGGCGCACGCTTCCCGCCGTGCCCATGGGCGTGTCCTCCCGGTTCACACGTGCGCGAACCCCGTGCTCCGTCCAGGTCTGCACGTGGGCCTCAAGGTCATCCCCACGGTAACCTGTGGTCACCACGAGTTCGTTCACCCCTGCGCGAAGCATGGCGTCCTTGACGTAGTCGATGACAGGGCGGCCGAGCAGCGGCACCATCGGTTTGGGTCGATGGTCGGTCAAGGGTTGCAGCCGTGTTCCACGACCGCCGGCCATGATGACGCCGTGCACGCTGACACCTCAACGGCGTCGACGGGACGACATGTCGATGCGGCGCATGTTGCGCTTTTTCCGACCGTCTCCACCACGGTGGTCCTTGCGAGCGCCGTCTTCGGCCATGGTTCCACCGAAGGTCAAATTTCCATCCTTGAGCAGGGAGCTCACCAAAGCATCGGCCACGGCTTCAGATTGTGCTCCAGTCTGCAATTCGGCGCGAACGGCAGCGTTGTGGTCGGTGACCCAGGATTCGCGCTCTTCACGCGCCATCTTGAGTTCGTCTCGGACTTTATTGACGTCGGCCATCATTTCCTCAATCTGGGCATGCACCGCATCGGCCTCCTTGCGGTGCTCGAGGTGCTCAAGGTGGTGCCGATCGCCCTCAGCCTTGAGGAAGTCACGGTGAGCGAAGGCTTCGTCGATCTTGGTCGACACCTCGTCTGCGCGCTTGATGGCCTCGATGAAGAGTTGGTGTTCAGCGTCGGCTTCTGCCTTCAGCATCTTGATGCTGCCATCGAGGTCCTTCAGGTCAACTTTGACCAGTTCAAATTCCTCGACCTCAGGAGCCAACTCGCCGACACGGTTACCCATCCGCTTGAGTTTCTCCATCATCTCCTTCTCTTTCTTCATGCCCACGCTGGACGTTTCGAAGGTCTCCTCAAGGCGTTCCATCTCGGCCTTGAGTTGATGGTATTCGGCCGTGGCAGAACGCTTGGCGTCCTTGTCACCTCGACGGCCCTTGATCTGGGAAATGAATTGCTTCAGTTGGTCCTGAATGGCGTTTCGACGCTCACGGTGCAGGTTCACCTCGGCGCGGATGGCCTTGACTTCGGCGATGAGAAGGTCCACGCTTTCTCGGTGCTCTTTGTACTGGGCCTGAACCGCGTTGCGCTGGTCCCTGGACCGACGTGCACGGTCGCTGTGCTGGTTGCGGATTTCACGCAATTTGCGGACCTTGGCTTCCATGGCGTGCAAACGCTCTCGCAGGTCAGCATCTGGTCGCTCGTCGCGCTCGTCGCGGTCCCGGCGCATGCCGGTGCCTCGCTATGCTCCATTTCAAGGCTCCTGTGCAGGGACGTGCCCTACAAAGACAGCAATCGGTTGACTTGGAGGATGACCGACGCAACAACCCCAAGGACGCCGAGGGTGGCGCTGACGACGACCCCTGAGCGGCGAAGACGCTTCTTGGTGCCCGAACGGACCCGGGTGTTGATCTGCTGACCCAACAGGAGGTCACCGTCCTCGTTTTCGAGGCGGACCGTGACGGTGGCTTCGCCATACCGGTTAGGAATCAACGACTGCCACGAAGTGGTGCCGAGTTGAAGCAAGCGGACCAAGGACCCGATGACGTCCTGATCCCCCTCGCCGGACACCGGGACTGCAGAGCCCAACAGGGATTCTGCTTCGCCTGCAGGCAAGTGGAACGTGAGCGCCAGATCGTTCGGACGGAAATCCGGGGATTGCATGCGCAGCACCACGGTGCGCGGGGTGGCGTCCAGGTTCCTGATGTACATGAACAGGCCCGTGCTTCCATCGACGATGTTGGCCATGTCCACGTCAACGAGAAGGTCCTGACGACCTCGAAGGTTGCCCATTCGGATCCGTTCTGTGGTGCGACGCATCAGCCGGAAGAAGGCCGGAGCGACCTCCGTGGCCTTGTCGAACAATTGCGTCCAAACGTCAGGTGTGAACACCTTGTGCTCTTTGAGGAACTCAACGCCCCCTTCCTCCAAGACCTCTTCGATTTCTTTGGCCAAGGCAGGGGTGAGGATTTGTCCATCGCATCGCATCCATTGGAGGGCGAGCAGTTTCTCCTTGGCCGGGAGCGCTTCAACGTCCGCCTTTCGATGCCCGATCAACTCACTCATGAACTTCTCATACTTCGCACGAAGCAAGGGATCCATCACGGTCAGCAGGATCTCTTCAAACACGGCGTGCAGGGTCGAAGGATGAATCGGTGGATCGTAGGCTTCGAGCAGCCCAGTTTCTGTGCTTGAGGTAAACAAACGACCGCTGCGGCTGAGGTGCTCGCCAAACGCCAGCAGAAGAAAAGACGAGGCCGCGAGGTGGGCGATTTGTCCGGCAGGGTCAGAGGGGCCTCGTGCCAGTTCGATGAGAAGGAGCGCAAGGGAAAGCACGAGAAGAACGATGGCCGAAGTCGTGGCGCGGACCGAACGGTGCATGACCTCCTCGATGTGATCGTACCCATGGGAGGAAGCCACCCAGCGGTGTTGCCCACCCAATTCAGCCACTTCAGCCTCGATGCCGTGCACGCTGAGGCCCAGCCTCACTCGATGCACAAGCAACATCAGCGCGAAGGTCAGGACCATGGTGAACTGTATGGCCACCAAGGCCCAGTCCAAGGTCACCCCAAGCGTGGGTTGAATCCCATCGGTCCACCAGGCGGGCACTTCCGTCGACGTGGCCACCGACCAGCCGATGAAGGCCAAGAAAAGCGCGAACAACGGCAAGACGAGGGTGAGGCGAAGGCCGCCTGTCAACAATTGCTGATCCAAACCGTACAGCACCTGCTCGGCTTGGCGGAGGCGTTCAGACATGGCGCCCTGCTGTTGGCCGTCCATGTGCAAACCTCGACGTTCTGCGTATGAAACCAACGCGTGGGGCCTTGTCCATCAGGCGGAAACATCGACCACCACAGACAAGAGCAGGTCGTCAGCGAGCAGGAGTGGAGCACCGTTGACGGAGAAGCCCGCTTCGGTTCGTTCGAGCAGGGCCCCGACCTCCAAACCAAGGGAGGCGAGGGCCTCGGACGCCACCATTGCGACCACATGACCGCGCTCGCCCGGGGCAAGTCCATCAGCAAGCCGCTTTGTTGCGGCTGCAGTGGACGCCAACCGCTCAGCGACCGCTCCTGTGGCAGGTGGAATCGGCCGACCCGAGGGGTCGAGTTCAGGGTGGTCAAGCCAGCGGGAAAGCGCCACCTCAAGATCGTCGTCGATGGCGTGCTCCAAACGGCAGGCGGTGGCGTGCGCATCGCCATCGAACGGAAGGCGCTCAAGCATGACTTCTGCCAAGCGATGACGACGCTTCAGACGGCGCCCATGCTCCAAGCCATCCGCGGTCAACTGAACGCCTTTGTACGGCGTGTAGATGACGAAACCACGCTTGGATAAACGCTGAACCATCTCAGTCGCAGACGCAGGTGAAACCCCGAGGCGCTTGGCCAAATCCCCCGTCTTGACCATGCCCCCGGGCTCGGCTTCGTGAAATTCATACATCGTCTCGAGGTATTCGTCCTCAAATTCCTGAAAGTGTCCCACCATTAGACCGCCTCCGCACGGGAAAACTCATGCTTACACGCAGGGCATCGCACTTGGCCGTTGAAATCCGCGGGAACACGAAGGGCGCGTGAACAGGCCGGGCAACCTATCTCGACTTTTTCAGGGACCACCTCGTCATCCTGGACGTCTGACGTGGGCGCCGGGTCACCGACCGGTTCGACATCGAAACGCTCACGACAATCCGGACAACGCACGGCGCCGCTGTAGTCGCCCGGCACCCGAAGTCTCCGGTCGCAGGAGGGGCAGGCCACCTCCACCTTCTCCACCGGTGCAGACGAGGGGGTGTCCGTTGACGTGGAGGTGGGCAAAGAGCTCCGCGGCTTTTTCTCACCCTCGGGCGCACGCCTACGAATCGCCTCAACGGTCAGCAGCACCAACCCACCTGCGACGCCGAGCACGAGCCCTGACCATGGGATGGAAAGGCTCGTGGAAGCCTCAGGAAGCACGACCTCGTAGGACACCTGGCTCACCGAGCGTTCCCCTTCATGGACCACCACGGCTTCAATACCGACAGGAGAACCCTCTGGCCATTGAACGACGACGGCTGAGGCTTCCACACCACCGGGAGCGATCGCCTTGACGTTCACCGTCCCGAGGACTTCACCAGAAGAAACAAGACGAAGGGTGACCGGGTCGCTTGGAGCCGTTCCCGTGTTGCTGACCTCAACGGTCACCGTGACGTCGTTTCCAGCCACGGGATCCACAGGCACGGTGGTGGGTTTGAGCAGCACAGCGAGGGCTGCGCGGGTGGATTCCGTCTCGGCCGTGACCAGCAGAGGACCACCCGCATGGACCCAGTCCACTGGTGTGAGGCGGACGGCAACGTTCTCGCTCGCGATCCAGCCAAGTTGCGTTGAACCGCTGAGGGCATTGGCGTCAAGCACGAGGTCGGTGGAGGAAGACCACGTCCACGCACCTTGGACCCCATGACCCACCTCGAGCATGACCTTCCTTGAGGTTGAGGACGCCAATGAGAGGTTCCATTCCACCACATGCCCCTGTGCGGGGTCGACGTAGACGCGGTCGATGGAACTGCTCAACGCAGGCGCAGACAGGATGAGCAGGTTCGCCGTGCCGCCTCCGTTCACCAGCACCCCGTCTTCGCTGATCAGCGACCACGACCACGCGACATCTCCGGCACGCACAAGGGCGTGCTCAAGGCTGAGTTCTGAGGCTTCACCTGGTTGGAGGAGGGCCGAAGTTGAGTCGTACGCGTCGGTGCCGTCCCCCACCTGCAACGCAACAGAACCCTCTCTCGTGCCGATGTTTCGCACCACGGCTGACCATCTGACGTCATCGCCGACGTCCCAAGGACCATCCAATGGAACCGGTTGGCCACCGGCGACCACTTCAAACACGGCGATGGAAAGTTCGAGTGAATCCGTAACGGTCACCTGACTGGCGTCGTCCACGCGGGGTCCGACCGCGGTGCACGAGAGCGTGCCGTCCTTGGCCGTGCCCTCCAGGACGGCATCGATGGTTTCAGCCAACTGAACCGTCACCGGCACACTGGCATGCAGGGAACCGTCCGACCACGTGCAATTGACGTGACCCGTCCACGCCGCCTGCCCGGTGTTGCTCAGGGACATGTTGTGTCGCCAAAGATCACCAGGTACCTCGGGCGTGTTCTGACGCTCGAGGCTGAGGGCCAACAACGGGAGCGGCGGGGGAGCCACGGTGGTGTTCCACTCCACCTGGTCGTCGTCCTGATTCGCATCGGTGACGTTGAGCAACACGGCGTTGAGGTGGATGGGCCCCTCGGCCCATGCTGTGGCGGTTGAGAGCACGACCTCGTTGGAGCTCATGGGACTAAGGTTGACCTCCTGATTGACGATTTCGTCCACTGCACCTTGTGTGAAGGTGGCCTGCAAGGTCCCGTTCCAATCCACGTCACCGTCGTTCCGGAGGGTGAGGAACCACGCCAACCGTTCACCATCACGAGGATCGGCACCGCTCGGTATTCCTGCGCCGTTGAGGCCTTCTGCTCGGTCGGAACTCGCCGCGACGATGCCCACCGAGAGGGGGCGATCGCGCTGAAGTGAAACGGTCGCTGAGGACAGGTGCGTGGTGTTGGACACCAGCACATGACCGGAAAGAAGCAGATTGAGCTGTTGTGAGCCGGCCGGGACGGTGCTCACGTTCAACGTCAACACACCTGTGTCACCGTCACCAAGGCTGATGTTGTCCATCACCGACCACACCACTGCTCCCTCTGCGTCGCTGATGGTCCCATGCAAGGTGGCCGTACCGTTGACGCCGAAGCCTTGGAGGTGAACAACGACCTCAGCGGTGAGGTCGACGTCCACGAAAGTAGGCAACTGCGCGGCATCAATGCCGATTCCATCGCCGTCGGCTTGGACCGGAATGGCAAGCAAAATCAACATCGATGCAAGCATGAGCCCGCGCCAAGGACGCTGACCCATGCTTCCTCTTCGCCTGCGGGGTTCTTCACCTTCACGCCATGACGACCCACAGGGGAGCCTTTACACGGGTTGGTGTGTGCCACCGGCGCGTGGACGTCGACGCCCTCCTCGAAGTCCAGCCTGAGCTGCTGGCTCGCTTGGTGCTTCACCGACGGGAACGGTTGGCTGAAGCCATCCCGGACCAGCTCGACGCACGGCGTGAGGAACTCGAAGCCGCGAAGGGGCTGGCGTCGAACGCGAAGCGCCAACGTGACCAACTCAGCGAAACCATTGCGTCTTTGAAATCAGAGCGAAACGCGTACCAAGCCAAGGCTCGTGCCGCCTTTGAACGCGTGGAATCGCTTCGCGAAGGCATGGAAGGCAAAGACGTCGTTCGCACTCCCGACCCCGCGTGGGCCCGTGAACGGCTTAATGCTCGGCTGAACGCCATCGAAGAGGCGATGCAGCAAACGGCTGGCGACCACAAGACCGAAGCCGGTTTCATCGCCGCCATGCGCGATTTGGTGTCCGAACACGAAGCGTGGGTTGCCGGACGAACGGAGAAAGCCGGCGACCACCTTGCCATGAACGAAGCGCGCAAGGAAGCACGGGCCATGCTCGATGCGGCACAAAAGGCCCATGAGGCCATGCTCCTGGTCGTCGAAGATCATCAAATGCACCACAGCGCCTTCGTCAAGCAGGATGAAGGGCTCCGACGCGCCGACTCCCGCACTCGCCGGCTCGCCGTGGCCTTGGATGAATCCGAGCAAGCCATTGCGTACTGGACCGGTGTCGCCACGGCGGATTTGGACGCGAACCACCCGCTTCTTGCGGCGATGGTCAAGGTCTCTGAAGGCGGTGAATCGAGCTTCGTTTCCTCCAAACCAAAGGAGGAAGAGGAATGACCGAGGGATGGAGCGAGGAGCAGGTTGCTCGATGGCCTCGTCTGATCGGCCGGCTCCAAGGCACGTATGCACCACCGCCCCCTGAAGCCATGACCGAGGAGAAGACCTCCGTTTTGGCCGACCAACTCACCGCCCTAGAGCGCGAGGTGAGCCCCTCTGAGGTGGAGCGAAAGCAGCGCCGTGGCATCGTCAATCACCTCACGCGGACCCTCGAGCGTCAGGTGCGCGGATCGAAACTCCACCCCTTTGGTTCGGCAGAAACAGGGCTGGTGCTTCGCAGGGGCGATGTCGACCTCTGCCTTGTCGTCAACGACCTGCGCAAACCCAAAGGTGTGCTGCGCCATTTGGCCAACGTCCTCGAAAGCGAGGACTACCGTGACATCCAAACCATCGGTCGTGCCAAAGTCCCCATCGTGAAATTCACCGATTCCACCACCGGCATTCCCGTTGATTTGAGCCTCAACAATGCGCTGGCTTTGCGCAACACGGAGTTGATCGCCACCTACGTGGACATTGACCCTCGCGTGAAGACCGTCGCGCTTGCCGTCAAGCACTGGGCGTTGCAACGCGGCTTGGCGAACGCCTTCAAAGGGACCTTGTCTTCGTACGCATGGACCCTCTTGGTGCTTCGGCACCTGCAATCGATCGACGCTCCAATTGTCCCGAACCTGCAAGAGGGCGAACCACGGCGTGTGGAGTCCTACGACGGACGAAGGCACGACACCACCATCCACGTGCCTGAAGGTTTCAAACCCGGCACAGCCACTGCTGCGGAACTCTTTGCAGGGTTTTTCCATCGGTGGTTCGTTGAACACGCATGGGACGAACGCATCGTAAGCCTTCGCGAGGGTGCAGACCCGAAGAGGACGAAGCGACGATGGCCTGCCCCAAAGAAGGGACCGGTCAAGGAACTCCAAGGCGCGGTGGACCGTATGGGTCACCACGTCATGGCCATCGAGGATCCCTTTGACCTCGATCACGATTTGTCACGCGTCGTCAAAGCAGAAGGGTGGGCCGACATGATGGAAGAAGGCCTGCGCATGTGGGAGGGGTTGACCGAAGGCGGAGACCTGGCGACCTTGCTCGCTCCTGTTGAAGGTCTGCGTCTTGCACCCGACCAGCCGAGGGGGCTCTTTGACGACCTCAAGGGTTTGGAACGAGAGAGAATCGTCGCCCTGTTGGCCACCAAGCGGGCTGAGTTGGGCGTGGCCCAAGAACGGGTGGACGCCTTGGCGGCCGAGCGCGACGAAGCCATCCGCCTTTCCAAGGCGATGCGTGGCGCCCTCAACGACACCGAGGACATGAGTCAAGACATCCGAGCCGTGGCCCGGGGCTTGCGTGACCGAGCCAAAGAAATGGACGAGGCCAAAACCTTGCGCGATGCGGAAGATCAGCGTCTGGTCCTTCCCCGCGGCAGGATCGAGGAGGAACTGAAGCGCCTTTACCACACGCTGACCGCCGAGGTCGACGTGTTTCGCGTCCCTTCGTTGGGACGTGAGCAACGCGACTTCAGCCGCTTCTTCGAACTTCAAGCGATGCACAAGGCCAAAGCGGCCAGTGACGCGCACCATCAACGCTACATCGAGCTCCTCAGGGTGCAGCGCGAGGAAGTCCGAAAGATCCGGACCCTCGAAAAGAGCCGCAAACAGGCCCACACGGACCTGCTCAAAGACGAGCCCGGTCTCAAGGAAGTACGGGTACGAAGTGGGGACGTCGACGAATACGACCGCCGTGCCAATCGAATCACGGGCTTGCTCAAACAGCGTCGCAAAGAGCGAAAATTGCTCAGCCGTGAGGTGGGCCGCTTGGAGGCCTTCCTCAAGGGTGGAGCGAAACGCGATGCCCCTAGGGGGCGCCAAGAAAGACGCGGTGGGGGCCGCGGAGGGCCCCGTCGGCCCCGTGTGAACGTCAACGAAGTCCGAGAGCGTGCTCAAAGCGGAGGGACGCTCTCGCTTGCTGATCTTGGCGCGCTGCTCGATCAAGGTGGTCTACCGGGTGCAAAGCAAGACGGCAAGCACGCAAAACGGCACCGTCACAAGTCGGAGCGTCATGCTGCATCACGGCGTCGAAACGACATCAATCAACGCCGAGGGAAAAGAGGCAAGGGGCCACGATCACCGCGGGAGTGAACGGATGTTCACGTGGTGCACCGCTCGGAGCCCTGCAGAATGGGACGAAGCATGGGCGAAGGCTGCGTGCGCCCTTTTCCTCGCTCAAACCGGCGAGACCTACACGCCACGAAGTTTGGCGAGCCTACCGGTGCCAACCTGGGACGGTAACCTGATGCTGTTGGAACATGGCCCGGATGAGGCCCTCACCGAGGTTGGGCCAGACCGTTTGCGTGGACTCCTGTGGACCACGCCGTTCCAAGGGGTCGATCTGCGGGTGGTGGCCTTCGCCGTCGAGGCCTCGCTGCAGGGGCAAGGCCTTGGTGGGCAAGGGTGGGACATGGCGGTCCAAGCCGGGCAGAACGAGGGGCTGACGGGGCTTCGCTTGGAAGTCAGGGAGGACAATCAAGGGGCCATTCGGTTCTATGAACGCCGGGGCCTTTCCGCTGAAGGTGAACTTCACGATTACTACACCGACGGTGTTGGCCTCTTGATGCGCGGACCGATGCCCTCCACGCCACCGTGGGAAGGCTGATGCACCGAAGGGACATGATCTGCCCATGGGTCAATCCGTGCTGGACGGTTTGTGCGCCACCCGAAAGGAAGTCACAGGCGCTGTGCTGCTGGCGTTGAACGGTTTGTCTCTGGCGTCCTCAGGACCACGTGCGCATGAGGCGAAGCGTGCTGCTGCGGACGCCATGGTGATGTTGGAACCGGGCCACAGGATGACCCTCGAGGCAGAACAGGGATGGGCGATCGCCGAACGCTTGCAAAGCGGTGAACTCCTGCTGGTGTTGACCGACACCTCGCCAAACCTTGGTGGCCTTCTCGTTGAAGTGCGGCGTTGCTGCGAGCGCTTGGCACGCTGAAGGGTTAAATGGGACGTGCAGGTGGCGAAGACGTCGGGTCAACGCCTGACGGTGACCACCATGAGCGACCTCAAGTCTTTGCTTGAAGAACGACGGACCATGGTGGACACCAAAGCGACCACCTACCGTGAAGCCCGTGACGCGCACAACGAGAAGGCGCGGAGCGCCCGTACGGCACGTGATGAGCTGAGCGGCGAGGTTCGTGAACTCATCACCGAGGTCAAGCAGCAACGCGAAGTCCGTGAACAACTCAACGAAATCGTTCGGTCCAAGAAGGAGGTCCGTAAGGCCGCCACCGACCGTGTTCGAGCGGCCCGTTCCAAGATTGAGGAATCAAAGGCGCCGCAAGCACCGCAAGAGGATTCCTTTGGTCGCCGTGGGCGCCGCGAGCGGCCGGTCACCCTGCAAAGCCTTCGCCGCGATCTCGACCGCCTTGAGCGGGAATTTGAGCAAGGCCGCCACACCGGCAAGAACGAAAAGAAGGTCATGGAGCGCATGAAGGGCATCCAGAAGCAAATCCGCGACATGAAAGCGGCCGAAGCCAGCGACACCGAACTTGGCGCGGTCAGTGCAGATTTGAAGGAGGCTCAGGAAGAGCAGGAAGCAGCCCACCAAGAGGTCGAGGAGGCCGCCTCTGCGGCCCAGGCCGCCCACGATTTGATGCTCAAGTGGCATGCTCAAGTGGACGAGACGCGCTCCAAGCAGGAGCGTGCCCACCGTGAACTCCGCTCCATCAAGCGCGAAGCAGACAGTGCGCACCATCACTACATCGTCTCCCTCCGATGCCTCCACTCCATTCAGGACATGCTCCGCGCCATGCGCAGTGCAGACAGCGGCGAAGCCCACCGTCCAACACCACGCATGGAAGTCTCCGATCTCATGGGCAAACTGATGTCCGGCGAGACCCTTTCGACCGACGAGCTGATGCAATTGCAGCGGTATGACTGAAAACCTCCCCCGGCGAGGTCCGAAGGAGGTCAAGGCATGATCACCCGTGACGACATCGCAGGCATCGTCGAGAATTACGACCGGATGAAACTCCGCGTCGGCATGACCGCCTCGCACTCCGCGCTGGACATTTGTGACGGCGCCATCGAGGAAGGCTTCCCCACCGTGGCCTATTGCAAGGAAGGGCGGGAGAAGACCTACGCCAAATACTTCCGAAGCGAACGCAACGCGTCCGGTCGTGTCCGACGCGGCATGGTGGACAAAGCCATCGTGATGCCATCCTTTGACGGCGTGCTTGATCCTGCCATGCAGCAGCGCATGCGCGACCGTAACGTGGTGTACATCCCGAACCGCTCGTTCACCTCCTACTGCAGCATCGACGCCATCGAGAACGATTTCCATGTCCCGATGTTTGGCTCGCGCAACATGCTGCGCATGGAAGAGCGAACCGAGGACCAAGACTACTATTGGATCCTCGACAAGGCTGGCCTGCCGTACCCTGAGAAAATCGATGACCCTCAGGACATCGATTGTTTGGTCATCGTCAAGTTGCACCACGCCCAGAAGAAACTCGAGCGTGGCTTCTTCACCTGTGCGTCCTACGAAGAGTACGTCGAAAAATCGCAGACCTTGCTCAAGGAGGGCATCATCGATCAGGAAAGCCTCGACGGTGCGCGCATCGAGCGCTACGTCATCGGCCCCGTGTTCAACCTGAACTTCTTCCACAGCCCACTGGCCGACCGAGGTGAATCCCTCGAATTGCTCGGCGTGGACTGGCGCTTCGAGTCCTCCCTTGACGGCCACGTCCGTTTGCCTGCTCCGCAGCAAATGACGATGCCCGCACACCAGCAGATCCCTGAGATGACCGTCGTGGGCCACAACACTGCGACCATCCGCGAGTCCCTTCTCGAGACCGCCTTCGAACTGGGAGAGAAATTCATCGACGCGGCTCAGGAACACTACGACCCTGGTGTGATCGGACCCTTCTGCCTGCAGACCTGCATTGACAAGGACATGAACTACGCCATCTACGACGTCGCCCCTCGTTTGGGTGGCGGCACCAACGTTCACGTCAACGTCGGTCACCCCTACGGCAACGCCCTATGGCGCAAGCCGATGAGCAGCGGCCGCCGTATTGCAATGGAACTCCGCCGCGCCGCAGAGCAAGACCGCTTGCTCGAAGTGCTCACCTGAGTCGAGCCAGTGGTTCAGACCACGTCGGTGTTCACCGACCGCGACCGAGCATCAGTAGCGGTAGGCCTCGGGCTTGTACGGCCCTTGGACCTCAACACCGATGTAATCGGCTTGATCGTTGGACAGCGCGGTCAATTTGGCACCAATGCGCTCCAGGTGGAGCATGGCCACTTCTTCGTCAAGGTGCTTCGGCAGGATGCTGACCTTGATTTCGGCGTGCTCTCGGTTGGCCCAGAGGTCCATCTGAGCCAGCACCTGATTGGCGAAGCTGTTGGACATCACGAAACTGGGGTGTCCCGTGGCGCAACCGAGGTTGACCAAGCGCCCCTCGGCCAAGAGGTAGATGCTGTGCCCTTCTGGGAAGTCGTAACGGTCCACCTGTGGCTTGATGTTTTGATGACCAACGTCGTTGGCCGCTTGAAGGGCTTCCACCTGAATCTCGTTGTCGAAGTGACCGATGTTGCACACGATGGCTTGGTCCTTCATTCGACGCATGTGATCCAGCGTGATGATGTCCTTGTTGCCGGTCGCGGTCACGAAAATGTCCGCGGTGGTGAGCGCATCTTCCACGGTGGTGACCGTGTAGCCTTCCATCGCCGCCTGAAGCGCGCAAATGGGGTCGATCTCGGTGACGATGACACGTGCACCTTGTGCCCGGAGGGCAGCAGCAGAGCCTTTTCCAACGTCGCCGTAGCCACAAACCACCGCCAACTTTCCAGAAATCATGACGTCGGTCGCGCGCTTGATGCCGTCCACCAGGGATTCTCGGCAACCGTAGAGGTTGTCGAACTTCGACTTGGTCACGGAGTCGTTGACGTTGATGGCGGGGAAGAGCAACTTGCCTTCCTCAAAGCGCTGAATGAGCCGGTGCACGCCCGTGGTGGTCTCCTCCGACACGCCGACAAGGTCCGCGACCATGCGCGTCCAACGGGTTGGATCTTCGCCATGAACGCGGCGAAGCAGGTCCTTGATGACGGATTCTTCGGTGCTGTCGGAGGGGGTGTCGATCCATCGGTCACCGTGCTCGAGTTCGTACCCCTTGTGGATGAGCAAGGTGGCGTCACCGCCGTCATCGACGATGAGTTGCGGACCTTGGTCACCGTCATGGGACAAGGCGTGGTAGGTGCAATCCCAGTATTCCTCGAGGTTCATGCCCTTCCAGGCAAACACCGGTGTTCCGCCGGCCGCGATGGCTGCGGCAGCGTGGTCTTGCGTGGAGAAGATGTTGCAGCTGGCCCAGCGCACGTCGGCTCCAAGTTCGACGAGGGTCTCGATGAGAACCGCCGTCTGAATGGTCATGTGCAAGGAACCCGTGATGCGGACGCCCTCAAGCGGACGTTGTGGAGCGTAACGTCCGCGGATGGCCATGAGCCCGGGCATTTCATGCTCGGCGATGCCGATTTCAAGTCGACCAAATTCAGCAAGGGACTCGTCGGCGACCAGAAACGGAGGGGACGCGGTGCTGGACTGCATGGCCCGAGGGCCCGGCCCAGCCTCAAGAGGCTTCCCTTGGCCCCGTAGGTCAGGCTTGGAAGCCGGGGTAGTACTGTTGGGTGTACATTTGGGCCGACGCAGGGTCGTAGCCTTGGGCGAGGAGGCCTTGGTAGTAGGTCATCGCCGCAGGGTCCACCACCGGTGCCGGAGCGGGAGCGGGCGCAGGTGCAGCCCCTGGCATTTCCAATCCTGGAGGCAAGGCCACGTTTGAGGCAGGCACGGCCAAACCAGGCGGCACCGCCACGGCCGGAGCCATGGTGTTCAACCCAGGAAGACCATCGGGCGCGGAGGCCCATGCCTTGTCCTGATCGGCACCACCACGTCCACGCATCACGAGCACGGCCGCAATGGCGCCGATGAGCAACACAACGCCGCCGATCATGGCCACTGCACCGAAGCCACCAGACGTGCCGCCGGTGTCTTCCTCCACCTCCGGCAACCACTTCATCGGGTCGTTCGGGAAGGCGTCGGCACCCATGGCCACGGTCCAACCTGCATCGGGGTCGGAATATCCGTCACCGTCAGAATCGAGGCACCCAAAGCGGTCCACGGTCGAAGTGATGGAGGGATCGTATCCGTCTTCAGGGCACGCATCGGCACCCATCGAGGCGTTGTAGGTGGCGTCAGGGTCAGAATATCCGTCAAAGTCGGTGTCGGGGCAGCCGTTGCGGTCGATGCCCTCCAAACGGGTGGCGGCTCCCGGAGCAACCGGCGCGTTGGGGCACTCATCCGCGAAGTTCCCGTTGGGGTTGTCGTACCAGAAGTCACCGTCTGCATCGCTCCACTGGGTGGGATCCTCGGGCGCCGCGTCGGTGCCGATGCCGTCGAAGGGATCCGACCAACCGTCACCGTCGTAGTCGTCACAGCCGAAGCGGTCCAAGGTGGAATTTCCGGGCGTGTTGGGGCATGCATCGGCCTCAAACCCGTCTGGGTTGTCGCCGTAGCCGTCCCCGTCTTCATCGGCCCACTGCGTGGGCTCGCGGTAGAAAGCGTCGTTGTTGTTGTCGTAGCCGTCGCCGTCGTTGTCGAGGCAACCAAGCACGCCCAACTTCGTGGAGTTGCCCGCAACGGCAGGACATCGGTCGTAGTCACCCACAATCTCGAGGTACTCTCCAGGCCAATTTGGGCTGCGGTCATCCCAGTTCGGGTCGTTGTGGTTGTCCCCGAGTCCGTCGCCGTCGAAATCAGACCATTGGGCCGGATCCGTGGGGAAGGCGTCCGCCCCATCCTCAAGCGTCCAATCGGCATCGGGCGACGAGCGGCCGTCGGCGTCAGGGTCGTTGCATCCGTAACGATCCACGGTCGAAATTCCCGCAAAGTCTGGGCAGGCGTCAGGCGTGACACCGTCTTGGTTGTCGCCAAAGCCGTCGCCGTCTTGATCGAACCACTGGGTCGGTTCGAAGGGGAAACTGTCCTGTTGGTCGGCCCACCCATCCCCGTCTTGGTCCGGGCAAGCGTTGGTGTTGTTGGCGGTCGAGTTTCCGGCAAGTTCTGGGCAGTCGTCCTTCGAGTCGGCCCAACCGTCCATGTCGCCATCAGGGCAGCCAACAAAACCACCCTCGGTCGAGGTTCCCGCCAATGACGGGCATGCATCGGCTCCGTCTTCGAAACCGTCGCCGTCATCGTCGAAATCCTCGTCGAAGTCACGGCACCCGTCACCGTCGAGGTCGTTGGTCGAGTTGGACACCCACGTGGGACGAGGTGGACTGTATCCGCTGTGCTGGCATGCGTCGTCCACATCGAGGACACCATCGTTGTCGTCGTCGTCGTCCTCCAAGGAATCACGGCAACCGTCGTTGTCCCAATCGGTTGAATTGGCGGGGTCTTCCCAATCTTGCATCGAGGTCCAGTTGTACTGGCTGTTGCGGGGGCAAAGGTCAGGGAAGCTGTCGGTCAAACCGTCGTTGTCATCGTCCGAGTCGCAGGCGTCGCCCTCGGCGTCAAAATCGGTGTTGCCCTGCCCTGGATTGCTCACCGTGGGGCAATTGTCGCGCACATCGGGCACGCCGTCAGCGTCGGTGTCGATGAGGGTCGCCGGGTCAAATCCAAACGCCATCGCGTCGATGGCACCCGTGGGTGAAATGGAATTGCCCCCTTGGCTGATGCTGCCGCCAAATCCACCGACCATGATCGCTTCATCGCTCATGTTCACCGCCAGATCGAAGGCGTAATCGTTCTGGGTGCTGGCCACGCGCTGGGCCCAATCCCACGTCCCACTGCTGGTGAGGCCCGCCAGAACAGCGTCCGTGCCTCCTGAAAGGATGGTCGACTTCGACCCAAAGGTCCCGCTGGCGCTCAAGGAAGCCGCCACGATGACTTCATCGAGGCTGTTGATGCCCATGCCGCTGATGGAGTCGTTCTCGCTGCTGCCACCGGACACCGCCCAGTCGCCTGAGCCGCTTTGAGAGCGCTTGATCACAAAGAGGTCGCTTTTGCCTTGGCTGGCTGTGATGGACCATCCCGTGCCGCCAAGGGTGCCTTTGAAACTCCCACCCAGGTAAATGTCGCCTTGTGCGTTGGATTCCAACGCCCCGATGGACGTGGCCTCGTTCGGGACTCCGTAACCGTCAATCGACAGCACGGCCCCGCTTGGGTCGATCTCGAGGAGGACCACGTCTTGGGTCCCGATGAGGGAATAGAGCGTGGATGCGGCGTTGATGGTGCCGCTGTTCGTGATCATGGCCATGTGGACCGAACCGGTTTGCGTGGTGGTCAGCGCGATACCGAGGTCGTTGCTCAATCCACCGACGTCAATGACCCAATCCAGCACCCCTCCTGAGGTGTACTTGGCGACGAAGGCCTGCAGGTCGCTCACGTTGATCGACTGGCCACCAAAATCGGTTTCCCCGATGAAATAGCCCGTGGCGTAATGGTTCCCGGCCATGTCCAAGGCCACGTCGGTGACCACGGACGTGGCTCCGAACCCGCCGTCAATCGTGGTGTAGCCGGTGGCCCACATCCAATTCCCGGTCGGGTCCGTCTTGGCGACGAAACCTTCGAAGTTCTGAGAAAAGGAGAACGCTGGGCTGCCTCCGAACACGAGGCTTCCGATGTATTCACCACCGACAAAGGCTTCACCGCCAACGTCGGAGGCGGTGCTGATCCCCGTGACGCCACCGTTCGTGGTGTCGATGGGGCTTCCCCAGGCAAAGGAACCGGACTCGGTCAGCCCGATGATGGCGGCATCGCACAGGTCTTGGAGTTGGGCCAAATAGGGGCACGATGCGGTAACGGTTTGGCTGCCGAAGGTGACGTCCGCCGTGTAGCGCAACGCGGCCACAGAGCCTTGCCCGTGTGCATCCACCGACGTGAAAAAGGCCAGATCTTGAGCCGAACCTGTCCCGCCAGACATCAGGAATCCATTGGTGGAACTTCGCCCTGAGGTGCGCATGGCTTCATTCACTTCGTCCAGCACGGGGGCTGGTTCGTTGGCGAATTGGGCAAGGGGTCCAACAAAGGAAGCCAAAAGCAAGACGACGAGGAACGTGGCTGACGCTGCACGGGCCATGGTTCTGTGCTGCACGGACCCCATATAGGGGCTTTTGTCCCGTGCTCAGACGTTGCTTTCGAGGGTCAGGAGATCGCTGTCCCCAGCGTCCACGACACAAATGGTCGAGATGCTGAACGGCTTTCCGACCGCAACGCCCAGGTCGCGGTTGACCATCATCGCGCGGTGCACGGTGACCTCAGGGTGCTTGGCACCAAGGTCGTCGATGTAGGTGGTCGGGCAGTTGGCCGCGACGATGACCAGGCGGGCTTCGCCCGAGGCACATGCGTCGAGGGTCTGTCGCTGACCGAACAGAAGTCGGCCAGAGCTGGCTGCGGTCTTGAGGTGTCGGCTTAGGTCCATAGGTTCACGTCCATTCTCCACTGTTGCTTCTCATGGTGTGAGGGTCAGGCGTCGGGCACGTAGAAGAGTTCCACGCTGCCGGTGCCGAGGGCGATCGGCTGTCCGACGATGATGTTCTCAGCGACACCCGTCAGGTGGTCGCGCTCGCCGATGATGCCGGCCTTGAGGAGGTGGTTCACGGTCACTTCGAACGCGGCACGCGCGAGGATGCTGTGCTTGGTTCCGGAGACACCGTGACGTCCGATGGCACGGACTTCACCTTCCGAAGTCATCACGTCGGCGACGATCAGCAGGTGACGGTCGTCGACTTCCAAGCGGGCTCCGTCGAGGGTTTCCTTGAGTTCGTCCACAATGGCCTGTCGCGCGGCCTCAATCCCAAGCTGGTCGTAGATTTCGATGATGTTGTTGGTGTAGGTGCGGCTTCGGTCGATGGCCTCGATCTCGTTGATGCGGGCAAGGTTGGACCCGATGGTCGCCAGGTAGTGCTCTCCGGTCTTGTCGTTGAACTGCACGTTGGCACGCTCAACGCCTGGGATGCCCTTCAGGCGCAGGTCACGGATCTTCTCTTCCAACTGCAGGAGCATGGTGTACGACGGCGGGTTCTCCGCCAGCGTGTCGAGGTCCTCGGCGCTGTGCACGTTCGGGATGAGGGTCAACATGGTCGGGTTCTTCTCCTTGTTCGCGATGACGTGAAGGCGGGTGGCGCGCGTGAGTTTCTCACGCACTTCCGCACCGGTCATGTTCTTCTGCGTCATGTTGGCCTTGTTCAGGTGGAGGACGAGCCGTCGCTGAGCCACGTCGGTTTCGATGGTGGCAATGTTCACGGTGGTGGTGACCTCGAGGGAAGCCGCCAATTTCTGTGCGTCCTCCGCCGTGGCCTTGATGCCGTCTTTCAGGTAAATCTTCATCGTCGGGGTGTTGGGCACCTTTCGCGCGTCGACGATCTCGATGATACGGGGCAAACCCTGGGTCACGTTGACCGTGGCCACACCGGCGTAGTGGAACGTACGCATCGTCATCTGCGTACCCGGCTCACCAAGGGATTGGGCGGTCACGATGCCCGCAGCCTCGAAGGGGTCGATGCGGGACTTGGCCAATTCGGTTTGCGCGCGCGCGATGACCTTGTCGGCCTGACCGGCCGTGAGTTTCTTCTTGCCGCGCTTCAGCACGGCGTCCGCCAAATCGTTCAGGATGCGAACCGTGAGGTGCAAGCCGGCCTTGTCAGCGGCCTTCTCAAGCGCGGTGTACACAGGGTCGTCCGCGAGTGCGGAACGAAGGGCCTGCATCTTGCGGCCTTCATCGTAGCCTTGCAGGTCAACGTCCGCCTTGACGCGGCGGCTGCGGCTCTTGCGAAGCGTGATCTTGGTGGTTGGCCCACCGCCATCGCTCTCTCCATCGCTGGATTTGCGCGATGCACCCTCGATGAGCGAGAGGATCTTCGCGGCGGTTTCCGAATCGGTTTCACACGCTTGAGCAATGTCTTGCACGGCGAGAACCTTGACCTCGTCCCACTTGCGGTCGTTGGCCAAGGCATGCGCAAAGTTTTCTGCCACGCCAAGGTCGATCAGCTTCTTCTTGGTGGCGCTCTTGACAACCATCAGTCCTCACCTCCGTCGCTCTCTTCGGCCTCAAATTCCCAGCCGCCGAGGTCGTCTTCCTGCTCGTCACGATCGTAAGAGTCGTGATCCACGTCCATCGCACCGTCGGTGCCCAGGGCGTCGTCGACCACGATGTCGATGTTGAAGGGTGAACCGTGCACACCACGGGAGGGGTCGATGCCGTCCTCGCCGTAGGAGAACTGGATGATTCGGTTCGCGGTGTTGCGCACCGACAGCATGTCGTCGTTGTACACCTTCAGGTCGTCCATGGCGTTGATCAGTCGGCGTTGCATGTACCCCGACTTCGCGGTACGAACCGCGGTGTCGACCAGGGACTCACGTCCGGACACAGAGAGCATGAAGAACTCCGTCGGTTGGAGGCCACGCTTGAACGAGGACGAAATGAAGCCCTTCTGACGGCCACCCTTGTCGCCACGCTTGAAGTGGGGCAAGACACGGTCTTCGTAACCGCGCTCAAGACGGCGACCACGCACCTTGGCCTGACCGATGGAACCGGCCATCATGGTGAGGTTGTCCATGGAACCACGGGCACCAGAGATGGCCATGTTCACGGCCGCGTTGGTGGAGCCGGAGCGGTTCAGTTCGTCCTTCGCCACGTCACCGGCGGCCTGCTTGCCCTGGTCGAGGATGATCATGATGTTCTCCTCAAGGGTCTCAACCGGCGTTCGTCCGGGACGGGTGTCGTAGCCTTGACCGTCTTCGCCAAACTTCTCGAGTTCCGCACGGACGGCGATGCGAGCTTCATCGTTCGCCTTCTCGATGCCAGCGATGGCGTCATCGGAGAGGTCCTCATCGTCAATGCCGGTCGTGAACCCGAGCGAGGTGCACGCACCGATGGTCAAGCGGGTGAACTGGTCCAAGAACTCTGCACCACGGCTTGGGCCGTTGGTTTGGATGATGGCGTCCAAAAGCCGGCCGTCTTCCGCACCGATGGCACGCTTGTCGAGGGTTCCGCTGATCTGTCCATTGTGGACCTTCACGTCGTCCAAAGAACGGCTGCGGAAACGCATGTGGATGTTGTCGGGAATGATGAGGGACATCAGGTCCTCGCCACGGAAGCATGCTTCGCCAGCGTCGTTCTCGACGGTGTCCGGTAGGTCGCCACGGTAGTTGATGTAGCCGAGCATCTCAAGCGCATTGCGCTTGGGGATCAGGCCGTTCTCTCCACCGCGGGTCAGCAAGTAGGCGCCCGAAATGTGATCGTGGATGCCACCGATGACCGCACCACCGTAGCGGGGCGTCAGGATGTGTTCCTGAACACGCATGAGGATCTTGGCCTCAGCACGTGCTTCCTCGGACTGAATCACGTGGAGGTTCATCTCGTCGCCGTCGAAGTCGGCGTTGTATGGCGTACACACCGCGAGGTTGAACCGGAAGGTTTTGCCTTCCATCACGCGCACTTCGTGCACCATCATGGACATGCGGTGAAGCGACGGTTGACGGTTGAAGATGGCGACGTCACCGTCGATCAAGTGGCGCTCAACGGTGATACCGGGCTTGGGGTTACCGTTCCAGTCCACCGTGGACAAGCGGTCGTCCACACGGGTGTGGTCGCCCCATTCGTCGGTGGGCGAGCCACAGTGTGGGCAGAGCACGTTGAGGTGCTGGGGGAAGGGCTCGGGGTCAGGTGAATCGGCCTGGCTGAGTTCCCACTTCCAGCGCTGGTGGAGGATGCCACGGGGGTCGTCGTCCGCGAGGGGCGTGCCGTCGGCTTCCTCACCGCGGAGGTTGGCCAACGTGGCCTCGTCGTCGACGCTGTACTGCGTGAGTTCATCGCCGGCCTGCGTGCGCATGATGAGCGACTTGATGACCAAGCCGGGCAGGAAGTTGGGTGCAGGCATGACCGCGTCGAGGTCGGGGCGGAGGGTACGCTCAGAGTCGCACTCGGGGTTGAAACAGCGGAACCCTGCGTTGATGAGGCGGCTGCGCTCGTTGATGCGAACGCGGCGACCGTCGTTGCGGATGATGTAGTTCACACCGGGGTGAGCATCGGGGCCGCGCAGGATCATCTGGCGCATGTCCTCACGGTTTCGCGTGGTCACGCGGATGGGCACCGTGAGTTCCTTGGCGATGCGCGTGGGCACACCGACTTCGTTGACCCCGAGGAAGGGGTCGGGCGAAATCACGGAGCGGGCACAGAAGTTCACACGCTTTCCGGACAGGTTGGAACGGAAGCGGCCTTCCTTGCCCTTCAAGCGCTGCGTGAGCGTCTTGAGGGTGCGACCGGAGCGGTGGCGGGCCGGTGGGATGCCCGAGGTTTGGTTGTCGAAGTAGGTCGTGCAGTGGTACTGCAACAATTCCCAGAGGTCCTCGACGATGAGCTGGGGCGCACCAGAGTCACGGTTTTCTCGCAGCCGCTGGTTGATGCGGAGCACGTCAACCAACTTGTGGGTCAGGTCGTCTTCAGAGCGGTCACCGCTGTCCAAGGTGATGGACGGTCGAACGGTGATCGGGGGGACGGGCAGAACCTTCAGCACCACCCACTCGGGGCGGTTGGTCTTGTGCATCCCGATGAAAATCAGGTCTTCATCGGGGACCGCTGCGAGCCATTCCCGAACGTCGCGGGCGTTGAGCTTGCGCTCGGTTTCCTTGCCGCTGCCGGGCGTTCCGATCTTTTCCTTGAAGTTCGTCGGCTTCTCGAGGATGATCTTTCCTTGAGGCTTGCCGCAGTGCATGCAGGTCTTGCGCTTTGCACCGGAGGTCACCTTCTCGATGTCCTTGATGATCTTCGCAAACTCGGTCGAACCGACGCCGTGCTTCGTGATGATGTCGTGCACGCGGTGGCGGTAGTAGTCCTGCTCGCTCTCCTCGGGGTTCGCGGGGTGGGTGCCCACGGCGTCGTGGAGCAAGATACGGTGGCAGGAGTTACAGGTGGCCTTCAACGCGGTCTTGATCAGGTTCACGAACCCGATGTGAATGACCGGAAGTTCAAGCGCGATGTGCCCGAAGTGACCCGGGCTCTCGTCGTACTTGCAGTTGTCCGTGGGGCAAATCATGCCAGGTTCGATGACACCCATGTGCGGGTCCATCAGACCTTGCGTGTAGGCGTGGCCGTCGTCCTTGTAGGTGTCCGGCGTCTTGACTTCAACGGCCGACATCTTACGGATCTCGGCAGGGTCCATCAGGCTGAAGCGGATCGAGGCGATTCGCTTCGGGATCAGCACGCTCTTTCGACTCATCGGCGGTCCTCCAGTTCAAGGCGCATGGCCACTCCGAGACTCTTCATCTCATCGAGCAGCAGCTTGAATGCATACGAGGTCTGCACCTTGTAGACCTCAGCACCGTCCCCTGCGATGGGGCTCACGTACGTGTTCCGTTTCGGATCGTACCACGCAATATGACCGGATTCCTGGCAGACATAGAGGTCAATGCCGTCGGACTCGTCCAGCAGGCGGTCCTTGATGACCATCGATGCTCCGTGGGCGATGAGGCAGTCACGCTCCATCTCACCGAACCGAAGACCACCCTGACGGGCACGACCCTCGGTCGGCTGGCGGGTGAGGATTTGCACGCGACCGCGGGAGCGGGCGTGAATCTTCGACGACACGAGGTGGTGGAGGCGCTGGTAGAAGATGCAGCCGACGAAGATGTCGGCGGGGTAGGCTTCACCGGTCTCACCGTTGATCATGCGCTCGCGGCCGGAGTGGTCGAAGCCGTTGCGGACAAGGGCGTCGCGCAGGCTGCTTTCCTTCTCACCGCGGAAGGCGGTACCGTTGATGCGGCGGCCTTCCATCGAACCGACCTTCCCGCCGATCATCTCAAGGACGTGCGCGACGGTCATTCGCGACGGAATCGCGTGGGGGTTGATGATGAGGTCAGGGACCACACCGTCTTCGGTGAACGGCATGTCCTCGGGGTCCAGAAGACGTCCAATCACACCCTTCTGGCCGTGACGGGACGCGAACTTGTCGCCGACTTCGGGAACCTTGTGGCTGCGCACAATGACGCGCACCAGTCGGCCGCTGTCGAGGGACTCGGTCACGTACACGTTGTCCACGTGACCCATTTCGCCGTGACGAACAAGCATCGAGGACTCGCGGCGCTCCTGAGCCTGCAGGAAGGTACCGCCACCGGATTCCTCGAGGAAACGGGGTGGGCTGGTCTTCCCGACAAGCACGTCCCCACCGGCCAAGTGGGTCTCGGGGACGGGCAGGCCGTCGCCTTCGAGGTGCTGGTACGAGGCTTCGGGCTTGAGGCCCTTGACTTCCTGAAGGGAGGAGCCGGGCTTCTCGATTTCCTCGATTTGTCCGCCTGGGAAGCGCTTGCGCTCGGCGTTGTAGGTGCGGTTGAAGGTCGAACGGCCGAGGGCGCGCTCAACGGAGCCGCGGTTCATGATGACCGCGTCCTGCATGTTGTAGCCGTGCAGGGACATGATGGCCACGATGAAGTTCTGACCACCGGGGCGCTCGTCAAAGCCCGTGGTGCTCATCGCGTCGGTCTTGGTGATCGAGCGGTGAGGGTAGTGCAAGATGTGGGCACGGGTGTCGGGGCGCAGGCGGTAGTTGGCGCTGGGCAATCCAAGGGACTGCTTGACCATCGCCGTACCACCGGTCACACGCGGGGTGGAGTTGTGCTCAGGGTATGGGATGAGCGAAGCGCAGACACCGAGCATCAGCTGTGGGTCGATCTCGCAGTGCGTGTGATCGTTGCTGTATTCGAGTTCAACCTTGAAGGAGGAGGTCCCCCACTCGCCGTTGGGCAAGCGGACCTTGGCCTCGAGGACGGCGTTGCTGGCGTTGACCTGACCCATGTTGGTCCAGGTCACGTTCTCGCTGGTCACGGGGCGCCCGGCGTGTTCGCTGCCCTCAGGCACCTTCTCTGGCAGGAGGAAGGGGCGAGACGCGATGAAGAGGTCTTCCTCTTCTTCCGCATCGACCCACTCGATGATGCCCTTGGTGAGCAAGTCTGCAAAGGTGGTCTCACCGTTGCGCAACTCTTCGAGGTGGCCGGGCGTCAAGCGGGGTGCTCCGTCGTGGAGGATGAGCAAGGGGCGCAGGATTCGGCCCTTGTCGGTGTTGATGAAGATGTCACGGTTCTCGGCATCGTGGCGGATGGAAACCTCGGGAGGGATCAAACCACGGCGACGGGCGTTCTTGAACTGGTTGACCAGGTTCACACCGTTGTCGTGGATGCCGTAGATGTCACCGTTGACGTGGACGCGGTCACCGTTGGTCCAGTCGTCGGGCTGGTAGACGTCCATGTCATCGAGTTGGCCGCAGATCATGTTGTCGTCAACCTGCTCGGAGACGTCGATCATCTGTGCAGCGTTCTTCACCAGACCGCAGTTCTGACCCTCGGGGGTCTCGTTGGGGCACAGGCGGCCCCACTGGGTGGGGTGAAGGTCACGCGCCTCGAAGTGAGGCTGGCTGCGGACCAGGGGGCTGGTCACGCGGCGCAGGGGGGAGAGCGCGGACAGGAAGGTGGTCCGGTCCAGCAGTTGGCTGACACCGCTGCGTCCGCCGACCCAGTTTCCGGTGGCCAGCGCGTGCATGATCTTGGAGGTCAGCACGTCGGGGCGGAGGCAGGAACTGATGCGGAGTTCGCGCTTGCGGTTGTGGTGGCGCTCAAGTTGGTACTTGAGGTCACGGGCGAGTTGCCCAGCGGACACGCGGAAGAGGTCCTCAACCAAGTCACCCGCAAGGCGCACACGCTTGTTGGCGTAGTGGTCCTTGTCGTTGGGGGCCTTGTCGGTGAGGGCCATCTCGAGGACCTGTCGGACGATGCGGCCCACGAAAATGGCCTTCTTCTTGCGGTCCGCGGCGGTGTCGCCGAGGTGGGGCAAGAGCTCACGGTCGAGCAGTTGGTTGACACGCTGCTCACGGTACTCGCGCTGTTGACCTGCGGCGAACTTCTTCTGGAGCCACTCGTGGGCTTCCGTGGTGTTCATCGTGTTGTACTCTTCGTTGTCGTTGACTTCGTTGATGTTGGCCACGATGTACTTGAAGGTCTCAGTGGGTCCTGCGATGGCGGTGAAAATCTCCTGGTCGTTGTCGATGCCAAGGGCGCGCATCAGCAGCACCACGGGGATGGCGGTCGTGCCGGCCGTGCTGACCTTCACCATGAGCATGCCGTCACGGCGCTTTTCGACGGTGAGGGGCTTGCGCATGCCGTCCTTTTGTGAGAAGATTTTCGCGACTTCGGTTTGCTTCGCGTAGCGCTTGTTGATTTCCACCGTCACGCGGTTTGGTGCGAGGTCTTCCATCGAGATGAGCACACGCTCGGTCCCGTTGATGATGAAGTAGCCGCCAGGGTCGAGGGGATCCTCACCCTTGGTGCGGAGCAGGCCGTGCCATGCGTCCATGTCGTCGTGGGACGTGGTCGGGGCCAGAACACGGTCGCCTGCGATGTGGTTGGGGTGAAGGTTGCAGCGCTTCGAGCGGACCATAATCGGCATGTTGCCGACCTGAACCCCCTTCTCGGGGTTTCCAGGAACGCCGTTGCGGTAAATGGTGAAGTCGATGGTGACCGGGGAGAAGTAGGTCAGCTTGCGCAAACGGCACTCCATCGGGGTCGAGGGGTGCTCGGACCCGTTGGCTTCCTTGGTCATGGGTTCGCCGAGTTGGACGTTCCTGAGTCGAATGACGATGTCTTGGTCGGCGACGTCGAGGCGGATGAACCCGCCCTCGTCGTCTTCGATTTCCTCGTCGGTGCCAACGCGGATGTTGCGGATGATGGTTTCCATACGGGATGGGAGGTTTTCCCCAGACGGGATGCAATCGTCGTACGATGCGATTTGATGGTTCACGAGACTGCGCTCGCGGAAGTAGGCTTCGATAATCTCCTGCATGATGCTCCCTCCGGTTCAGCTCCCCTCCACAATGAGGCGATAGGCGACGGCGACGCCGGCAGAGGGCGACTTCCGTACCACCTTGAGAACACGGTCAGCGATCCAACCCGACGCCAGAGGCTTGTGGTCGGGGTTGGCTGCGAGGGCCGCGACGTCTTGGGCTTCGGCGGCTTCCTTGATGACTTGGACCACGGGGTCGGTGATGAGGATCTTGGGAAGAAGTTCCTTGGCAAGGCGGTGCTCACCGGTCTCGGGGTCCTCGCGAACGAGGTCCCACGGTTCGAGTTCTTCGGCTTCGACCGCAAATTGCTCTTCGCTCGAAATGTTTGGAGCCCCGAGCAATTCCTGGTGAGGCACCATGGCGTGGTTCAGAGGATTGAACCGAATGTTGATCTCGGGACGGTCGTAGTCGTCGATCGCCTTGGCGCGGATCGTGAGCTTGCGGCTCTTCTTTTGCGCACGGCGGCGGGACCCTTGGTCAGCGATGATGCGCATGACGTTGGCGTGAACGTCGCTTTCTTTGGACACGCTGAGGCAGGAGGCCACCTCGTCGGGACTCATTTTCTTGATGTCCGCCATGTTGCGGTCGGTGGCCAACTTGTGGGCCGCCTCTTCTTCGACACCAAGTTCAATGAGGCGCTTCTTCGTTGCGCTTTTCACGACCAAATTATCCCCGCCTTTGGCCCGTGAACGATGGACCTGGAGCCTGACCAGGCGGGCCCGACGGGGTTCGAACCCGCGACCATCGGGTTAAAAGCCCGACGCTCTACCTGGCTAAGCTACAGGCCCAATGCGCATCTTGGGCGAGCGTCCGACCGGACCTCCCTTTATGAAGATTCCGCGTGTCGGATTCCGCCGCCTTCGGATGATGAACTCCCACGCAGCACCCTGATGTATAGCACCTGTGGTGGAGCGCATGGACCGCATGAACGCCCCCTTCGCTCCGGACGATGCTGAGGCCGAACGGCTTCGCCCTGAACGGCCCCCTTTGGAGCGCCGCTGGAACGACGCCAAAGGACGACCCTGGGACCTCGTCGTTCCACACACGGTATACCCGCCCCGCGAAGACACCGATCTGCTGGCGCGATGGCTTGCCAAACAAGGACCTGGACGTGGACGCACGGCCTATGAGGTCGGCGTGGGCAGCGGGGCCCTCATGCTCCAATTGGCCGCTGACGGATGGGACGTCAGCGGTTGTGACGTCCATCCGTATGCGGTGGCGGCCTCTCGCCACGTCCTGGCAGCGCACGGCTACGCAGGGCGCATCGAGGAGGCCGATCTTGTGGCACTCGACGTCTCACGCCTCAGCAACGCGGATCTGGTGGTGTGGAACACACCCTACCTCCCTGCTGTGCATTCGGGTGATGCCCACCTTGGGCCGCTCGAGGAAGCCTCGCTGTCCGACCCAATCCCCGAGGGATCTGGACATGCCCTGTTGGCTCGACTCGATCAACTCGACGTGCAAGATGCGCCTCGTTTGGCGCTGGTTGTTGGTCAACAGGCCGTGCCCGGGCTCCGTGCGGATGCGACCGTGCGCGGGTGGACGTGTTCGATTGAAGATGATCTTGAATTTGAGGACGGGGAGCGGTTGAGTGTGCTTTCCTTCGCCCGAGCATGGCCAGAGGCAACGTCCACCGTGGTGGCCAGTACAGGAAGCACCAACGCCGACCTCATGGAGGGAGACCATGCCGTTGGAGACACCCTTCGGGCCATTCAACAAACCGAAGGTCGAGGTCGGCGCTCAGCGGTGTGGGCCTCCACCACAGGCGACATGACGGCCTCGTGGGTCATCCATGACGGAGCCTCTCCGGTCCCAGCACACGGCTTGGTGCAAGCCGCGTGCGCTTTGGCCACCCGGGACGCCCTCGTCGACGTCGGATGCTTTCTTCCAACGGACCTGCTTCTGAAGTGGCCCAACGACATCCTCGTTCACCAAGGCGGGCCCGCCAAGGTTGGGGGTTGGCTCATCGAGGCTCGACAACACGGCAAGGCGACGCGCGTGGTGGCCGGCGTCGGCCTCAACCTGACCGAGGGACCTTCGGCGGTTGACGGTACACCACGCGCTCGTGCCGAAGGCACCACCGCATCGTCCCTTCACGCGGCCTTGAACGCTCGCTTGTGCAGCCGATTGGGGCAGCTTGCCAGTGCAGAAGGACGGCGAACCACCGCCGAGGAGGCTGTCGCCGCGTACCGAGATTCCGCCCTTCGATTGGGCATGACGGACCTCGAGGGTGAAAACCTCGTCCCCTTTACTATGGATGTGGACGGCGGCCTTTGCGTTGAAGGCCGAGAAGGTTCCCTTCACGATCTCGACGCTGTCGTCTGGCGGTTGTGGCCCTGAGGCTCACTCCAACAATTCAGCGTCAAGGCTCTCCGCGTCGGGTGCTGCCTCGCCGCTTTGGCGCGACAAGACCACGGCGTATCCCACCAGCACGGCACCCAGCAGCGGCGCCCAGACCACGCTCATGAGCCCCCGTTGGAGGTCCACGTCCACCTCACCTGAGCCTTCGGAAATCGAGACCGACCACGACACGCTTCCGCGCTCGCTCACGTCGAAGCTGGCCGTGCTCGAATCTCCTGCGGCCACGGCCTCGGTGATGAGCACCTCGTCTTGACCTTCGAGTTGGAACCTGACGGTCACCACCGAGGTCTGATCAACGGTGTAGGCCACATCAATGGACGTTCCACCGCCCAATCTTGCGTTCCCAGACACCTCTTCGTCCACCGAGAAGGGCACAGGGTCGTCCCAAGCGAGCATCACGATGCTGCCGACCAACAGGCTGAGCCCAACGAGCATGACCACATCTTGCAAACGCAACGGTGGCGCGTCTCCCCCGGCTCCCATGGCTGGCCCTCTTTGCCCTGATTCATCAACGTCGTGGCGGCCGAGGCAAGCCGAGGCGCTCCCTGACAAGCCGAATTTTCCCCGATGTGGTGATGCCACGAAGGCCATGATTGGACCAGGTGGAGGCGTCTTCGAGCACCGCCCGAACCTCAGGAGCCACCGCCAAGGTCACCCCAAGAATGGCCACACCGACCTGTCCATCGCGCTTTGCAGCGGGGAGAGCGTCCATCAAGCGGACCTTGACCTCAAAGAGGGCACCAAGCGCATCCTCGATCTGCGCCCGATCCTCAAATTGCGGTCCAAGCTCGACGCCAATCCAGCGCCGCTTCGGGCGGTGGGCTTTCGACGGACGGGCCATGCTCGGTTGGTTCAACCCGTCCTTGATGACCGTTCTCCCCGCACGTTCAAAGGCAAAGCGTCGATTCATGCATCAATGGAAGGGGACGAAGGACAGGAGCCGCCGTTGAGCCTCATCGGCCTGATCCGAACCCTCACCGCACCCGCAACGGCCCCCCATCTGTTCGGCTTCCTCGCCGTGGTCATCGCGCTGTTTGTCACCGTTGGTAACGTGCGAGGGCTCGAGACCGAAGTCGCCGCGGCCTTCGTGGGCATGGGCGTGTCCTACGCGGCTGTGGCCGGCTTGGCCGACCATGCGACCTTTCGCACATGGATCGTGGCGGAGAGGGGGAGGGCTCCATGGACGCTTGTGACCGTTTTGCTCCTGCCCTTGGCCGTTGGTGCGGTGTTGACCGGCACCGTGCTCATGATCGTTGACGCAGCCGGCCTTGGCACGGCCCTTCCGGTGGCCTTGGCCGCGCTCTTTGTGGCGTGGTCCATCGGTCAAGGCCGTTCTTTTCGAAGCGCCATCGTCCGCTGGCCCACGCCCGCTGTCGCCCCTTCACCCCGAACCCCGAGCCGCGTCGCTGCAACGTTCCGGTTGACCACAACCGCGCTTCTCCTCATCGTCGTTCTCGTGGCTCAAGCGGCCTTGGCGGGCACGTCCGTCCTCTCCGCATCGGTCGGGCTTTTCGACGTGCTGCTGGACCAGTTGGTGCTGGCTGGTGGCTTGGCCGCTCTGCTGGTGGCGGGGGAGTTCCTCACCGCAGAAGGACGTCGGAGGTGCGCCAACGACCGATGGACGTCACGCATGTTCGCACGGTGGCAGGTGCTGGCCCTGACCTTCGCTGCGTGGCACCTCGGCACCGCATGGCGTCACCTCACCTCGGAGCAGCCTCAGGTGGCCACGGCTGTTGAGGAAATCATCCTCATGACCGTAACGGTCGTCATGGCGGTGTGGTCGATGACCAGCCGAACGCGGGGGTCCGACTTGGGCATCGTTCGCCGCAGCAACGCCCTGTTTTGGGGCCTGTCCTTCGGTTACGCCTATGCCGGTTCCGTGGCGATGCTCAGCACCGTTGTGCAGGGCGTCAGTGGGGTGCTCTTCCTCGGTCACGTCGTGGTGGCATTGACCCTCCTTGTGCTCTTGCGCTCCACCGGTCCAACCCTGGCGCAGCGGTACACCACCGCGCTTGAGCATGCGGCCATGGGTGCTCAGGTCGAGGCACGGCTCAACCAGCTGGCAAAGGACCCTCCAGAAGCCCCGACAAACCCAGACGATGACGCCACGGCAGACGGGACAGACGACTCAAAACACGAACCGAACGCGCAAGCCCTTCCTGTTCAGCAAGGGCTGACACCTGCCCTCACCACGGACGATGAGGTCATCGAGGTGCTCGATTAGTCGGACGAGGTCAAGCCAGAAAGCAGCAAAATGACGCGAACGCGCCCATACATCGCTTCTGACACCCGAGCCCCGAGGATCACCTTGGCGTCTTGACTCAGCGTGCGTGTGAAAGCTTCCGAGATGGCGCCCATTTGCGCGATGGACAGGTCAGGCCCGCCCTCCAGGTGAATGTAACATCCAGTGGCCCCGCCGACGTCCACGTCGGACAACGGCGCCCCTGCGGCTTGGCGGATGAGGCCTTCAACGTCGTCGGAAGACCCGCTTCCCACCAACAAGGTGGCCGCACCACCGTTGGCCAAAATGGCCCGCAAATCCATCAAATCCAGGTTCATCAAACTCATTTTGAGCAGCGAGTGGACCAACCCGTCGACCAGGTCCTCGATCCACTCCGACCCCATCGCCCAATCTTCACCCCGTTCACGTGCGCGGTGGGCCAGACGCTCGAGGGACACACGCACCGTCACATCGGCGTTGGCCTCAAGGCCCGCCAAGGCGCGGTTGGCAATTCCTGTACGGTGCGGTTGCTCGTTGGCGAACGGGAGGGACGCGACGGCGATGACGATGGCGCCTGCGCGGCGGGCTTGACGCGCAAGTTCCGCCGCAGCACCGCTTCCTGCGCCACCCCCAAGCCCGGTCAGAAGGACCACCAATTCGGCGCCTTCGAGCACCGGGCGAGCCATCGCGTCGAGACGACGCATGCGCTGTTCCGCAAGGGCCGGCAAGGCCGCACATCCCTCCGCTTCCAACGCGTGGCCAAGCCGGAGCACGTGGCCTTCTGCTCCAATGCGGAGGCTGCGGTCGTCGGCGTCAACCGCCAAGAGGCGCGTGGAAGGACAGCGCCGATGTGCCGACGCGGCCCACGCACAACCGAGGCCTCCGACCCCAGCGATGACGATTTGACCGCCGTCCATGAACGGGCATGAGGGTGCACCGGTCCATCAACCTGAGCCACAGGTTCATTCGATGTAACGCAAGTAACGGCGACGGGCATCGCGGGCCCAGGCGTTGTCTGGCTCGAGGTCGAGGACGCGGTTGTAGTAGGCCACCGCTTGTTCGAATTCAGACAAGTGGCGGCCGTGCATGTGACCGAGGTTGGAGAGCACGGGAATGCACTCGTCGTCCTCTTCGAGCATGGCGAGGAGGATGGCTTCGGCCTTCCCGATCTCGCCCCGGAGCATGAATTCCTCCGCCTCGTCAAGGCGACGGAGTTGGTCGTCTGAGAGCCCGTAGACGTTGTCGAAGACGTGCTCCGTCATGCATGGTGGACACCTGCGTTCAACATGAAGTTTCTGACCCCCCGTCTATAACGTTAGAAACGGGGTACTGCGCCGCTACATTACGCCATTTATCAGACAATGTTTAAGGGTCCCATCCAAGTCGCTTGGGGCATAGGGTGAGGTCATGCTCAAGCGCTTCTCCACGCTCCGGCTCTCCCTCGCCGCCCTGCTCGTGGTTGCGTTGTTGCTCCCCGGAGCGGCAACGTCCTACCACACCGGCATCGGTGGCGAGCAAAACAACGCTGGCGAGGTCATCGAAGATGTCGCCAAGGAAGGTTGCTTGTGCCACAACCCGGACGCGGACAACACCGTGCAGGTCATCCTCGACGAAGTCCCCTACGGTTGGGTTGAAGGCGAGACCTACACCATGCACCTGCAACTCATCGGCGGCCCAGAAGCCGGAGGCGCATGGACAGGAGGCTTCTCCATGCGCGTCAGCGAGGGAACCCTCGGCGGCGAGGACGTCCAAAATTGGGAAGGCGACCTCACCACCCTGACCCAAATCGAAGCCAGCGCAAACGTCCCAGACCGCATGTGGGTCATCGAGTGGACCGCTCCTGCAGCAGGCACCGGGGCCGTGACCTTCTGGATCACCGGCAACAGCGTCAACGGCGACGCCGTGCCCGGCGCAGACGACCGATGGAACCAGCTCTTCTTCACCCTGCCCGAAGACGGTGGCGCCTCTCCGGCAGGATTGCGCACCCTCTTCGCGGGCGACGGTAACGTCCAGGCCCCCGAACCCGACCACCACGGCGTCGACTTGCACCACATGGGCGCCAAACTCCGCGCCCACTGGCTCGGCCTCCTTGGCTTTGGCGCCGTCATCGTCGTGATCGTGTTTGCAGGATTCCTCTTGCGCTACGGCTTCTCCACCTCATACCAAGGACGCTCCAACCAATTGCGTCTGCGCTACCATCTGAACCGCCGAGGTGATCAGTGATGGACGACGAAGTCACCAAGCTCCTGCGCATGGTTGCCGACGGCACGGTGCCCATCGAAGACGCCCGCAAGGCCCTGCTCGAGGTTGAACTCAGCGAGAAGCAACTCGACGAGGCCATCGACCGCGGCGTTTTCACCGAAGCCGAAGTCGGTTCAATCGTCTCCGCCTCCTTGGCACCCTCCGGTGCGTCCTACCTGACCATGTCCTTCCTTGGATGGGGGCTGTTTTGGGTCATGTACTGGTCCTTCTCGATGATGTACGGCCTCATCAAGGGCTGGGACCAGCAGCAGTTGGCCTACCATTTGGCCATCACCCTGGTCACCCTCATCATGATGGGCATCATCTACCTCAAGTTCGTCCTGCCTGACACCATCATCGTCAAGCACGCTGCGAACAAGTACATTCCAGAGCACGCCAAAGACTGGCGGGAGTACAAGTGGTGATCCTCATGGCGAAGTCCTACGACCTCAAGCCCGCTCCGCTCAACGACGAGAAGGCGTACGCTGCTGGCGGCGCCTCGGTCGTCAACCGTCGCCAATTTCTGCGCTACGGCTTCAACGCCACCACCGGTGTGCTCGCGGCCTCGGTCGGTGTGCTCGGTTTTGCCTCCATCCTGCTCCCGCCCGGCGCCGGAAGCGGGGGCGACTTGGCCGTGAAGTACTGGGCCAAGGGCCGTGAAGACGAGGCGTGGTACGGCGCCAAGCACCTGCAATCGATGAACCGTGAAGACTTCGTGGCCGAAGCCGCCAAGTCCAGTACCGGCACCGCCGGCGCTGCAGGCGTCTGGAACGGCGTCCCCGTCGTCGTGAACTACGTCGATCACGACGCCAACAGCGGCACCCCCACCTCCAGCGGCAAGGCCCGCTATCAGTCCATGGAGGGCTACGACGAGACCGGCAAGTACGTCGGGCACTTCGACGACATGGTCGACGTCGACGCGCGCATCTTCCCAACCGGAGGGCTCGTGATGGTCTTCGGGCGCTGCACGCACCTGTGCTGCATCCCCGGCTGGCAACTCGTCAGCAACACCTTCACCGAGGACACGTGGACCCCCGGTGGCGGGGACGACGGCGGCACCAAGCTGTTCTGCATCTGCCACTCGTCCAGGTTCGACCCCACCGCGCTCGAACTCAACACCAACCGAAACCGTGCCAACGGTGCCACCTTCACCTACGCCGGCATTCGACGCTCGGGTGGGCCGGCGCCCGTGGGGCTGCCGCTCATCCCCATCCAACTCAACGGTGACACCATCGAGGGCATCACCGACTACACGGGCTGGTTGACCTACTGCGACTGAGGTGATTCGATGAACACGATTTCCATCGTCCTTTGGTTCTTCATCGCCTTCGTGGCGGTGCTCGTCGCGTTCACCCTCCGCAAGGAGGACGAAGAGATGCCCCGCCGCGAGATCCTTCGCGCCGTCGAATCCAGCGGTTCGATGGGCTTGGCCGAGCGCTCGTTCCTGTGGGTGTTCAGTTGGCTCGACACGCGATTCCGCATCCAAGACTACTGGAACATGTCGAAGTCCGCCTACTACAACATGCACCGCCAGATGCCGCTCACCCACGCTGAGAAGTATAAACTGCGCATCATCTGGTACTGGTACCCGCTCTACTGCTTGGGCGGGATTTCCTTCCTTTCCTTCATCATCCTCGTCGTGACCGGAACCGTCCTCGGCATCTACTACGTGCCCGGTGGCGAAGGTGACCCCTCTCCCGCCTACAAGAGCATGCAGTTCATCATGACCGAACTGCCCTTTGGCTACATCATCCGTGCCGTCCACCACTGGACGACCCACTTCATGGTGGCCAGCGTCTTCCTCCACATGTGCCGTGTGTACTTCACCGGCGCATACCGCAACCCGCGTGAGCTCAACTGGCTCATCGGTGTCGCCCTGATGGCCCTGACCATCGTGTTCGGATACTCCGGCTACCTCCTGCCGTGGGACAGCCTCGCCTACGGTGCGGCCGTGATCGGCATCAACCTGAGCAACGCTTCACCGTTGGTCGGGAAATACATCGCGACACTCCTCTTTGGTGGAAGCAGTTTGACGGACCGAACGGTCACCAGGATGTACTTCATTCACGTGTTCATCCTGCCGGTGATCGTCACGACCCTCATCATCATCCATCTTTTCATCGTCTGGGTGCAAGGCATCGCGGAGCCACATTGATCAGGAGGGCATGACATGGGACTCATCGAGAATCTGGGGCGCGTCGCAAGCGTCTACATGGACGAGAAAGAAAAGCTCCAGACGGTTGGAGAGAAACGCAAGCGCACCCGCATGGGCCACGGATTTTGGCCCCATGAGGTGCTGCGTGACGCCATCATCTTCTCCGCCATGATGGCCGTGCTGTTGTTCTACGCCTGGCTCATCCCACCGCCCCTCCACGGCGCGGCCGACCCCTACGCTCAGGCCGGCTTCGTGTTCCCCGACTGGTACGTGCTGTTCTCCTACGGTTACCTGCGCTGGGGCGAGTACCTCCCGCAGTTCACCGTGCCTACGGGCCCCATCGGCGCCATCGTCGACCAGCCCGTGTTCGCGTGGAACGCTGCCTGGTGGGGCGCCGCCCTGACCGGCATCCCTGTGGGCATCCTCGCCCTGCCGCCCTTCCTCGGCGGCCGTGAAAAGCGCCCGGTCGAGGACCCGTGGTACGCCAGCGCCGGTGCGGTCTACCTCGCCCACATTTGGTTCATCTCGGTCTTTTCGATCAACATCTTCCTCGAGTTGTACGGCAAAAACCGGACGGACTTCTGCAAACTGGACAGCCATGGCGACCTCTTGTGTGGGACACGTCCGCCTTGGTTGGCCGAAGTGTTCAACGCCATTCCGTGGCTGATGACAGGGGTCCTGTTGTGGATCATCTTGCACTTTGGTGCGCGGATGTTCCTCGTCAAAACCATCGGTGCTCGGCTGACGCAGGCCAACGCCAAGCGCATCCTCATGGGAGCCCTCGTCTTGTCCACCGCAGCCACCGTCGCCACCTGGGACACCTACGACAAAGGATTCTGGAACGCCAAGGGTCTGCTGACCATTGAGTCCTATGAGGAACTCGAAGCGATGCGTTCGCAACCCACGGACATTCATGTCCACGAAGCCAACGAATTCACCGACAGGCTCGGGTATTCCGAGACGATGACGGTCCCCGCCGTCGCATGGCTGGATTGGCAAATCTTCCAACCGTCACGCGAAGTCATCTACGATTTCGCAGACGTCAACAACCATCAACAGCCGGATCAAGGCATCAACGCAGCCTCTGTGATCGGAAATTTCTCCGGTGGCGAAGGCTTTGCCGTTGAAGGAAACTTCAGCATCACCGAGGACAGCACCGCCTTCCCCGACGGCCACCACGTCAGCGTCGCGACCATCCCACTCGACGCCGCGTGTTCCTACCGTGCAGAAGAGCGCAAGATCGGCGAAGTGAAGACTGGAGACATGTTGAGTTCCACCCTGATCATCAAGGAGACGAACACCCAGAAGGTCGTCAGCGCAGCCTCCTTCGAGGACTGCGCCGGTGCCGAGATGGTCGAACTTCCCGTGGGCGCTTACACCTACGAATTCACCGTGACCGCTTCCGGTGCCTTGGCCGCCAGCGACCTGATGACGGAAGTCACCATGGACATCGCGGCCTACCAACCGCTGCTGCTCTTCGATGCTGACCTCTCCGATGCCAACCTCGCCGGTCACGCCGTGGACCTCAGCAATTCAGAGCACGTCACCATGGCTGAGGACTACGCTCAGGTGGTCAACCCCTCCTTCCACGCCAACCCCAAGGCCCTCGACGCCAAACTGACCTATGCGATGTTCATCCCCTGTTTGACGCTCGGTGCGCTCGTCTTTGTGCTCCTTCGCTCCATGGCGACCGGATACGAATTCGAGATGAACAAGTGCTACGGTTGCGACCTGTGTGACGACGCCTGCCCCGTCCGTTTGTTCAACGGCGGTGACAAGCTCAACATCATCTACAACTCGTGGAACAACGAAGACGACGGGGTGCCGTTGTATTCCTGCCTGACCTGCTCAGCGTGCACCAACGCCTGCCCCCAGCTCGTGGACTACGACTCCTACGTGGACATCCGCCGCAGCCTCATCGTCGGCGGCCCACAGGCCGAGATCCCCCACACCGTCCTCCAAGCGGTCCTCAACGCCGAGGCCGAAGAGAGCGCCGATGCAGACTTCATCGCGACCGAGGATTACCCCATCACCAGCAACGTGGGCTTCTACCCCGGCTGCGTGGACTACCTCGACCAGGAGATGGTCTTCAGCCACCTTAACGAGGGCACCATGGACCTCGGCGCCAGCACCACCGCGGCCTTCACCCTCTTCGAGGAGATGGGCGAGGACGTGACCTACCTCGGCCGCGACTTCCTGAAGTGCTGCGGTCACGACCAGAAGTGGCAAGGCATGACCGAGGTCTTTGAGAAGCTCAAGGCCTACAACCAGAAGAAGATCGAAGAGTCGGGCATCGACACCCTCGTCTCCTCCTGTGCCGAGTGTTTCCGCACCTTTGCCCGCGACTACGAACTCGAGGGCGTCAAGGTCATGCACACGACGGAGTACCTCCTCGAGCAGGGCTTCGACATGGACCTGAAGGCCGACGAAGGCACCACGGTGACCTACCACGACCCCTGCCGCCTAGGACGCCAAATGGGCATCACCGAAGAGCCCCGTGAGCTCCTCGGCCAAGTCGAGAACGTCGAACTTGTGGAGATGGAGCACCACGGCGAGGACGCCATGTGCTGTGGCGTCTCCAGCATGATGTCGTGCAACGAGAACGCGCGCGCCCTCCGTGTCAACCGCATGGAAGAAGTCCGCGCGACCGGTGCGGACACGATGCTCACCTCCTGCCCCAAGTGCGTGACGCACTTGGAGTGCCTGAAGTTCGAAGGCGACGAGCGCTACGAGGGCATCGAAATCCTCGACGTCGTGACCTTCCTCGCCCAGCAGGTCGAAGCCAAGAAGGCACAGGTCGAGGCCGACGCCCGCGTCGGCGTCGAGGCCTGAAGCGAGCAACGCACCCACCATCAAGCGCTGCGGGCCTGAACAGGCCTATTTCCCCTGCAGGGCGTTCCGCGGGGCATGGATGAGCCGAGGCTGTACCGCTTCGTGCTGGGTGAAAGGACCGACGAATTCCTCAGGCAGCAGTCGATCAATGCCGCTGTCGTGGGCTTCCTCGTGCACCTTCTGCTGTGCGTGTTGTACGGGCTGGGGCGCCTTGACTTGCCCGGCATGGAACCGCTGATCGACTCCTACCTCGATGCCTTGTACACGCCCTTCTCCATCATCCTGGCCTACGAGGTGTACGAACTCATCCGTGCCATTCCAGAATCCTTCTCGAACGCCATCGGCAAGCAATTCGAAGTCGTCACCCTGCTCGTGGTTCGTGACATTTTCAAGAACCTCGCAGACCTCAACGAAACCGAATCCACGGCACTGTATGACCCGGTGGCCTTCATTGCCGTCGAGGTGGTGGCCTTCATCGTCCTCTTCGCGACCGCGCTTTACTTCAGAAAAACCACGGCGAGTTCTGCCCCCAAAATGCATGCCGAGCATGCGCTTTCCGCCTTTGTGCGGCAGAAACAGATTTTGGCAACGGCCCTCTTTTTGGTGTACATTCTCGTGGCGCTGTGGTCCTTTACGACTTGGACCAACGGCGTCATCGGTGGTGAGGGGACCCTCAGCCGGACGGTGTTCTTCTCTGACTTCTTCACCTGGTTGGTGATGTCGGACATCCTGATTTTGCTCATCTCCTACAAGCACACCACGGATTTCAACCACCTCGCCCGCAACACGGGTTTCGTGTTGTCGACGGTGGTGATCCGTGTGGGCATCGGCACGCCAGGATACGCCGGCGCAGCCCTCTTCATCCTCGCTTCAGTGCTCGCCGTCGGCGTGCTTTGGCTGAACACCACCTTCGATCGTGGGTTCTTGAACGTCGAGTCGGAGTGAAGCAACGCCGTTCATTCGCTTGGCGTCCAACACCGTTATGTCCGCGAGGATGCACGTTTGAGCGTCCACCATGCAACCCCACCAACAGCCGCAGTACGTCCAGGCCGTGCACCAACCGATGATGATGGCGCAGCCGGTTCGGCACCCGCCAAGCGCCATCTTGGCGTACGTCCTGTGGTTCTTCCTCGGTGTGTTCGGGATTCACCATCTCTACATGGGCCGAGGCGTTGGGGTGTGGTTGCTCTCCCTCATCACCTTCCAGGGGCTCGGCCTGTGGTGGTTGATCGACCTCTTTCTCATCCCGAGTTCCTGCTCGAAGGTCCGCGGTGGGATGGTCGTCGTGCGCTGAACGGCCGGTTTCAGCCCGACTCGGCGGGCATCGACGAATGATGCAGGTTGATGCGAAGCGCTCCAGCCTCATCTTGCACGTAGCCGAAGGTGTACTCCACCTTCACCTCGCTTCCCTCTGGGTCGGTGAAGAAGTAATTCCCCATGGCTTGGGCTGTGTTGCCGTGGAGGAGCATCCCCGCGTTCTCGAAGCGAACCGCGGTCCACCCCTTGATGGCGAAGCCCTTGTCCTCGGGGCAGGCCCCGTTTGAAGCGGTGAAGTAGGACCACGCCTCGTCAAAGGTGGGCCTGAACTGCTCGACGGCGGCCAGCGTCGGCTTGAACAGCACCTCCGAGAGACCGTAGGCGTAGAGCGTCTCCACGTGCACGCGGGCGCGCTCGGCGTAGTCGCCACCGTCACGGTGGGCCGTGGCGATGGCCACGATACCGTCTCCCCATGCCTGTTGTGCCTGCTCGATGTCCGCGGTCGTGATCATGGGCGCACCTTCTGCCGTTTCGGTCGAAACGGCACCCTATGATTCTACGTCACGGCACGTCGAGGCGCAAGGCTGGCCGGTGGACTTCAAGCGTCGGTCGAAGGCGACGCATCTGCCTCGCCTTCGGTGGGCGGCGCTTCTTCGTCGTCTTCCATCCCGCGAATTTCGTAGTTCGATGGGAAGAGCGCCACACCAACACCGAGCACCAGGAGGAGCAAGCCCCATCCAAATTGTTGGGCCACGAAGAGCAGTTCCAGGGAGATGACCAAGAGGACCAAGCCGCCGATGTTGCTGGTCCACACGAGCGTCTTGAAGGTCGACAGCGAGACGCCTTGTGTTCCGGGTTTTCGATAAGGACCAAACTCGCCACCAAAGCGCTGAGCGGTGGCTTCCTTTCCTTGCTTGGACATGGCAAACGTCTCCTTCATCGGTCGATCATGCTGATCGCGTCGGTCGGGCAAGCCAACACGCACAACCCACATCCGGTGCAATCGTCGCGGCGGATGACGGCCTTTCGGTTGGATTCGAGGTCGAGCAAGGGGCTGCGCATGGGGCGCTGCACCATGTCGATGGCGTCGTCGTCGCACACGAGCGGGCACTGGTCGCACCCGATGCACAACTCCTCCTTCACGAAGGCGACGGCGGTCTCGCCGATCTTGAGGTCGGCCATGCGGTTCTCATGGCCGCCATCGAGAAGCGCACGGATGCGCTTGGCCTCGGCTTCCCTGCGCCGGGCGAGGTCCTCAAGCCCCGTCATGGTGCGAGGTAAGGTCGGCTTCGCTTGAACCTTGGCCGAGCCGCCAGCGCACCGCCAACCCCACCAGAAGGTCACCCAGACCGTAGAACGCACCCACCAGCAAGGGCGGATTCCACGAGGTCAAGCCCAACCATGGGACGTCAGCCGCCCATGCCCAGTTGCCCAACCACGTGCCCCACAGTTCCATCGCGAGCGCCAGCCAGGTCATCACGGCGTAGAGCGCGGGATCCGGTCCGAAGCGGATGAAGAGGAGCATGCCGATGAACAGCACGATTTCGACCGTTCCCGTGCCCATGATGGCTCCATACACCACGAGGGGCAAGAGCAGCAACGGACTCCATTGGATGGGCCGGTCGACCAAGGCGTGCGCGACGCGACGCCCAAGGTCGAACAAGAACCAATGCCCCACTGGGACGAAGAGCGGCATGAGGCCATGTTGGTACTCGTAGATGAGCCACACTTCCGAGAAGAACAACTCCATCGGCGTGGCAAAAGCCAGCACGGTCCACATCTCGATGCGGCGACGCCGATCTGCCGTCACGTGGTCGTGCAGAAAGAGGCCCCAACACCAGACCACCACGAGGGCCTCGGCGACCCAGCGATCGAGCAGCCCACCAAGGTCCGTGGCGGCCACAGGAAGCCCGATGGCAATGGTGAGCGCGAAGACCCACCCGCGGCTCATGGCGTTGGGACACCCGTCGTGTTGATATCAGGTCCGACGGGCGGCTTCCAAGCGTTCTGACCCCATGGCCAACATGCTGAGTTCGGCGACCAAGGCGTGACGTCCCCGGGCGAGCACGACGGCTTCGGGGCCAACTTCGGCCGCGGAAAGGAAGGAGGAACTCGGCGAATTCAGGTTGTCCATCGTCCCCTTTTTCTCGTTGGTTCGGTAAAACCACGATGCGGCTTCTCCGTCCACCAGGTAGACCACGGGTTCGGCCACACCGGAGCCGGCCGTCACGGTCGTCGGTACGCCTTCTTGAACGAGGAAATTCTCCACCTCGGCTCCACCTTTGGCGTACATGAGCTTCCTCATCTTCCGGTTGGAAAGTTCCAGCAGTTCGCTCCCGGAGCGGACGGTCATGATGCCCAGGCCGTAGGTGCCGCGGTCGTTTTTGACGAAGGCCACCGGCTCCTGCTCGATGCCCAAGTCCGCATACCGCTCACGCAAGCCGTCGAGGAAGGCGTCCACCTCCGCTGCGAGGATTGTGCGGCAGGTTTCCTTCTCGAGGCACTTGTCTTCCGAAACGAACCATTCGGTCTGAAGGTACCACGGATCCATGTCCAACAACGCCGCTGCTTCAGCAACGTAGGGCTCCAAGGCGCGCTGGTGTTCGGATTTCCTCCTTCTGTGCCAGCCCATGTGCGTTGGGGGCATGATTTCCCCCGTTTGCAGTTCATCTGGAAGCCCGGTGGTCAAGTCGTTGTTCAGGAGGATGACGTCAGGCCTCCGTCCGTTGACCGTCAGCCCACCGTGCGCGTTGGGTTGCACGTTCACCAGATCGAGGTGCCCTGACAAGCCTCGCACCTGCGAGACATCGTTCAACTCAGGGCTGCCCACCGTCGCCAAGAAACCCGCGCGGACCAACAGGTCAACCAAGGTGCGGAGGTTTTCCACGTACCCTGGATTCCTGGTGTGGGATTCAGGGTAGAGGTGCACCCACGTCACCCCGGGGTTGGTGCGCTCAACGTGCTCACGCAGCAACTTTGCCAACCGTCCTCGGTCCGATTCAGGCACGTTGTTGAATCCTGCCGGGAAGTGGTTGGCGTCCACGGCGGCCACCTTCCAGCCAGCGTCCCTCACGTCGACGCTGCCGTAGATTGGGATGGGGACTTCGGACCGTTTTTCGGCCATCCATGCCGTGAGGCGCTCACGGTTGGCCTCGATCCGTTCATCAATCCAGGATCCGTCTTTCATGCCACCATCTCCAACAGATCCGCCACGCTTCCGGTTGGAGCGGCACGACCACCGTCCATGAGGTGAACGGCTTCGAAGAGCGCCAAACCGAGCATCACGTCGGGTTGATTGGCCAGACCGGCCTTCAACCGCGGGTAACGGTCCGCCACCGATGCAGCGGCCTCGTGATGCTCGGACAAGGCCTCGCGCAGCAGGTTTGGCGCAGTGGCCGTACCGGCAGGGAGTTTTGGACGGCGGACGATTTCCTTGGGCAGCGCCGTCAAATCAGCCGCACGTCGTAGCGCCGCCTTCTCCTCGCCGCTGTCGGGCAAACGCCACGCCATCGGCAAGCGGTGTGCGGCCTCGCGATGCGGTGCCCCAAGGAAGGGCACCCGCACTTCCAAGCCGTGTGCCATCGAATGCCGGTCCACCAAACGCAACTGGAAATTGCTGAGTTGCCCGTGTTCAAGTTCGAAGCCGAGCATGTCCGGCAGGGTCCCAACGCGCTGCTCGGGAACGTGCGCATCGTCCAACCACGCCGCTCCGGCAAGGGTGCCATGCAGTGATGCGGCCGCAGCAGGATGGTCCATCGCTTCGAGGCGTTGACGCACGAGAGCCGCGTGAGCCTCGGGGTCGCGGTAGCGGGGATAGCCGGCATGCAACTCGTCCGCACCTTGGCCGCACAACCCGACCTTCACGCTGGAGGCCATGGTCTGGAAGAGCGGCTGGAAGAACATCACGGAGGTGTCGAGGTCCTCACCGTGCCACACCAGGTTGGGAAGGTGCCGATCAAAATCGCCCGCATCGAGCAAGTGCTGATGATGCTTCAAGTCCAAGGCGGAAGCGACGGCTTCGGCCGCCTTCCAGTCTGGGTTGTCCTCGCTTCCGGCCACGGTCCAAACCTCAGGGACGGGCTGGCCGGCTCGCTCGGCAGCCTCGTGGGCCACCGCCGCAACCAAGGCTGAATCAAGGCCGCCCGAAAGCACGATGCCCACGGGCACGTCGGCCATGAGCCGCTGCTCCACGCTCAGGATGAAGGACTCGAGCAACCCAGAGGCATCGGTGCCTGGGTCCCAAGATGCGGCAGGAACGAGCCCTTGCCGTTCGATGTCGGCCTTTGAGGTCAAGACCGCATGACCGGCATGGTCCAACGTCCAGACCTCAACGGTGCCGGGACGGACTTGCCGGGTGCCCTGAATCAGCGTGGTCAGGTCGAGCGGATATTCCCAAGCCAGCCGAAGCGCAAGGGCTCCTTCGTCCAACACAGGAACGTGCGCCTCGTGTGCACGAAGCCCCTTCATCTCCGATGCGAAGACCAGCCCACCGTCCACTTCGGCCAACACGAGGGGTTTGATGCCCATGGGGTCACGGGCGAGGATCAACTGCCCAGATGCGGCGTCCCACAGCGCAAAGGCGTACATGCCGTCAAGGCGGTGAATCCACGCGGCATGGTCGGCCGCTGAGGTTGCGCCGGAAGCGGTCGCTTGGGCATGCAAGGCCAAGACGACCTCGCTGTCCACCTTACGCTGAAAGCGGTATGAGGTGCATGCGGCGCGAAGGTCGAGGTGGTTGTAGATCTCGCCGTTCACCACCGCGACGGCCCCGTGTTGCCCCACGATCGGCTGCGGGCCACCGTCGAGGTCCAAAATGGCCAACCGGGTGTGGGCCAAGCCCACCCGTTCGTCGGCCCAGATCCCTTCCCCATCCGGTCCTCGGTGGCGTTGCAAGCGGTTGATGCGGTGGAGCACGGCCTCATCGGGCCGGCCCAGCATGCCACCAAGGCCACACATGTCCTCAAATCCGGGCGGGGGACCTTTGAAGGCTCGTCCGAAGATTCGACGATGCTCAGTAGCCCCAAACGGGGTAAACAAAGGCCGTCACGACCAATGCGATGACAGCGAGTCCAAACACCACGAAGTAGGTGGATTGAGCGACCTCGGTCGTGCTCTCTTCTTCGCTCATGTTCATCCCTGAATGAGCCACCGAGAACCGCCCTTTGAATGTAGTGGGGTCACAACCACGGGACGACCAACAAGACGGCCAAGAGGGGAATGAACAACATCGTTGCATTGTCGTCGATCCACCGCAGCCGTGGCCATTCGGAAGCGACGCAAATGAAGGGGAGAACGGGCACCAAAAGCCACGGCGTTCCCATGACGACCGCGAAGGCAGACCACACGCCCACAAGCACCACGGACGTCCACAACGATGCCGTGCGGTTGTCCTTCCCTGCCCGGCGAAGTTCCCCCAACAAGGGGTCGCCGATGGCCAGGGAGAAGATGAGCGGGTAGCCCAACTCTGGACGGTCATGGAGGGTGAGCAGCACCACGCCGATGGCCAAGGCGCCCCACGCAAGCGCGGAGACTTGGGTGGCTTCGTAGTCGCGCTGTCCGAAGACCGTGATGCCGGTGCGCAGACGAACGGCTTCGGCGAGGATGAGGAGAAGGACCAACGCCGACGCAAATTGTTCTGCACTGCTCAGGCCCACACGATCGGCGAGGTCGGCCGCATGTTCGTAGTAGATCCATGGAAGAGCGACCATGCCAAGGTGAACAGTACGTCGCAAAAGATGGCCCCACAGGCCACCCACGGAGTGCTCCTTCGGGTCGGTCAGCGGCACCATGCCGTTGTCGTCATCCTCCACGCCAAATCACCTCGACGGCGTCCTCTGGGGCAAGGTCACCGTTCGCGATACGGGCGAGGATGTCCTCATAGTCCTCATGGCGGACAAGCCGGGCTTCAGCGGCGTTTGCCAACCGCTCACGCGCACGCGCTCGCCCGCTTCCCGGTCGCGCCTCCAAGTCACGCAGCGCATCGAGTGTTTCAGGCAGACCAAGGCCTGTTTGCGCGGACAACAGCAGCACTTCAGGCGGGTCGGGGCCGTCCAAGGCCAAGGAGTCCCGCAATTCAGCCGCATGGCGCTCGGCGCCGTCCAAGTCGGCTTTGTTCACCAACACCAGATCGGCCAACTCGAGCAAACCTGCTTTTTCCGCTTGCACCGCATCGCCGCGGGCCGGCCCTTCCATCAGGACAATGCGGTCGGCCACCGCCGCGCACCTGACTTCAGACTGGCCGGCTCCCACCGTTTCGATGATGACGAGGGGCCAGCCGCAGGCATGGAGCACCTGCACGAGGTCCCCCAAAACGGAAGGGATGCTGCCGCTGGAGCGACGGGTCGCGATGGAGCGGACGTAGATGTGCTTTGCAAGGCGTTCGTCATCGGGTGACGTCAGTCGAATGCGATCCCCCAGAAGGGCACCCCCGGAGAGGGCAGAAGAAGGGTCAACAGCGAGCAGCGCGACGGGTTCATCGCGTTCAGCATGGGCACGAAGCAAGTGGTCGATGAAGCAGGATTTGCCCACCCCCGGTGGGCCCGTGATGGCGATGGAGCGCCCGTTCACGCGCTCACCGTCGAGCAGTGCGGACGCCGATGTGCGTCCGTCCTCGACGTCGGTCAACAAACGGGCGAGCTCACGCCGTGAGCCAGCACGCGCCGCCTCAAGGCGGGCCGCCAGCGCACCGACGTCCAACGGTCACGCCTCCCAGATCCAACCGCCTTCGGCGCCCACGCCCGCATCGTCGCGGCCCGAAGCCTCCGCCACAAAGGCGCTGATGGCCTCCGTGGAGGTGCCGGGGCCGAAGATGGCCCTCATCCCTGCGTCGTGGAGGGCGGGCCGGTCTGCGTCGGGAATGATGCCGCCACCAAACACCACGACATCGCCCAAACCCTCGTCCCTGAGCAGTTGGCAGATGGTTGGGAACAGGTGCCCGTGCGCGCCGGAAAGGCTGGAGAGGCCGAGGAAACGGGCGTCTTCGTCGCGCACGGTGGCCACGATTTGTGCCGGCGTGCGTCGAAGCCCGGTGTAGATGACCTCGTGGCCTGCATCACGCAGCGCACGGGCCACGACCTTTGCGCCTCGGTCGTGACCGTCGAGACCGGGCTTCGCGACGACGATGCGCATGCTTCCCGCCATGACCTCGCCAAAGGCACGGCGGTTTTCAAGCGCACGGGCGACAGGGGCTCCATGCCGCGTTCTGGACACGGAACGGTCAAAGACCGACCCCGGGTCTTCGTGCGTAGGTGAGTCCATGACGTCCACTGAGGAGCGCCTCAAAGACCTCCGTGCCCGCAAGGCCAAAGTCGAGGTCGGTGGCGGTCAGGCCCGCATCGAGGCCCAACATGCCCGCGGTAAAATGACGGCCCGAGAGCGGCTCGAAATGCTCCTCGACGAGGGCAGCTTCCAGGAGATGGACGGCCTTGTGGAACACCGGTGCCGTGACTTCGGCATGGACCGCAACGTCATCCCAGGCGATGGTGTGGTCACCGGCCACGGGACCATCAACGGGCGCCAAGTCTACGCCTTCGCGCAGGATTTCACCGTCTACGGCGGCAGCCTTGGCGAGATGCACGGCCTGAAGATCTGCAAGGTGCTCGACATGGCCCTCAAAACCGGCCGACCCGTCATCGGCATGAACGATTCCGGTGGCGCTCGGATTCAGGAAGGCGTGGCCTCCCTCGGTTCGTACGCAGAGATTTTCTTCCGCAACGTTCGGGCCAGTGGCGTCGTCCCGCAAATCTCCGTCATCATGGGCCCGTGCGCCGGTGGTGCCGTCTATAGCCCCGCCATCACCGACTTTGTCATCATGGTGGACCAGACCGCGCACATGTTCATCACCGGGCCAGAGGTCATCAAAACGGTCACCAACGAAGTGGTGACCTTCGAGGACCTCGGTGGAGCGATGACCCACGGCTCGAAGTCCGGTGTTTCGCACTTTACCGCTGAAGACGATGCAGGCGCCATCGATCTTGCCCGAGACCTCGTTGACCTGCTCCCGCTCAACAACATGGAGAAACCTCCCGAAAAGCGCACCAGCGATTCGATTGATCGGGTGTGTGAAGCCTTGGATTCCATCCTCCCCGACGAGCCCAACAAGCCCTACGACGTGGTGGACGTCATCCGCGAAGTCCTCGACGACGGGGGCTTCATGGAGGTTCAGGCCGACTGGGCGCAAAACATCGTCTGCGGGTTCGGCCACCTCGGCGGCCGCACCGTCGGCGTCGTCGCCAACCAGCCCAAGGTCCTCGCCGGTTGCCTCGACATCGACGCCTCGGACAAGGCCGCACGCTTCGTGCGTTTTTGTGACGCCTTCAACATCCCCTTGGTGACCTTCGAAGACGTGCCCGGCTTCCTGCCCGGCACCAGCCAAGAATGGGGTGGCATCATCCGCCACGGCGCCAAACTGCTCTACGCCTTTGCCGAAGCCACCGTCCCCAAGTTGACCGTGGTCCTCCGGAAGGCCTACGGTGGCGCCTACGACGTGATGTCCTCCAAGCACCTGCGCGGCGATTACAACGTGGCATGGCCCACCGCTGAACTCGCGGTCATGGGCGCTGACGGTGCGGTCGAGATCATCCACCGGCGGCGCATCGCCAACGCACGCAACCCCGAGCAAGAGCGCGAGCGTCTGACCACCGACTTCAACGAGACCTTCGCCAACCCGTACAAGGCGGCCAGTTTGGGCTACCTCGACGATGTCATCGAGCCCTCCCAAACCCGTCGGCACCTGTGCCGAGCCCTCGACATGCTCGCGGACAAGGAAGAACTGCGACCGGCCCGCAAGCACGGCAACATCCCACTGTGAGGCCTGACCATGACCGACGAAGCCGTTCTCCGCACCGCGGCCATGATGGCCGTGATGAGCATGCTGGAGGAATCCTCTGGCACCGCCAACATCGGACGAACGTCCGGCGAAGCGTGGAGCAGCGACCACCGTCGCCAAGCGATGGGCCGTCAAAGCCTGATGCGCACCCGCAGCGGTCGCGCCCCCTGGAGGTGAACAGATGAGCAACACACGCACCGTGATCGTCGACGGCGAGACCTTCGAAGTGACCATCGAGGGCGAAGGACCGACCTACCAGGTGGAGGTTGGAGGTCGAACCTTCGAGGTCGAAGTCCCCAACGCTGGCCCTGCGCCAAAGCGACGCGCTGGCGGGGGTGGCAAAAAGAAGCGCTCCGGCACCGTGTCGGCCAACATCCCAGGCAAGGTCGTGACCGTTGAGGTCACAGAGGGCCAACACGTCGAGGAAGGGCAGGTCATCCTGATCCTTGAAGCGATGAAGATGCAGAACGAGATTCAGGCTCCTGTTACGGGCACCGTAACCTCCGTGCAATGCGAAGAAGGCGAGGCCATCGAAGCCAACGTCCCCCTTGTGGTCATCGAACCCGACCCCACAGAGGACGACGAGGCTTGAAGAGGAACGACGACGAGGTGACATCATGACTGACGCTCCGGTATGCGACCTCCCAGGCTGTGGGAAACCGGGAACGATCACCTCCCGCCTGTCTCCGGAAGGTTACCTCGTGGCCACTGGAAAGAAGGCCTACTCCTTCCGCGAAGCCTACCGGCAGTTCTGCTACTGCGAAGGTTGCCACGACGATTTGATGGGGGGCGTGTGGTCCCGGGTGCGCAAGCCTGACGACAAGCGCGACGGGCACGTGGCGCCCACGGCCATCTGAGCATACGGGGAAGCCCCTTTAGGGGAGCAGACCAGCGTGGTTGCATGCTCGGTACCCGTGCACGTTCCCTCGCCCTCGCTGCCTTGTTGCTTTTGGGCACCATGACCATGACGCCAGCGGTCAGTGCCGTCGGCCCAAACCAAAGCGACATGGGCATGACCTCTGGTGATCTTCCTGACAACCTGTCCACACCCACCAGCATTCCAAACCTCATTTTCAGCGGCTCAACCACAGGGTCCGGTGAACTGGTCTCGGGCACGGACGACTTCGACTACCTCCGCGTGGCCCTGAACACCAACGAAGGTCTGGCCGCCGAATTGTCCTTTGCATCAGGCGATGATTTTGACTTGACCATCTACGACACCAACCAAAATCAGATGGCGTATTCCTACTTTGGAAACCCTGAAACCGTCTCCACGAACAGCAGCCTCACCAATCACGGCGGCATGGTGTACATCGAAATTGCCGCGTATGCCTTCGCCGGCACCTCAGGTGCGTGGAACTTGACCATCTGGAAGTTCACCACCGGCAGCACCGGTGGCGGCGGTGGCACGGGCAACAGCAACGGAAGCGCGCCGCCCAACCCATGCTCAGGCAACGGCACCACGGCCTCAGACATCCTTGAGCCCAACGACAGCATCACCACCGCGACCCTGGCCTCTACGCTTCCCTTGGACTGCACCGGTCTGAGCATCCACAGCACGGTGGACGAGGACTTCTTCGAGGTGAACATGGTTGCCGGCGTGACCTACTACGTCAACGTGACCTTTGCCCACATCAACGGCGACATCGACACCGGGTGGGAAACGGCCACAGGCGGCTACCTCAGCGGGTCGGGTAGCACCAGCAACATCGAGTCAATGACGGTCTTTGCCTCGCTCACGCAGGCCACGTACGTGCGCGTGTACGGCTACAGCGGCGCCATCAACACCTACGACATCGAGATCACCACCGACCTTCCCGGCGGCGGACAGAGCTTCACCAGCGTGGTGCCCTCGGTGGTCAACGAAACCACGACCGACCTCGTGTTCAGCGGCTTGACCAACGGCAGCACCTACAGCGTGAACCTCTCCTTTGAGCAGGTCTTGTTCAACGGAACCGTGCTGACCACTGCCCTTGGTGGACTGAACCACACCGCAAACGGCACGGGACACAACGCCACCATGACCCACACGTATCCGATCGTCCACATGGAATCTGAAATCTGCGTCGTGGCCGACCTGTACGACGCGAACGGCACCTTCATTTCGAGCGGTGAGGATTGTTACGACTTCAACATGCTCACGGTGGAAGCGACCTCCTCCACCACGGGGGACATCGACGCCACCAACATGTCGGTCAACACACCAATGACACTCTGGTGGTTCGTGTACGACACCACGGAATTCATGAACGAGTATTTCGCCAACGGCAACGACATTGAAGCCGCGCTCAACGCGTCCGCCGTCAACCAGTCGTGGACGAACTTCACACCGAGCACCTCTGCGATGTCATGGCAGGTCAACTGGACGGGCATCACCACGACCAACGTCCACGGCTTCATCGGCGTTCTTTGGGAACAAGGCACGACCATCAACCTCACCACCGGAGACGGTTTCAGTGCGGAGGACGGCTGGGAGTTCACCCCACAGCTGCCCAGCTTGGTCATCACCTCGGTGACGAAGAGCACCACCGCCGCCACCAACGATGTGCGCCTGGAAGGGCTTGACCTCGTCACCGGCGACGGCTACTACTACCAGGTTCGCCTGACCGACGGGGCAGGCGCTACGCTCCAAAACTCCAGCCTGACCTCCTTCACCGCCACGGCGCAGAACATGAGCCTGCCCGCGTGGTCCTTCGCCACGCCCAACGGCAGCGGCACCTACTGTGCGGCCGTGGACCTCTACACCAGCACGATGGTGCAGATGATCGGCGACAGCGATTGCTTCACCCTCACCTTTGACAACGACGGCGACGGCATCGCCAACGAGTACGACCTCTGCCCGAACACCCCGCTTGGAGCGACGGTGGACATGGACGGTTGTGCCCTCAGCCAGAAGGACACCGACGGTGACGGCTACAACGACTCCGTGGACATGTTCCCCAACAACCCAGACCAGCACTGGGACACCGACGGCGACGGATACGGCGACAACAGCGCCGGCAACGGCGGTGACGCCTATCCGGCCGATGCAAGCCAGTGGGCCGACAGCGACGGCGACGGATACGGCGACAACCCCTCCGGCACCCAGGGCGATGCTTTCCCGAACGACGCCACCCAGTGGCAGGACACCGACGGCGACGGATACGGCGACAACCCTGCCGGCAACGATGCCGACCTGTGGCCCAACGACAACACCCAGTGGAAGGACGACGACGACGACGGGTACGGTGACAACCCCTCCGGCACCGACGGTGACGCCTTCCCAAGCGACGGCACCCAGTGGAAGGACCGCGACGGTGACGGCTACGGCGACAACGCCGCGGGCAACAACGCCGATGCCTTCCCCGACGACGGCACCCAGTGGGCCGACCGCGACGGCGACGGATACGGCGACAACGCCGCGGGCACGAGCGCCGACGCCTTCCCAGACGACGCCACCCAGTGGGCGGACCGTGACGGCGACGGATACGGCGACAACATCAACGGAAACACGCCCGATCACTGCCCCGACACGCCCCAAGGTGAAGCCGTGGACGAGAAGGGCTGCGCAACGGTCGAACTCGACGAGGACAACGACGGCGTGACCGACGACCTTGACGTCTGCCCCCAGACCAACGCCACGATGAGCGTGGACGGTTTCGGCTGCGCCGAGGACCAGAAGGACGGCGACCTCGACGGCGTGGTCAACCTCTACGACGACTGCCCCGACACGCCACCCGGCCGAACGGTCGATGCGGCGGGTTGTGCGGCCGTTGAGCTCGACACCGACAACGACGGCATCAACGACGCCCGCGACCAATGCCCCTCCACGACGCCCGGCATGAGCGTCAACGGCGAAGGCTGTGCGGCCGACGAGCGCGACGCGGACATGGACGGCGTGACGGACGCCGACGACCTCTGCGACTACACCGACGCCGGCGAAGAGGTCGACGACCAAGGCTGCGCGTCCAACCAGCGCGACACCGACAACGACGGCGTGACCGACGCGGCGGACGCCTGCACCGGCACCCTGGCCGGCAGCACCGTGGACGGCGTCGGGTGTGCCGACTACCAACTCGACGCGGACGGCGACATGATCTCCGACAGCGTGGACCAGTGCGACGCCACGCCGGCGGGCGAAGCGGTCGACCAGGTCGGCTGCAGCGACTCGCAGAAGGACGAGGACGGCGACGGCCGCAGCGACGCCGTGGACCTCTGCCCCGGCACGCCCGCAGGTATCGTTCCAGACATCTTCGGATGCGTGCCCTCGCAACTCGACAGCGACAACGACACCGTGACCGACGACCTCGACCGCTGCCCGATGACGAACAGCACCACGGTGGTCAACGCCGACGGCTGCGCCCTCTACCAACTGGACACCGACAACGACGGCGTGACCGACGACCTCGACGCCTTCCCCGACAACGCCACGGCCGACAGCGACCGTGACGGCGACGGCGTGGCGGACCAGTTCGACGCCTACCCCGACGACGGCCTGCGTTCCACCCTCGAGCCAGAGCGCAACAGCACCGGTCTGATCCTCGGCGTGGTCGCCCTCTTGGCCATCGCTGGCCTCGCTGCCCTGCTTGTGGTTCGACGCGAAGGCGCAACGGTCGCCACCGGCTTGGGCGCGGTCTCCGACGTTGACGCGATGGCCGAGGCCACCTTCGCCGCCGAGGACAAGGCGCTGCCGGAACTCCAGGACAACGCCGGCGCGGCCACCTGGGAGGAGAATGGTGTGCATTGGAACCGGGATGCTCAGGGCAACCTTACGTACTGGGACGCAACCTCAGAAGCGTGGGTTCCGTACCAAGGGTGAGTGAACGGGCCACGTTGAGGTTCGTTGACGACGAGCGGGCCGAGTTTTCGGTCAGTGCGCTGATGTTCCTCTCTGTGGTGCTGGTCAGCACCAGCATCCTCAGCACCTTCCTGCTTGCCATCGCGGAACGCACCATGGTGGACGGGCGGGAAACGGCCCAGAGCCAGAGCGACGTTCTCAACGGCATCATCTCCGTGACCTACATCGAGATCAGTGCGCTGAACGGCCCCGGCGGTAGCGACCAGCTTCACATGGGCTTTGAATTTCCATACCTCATTGGAGAAATTCCCGACACCGCCGTTCGGTGGGTCCTGATGTGCTCCGATGGAACCGGTACCCTCGAAGAAGTGGCCTACACCACCGGAGTTTTCGAAGCAGCAACGTCCGTCACGGACGACGGCGCTACGGTCGGCAGCTTGGACCAGTTCGATTCAAGCGGAGTCTACCACATGTTCATGGGGATCAATGCAGCCACAGGAGATTGCGACCTCGATGCGAACTCTGACGCCCAATTGGTCATCGTCATTGAGAAAGGGCGCACGTTCCAAACCCGAATTCAACTCGGAAGCAACCCTTCCGTCGGCGACCAATTGTTGTGAGGTGAAGCGATGCAACGGGTCAAACACAGCGATGAAGCCGCGGTTGGCATCGATTTGATGATCACCTACGTTGGCATCGTCATCATGATGATCGTCGTGGGCTCAACGACCGTCAGCATGGTGGAAAAAATGGCCCAGCAAACTCAGCACACGGCCTTGGACGCCAACAAAGAAGCCGGCACCAAGATGATCGTGGTTGGGGCTTGGGTTGAGGACGGTTGGGACGATTATCTCATCATGATTGAGTACCAAAGTCAGGGAAAAAACGTCCTCGCCGAGGACGTTGAATGGACCCTCTGGTGCGTTGAAGACGGCGACACCATCCACTACAGAAGCGGCACCATCGACGACTGGATCTCAGGCCCAAACATACCCGGAGGTCGAGGTTCCATCTGGGAGGTTGGCACTGACCCGAGCGACACCGTGACCGAGCTCGAGTCTGGTGCGCGTTACTTCTTCGGCATCGATGCGGGAACAAACACAAACCCCGGCGGAAGACAATGCGGACCGAGTTTCCTCGTTGCAGAGGGCATCAGTGCCACGCTGACGGTCAACCTCCCTGATGGAGGTTCAAACACGCAAATCCTTCAGGTTCCAAAGCTCGAAGTGGGTGCTCCGGTCATCTGAGCACGATGTCCCGGACCGTTGGGCCGTGAGTCTTCTGAACGCCACGCCGAAGCCTTCCAGACGTTTGCCCACAAGCACGTTCCTTCGAAAGCCCAAATGAGGATTCACTCTTCTTCGGTCTGCTTGTCGTTGGAAATCATCTTACTGATCGCCTCGTCCTTCTCGGCCGCGATTTTCTTCCGGTGCTCTCTGCGCTCACCGTTGCGGTGAACAAGGGCCAAAAGGGCCACGGCGATCCAGAAGAGCAGGAAGAGCGTGAACAGTTCTGGACCCTCGTCGGCCGGCGGCAGCGGCTTGGCGGAAGCGTCCACACACGCGCCGTCCACCAGGATGAAGTCAGCGCTGGGGTATGAGGACGCGTCCAGCGGGTTGCTGCCGCACGCGGCCTCGATGGTGTCGTTCCAACCGTCGTCGTCGTCGTCAAGGTCGCCACGCATCGGTCCAAAGCCGTCAGGGTCGTTGTCAGCAAGGCCGTCGCCGTCAGAATCCGTCGCGTAGGTGAAGGTGACCTCCACCTCGATGATGCGGCCGTAGCCGACCTCCGTGGCGAAGACGGTGTGGGTGGAGGACGGGCGCTCCACGTCGCTGTCTTGCACCACGCCCGTGATGCTGCCGTCGGTGGCGTTGAACACCAGACCCTTCGGCAGCGCCGGCTCGATCGTCCACGCCTCAAAGGCCGCGTCGAGGACGACGGCATCGAAGCGCGCCGGGTGGCCAAGGAGGATCACGCCCGTGCTTGCGTCAGAGACGTTGGTGTAGGACAGTTCAGGCTGCAGCAGCGCGTCGCACGCCCCGTCGCCGTCGATGTCGACCGGGATTGACGTGGCGTTCATCGGGTCCGAGGAGCAGGCGAGTTCCTCCTGCGTGGAGTAGCCGTCGCCGTCGGGGTCCGCTTCGAGCGCATCGCAGAGGCCGTCACCGTCGGTGTCCACCGGCACGTCGCTCGCGTTGGTGGGATCCGCGCCGCACGTCAGTTCCTCGGCGTCGTCCCAGGTGTCGGCGTCGGTGTCGACGACGAGCGGGTTCGTGCCGATGTCGTCGGGCCCGAGGAAGACGCCCGTGTTGGTCTCGAACAGGTCGAGCAGTCCGTCGTTGTCGTCGTCCAAGTCCTCGATGAGCGCGCCCATGTAGCCCTCTGGGAGCGCGTTGGGCATGCCGTCGTCGTCGGTGTCGAGCAGCACGGTGATGGTCAGGTTCCACGGCACCGCCACGCCGGTGGCGTTGGTCCACACCGTCCACGTCATCGCTTCCGCAGGCGTGGTCGGCGTGCCGGTGATGCGCCCGAGGACGTCGTTGAACACCAGGCCATCGGGCAGGTCGGGCTCAATCGCCCACGTGTCCACGCTGCCGTACAGCACGAAGGGCTGCCACGACGGCATCGCATCGCCGGCGATGAGCACGAGGTCTTCGGCGTAGAGCAGCCTCGGCGTCTGGCTGATGACCTCGAGGCTGAAGGTGGCCGAGGTCGAGCCCCCGCTGTTGTTCGCCCAGACCGTGTAGGTGCGGTTGCTCCAGACCTCTTCGGCCATGCCATACACGGTTCCGTTCTTGGTGCTGAAGAACAGGCCCTGCGGCAAGGCCTCGCTGAGGACCCACGAGGTGATGTCGCCGGGCCCTTCGAGGGTCGCGACCAGCGGCATGTCGTTGCTGGTCTCCATCACCACGAGGGTCAGGTGCTCCGGCGTGTAGGACAGCGTCGGCACCTGATCCACGACGGAAATCGTCACCGTCGCGGTGGCCGAACCACCGCTGTTGTTCGCCCACACCGTGTAGGTACGCGCCGGCCACAATTCGGTCGGCGTGCCCCAGAAGGTGCCGTTCTCGGTGCTGAACTGCACGCCGAAGGGCAAGGCTTGGTCGATGGCCCACGAGGTGATGAGCCCCGGTCCGGTCACGACCGGCGCAAGCGGCAGGTCCGCATGCGGCGTGTGCTTGACAAGGTCAAGGACGTCGGGCACGTAGGCGATGCTTGGCAACTGATCGATGACGGTGATGGTCAGCGTCGCTGAACTCGAGCCACCGCTGTTGTTCGCCCACACCGTGTAAGTGGTCGTCGGCCACAATTCGGTCGCGACGCCCCACAGCGTGCCGTTCGAGGCCTCGAAGGTCAGTCCTTCAGGCAATTCACCCACGAGGGCCCACGACGTGACCTCACCGGGTCCGGTCAACACCGCGTGCAGCGGCAAATCAGCGTGCGCGGTGTTGTTGGTCAGCACGACGACGTCCGGAACATAGCTGAGGGTGGGCAATTGGTCCACCACAGAGATCACGAGGGTCGCGGAGGAAGAACCGCCGCTGTTGTTCGCCCACACCGTGTAGGTGGTCGCCGGCCACAATTCGGTGGCGATGCCCCACACCGTTCCGTTGGTGGTCCCAAAGCTCAGCCCTTCGGGCAAGGCACCGACCAGGACCCACGAGGTGATCTCACCTGGACCGGTGAGGGTGGCCTCAAGCGGCAGGTCGGCATGGGCCGTGTTGTTGACCAAGTCGAGCGTGGCGGGCACATACGACAAGGCGGGGAGTTGGTCCACGACCTCCAAGGTCAGGCTTAGGGTCGAGGTGCCGCCGCTGTTGTTCGCCCAAATCGTGTAGGATGTGCTTGGCCACAATTGCGTCGGCACACCCCAGAGTGTACCGTTGGAAGGCTCAAACACCAAGCCGGAGGGCAAGGTACCGTTCATGGCCCACGAGGTGATGAGCCCTGGCCCGTTGAGCACCGGCGTGTAAGGTAGATCGGGCGATGTCGTGTTGTTCGTGAACTGGAAGGAGACGCTCGAAGCAGCGAAGGTCGGGATTTGGTCGATGACGCTGAAGGTCACCGTTGCCGTGACCGAACCTCCGCTGTTGTTCGCCCACACCGTGTAGGCGGTGCTC
>CAXRAI010000080.1:0-43960 GCA_964228865.1 Salinimicrobium sp. | reverse complement strand
CGGGAGCCGGCAAATCGAGCACGGCCCGTCGCATCTTGCTTGAACGCGACTTCACGCGGTGCGTGTCGACCGACGCCATCCGCGAAGTGCTGCGCACCACGGACACCGAACGCGCCCGCCCCGCACTCCACCGCTCCTCGTTCAGCCTTGGAGGGACCGGTGATGCGGTCCTCGACTGGTTGGAAACCTGCGATGAGTTGGAGCATGGCGTCCGAGCCACCATCGAGCGCGCACGTCGCGAAGGGGTTGACCTCTTGCTCGAAGGGGTGCACGTTGTCCCCATGGACCGCCTGCTTCAGGCCTGGCGCCAAGACGGGGGCGTGGCCGTGGGCGTCGTGCTGCGCGTGGAGGACGAAGCGCGGCATGAGGCGATGCTCCGTGAGCGCGAGGAGGCGTCGTGGCGCCGCGCGGACCGCTACATTGCGTCCTTGGACCGCATCCGTACAATCCAGGAAGGCCTCGTGGACCGTGCGAAGGTCGCTGGATGGCCCATCATCGACGTGGACCGTCAGGACGAAGTGAAGCGCATTTTGCACCACATGGACCTTGCATGGAACGCCCTTCAGGCGTGATCATCGCAGGTCGACCGTAAAGGACAACGGAATTTCGATGCGCACGTCGGTGTCGGACACCCCGAGATCCACGCTCACGTCAACCAAGCCGGCCGTGGTTTCGTCGGCCGAGACGGTGGCTTCCATGAGTTTGACTTCCACACCGCGGACTTCGCCGTGATGGAGCAGGTCCCGAACGGCGCTTTCCATGGCCAAACGCACGGCTTCGTCCGCTTCGATGTCCCCCGCTTCCATCCACATCTCGGCACGGGCGGTCACGAGACCAGGAAGCACGTCGTTCACCTGAGCCGTGGTGCGCAGGGCGCCGTCCGAAGCCGGCTCGTGTGGCATCGCCATGCCGGCGACCTTGATGGAAAAAATTGCCATCGACAGCAGGGACAACAAGAGCACCATCCCCGTGGCCAGCAGCATCTGACCACGCTCGTCGCTTTGTCGCTCACCCTGACGCATCAGACGCCACCTCCACGATGCCAGACGTCAAGGGTCAGCGTCCACACGGTGCCTTCGGTCACGAGCAGGTGATGAACGGCCACGGTGCCACCGAGCGGTGATGCGGTGTCCCCGTGGGGCGATGCAGGTGCGCGATCGGCGGCGATCCAACAATTCCCGTCGTGTCCATCGGTCAAGCGGTCTTGCAACAAGGCGCATGCAGCATCGAGGTCCTGCGCCTCGAGGTGGTCGTGCAGGAGGCTGGCAGCGCCTACCTCAGACGGCGTGGCCAAGGCGGCAGTGAACGCGTCCACGCCTGCGTTTTCGAGGCCAGCGTCCAAGGCGACAGAGGGGGCGTCTGGAACTTGAATCTGAATGAGAAACGTGGCCGACATGAAGAACATCCAGAACAAGGTCAGCATCTCGAGGATGTGCACTTGTGCGTGGTCGTCCTCAGGTCGCATGACTCACACCCAGTTGAGCCGTGTTGGACTGTATGGACCTGCGGACTGGTTGAGGCCATCCAAGACTTGCACACCGATCAGGTCCGGCGAGAAAGCGATGAAGTTGAACACGAGGATGGCCAAGACGATCATCATCCCAGAGTGCTTGAATCCGCTCGTGATGCGCCCGGTGGCCATCAAACCGGCCATGGCGCCGTTGCCCATCGCTTGCATGGTCACGCCATAGTAGAAAATCGTCAGGAAAAACAGCGGGTCAATGGCCCGAATCTGCATGTTCCCGATGTTTTGTCCGCCTGAATCTCCACCGTCGCCACCGCCAGCGTTGGAATCGGCGATGGCGGGGATGAACACCTTGGCGAGCACGACGATCACGCCAAGGAACACGCCATAGGACGTCCAAATGACGGCGATGTAGGAACCGATGGCACGTTGCCGTTCAGCTTCAAGGAACTTGATTTCACGGCTGTCGTTGGCGGCCGTGATGAGGATGTCAGAAATCTTCCCGCCAGCACGATCGGCCTCGGAAATCAGTGAGATTGCACGCTTGACCAGCGGCGTGCCGACACGCTCGGCGAAGATGTTGATGACGTCACCAAACTTGACGCCCCACGACAGTTGGCTCGACATCTTCCGAACTTCGTCGTTGAGCGCACCGTATTCAGAGGTCGCCAGCGTTTGAACCGCGACGGTCATCGACAAACCACCTTTCCAGTATTCTGCGAGGTCACGGAGGAAATCAGGGAATTTGTCTTCCTTGTCGTTGCGCTTGAGGGCGACGCGCTCGGCGTAATAGGACGCGGGGAAGATGTAGAGGAAGAAGGTGAGACCGAAGAAGTTGAGGAAGATCATCGGTCGGAGTTGGGTGTCGCCAAGGGTGGGACCAAGCCAGAGGGACTTGTTGTTCATGTTGTCCGGAATGCCGTCGTAGTACTGGGCCTCAAAGCGGAACTTGACGTTGGACAGGACCTGGTCTTGCTCGTCGACCCAGAAGCCGAACTCGTAGCGCTGTCCGGGCTCAAGGTCCTCCATGGAGAGGCCACAGACGTCACCCGGTTCACCGGCAACGCCCTGATCGTAGGCGATGGTCATCTTGTATTTGTCCCGGATGGCCACCGTGTACGGCGTTGGCTCTGAAGCACTCACGGTGCAGGTCACCGTGACCGGCTGGGTGATGACCACGCCGTCTGCGAAATCACGGTCGATGCCGGGCATGTCGAACGAGGCTCCGGCACGTTCCACGTTTTCCCAGCCTTCGGTCTCCTCCCACACGACGGTCTGAGGGTTGTCTTGTAGGATGGAACAACTCTCGTTCATGGCGTAGGTCGGGGTCCCCGGTCCGTTGAAGGCCTGATCACCAGTTATCGTTGAACAGGCAAGGTTGGTGAACATGGGTTCGCCGTTGGCGGTGGGCAAGAAGCCGGAGTTGGTGATCCAAAAGAGACCCGACGCCGTGCCCAACATGATGGAGAAGAAGAGGATGATCAGGAAGTTTCGTTGCGTGGGGTCGTCCTTTGGCAGGTCGAGGTCCACGACGATCTTCTTCTTCTTCGCCACGGTCTCACCCCCTCACATTTCCTGCTCTTTGCTGCTGGACCACACCAGGAAGGCGTAGGCCACGTGGATGAGTGGGATGAAGCCAAGGACGATGCCGTAGAGCATGCCTTCAGACATTTGTGCGCCTGAACCCGACACCCAGAACATGATGACGAGCCTCACGATGAGGAAAAGCGGCATGGCCACTGCGACCACAATGTATGACTCGGCCAGCAGAGCGATGCTTTCCAAGAACTTGTGGAGGCGCGTTCTGTTCTCACGCATGTAGTGCTCTGCACGGTTCAGGAAGAACAGCTTGAGTTGACCCCCCGCCGTCAGGGTGCCGATCATGCCTTGGAAGAACTCGGTCAACCATGGAGAAGCGGCTCGGTCCACGGCCATTTTCATGGCCGTGATGAGGTCGTAACCCATCAGCGTGATGTCGCGGTAAATCATCGCAGCGTCGTCGGCCACGTCGCCGTAGATGTCCTTGTTCATGGCAAGGGAACGGAAGATTTTGCCCGGGGTGGCGTTGGCGGCGCTCATGGCCGCGGTGTAGGACGCCGCGTAGGGGAGGTACTTCTCGATCTTGTCGCCACGCTTCTTCGCTGCAGAGGCCGCACCGTTGCTCGAAATTCTCCATGTCAAGATGGGCGCGATGACCCCAAACACACCGACGATGGCGACCTTGGCGAAGGCCGGGAAGACACGGGTGCGGTAGTACGGGCATCCTTGGTAGGGCAGCGAATCGTCGATCAATTCCTTGTTCCAGTACACCCATTCGAAGCACTTGTTGTCGATGGCCGGGTCCATCAAGCCCTCGTAGAGGGCGATGGCCCCGATTTCAGGGAAGAACACCGCCGCCAAGATCAGGCCGCAAATCGCACTGACCGCGATGGTGATGAGGATGGTCTGCGCGATGTAGACCTCGGGCATGATGTCCAGTTTGCCCTTGATGATGTTGTCCGAGAGTTCCTTGTTGGCACGGGCCCGCTTCTTCAGCATCCGCCCAAGCAAGCGGTTGCAGAACTGCTGCCAAAGGGAGAGTTCCATCCTCGTTCCACCTCACCTGAGTCCGTCGACCCGAGCGAGGACCTCCTGGGGACGGACGTAGTATTCCGTCACGATTTGGGACACTTGGTCGGCCTTTCGAATGTCGTTCAGCACCATCCACTCGAGGACACGCTTGCGCGTGCGGAGTTCACGGCGCATCTCCTCCTGACTGTAGTTGATCTTGACCATGATCTTCTCCAGCACGTAGGACTTCCCGCTGAAGATGAAATCGTCGGAGGAGACGTCCCAACGGAACACTTCGTTGGTGATGACTTCCAAGGAGTTGGGGTCGATGCCGACGATTTCCACCACCTGCTTGGTCCTTCGAACACGCTTCCCGTTGATCCTGGTCTGGATTTGAATCGAACACGCCTCAAGCGCGGGAAGCAACACACGCGGGATGTCGATGGGCTTGTTCTCGAGCCGGTGCACGAGCGAGGGCACAGAGTCCGCGTGCACGGTGGAATAGGCGCAGTGGCCCGTGGCCATGGCCTGGAACAACACATAGGCCTCTGCACCACGGATCTCACCCACAATGATGTATTCAGGCCGTTCACGAAGGGCGGCCTTCAGGAGTTCGAACTCACCGATGACGCCTTCGTTCGACTCTCCACCGAAACCTTGCCGGGTCAGGCCAGGCACCCAGTTGGGCTGGGGGATGTTCACCTCACGGGTGGACTCGATGGAGACGATTTTCATCTGCCAAGGGATGAAGATGCACATGGCGTTGAGGGTCGTGGTCTTCCCTGATGCTGTACCGCCGACGAACAGCATGGGCACTTCGTTCTGGAAAGCGATCCACAGGTAGGCCACCATCAGCGACGACATGGTTCGGAAAGCCACGATGTCCGCCGGGGAGAAGGGGTCGTCCTTGAAGCGGCGAATGCAGAAGGACGAACCTCGAGTGGACACTTCGCGACCAAGTTTCATCACGATGCGGGACCCGTCCATCAGCGTCGCGTCGAGCAGCGGATCGGCGACCGAAATGTGCTTGCCACAACGCTGTGCGAGCTTGATGACGTACGACTCGAGTTCGTCGTCCGTGTTCCAGACGCAGGTGGTCTCCACAGATTCGAACTTGCGGTGGTAGGCGAAGATTGGGACACCCGTGCCATCGAGGGAGATGTCTTCCACGTTGACGTCGTTCATCAGGACGTCCATCTTGCCGTAGCCGACAAGGTCACGTCGGATGTAGTAGAAAATCTTGGATTTCGATTTCTTGCTGATCTTCATCCCGTAGGACTTGATCACCTTGTCCATCGCAGCGCGCAAGTAGGCCTCAGGCTGGGTGTCGATCTCCTCGATGTTGGACTGCAAGGAGCGGATGAAGATGTCCATGATCTCGTCGAGCTGCTCCTGTTCCTTCTTGGTCATCGGGGGTTCGATGATTTGGTAGATGATGTTCAGCGTCCGCTTGTCACGAACGATCCGAGCAAAGGCGTGGGGGGGCATCACCGGGTACTTGTCCAGTTCATCGTACATGGCGCGCTGGGCTGCACGGCCTCGTTGGCCTCCTTTCCCCCCTTTTCTCGCCATGGTCACGCCCGTCCAATCGGTTTCTCCACACCCGCGGCCCGACTATAACCTTTGGTCGCTGGATGACGCCGCCGCACCCCGAACAGATGGGGATTTTCAGCGTCAGGCACCCAAGCCAAGCAGAAGGTCGCGGGCCTCCGCACGGAAAGCACTCAGCGGGTCACGGTTGTGAAGCACGTGGTCGGCTTCGTCCATGAGTTGCCCCACGCCCCAGCCAAGCTCGCGCGCATCACGGGCTTGGAAGTCCTCCAGCGAACCGTCCTCAGCACGGGCCCGGGCCTGGCTGCGCCGAAAGCGTACCTCAGCATCGGCGAAAATGGCGACCACGCGGAAAGCGTCACCCCAACGTGCCGCGAAAATCTCGCGCTCAGCGACGCCTCTGAGCCCATCGATGACAAGCAAAGATGGGCGGTCGTCCATGCCGTCGATGGCGTCCGCAAGACGAACGGCGAGCACGTCGTCGCCGTGCTCTGCACGCAACTCAACCGCGATGCGCCCAAAGACGCGAGGATCGCCCTCAAGCCCACGACGCACGACCTCTTCGCGAACCATGTCGCCCATGGAACGGACCGGCAGGGAGAGGGACGCGGCCACGTCCGCAAATTCCCCCTTCCCACAGGCGGGCAGGCCACAGACGGCCAAAACACGGACCATGTCCTGCCGTGAAGCCGGAGGGACATGAAGGGCGCGACCGCCTTAGTTCTCGAAGGGCTTCTTTCCCCATCGAACGTCGATGAGCGCCCAAAGCACAGCAGAACCGACCAAGAGGCCTCCCGAAATCGACAGAATGCCAAGGTAGCCACCGCGGACCATTTCGAGGTCATATGCCGTTGCGGTGGCGCTCAATCCGTCTTCGCTGACCCGCTCCCACCAGTTCCCGTACAGGTCCACGTCGCCTTGGGTGAACGAAAGCAAGAACAAGCCGAGCAAGGGAAGCACGGTGCCGAGCCAAAACCAGAACATGATGCGCCCGTCGAAGATGGCTTTGTTTGGACGCAGCCCCATCAGGAAGGCCGTCAGGGCCACGATGTAGATCGAATTTGCAAACATGACCGCAAGGCCCGTCGGCAGCGCCGCCCATTCGTCGAGCCGCCACGCCATGAGGACGAAGAAAATCAGGGAAATCCACGACGTGGCCAAGAAGTACACCACCACCTTGGCCCGAAGCAGTTGAGGCACGCGCAGAGGAAGGCCGTTCATGAAATCCGGATCGTCGAGGATGGTCAACCAAGAGTAGAAGTTGAAGCCAAAGAAGCCCAAGAACGGAGCATAAGAGAGCAGGTTGATGGGGATTGGTGCCTCGGCGAAATCGATCAACCACGCCATGCCAAGCAAGACCAGGAGAGGGACGGAATAGGACACGGTCATCTTCTTCATCGTCCCTGAGCGGATGAGGTCAACGAATTCTTTCGCCACCAACAACCGCAGCGGCCCGTTGCCAAGGAAGCGCAGGCGGCGCATCATTGGGTTCAACAGGTCTTTGCGGGAGGTGACTTTGACCTCAAAGTCGTCCACCAAAAGGGAACTCGCGATGGCGCCAAGCAGGCCGGCTCCCGCCAAGCCCCCGAGGAGCGGCAAGATGGCATGATCGCGCTGCACCGCCAAACCGACCAGCGCCGCGTCCCATGCGAAGAGCCCCACGCCTGCGGACAAGCCAACACCGACGGCGAGGATGGGCCCCAACCATGTGAACGGGCGGCCTCGAAGCCACAGCACGGAACCGAGGAACGCCAGGGCAAGTCCTTCGGCCAAGGTGGTCGCCATCGCCGCCCACGTCCAGAAGATCGAGGACCATTCAAGCGGCGTTTCGATGAGGCCGCCCTCATCGAGAAGCAGCCCGAGGCTCATCCCGGCGACGATGGGCGTCAAAATCAGCAGAACGTAGTAGATCAGGTCCTTCACGAAGTAGGTGAAGTGAGCGGCAGACATCGTCAAGGGTTGGAGGGCTGGCGCGGCCAAGAGCCTGTTTTTCGAGCCCGTGCGCTGCATGATCGCCTCTTGGCCCTTGAACGCGAAGGTTCCCATGCCCAATGAGAACATCAGCAGCGGCAGGTGAACGCCGATGCGCAATTGATCCCAACTGAAGGTGCGCTCGTCGATGTCCGAAACTTGGGCAGCCCCGGTTCCAACAAGAAACTGCAAACCGATGGTCGTCACGGCGGTGATCAGCGTCAGCAGGAGCGGAAAGAGGATGATTTGCCGCGCCTGTGCGAAATCGACCGTTTCGCGCCACTCCTCGAGGAACATCGCCCGAAACGTGGTTCGAAACGCCGCCCAGCCGCGCCTCGGTTCGTTGAGCCGAAGCCCGGGGACGTGCGTCGAACCGTCCCCTGGAAGCACCGCGGCCCGGGTTTGACCGAAGGCGTCCACGACGTCGTCCCAGTCGCGCGAACGGACGCTGGCGCCCACGTTCATTCCTCCTCGCTTTCTGTGCCCGCGATTTGTTCCGCCTCTTCGATCGTGTGACCGACCAGACGGATGAAGACGTCTTCCAAGGATTCACCCTCGCGTTTCAGATCATCGATGGCCCCGGCGGCCAGCACCTTGCCTTCGTTGATGATGGCCATGCGGTTGCACAGGCGTTCAGCGGATTCAAGCACGTGAGAACACAGGAAAATCGTCCCGCCTCCGGCCACGTGGTCGAGCAACCACTCGCGGCACTTGCGCTGGTAGATGGGGTCAAGGTTCGCGAAGGGCTCGTCGAGGAAGAGCAACTTTGGGGCATGGATGAAGGCCGAGGCGAGCATGACCTTCTGGCGCTGGCCTTTGGACAGGTCCTTGCACATGGTGTCCCGCTTCTCCTCAAGTCCAAACCACGACAACCAGTGGTCCACCTTGCCGTCCACGTCCTCCAAGCCCCGCAGTTTGGCCACGAAGGTGAGGAATTCAGGAGGCGTCAGGAACGAAGGCGGAGATTCCGATTCGGGGACGATGCCGATGTTGGCCTTGAGGTGCTGAGGGTCGGCCACGGCGTCGATGCCGAGCACTTCGATGCGTCCGATGCTCGGCCGAAGTTGACCGGTGAGGAGCTTGATGAAGGTGGATTTCCCCGCACCGTTGGGCCCAAAGACGCCGAAGAACTCACCTTCGTGAACCCTCACGTCCAGCGGGTGAAGGGCCACGAAATCCCCGTAGCGCTTCCCGATGTCCTTGGCGTCGACGAGGAGTTGACGGTCGGACATGCTCCCTCTGTTGCGGCGGACCCATATGAGCGCACCTGAGGTCACCAGACGCTCAGTCCGGGCGGAAGCGCCCTGCATTCCGGGGCGCATCGGTTGAAAAGGAAGGGGGGAGTGGGTGCTACGAGGAAGATGGCCACCACGCTCCCAATGTGCGTCGTCGACTACATGGACACGACGAAGTCTCCTGAAGAGGAGGACATCGCGGCGGCCATCCGAGCCGTTCGCGCCCGTCTGGGCGACAAGGTGCTCATCCTCGGCCATCATTACCAGCGCGACGGGATCGTCGAGCACGCCGATTACATCGGGGACTCCTTCATGCTCAGCCGGAAAGCGGCGGATTCTGACGCGACGACCATCGTGTTCTGTGGTGTCCATTTCATGGCGGAATCCGCCGATGTCCTGACCCGTGACGAGCAAGCGGTGCTCATGCCCACCCTCCGGGCCGGTTGCTCGATGGCAGACATGGCCACGCTGGACGAGGTCGAGCGCGATTGGCCCACCATGCTGGAACAAGGTGGATGGGCTGACCCGGCCAACCGCGAGGACCCGACCGCGCCCGCTGAGAAAGGTGACGCCTTCCTGGTTCCGGTGACGTACATGAACAGCAGTGCTGCGCTGAAGGATTTCGTCGGCCGCCACGGTGGCGTGGTCTGCACCTCCTCGAACGCCCGTGGCGTCCTCGAATGGGCCTTTGAGCGAGCAGGGGAAGGCGGCGCTGTCCTCTTTTTCCCAGACCAGCACCTCGGTCGAAACACGGGCCTGAAAATGGGGTTGGAGGAGGACCGCATGCCGGTGTGGATCCCTGAGATGGGGGCAACGGGCGACTTGGACGAGGCTCGAATCGTGCTTTGGCATGGCTTTTGTAGCGTGCACAAGCGCTTCACTGCGGAACAAATCGCTGAATTCAGGACCCGCCATCCCGACGGCGTGGTGGTGGTCCACCCAGAATGCCCCAGAGCGACGGTCGAAGCCGCCGATGCGGACGGTTCAACCGAGTACATCAAGCGCTTCATCGACGCTCAACCAGCCGGTTCCAGCATCGCTGTCGGGACCGAGATCAACATGGTCGCTCGTATGGCCAAGGAGCATCCAGACAAGCACATCGAGTGCTTGGATGCTGAGGTTTGTCCCTGTTCAACGATGTACATGATTCACCCCGCCTACCTTCTCGACGTGCTCGAGCGTCTTGAAGCGGGAGAACATGCGAACCAAGTGGTCGTTCCGGCGTCCGTGCAGGAGGGTGCACTTATGGCGCTCGAACGCATGCTTTCCATCATCGAGTGAGGACCAGGCCATGGACGAAGACCGCGCAGCACGACGCATCACGCTCGTCGGGGGCTTGGTCAACCTCGTGCTGACGTCGTTGCAGGCCGTGGGCGGCCTCGTCTTCGGAAGCGTGGCCTTGTTGGCCGATGCCCTCCACTCGTTGACCGACCTCGTGTCCGACGTCGTGGTCTACATGGCGGTCCGGCTTGGAGCCGCTGAAGCGGATGAAAACCACCCGTACGGCCACCGGCGTTTCGAGACCTTGGCCTCGCTCGCTGTGGGCCTCCTCATCGTGGTCATCGGCGTGGTCTTGGTCCTCGAAGCGGCCGAGCGCCTCCAAAGCCAGACCTGGGTGTCTCCCGAACAGCCCGCACTCGTGGTGGCCGGGATCACGATCGTCGCCAAGGAGGGCCTCTACCGCGCCACCATGCGGGTGGCTCGCCGCCACGACCACGCTTTGCTGCGTGCGAACGCTGTGCATCACCGCACCGACGCCTTGTCCAGCATCGCGGTCTTTGTGGGCCTGTTTGCCTCGATGTACGGTTTCTCGTCCGGTGACCTTGTGGCTGCCCTGGTCGTTGGCCTGTTGTTGGTCAGGGCCGGATTGCGCATCATGTGGGAAGCCGGACTGGAACTCTCCGAAGCGGGGGTTGATGCTGAGACGTACACCACCATGCGGTCGCTGATCCTCGAAACCGGAGGGGTCGAAGACCTTCACCTGCTCAAGACGAAAACCGTCGGTGGACGCATCTTCGCCGAAGCCCACGTCCAAGTTCGTCCTACCCTTTCCGTGACCCAAGGTCATGAAATCGCTCACCGGGCGGTGGACCGCGTGATGGATGCCATTCCTCTGCTCGAAGACCTCACCGTTCACGTCGATCCTGAGGACGATCAAGAGGATGCACCGCCTTTGCCCAACGGCCACGTCATCGAACGTGCCGTTCAACAAGCATGGAAGGAGGCCTCGGGAGAAGACCTGCTCGACCTGACCCTCCACCTCCTCGTGAACACCACGTCCGTGGTCCTGGTGTGCTCGTCTCAACTCGACGCCAACACCGTCGAACTGGGCAAAGACGCGGTGCTCGCCTTGGAGCATGTGGACGACGTTCAGGTCTTGTCCCCGCGGTGATCAGGCGGCCAATGCTTCGGCCATGGACCAGCCGCACCACGCCAACAGGGGACATCCGACGAGCGTTGTCGCCACGTAGCCGGCCGCAAGAAGACGCTCCCCTCCGTCAAACAAACGCAAGACCTCCACCGCGAAGGTGGACATCGTCGTGAAGGCACCGAGCAACCCGGTGCCTAAGGCAAGGGCCTGTTCGCGGCTCAACACCGCTTCGGCCAACAACACGGTCATGGCGCCCAGCAAAAATGACCCGACCAAATTCACGCCAAGCGTGCCCCATGGCACGCCTTCTGCATCCGGTGAAGGTGCAACGCTCCATCGTAGGACGGCACCGCAGGCACCCCCGACGGCCACGAGAACAACAGGAGCCACCATGCTCGGCCCACGAACAAGCCAAGCATCAAGCCTCTTGCCGCTCCATTGAAGGCGGAGGCTTCGTTGGCCCACCATGGCCCGCATCCATTTCCTGACCGGGAACGAAGGGAAACTTGCCGAAGCCATCCATCACTTGGCCCCGCTCGGGCACGAGGTCGTGCACCTTTCAGTGGACGGTATCGTTGAACCTCAGGCCGACGACCTCGAAACCGTGGCTCGGTCAAAATTGGAGCAGGCCAAAGCTCACCTTCCGGACGAACACGACTGGTTGATGGTGGAAGATGCCGGTTTGTTCGTGGAGGCCTTGGACGGGTTCCCCGGGGTGTATTCTTCCTACGCACTGAGCACGCTTGGTTGCCATGGCTTGCTCCGGTTGCTTGACCACCTCCACAGCGAGGACCTCCATGTGGAAGCGGGCCTTCGACGGGCGGAATTCAAGGCGGTGGCCGCCTTGATGACGCCAGAAGGCGTCTTCATTGGCGAGGGCGCATGCCTTGGCCGCATCGCTCCCGCCGTGGACGGCGAGGGGGGCTTCGGATTCGACCCCGTGTTCATCCCAAGGGATCTGGCCCTTTCGGGCGAACCTGCCGACATTGGCGTGCAGGGGGAGGTGTCCACCCATGGACGGACCTTTGCTGCCGTTGACATGGACCTCAAAGGCAAGTTCAGCCATCGCACCCGTGCGTTGATGGACCTCTTGACCCAAATCAGTACACCTGAGTAAGCGGCATCAGCGTCATAAGCACAAGCCAACAGTCGAGGTCGAGGCAGATGAGAACACTCCGTATGCTCGTGGGACTCTTGTTCCTCGGGGTGTTGGCCAGTTACCTCCTTTTGGCGGGAGAGCTGATCGAAGAGGCGCAATGGGCCACCGTCGGTGCCCTTGGCGTGCTCGGATTGGCGTGGGTCCGCCTCGGTGGAGCACCTCGCCCGCAGGCCGTTGCACAGCCTTCCCAAACCGCGGTGGCCTCGGCCACCCCGCAAGCAGACTCCGAGGCGGCCTCAGACGGTGCGTCCAATGCACCAGAACCCGTTCGTGCAGAATCACCCTCGACCTTGGCCGAGCGCAAGCGCATGAAGGTCGAAGCCGCAAAGGCCGCACAAGCCGAGGCGTTGGCGGCGCAGGAAGCCGAGGCAGAAGACGCCCACGGGCCGATCATCGAGGTTGAGGTCGAAGAAGTGCACGTGGCACAGGAGTTCGTGGTCGAAGTGACCGCCGATTCCGTGGAAGACGCGGACATTGCCGTGACCGTCGAAGAGCGACGCGAGCGCCACGCTGCGGTACGCGAGCGCATTGAAGCACGCCGCCGCGGCCGCATGGCGGAGATTCGAGCCGCGACCGTGCGGATGTGGGAAGAAGCCGAGGCACGCGAGGACTTGGTGGCCTTGCTGCGCACGCCGGACCATGGACTGCACGTGTACGACGTGCCCGAACACCCCGAACCTGGCCGACCCTATGGTGCGACCTTCGTTCGGCTGGACGAGGCGCGCGTGATCAAACTTCGAGTGCCTTTGGACGAGGGGTTCAGCAGCAGCGCCACGAACGAGCCGGAGCCGCTCCCTGAATTGCCTCCTCTTCCTGCACCCGGTGAACTGCCGCCGCTGGGCGACCTTCCTCCCCTTCCAGACCCCATCGAAGCACGCTCCGACGCCTTGGCCGCGTTGGCGCCAAGCGACGACTGAGCCGTGTCAGGAAAACTTCTTTTTGTGAAGCACTGAGGCCCCGCACTCGGCCCTCATTGCCGTACGCCGCCTGATCTTCCACCCCCGAATGTGCGGGGAATGTCGACATGATTCAACATGAAGGCGACATGTTCAAATACTGCGGCACCTACTCCCTACCATGGCGCAGCCCGTCTGACCCTCCGATGCCCGGAATTTGCACTGCTGGTAACAGCCAGCATTGCCAACGGCATAGGAGAACAATATGGGAAGCAGAATTGGAAAGAAAGAACGGCGCGCGCGCCGTTCACGACGCGACATGGCCCGTGGTGCCAAGGAACCACAGCACGAGATGCCCTACTCCGAGCGGGTGAAAGCCTCCAGCAAAGGCGGATCCCTCGGGAAGCGTATGAACGCAAGCAAGCGCCGGCAACGGACACCGACCGTGTCCCGCGCCCCGCGCCTCTGCTGCGAAAACGACGCGGCCCGCAAGGAGACGACGGCACGGATGCTTGCGGAACTCCGCAACGCACGCCTCGACCGGAGCTGGACCAACGGCGCTTGGAAGATGCAAGCGCCGGTGTGGTTCCTACGGAAGTACCGGCGGCATCTCCACCACCTGCCCGACGACGTTCGGGCGAAACTGAACCTGCGCTGAGGCGCGTGTTCAGATCGGGACTTCGTGTCCCGTGGCCGCGACCTGGGGTCCTGCGGGGCCTCAGGTCGCCTCACTCATGCGTCCACTTGGGCGTTTCACGGCTCAAGAAAGCCTCGACGCCGATGGCGGTATCGGCGCTGTCGAACAACGCTGAGAAGGCGTCCAACTCGACCGTCAACCCATCGCTCAGCGATGTTTCCATGCTGGCGCGAATCGTCGCTTTGGCCACCTTCATCGTCGCTGCGGACTTGCTGCCGATGGTGCGGGCGAGCGCCAGCGTGCGCTCGCTCAATTCTGCTGCGGGCACCACATGGTTCACCAAACCAATGCGATGGGCTTCCGTTGCGTCGATCATTTCACCGGTGAAAATCAACTCCATGGCTCGGCCGAGGCCAATCAACCGCGCCAAACGCTGGGTGCCACCGCCGCCCGGCATCAAGCCGAGGTTGATTTCGGGGGTACCGAAACTCGAACGGTCGCTGGCGACACGAAGGTCGCAGGCGACCGCCACCTCGCATCCACCCCCGAGAGCAAATCCGTCGACCATGGCGATGGTCGGCTTGCTGATGCCCCAGATGGCTTCCCAACCGTTGTCGGCAAAAATGGGGTAAATCTCCTTGCTGTCCTTGCCTGAAAATTCGGCGATGTCAGCACCGGCCACAAACGCGTTCGGTTTGGGGCGACGGCCTTCAGGAGCCGGACCAGGTGCGGCGCCAGTGAAGACCACGCAGCGGACGTGTGCTTGGGTTTCGACCTCCTTGGCGTACGCCTTAATGGCGTTCATCACGTCCTGATTGAGCGCGTTCAGCTTGTCTGGCCGGTTGATGGTGACAAGGGCGATGACGCCTTCATCGTCGGATTCTGGAGCGACGGGGAGATGTTCGACAAGCAGCACGTCTTCGGCCATGCTGCCCCCACGCGTTGCCCCCTCAAGAGCGCACCGACGACGCAAAGCACGCCGAACGTTGAAGGCATTCACCCAAAGGCAAGGGCGTGGAAGGCGTCTACCTCACGTGGATGATCAGCGCCCTCGCCCTTGGCGTCGTGCTGCTTCCGGTGTACGCGCCTCCGTGGAGCCGTTTGACGCTCTCAGGCTTCGTTGATTTCATTCGGCGGTACTGGGTTCACGTCCTTCTGTTGCTGATGATCTACAACGCGAAGGACTTCCTTGACCAGGTGGACCGCATCCTGATGGCCAACACCAACCTCGACATGACGGCCTGGATTTACGCCATTGAAGGTGACCTGGTGCTGCGGGTGCAGGAGGCCTTTGAGGCCCGGTGGTTGTCGACCGCCTTGACCCACTTCTATGTGGCAGGATTCATGTTCATCTGCTATGTGTCGGTGTTCTACGTCGCGTACTTTGACGACCGCTGGATGGCGGACCGCATCGTCTTGTCCATCGCATGGGTCTACATCTTGGCGGTGCCCTTCTACCTCTTCTTCAACGTCCGCGTGACGGGAGACGTCATCCCTGGCATGGAGACCATCGCCTATGATTTGACCCCGGAGATTGCCGACTGGTTCCGCAGGATCGACCCCTTCACCAACGGGATGCCGAGCCTGCACATCGGCATCCCCTTTGTCGTGTGGCTGTGCCTGCTTCGCTACGACGAAGACCGTCGATGGACCCGTTACCGCCACACGGTTCTGCTCTACACCGTGGTCACTGCGTTCACCATCGTGTACCTCGGCATCCACTGGATCTCCGACATCGTTGGCGGCCTGCTCATCGCTGCAGGAGCAGTGGCCATGACCGAACGCTCCGTTGGCTTCGTCTGGCGGATTGGCGACGAGCGAACGATGAACGCGCGCCTTGCGTCGCTGTTGACACAACCTCGGGTCGCCTTGCGTGCATTGGTGAACCCGGTCAAATCACAGTTCATCCGCTTCAAAACACCCGGAGCGCGCGAGTCGAGGCTGAGCCTCGGCATCGTGCTCTTCCTCGTGCTCTTGGTCGTGACCTACGACTTGACCCATCAAGCCCTGCCCGCCAGCGGCATTGAGGCTCCGGAAGGCGCGGCGGCGGCGGACGGTTGGGTGGCCACCATGGACAACCGAAGCGGGGTGCACACGGTGGTCTTGAACGACCTGTCTGACCCAGAAGTGGTCATTGAAGTCGCACAACCGAACATGAGTGAAGGGGACCTGGTGGCGTTGGACGGCAGGCATGTGGCGATGGCCAATGCCTCTGTGATCCGCACCGTGAGGACCGATGCCCCACAAACGATCGCCATGGAAACATCGATTGAAGCCAAGCCTTCGATCTTGACCCTGGCCGATGGCCCACAAGGCACCGTGGTGCTGGCGGTCATCAACGGCACCCTCCACGGATGGACGATGCTTGGCGAGGAGGCTGCCCTCCCCGCTTCTGCATCAGGCGTGATCGCGTTGGTGACCAATGGCGCAGAATTGGCTTGGGCCACGGAAGATCTGCCGCTCGATGTCCGCATGGCGCGCCTGGGAACCAGCGGGGCACTGACCGTCCCGCTCAACGCCAGTGCGGCTCCTGAGCAAGAAGCCGAAATGCTCGGCTGGGGCCTGCCCGCAGACGTGGACAACGGGACGATCATCGATCTCGAGCTCAGCCAGACGCATCTTGTCGCCGTGGTCAACGTCAGCACCGTGGACCGGTTGGTGCTCTACGATCGCGCCTTGGGTGCCATGCACCTCATCGGCGATGGCAAGTACTCAGCAGCAGACCCTGCACTCGGCGTGGATGTGCTCGCCTACACCGGATGGGATCACCTCAACCCGATCAATCCCGAGGCCAAGTACCTCGACGGGGAAATCCACCTCCACGACTTGTCCACCAACCTCACGGAAGTCCTGACCGCAGACACGCGGGACCAATGGTCTCCGACGGTGCTTGAGGACCACATCATCTACCTTGAGCGAAGCGCGTCTGAGGAAACAACGGTACGGATTTACAGCCGCGAAGTGGTGCTCCAACCGTACTCGAACACGGTCCTGCAGGTGGGTTTGATCGTGATGCTCGCGCTGACCTTTGTCTACGTGGTCCAAATTCAACAAGAGGCTCGTGGCCGTCTTGTCGAAGAAGAATGACCCTCAGGTGTGGTAACGCACGCGACTTCGAACCATCGAGAGGCGTTCGAGAACATCGGCTGAAGACGCAACCGTGCCGCCGGAGGCCTCGACTTCTCCTGAATGCGCTGAAGCGAGGTACCCTGCCTCAAGGGCGGCCATCGCGCCCTCTCGATCGGGATGGCTGGCCCCGAGCACCTCGTCCAGCACGTGAAGGTCGATGCCGTAGCGCTCAAGGTCGTATTCAATGGAAGCAAGCCCGAAGTCGATGAGCACCACGCTTCCGTCATCACGGATCATGATGTTGTTCGTCGACAAGTCCCCGTGGGTTACGGCCTGAGCGTGCAGGTGGCGAACCGCTTGGCCCACCGCATGCAACAGCGGCTCGACGTCCACGACCGAAGGATCGCGAAGGACCTCGATAAGCGGACGCCCCTCGACGTGTTCCAAGACCAAACGGTCCTCGTCCACATCGGCATCCAGCAGCGCTGGAACCGGAAGGCCGGCGCGATGAAGGCGAAGGAGGATACGGGCTTCCGCCAACATCCGTTGACGACCGAGGCGCTCATCGAGGTCGGGGTGCCGCCATCCACGGGCTCGGCGCTGCTTCATGACCGCGGGTAGGCCAAACCACGTGCCTGCGGTCACCTCAGCTTCCGCGCCGAGATGGAGGCGGACCTCGGGCGTGAACACCGGCTCACCACGCTCCGTGAACGTAGGGTTTGCCACCGTCAGGATCCTGGCGGTTCGCAAGGGCCCACAGGCGCTCGAACCGGTAGATGCCTGAACTGCAACCCGCGTCTTCCCACTCGAAGGTCAAGGCGTAATTCCCGACCGTGCGCACGGTTGGCTTGCTGGGTGGCAGGGCTTCCACCTGACGGCGAAGCGACTTGCTCGTCTCGTCCGCGTTCCGGGAAGGCGCACACTTTGCACAGGGGCATGCGTGACGGAGGTCATCGTACGAAACGGTGAATTCCGACCCGTCATCGTAGGTCAGGTGGAGGTCCACTTGACGGCGTTCAAGCCGGGTCAACGCGGGCATCTGCTCGGTCATGACGGCCCACCTCAGACGATTTCCAAGCCTGACCCACCGGATTGGCCAATTTGAGCCTGGATCGCGGCAACCACGTCGGCAAAAGCGACGGATGCGGCGCCTTCAGGGTCGCTGACGATGCGATGAACGCCGTCGTCACCACCTCGAACGAATCCGGGGTCAAAGGGCAAGGCGCCGAGGAAGGGGATGCCGAATTCTTCTGCAGTGGCCGCGCCACCACCCTGCTTGAACAGGTCCAGCGTCACGTGGAATGCACCCTCGTCGTCGGCCGTGGCGCTGTGGGTTCGGCCACCTGGTCCGGCGATTTGCACCTCGGTGCCCGCAGGGGCACGCCCGTGAAGGGTGTAGCCGCTCATGTTCTCGACCACACCGAGCACAGGAACCTTGAGGGATTCTGCAAAGCCAATTGATTTCCTGCTGTCGAGCAAGGCCACGTCCTGAGGGGTGGTCACGATGACCATCCCGTCGATATCTGGAAGGGACTGTGCCACGGTGAGCGGCTCGTCGGACGTCCCTGGTGGAAAATCGATGACCAGATAATCGAGGTCACCCCACTCCACGTCACCAATGAATTGCTGAATGGCGCCGAGTTTGATCGGGCCTCGCCAAACCACCGGGGTGTCGTCGTCGTCGAGCAGGAAGGCCATCGAGATGACCTTCACACCAAGATGACCTTGTGCAGGATGGATGCGACCCTCTTCGACGTGCAGGCGTCGTCCGTCGAGGCCCATCATCTTGGGAACGTTTGGGCCGGTGATGTCGATGTCGAGGATGCCCACCTTGTGCCCCTGCTGAGCCAAAGAGAGGGCCAAGCCGGTGGACACAGTCGATTTTCCAACGCCGCCCTTGCCTGAGAGCACCATGATCTTGTGCTTGATGCGCTTTCCAAGTGATTGCATGGCCATCTTGCGCTTCATTTGCGCATAGGCTTGTTCCATCTGGCGTTGTTCCTGAGGCGACGGGCCTTCTGGAGCGGGGCCATCGCTTGGGGAGTGGGTGGACACTGGGGAGCCTGCCATGGCCGTCCATCGAGGGGGGTCTTTTCAATTCACGCTCAGCCTAGTGGCCGTGTGGCCCTCAATAGTTTGATTCATATCATGTGATGCCGGGCTACTGTCATGCATTTGTGCTTCGTCTGTGTCGGAAACTCCTGCCGCTCTCAAATGGCCGAAGCCATCGCACGTTCGATGGGCTTCGAAGCCTCAAGCGCAGGCACACATCCAGCCTCAGCGGTGGCGGAACATGCCCTCACCGTGTTGAAGGCCCGGGGGATCAACCCCGGGGGTTTGCAACCCAAAGGGATCGAAGCGTTGGACACTGAGGCTGCCGACATGATCATCTCGATGGGGTGCGGGGTCTCCTGTCCGGCCTTGCCGATTGCAGAAGATTGGGGGCTCGACGACCCTGTTGGAGGGCCATTGTCCCTCTACGAGGCGACCGCCGACGAAATCACCCGCCGGCTCGAAGCCATCCGTGAGGCTCACTCCTCCTCGCCCTGACTGGGCACCTCACCCTCGCCCTCGAGAACGATGTGAATGACGCTGACGCCTCGCTCGCCGCCCCCGTCGCGCCGTTCGGCCATTTCTGTGGCGATGTCAACGGAGCGAACATGCACGGTTTCAGGGAGCCCCGCGGCGATGGTTCCGTGGCGACGGCGGCACAGTTCTGCCGTGTCCACGGCGTTTCCGATGGCCGCGCCCCGTGCCGTCAATCGAATCACGCGATCGCCGGCTTCCATGGCCATGACCACGGCACGCACGTAGAGGTGAACCGGCTTTTTCCCGACGAAGATCTGGCGTTCTTCCATGGTCCTTTGAACACCATCAATGGATTCAACCTATCGGTGGAAAAACGGGGGACTGAGATGCGAGCGCCGGGACTCGAACCCGGGTTCTAGCGTTGGCAACGCCAGGTGATAACCACTACACTACGCTCGCGTGTGCAAAGGTCCCACCGGGGCCGAGTATAAACGGTTGTCGGAGCGGGTGAAAAGCGCCCTTCATCGGTCCCCGAATCGGTCCACGCCACCGCTTTCTCGCCGAGACAATCCGATGAGCAAGCCAACGACCACAACGCCGAGCAGACCCAACCCGCCCCACAACAAAGCAGGAGAAAGGTCACCGTTTTGACCGCCACCGCCTCCGTCCCCGCCTGCATCGAGGCGCATGACCGTGGACACCGTTGGTGCCACTTCGCCGTAGGTGTCCGAGGCCCGTACGAGCAATTCGTGCGCACCGAGAGGAGTTCCCGTGCGGACCTCGAGGCAGGCCGACCAGATGCCATCACCTGCAGCTTGGTCGGGTCCTTGGCCGTCGTTCCTCATCGAGGTCCAACCGGCTTGCTCACCCAAAGGTGTGAGCGTCCCTCGGTCGATTTGCACCCCATTGATGCCGTCTTGATCCGTGACTTGAACGGTGTAGGGCACGCAGGAATCTCCACGACGCGCCTCATCGACCACCAAGGTCTCGGCCACGATGCTTGGGGCGTCGTTCAGCACGAGGAGGCGTGACCAACCGAGGTCCACGTCGTCCGGTTCCAGAAACGGTCCGACCAAGCCGCCGGACGCGTCAACGACCACGGTCCTGGTCACGATCGCCGAAGCACCCTCGCTGTCTTCAACCACCCAAGGCAGCGTCATCCAACCCGGTTGCACACCAGACGGGAGGGTGAAGGCCCCGCTCCATGTGGTGGTGCCAGCCACCTGAGCAAGAGGTACGGCCGCTCCGCCCGACAGGCCGCTGAGGTCAACGGCCACCGCGGCAACACCGTGCTGGTCGACCACGTCAACCTCTGCAATGACCGCGCCGCCGCGCTGCACACGGTCTGGGACAAGGTCGATGCGGAGGATGCGGGGTGCAGGGTTCTCAATTTGGACGGTGGCGTTGTCGTAGGTCGTTGACGTGAACGCGTCGACCACCGTGACTGGAGCAGAAAACACGCCCGAAATGGGGCCGTCAACCGACAACGTGGTCGTCCAACGGTCGTCGTCGACGGCTTGGTCACCGTCTTGTCCACGGTCATTGAGCAGGCGAACGCCCAAACCGAGCGCGGACAAATCGACCTCAACCCGCTCGAGGTTCCAATCCACGTCGATGACCTCGGCGACCAGCAGGCTGCTTCGTGCGCCTTCGGCGACCGCCAAACCGTCTGGTTGGCTCAATCCGAGGAAGGTCGGAGGCGTGTTTCCGTCCGCGGTCACGACGGAAGGTGACAACACGCGGGCCAACGTTTGTGACTCGTTCAGCCATGCGGTTTCATCGCCCTCGCCGTACGGTATTTCCAAACTGCGGGCCACGGACGTGGAGAGGCCCTTCAGGGGTCCAACCGCGACAAGGTGGCCGTGTGCGTTGCCGTCAAATTCGTTGTATGTACCCGTCCAACGCACGGTCTCAAAGGTGCGCCCGTCTGCGTCGTCGGTGCCGTAAGCCAACACCTCCACCGTGAGTTCCATCCCGACTTGCTCATCGAGCAAGAATCGGTCGCCTGGGGCCGCGGGAATGGGCATCAGGCCTGTTTCCCGGCCGACGGTGACGTTTCCTAAGCCTTCAACAGGTTCGGGAGCCACTGGCTCCCGAGGAATCGGAGAACGCTCTGGCTTCTCGTCACCTTCGGAGGGATCGGGGCCGGATTGCTGCCAAATCGTGCGAATGGTACGGTTGTCATGGTCGATGTCCACCACGTCATAGGACCATGATTCGTTGTGGTGAGCACCAAGCCCCTGATTGCCGAAAAAGGAGCCTCCGTTCAATCCAGTGAAGTTGAACCACTCCTCCTGATGGACGATGTGCACACGATGGAGGACGCCAGAGGCGTTCTCGGCATCCAGCGTGGCCTCGATGTCGCGGACGATGCCAAAGGTTCCCTCAGCGTCACCGGTCAGGACACCGTCCACGTGCAGCCGATCGGCCACGGTTTCTCCGTCTTCACTCCATTGGTGGAAGTCATGAACGGTCCCGTTGATGGCCACCGTTGCGTTTTCGTCCTGCTCGACGAAACCAAAGGTCCCCGAACCGCGGATGCGTTCGAGTTGGTCCACGCGGACGCCGTCTTCCCAACGCTGCAGGGATTGGAAAGCTTCGAGGTCGAGGTCCATGCGGGTCCCGTCCTCGATGAGCGTGAAGTCAGCCGTGGCTTCGATCTGCTGGTGGTCGATCCGACGCACGCCGTCTTCGTCCCAGAGCTCGAGCACCAACACCGCCACGGTTCCTTCGATGTCGAGCGAACCTTCGCTCCCGTTGTCCTCAATGCTGTGAACGTCCAGTGAGCCATTGGCTTCGATGCGGAGGCGTTCGCTGACGAGCCCGTTGACCACCGACCGGTTCAGGGTCGCCTCGCTGACCGTGGCCGCCACCTCGGTTCGTGCCCCGTCGATGTCGTCGATGAGGGTCAAGGTGCCAAAACCCGAAGCGTCAAACACGCTGGCTTGAAGGACGCCAGCCGTGCTGCTTTCGTTTCGCCACACCCGGTCCAGGACGAGGTTGAGGTCGATGGTTGAATTGTCCGCGGTTTCGAGCATCACCAATCGGCCGTCACCAAGTTCCCACGCCGTGAGTGTTTCACCCACGCGTTCTTGCCAGCCGTGGCCGTCAAATTCGAGGAAGAAACGCTGTGGAGCACCGTCGCTTACGGTGCTCTGGTCCAGCGTCCAATTCGATGAGGTGGTGATCTCGTGGTCGGCGAGCGGCTGATTCCAACGACCCACCTGCACCGTTCGCTCGACGGGGGGCCAATCGACGGGAGCACCGTCCATGCCGACCACGTCCACGACGATGTCCACCGTGTCGTTCCAGGCCACACTTTGGTCGACCACCAAGGTCGCCACCGAACGACCGTCCTCCACCGACCAGGTCGTGGTCACGTTGCTCGCAACGGTGTTGCCGTTGCGCGTGTGCGCAAGGCTCACGTCAATGCTGTACACAGCATCGTCGCCCATCACCAACCGATAGGCATGGCCGTTTTCGCCACCGTTCCAGTCCACCACCAAGGCCGGATTGGGCGTTGGTTCTTCGGCCTGAACCGGGAGCACCGCCACCATGAGGAGCAGGAGCATCATCACGGCACGCCGTTGCATGAAACAACCTCGCCCGGCTCCCTCAAGAGGGTTGGGGGATGTTGTTAGGCATCCAGAACATATCCCAAAAGAAGTGGAAGAACGAGGGTTGCGTCAGATTCGATGACAAATCGAGGTGTTTCTGGAAGCAACTTGCCCCACGTGATTTTCTCGTTCGGGGGTGCACCGGAGTAACCGCCGTACGAAGGCGAGGACTCGCTGATCTGGGCAAACCACGACCAGTGCGGTGCGTCTTCACCCAAATCCTGACGGAGCATCGGTACGGTGCAAATGGGGAAATCCCCCGCGATGCCTCCGCCCACCTGAAGGAAGCCTACCGGACGGGTTTGGGCCCGGTACCATGCCGCGAAGTTGACCATGTATTCCACGCCGTTGCGGACCACATCGCTGCCCTTCAGGGTCCCCGCCATGACGTGAGACGCCATGATGTTGGCAAGGGTGGAATCCTCCCAACCCGGGACGACCAGCATCAGATCATCCTTCGCCGCAGCAAGCAACCACGAAGTCTCGGGATCGGCCTGAAAGGATGCGTCCAAGGTGCCGTCGTTCAACAGCCCGTACAGGTACTCGTGGGGCAAATGCCGTGCTTGGTCAACCTCGGCCGCTTGCCATCGCTTGAGCAGATGGTGCTCGATGCGCCTGAAGGCCTCCTCCTCGGGGATGCACACGTCGGTCACGCGGTTCATCCCGCGTGCCAACATGGCGGCTTCGTCGTCCGCGGAAAGGTCGCGCCAGTGCGGAACCGCTTCGTAGTGGTCCAAGGCCACCAAACGGAACAGGTCCTCCTCCAAGTTGGCACCGGTGCACGAGATGGCTCCGATGTGTCCAGCACGAATCATGGGTGCAATGCTGCGACCAAGACCGGCCGTGCTCATGGCGCCGGCAAGGGTCAACACAAGGATGCCCCCCCGATCGAGGAATGCGGTCAAACTCCTCGCCGTGTCCCGTAGGGCACCTGCGTTGAAGTGTTGGAAGTGCTCCTCAACGAAGGCACGAACGGACATGCTCAGTCCTCCGCAGGATGCAAAAACCGGTCGACGACCGACCGCTGGTGCACGACAATCCCAGGCATGGTTTCACGCAAACGGTCAAGCACATCATCAGCGATCCCCTCGGCGTCGGTGCCTCCACACGTGAAGCAGTCAAGGGCCAACCAACCTCGGTCGGAGTAACAGTGGGCACTGATGTGGCTTTCGTCAAGAAGCACCACGGCAGCGAAACCCGGTGGTGAACCGACGCCATCGAAGGATTCGACGTGCGCATGGACCTCCCGGGCGGTTGATCGTTCCACGGCTGCCTTGAGGAGGGCGAGCATCCACTCGCCGTCCTCCTCTCCTCTGGAAACAAAACCGGTCAGATCAACCATGACGTGATGGCCGTGGGGAGTAAGGTGCTTGGTGGTCAATGCGCGCCGCAGCATGAACTCAGATTTCAATGCATCCGTCCCCATTTCAGCGGTTGAACGTCTGCCTTGGTGCAGACGCTCGTGCACCGGGTCGAGATGCGGACGATGGCCTCCACCTCTGCTCTCGGCGCGCAAGCACGTGGGCGCCGACGATTTTCGTGGCCACCATCGCCGCCGTGAACTGGGTCAGTGGGGTGTCCTCTTGGCGTACGATTTCGTTCACGTCCGCGCTGATGACCGTCGCACGTGGCGCAGAGAACACCGCTTCGATGGCCTGAATCGCATGCCAGAAGGTCAGCCCACCCGGGACCGGTGTGCCGGTCGCCGGGACCAACGTGCCGTCCAACCCATCGATGTCAAAGGTCAGGTGAACCGGGCCTTCCAACGCCTTCAACGCCTCGATGAAGGAGGTCCATGCCGCCTCCCCTCCGCATGGGGCCATGACGTCGCGGGCAAACCATGTCGTGATACGCTCATCGGCATCGATGCGCTGCTGTTCTTCAAGGCTGTGCGCCCGAACACCGACTTGGAGCAGGCGCCCAACACCAAGGTCCAGGGCACGCGCAGCCGCACAGGCATGCGAGTAAGGCTCGCCGTCAAGTTCACTTCGGAGATCGGCATGTGCATCGATTTGCACCACGGTCAGGCGCCCCAGATCGCCCTCCACCGCAGGGTGGTCCCGTACGGCAGCGAGCATGGGCGGAAGGATGCCGTGTTCACCGCCAAGGGCCAACGGGAACACGTCACCGGAGCACCAGGGCCTCAGGAATCCTTCCATTTGATCGAGTTGTTCGAGAAGTGACCCTGCCTCGGACGACCACGGCGCCTCGGTCCTGAAGACCAAACCCGCAGGCAGGTCATCGCCAAGAAGGACCTCATGCAGCTCGACTTGGGCGCTGGCTTCCAAGCATGCGGTGGGCCCATCGGCGGTCCCCTGCCCGTAGGAGGTGGTCAACTCGTAGGGCAACGGAAGGACGACGACGTCCGGCGCTGCATCGCCGTCCTCGGGCAAGCCGAGGAAGGTGGGCAGGTCGCCGTCCATGGCCCGCGGGCAGGGTTGGCCATCAAGAGCGTTCGCCCAAGGGGACTTCCGGCCACGAAAGGCCGATTCCCGGAAGAGGGTTGATATAGGGTGTCGGACAATATACAGTACCGTTGCGGAGGAGAATTCGCGGCGAGGTGGGATGGACATGAGCATGACCCTGAAGGACCTCACGCGCGCCATCCAACAGCACATCGACACCGACATGGACGTCGAGGTTGCTCGTGGCATGGCGGAGCACGCCTTGGGTTTCTTTGGGTTCTACAACCGCATCATCGACAATGCGCTCGAACCAAACGACCGCAACTTGTTCTACATGTTTCAGGACTGGGACCTCTTGACCACCGAGTCTGAGGAAACCACCCTCTGGGACGGCCGAGAGTGGAGGATCCACTACTGGAAGTTCAAGCCCGACCTCCGTGAGCGTGTCGAGGCCTACATGCAGCGTAGCCTCGATACCGAGGAAGTCGACCCCTACGCCGACGTGTATGCCGGTGATGCGGCGATGATCTGGACGCGTGAATCCGAGCGCATCGCAAACCCCAACGCCTTCACCTCCGACTGGTGAGGGTGGGAAGGGTCATCAGACCCAAGCCCGTCCGACGTCCATGCGCGGCCGTGCCCTCCTGCTTGTCGTGGTGCTGATCGCACCGCTGGCGGCTGGAACCGTTCAGGCACAATGGCCTGAGGTTCCTGCCGAAGAGGCGTGGCCTGGCGAGCCCATTGACAACCACGTGCACATGACGTGGGCGGCGTTGACCTTGGAGGTCAACGGATGGGCCGACGACCATCCCGACATCGTGGACTTGATGGACATCGGCGATTCGGAACTCGGACGCACCCTGTGGGTGGTGCGCTTGTCCGACTGGTCGATGGAGACAAAACCGAACGGTTCGGCCAAAGAAATCGTCTACATCGACGGTGGGCATCACGGCAACGAATACCTCGGAACGGCACTCGCGTACCTGACGGCGAAATTCTACATCAACGAGTGGGCGGCAGGGAACCAAGAAGCGATTGATGTCCTGCAGAACACCGAGTTGCACATCCTCATCATGCTCAACCCCGACGGCAACGACATCGACACCCGTTGGAACATCAATCAAGTGGATCTGAATCGGAATTACGACCACTATTGGAACACGTGCCCAACGACGCAACCGGGCAGCAGCGCCTTCAGCGAGTCCGAGACCATGCACAACTCGGATTACATGAACGCCTACGTCACCGATGCCGACCTCTACGTGACCATGCACACAGGCGTCTGGATCATGCTCTATCCATGGGGCAAGTGGGCCGATCAGCCCCCCGATTGGGAGCTGTTCTGGGGCATTCGGGAAGACGTGCACGCCACCGTCTCGGACATCCCCATCCAAAACGCCAACCAAGGCCTGTACCCCAACTGCGGGACGAGCCGAGATTACGGGTATGGCGTGATGGGCTTCCCGACGTTCACCTTCGAAACCGACGACGAACAATTCGTGCCGGGAAGTTTCGAATCGCTGCACAGCCGACTGGCCGAAGAACTCGACGTCATGCGTTTCCTCATCAACAACGTCTGGTACTGGCGGGCCCGCCTCGACGTCACCTCCCTCGAGGTCAGCGACGATGCCGTTTCGTTGGAGGTGACCAACCACGGTTACGCCAGCACCACCAACGCTTCCCTCGAATACCGGCTTGAGGACGGAAGCGTCGCGTGGGCTTCCGCTTTGTTCAACGTCAACGCCACCACCTCGAAGACGGTTGAACTGCCCTTCGACGGCGCCGCGCTCTCGCCTGGAGGCTCGTGGAACCTGTACTATCAGAAGCGGGTCATTGACGCATCAACGTGGGTCAATGAGAGCATCCCCAACGAAGCGGTGGACGAGAGCGGAACGGCAGACGGCAACGCCATGCCCATCGGAACCGCTCCGCTGCTCGTGGTTTCGCTGCTCGCGGCCATCGTCATCGACGGCCGAGACCGCCGTCGTGGCGCCTCAAGAGTTGCGACCGAGGATTGAAGTGCCACCCCTCGGTCCACGACCGGGAATCCACATGCGCATCGAAATCAGCCCGAGCAACACGCTTCACGGCACCCTCATCCTGCCCCTCACGCAAGGCGACGACGTCGCCGATGCCAGCCTCACCGGCGTGCCTTCCGCGCTCAAGGCGCAGATCGCCAACGCCCTCAGTGACGGCGATTTCAAAGGAAAGAAGGGCGAAATCCTCGCCCTGGTCGGCACGGGTGAAGGCCGTGCTTTGCTGGTGGGCCTCGGTAAGGCGAAGGACCTCGACCGAGACGTCTGGCGCGACACCGGTGCGAAGGTCACGGCGGCCATGAAGCCCAGCCACGGCAAGGAATTCACCGTCGCGGCCGAAGACGGTGACATGCACGACCTCGCCGCGATGGCCGAAGGAATGATGCTCCGCGACTACAGCTACGACGTGTACTTGACCAAGGACGACGAGGACGATGAGGACGACAGTGAAGCCGTCGTTCGCTTCGCCTGTGAAGACGAGGACACCGAACCCCTCGCGACCATCGTCCAGCGCATGTCGGGCGTCGTGAAGGGCGTCCATCGCTCACGCGACCTCGGCAACTGCCCACCCAATGACCTCTACCCGATGGCCTATGCACGCCAAGCGATGGAATTCGCTGAGAACGCTGACCGCCTCAACGTCTCCGTCATCACCTACGAAGAAGCCCTCGAGCGTGGCATGGGCGGTCTGGTCGCTGTCGGCATGGGCTCCGCCCGCAAGCCCTGCATGGTCATCTTCGAATTGAACGCCGATAAGGGCGGTCGAGCCCCTGTCATCGTTGGCAAGGGCATCACCTTCGACACCGGTGGCATTTCGATCAAGCCAAGCCCCTCCATGGACGAAATGAAGTACGACATGGGCGGCTCTTCGGTCGTCTTCGGCCTGATGCAGGCCCTCGTCGAAACCGGTTGGGAGGGCAAGGTCACGGGCATCGCCTGCATGGCCGAGAACATGCCTGCCGCCAACGCTCAACGCCCTGGTGACGTGATCCGCACCTATTCTGGCAAGACCATCGAGGTGCTCAACACCGACGCCGAAGGTCGCCTCGTGCTCTCCGATGGGCTGTGGAAGGCCGGCGAATACGACCCGGAGTACATCATCGACCTCGCGACCCTCACCGGTGCGTGTGTGGTGGCCCTCGGACACGAAGCCACTGGACTTTGGTCCAACGACGACGACCTGCGCGCTCGCATCCACGAGGCCGGGAACGCCGTCGGTGAACTGGCGTGGCCCATGCCACTGCTTCCCGCGTTCGAGAAGGAAATGACGGACTCCAAGATCGCCGACACCCGCAACCTCGGGGCCGGTCGCTGGGGCGGCGCCAACACCGCCGCTGCCTTCCTGAAGCAGTTCGTTCCCAGCCGCGGCGAGGGCGACGACAAGGAGCAGATTCCTTGGGCGCACATGGACATCGCAGGCACCTATTGGGGCGCCAAGACCAACGCGACGGTGAAGCACGGCGCGACGGGCGTTCACGTTCGAACCCTGCACCGCCTCATTACCGGCGAGTGAAGCGAAGGCCGCCTCATGCGGCGCTGAAGTGCTCGATGACCTTCCGGGTCATGTCCACCACAAGGTCGACTTCCTCGCTGGTCAAACCGAAGTGTGGCGTGTAGCGGAGGGCGTTCCGACCACCGTGAATGATGCCAAGGCCATGCCGACGGCACCACATTTCCACTTTCTCGTCCCCAACCACAGGGAAACGCGCTGGGTCGAGCTCCGCACAAACCAACAGCCCTGTTCCACGAACGGACAGCACGGCGTCGGGATGGTCGGCCATGACTCCCTCGAGGCCTGCGACGAGTTCTGCCCCACGTGTTCGAATGTTCTCGCGCAACTCAGGCGTGATGCGGTCGAGCACGGCGATGGCGGTTTCCAAGGCTCGAGGATTGGTGGTCATCGTGTTGCCGTAAATGCCGGTGACGTACTTATCGGCGACCTCAGCGGTCATGCCGACCACGGACAAGGGGAATTGCCCGGCGTTGATCGCCTTGGACCATGCCTCCATGTCCGGGGCTTCGGCGTCTTGGAAGCCTTCGTAGTCGACGATGCTGAGGCATCCTTGGCCGCGGATACCGGCCTGCACAGAGTCGATGACGAGCATGCTGCCGTGCTCCCTCGTCAAGCGACGGGCTTCGTCGTAGAAGGCACGTTCAACGCAGACGCCGGGTGCACCCTCGCCCTGCACGGGCTCAATGGCAAGAAGTTCGATGAACACACCGTCTTGGTCGGCCTGGGCGAAGGCGGCTCGAAGCGCGTTGATGTCGTTGGCTGGGATGAGGGCGAGGTTCTCTCTTCCCTGGAAGGTGTTGAGGTTCTTGTCGTAGCCGTCCTTGCACGAGTGAGAGATCTGCGCTGGCCGATCCGTGCGCCCATGGAAGGCACGTTCGATGGCCAGCATCCGCGTGGGCTTCCCTTCATGGCGACCGCCGGGGCCGGTCATGTGCAGCGCGTTCACGTCACAAATGCGCATCCCGACGGTCATGCCTTCGGAGCCTGAGTTCATGCAGATGAAGCGGTCGAAGGGGCAACCGTCCTCGCGGCTGTGACCGATTTCACGGCGCAAACGTTGGATGAATCGGTGCTGGCTAAAGGAAGGGGTCATGACGTTGGCCATGACGTGGTTGCCGGCCATGGCATCGATGACGTCCTGCGGGCCGTGACCTGCACCCAACATGCCGTAGCCTCCGTTGTCGTGAAGGACGGCTCCATGAGCGGTGACGATCCAAGGGCCACGAGCGGCCAAGGCCACGTACGGGTTCACGGTGGGAGCGGCGTAGAAGTTCACAAACCCTGACTGCAGGTCACGCACCAGGTCTCCTTCGTCACGGAACACGGCTTCTTCGCCAAGTTCCTCGACCAGAACGCTGAGGCGTTGGCCGGCTTCATCGATGGCCTGGAGCAGGCGGTCATCCGATTCGAGGAAGCGAGCGATGATGGCATCATCCAGCCCCGGAGTGCTGCTTGGCCCCTGACGGGCACGGAGGTCGTGGAGGCGCTGGAGGGCGTCGTGATGCACGGCCGCGATGGTCATCGGCTCGTCCACCTCAGGTCCAACCCATGAACTTGACCTCGGGCCCATGGCTCGTTTCGCCATACCTTGAAATACCCCGCCGCGAACGCGACTATGAAACCTAAGGTTCACTACTGGGGCGAGAAGATGACGAACGGCGACGACTGGGAAGAACGGCTCATGGAGCAACTTCTGCAGATGTTGGCCACCTTCGGCATTGAGTTCGATCGCGACGACCTTGATCGCATGATGGACCTCTTCCGCAACCATTTGGAGAACATGGGCCTCGACCTGGAGAAGGCCAACGGCGACGTTCGGTTTAACCTCGACATGGAAGAACTCGGCCGCCTCTTCCAGAACGGTGGCGGGCTTGAGGACCTCATGCGAGGGCTCGGCTTGGACGTGACCGTGGACGCGAAGCAAGTGGAAGTGGACGACGAAGCGCTCAACACGAACCCGGACATCGACCTGCCCCCGAGCGACGTGTTCCTCGAAGATTGGAACATGATCATCACCCTTGACGTGGCCCGAAAGGCCGACCTTTCGGAAGACCAACTGGAGCTGGCGTTGGTTGAGCGTGGGCAGCAAATCGAAGTCCTTCGCCGCACCCAAATCACGCCTGTTGCGCGCGTCGCCTTGCCCCACCGGTGTGAAGACGTCATCGATTGGACCCTCAACAACGGCATCCTCGACATCACGCTCCGCTTGGTCCCTCTGGAGGACGTACCCTCTGAGGAGAACCTCGACGAGGAATACGATGACGAGCAACCTGCGGTGGAAGACGGCAGCATCGCCATCGACCTGGCCGACGACGAAGACGAAGACGACGACGATGGCGGCATTCCCATTCTTTGAACACCCTCGGAGGAACACACATGAGCAACGTTATCGGCATTGACCTTGGAACCACAAACAGCTGCGTCGCCACCATCGAAAACGGCGAAGCGGTGGTGATCACAAACGCAGAAGGTGCACGCACCACGCCTTCCGTGGTCGCGTTCGCGAAAGATGGTGGCGAGCGTCTGGTCGGGGTGACCGCCAAGCGCCAAGCGGTGACCAACTCCGATCGAACCATGATCTCCGTCAAGCGCCACATGGGCACCGATTGGTCCACCGACGTGGACGAATCGTCCTACACGCCACAGGAGGTCAGCGCGTTCATCCTGCAGAAGCTCAAGGCAGACGCAGAGGCCTACCTCGGCCACGAGGTGACCAAGGCCGTCATCACGTGCCCAGCCTACTTCACCGACGCTCAGCGCAAGGCCACCCGTGACGCCGGTCGCATCGCCGGCCTTGAGGTGCTTCGCATCATCAACGAGCCAACCGCTGCGGCCCTGGCCTACGGCGTGGACAAAGACATTGATCAGACCATTCTCGTGTACGACCTTGGTGGTGGAACATTCGACGTTTCGGTGCTCGAGATCTACGATGTGGACGGGCAACCTCAGATCGAAGTCAAGGCCACGGCCGGCAACAACATGCTCGGTGGCGACGACTTTGACGAGACCATCATCGAGTGGCTGCTGGCCGAATTCAAGAAGAGCACGGGAATCGACCTTTCGGCCGACTCGCAGGCCATGACGCGCCTGAAGGAAGCCGCTGAAAAGGCCAAAATCGAATTGTCCGGGACCCAACAAACCCAGATCAGCCTGCCCTTCATCACCATGCGCGACGGTAACCCTGAGCACCTGGACATGAGCCTCGCCCGCAGCACCTTCGAGCAGTTGACGTCTGGTCTGGTCGAGAAAACGATGGCGCCCACGCGGCAAGCCATCAAGGACGCAGGACTCAAGGCCGGTGACATCGACAAGGTCATCCTCGTCGGTGGCTCAACCCGCATTCCAGCCGTGCAAGAGGCCATCGAGAAGGAAACCGGCAAGTCGCCCTACAAGGGCATCAACCCCGACGAGGCCGTCGCCCTCGGCGCCGCGCTCCAAGCGGGCATCATCGCCGGAGACCAGGGTGTGTCAGACATCCTCCTCCTCGACGTGACGCCACTGACCTTGGGCATCGAAACCCTTGGCGGCGTGACCACCACGATGATCGAGCGCAACACGACCATCCCCACCCGCCGCTCGGAAACCTTCTCCACCGCCACGGACAACCAGCCTGCGGTGGAAATTCACGTCCTGCAAGGCGAGCGTGAATTCGCCAGGGACAACGTGACCTTGGGTCAATTCCACCTCGTTGGCCTTCCCCCTGCGCCTCGCGGCATGCCCCAAATCGAGGTCACCTTCGACATCGACGCCAACGGCATCGTGAACGTCAGCGCAAAGGACCTCGGCACGGGCAAGGAACAGTCCATCCAAATCGAGTCCCAAACCTCGCTCAGCGAAGACGAAATCAAGGCGAAAATCGCGGAAGCGGAGGAATTCGCGGAAGCCGACAAATCCCGCAAGGCGAAGGTCGAATTGCGCAACACCGCGGATCAAATCGTCTACCAAACGCGCCGTACCCTCGACGAGGCCGGCGACAAGTTGTCCGACGAGGACACGGCAGGCGTCCGGGCCCATCTCGACGAACTTGAAACGATGGTGCAAGACGACGAAGGTCGCCCCAAGGACATCGAGGACCTCGATGAAGCCAGCATCCAGGCCAAGGTCGGCGAAATCGAGCAAGCCATGCACGGCATCTCCGCCAAGCTCTACGAAGCCGCAGCAGCGGAAGCGGCCACAGAAGGCGGTGAAGAAGACGGTACCATCAGCGTTGAAGACGACGTGGTTGACGCCGATTTCGAAGTCGTTGACGAAGACTGAGTCGACGCACGGTTGAAGACGTGCTCCTCGGTGGTCGCGTCATGGCCGAAGCCCCGGTGCTCGAAGACACCGAGCGTACGACCGGCCGTGTCGCGCTTCGAAAGAACATCGCGGCAGCCATGGCGCTCTCCGGTGCGGTACGAAGCACCCTTGGCCCCAAAGGCTTGGACAAGCTCCTTCTCGACGACGAGGGACGCACCCTCGTCACAAACGACGGCGTCACCGTCCTCGAAACCGCCCGTGTGGAGCACCCGGTCGCGCGCATGCTCATCGACGCCTCCTCCGCCCAAGATCGCGCGGCCCGGGACGGGACCACCTCCGCGGTCGTCATCGCGGCAGAACTGTTGCGCAACGCGTGGCATCTCGTGCTTCAGGGCGTGCACCCAAGCACCATTGTCCGCGGCTACCGCATGGCCGAAACCGAGGCCATGTCCCATCTGGAAGGACTTGCGTTCGAGGGGACTGAGGACGAACTCACGACGGCCGTCCGCTCCAGCCTTGCAGGAAAGGCGAGCCGTGGTGTGCAGGACCGCCTCGCTGAATTGGCCATGGAAGCTGCGCTTTGCGTTGAACGCACGGTCAACGGTGTCCACGAGGTGGACCCAACGCGTGTTTCAACGGTCATGGCCGTCGGTCGACCTGCCACAGACTCCGAAATCGTCGAAGGCCTCGTGCTTCAGAAGCGACGAGCACATCCCGACATGGTGAAACTCGTTGAAAACGGCACCATTGCCTTGCTTGATGGAGGTCTGGAACGGAGGAACATGCGCGGCGACGTGACCTTTCAAGCCACCAGCCCCGACGTGCTCGACGCCCTGAGGCGGCGTGAAATCGAGCGGTTGTTGGACGACGTGGACGCCGTAGAAGCGGCCGGAGTGAAGGTTCTGGCCGTTTCCGGAGCCATCGACGATGAAGCACACCGACGCTTGCTTCATCACGGCATTCAGGCCTTCCGCAGGGTGCCAAGCTCCGATTTGGATCTGCTCGCCTTGGCCACCGGTGCAACGGTGCTGCACCACATCGATGCGCTGCACGCTGACGCGTGCGGTCAGGTGATCGAAAGTCGCTCCCACATGCTTGGCGATTTGCATCACTGGACCGTTCGAGGCGAAGGCACCGCTGCGACCCTCATCGCCCGAGGCAGCGGCGATGAAATCGTCGGGGAAACCTCACGTTGCTTCGACGACGCGCTTGGGGTCGCGGCTCACCTCAGGAAAGACCGCCGCCTGCTGGTGGGCGGCGGGGCAAGCCACGTGCATCTTGCGCGCCACCTGAGGCGTTTTGCGGAAGCGACGCCTGGTCGAGAACAGATGGCCATCGAGGCCTTTGCTGATGCTTTGGAAGTCATCCCTCGGGCATTGGCAGAGAACGCCGGTTTGGACCCTATCGACGGGCTGCTCGACGTAACGGCGGCCCAAGCGGAAGCCACCGCGGGGGCTGAGCGCATCGGTTTGCATCTTGAAGACCGCGCTCCTGCTGACCTTGGCCAGGCAGGGGTTTTGGAGCCATTGAGCGTCATCAAACCAACAGTGAGCGGAGCCACAGAAGCCGCAACGGCGGTCCTTCGCATCGATGATGTGCTTTGGGCGCGGCTCGAGGCTCACATTCCGGACGACATCCAAGCACAATTGGACGCCATGAGCGACCAAGACGCGTGACAGGGCTGCGTCGAAGACCGGACGTTTTGCGCTTTGCGCCAACACGAGCGTTCTTATGGCGTCCGACAGCCCGGGGCATGTGACTTCCGAGGGAGATTCCATTACGGTAGGCATTGACGACCTTGCCATTCACGTTCCTCGCTTGTACCTTGACATGCGTGAATTTGCAGAACTCAGGGAAGCGGATTATGACAAATTGAACAAGGGATTGGGCCTTTCGGCCATGGCCATCCCCGACGTCCATGAAGACACTGCAACCATGGGGGCCATGGCCGTGATGCGGCTCATCGATCGCAACGGCTTGGACCCACGCGGCATCGGCCGCCTCTACCTCGGCACGGAATCCGCCCTCGACGGCGCCAAGCCAACGGCGACCTACATCGTGGACATGCTCACGCAACGCTACGCCGCACGCTACGGCGAGGATTGCTTCCAGAACTGTGACGTCGTTGACATGACCTTCGCGTGCATCGGCGCGGTTGACGCCCTCCACACGACCTTGGACTGGTGCGCCCGCAGCACCGATGACGACGAGCGCATTGGCATCGTTGTCTATGCGGACAACGCCAAGTACGAACTCGGCTCACCAGGGGAATACACGCAAGGCGCCGGAGGTGGTGCATTGCTCATCCGTCGTAACCCGCGCTTGCTCGTCATTCCGGATTGCTGGGGCATCTCCACCAGCCCCGCACACGACTTCTTCAAGCCGCGCCGAGAGATGAGCCTCAGGGCCGTCATGGGTGACGTCCTCGACCTGGCCCGTGAAACCGGAGCGAACCTGAAGGAGGGCATCCTCGACCGCATGGTCCGTCATTTGCCCGACTCCGCCCTGCGGAGGCTTGGCATCTTCGCCCACGGCGAAGAGCGCATCAGCATCCACCGGGACGAGCCCGTCTTCGACGGTCAATACTCGAACCGCTGCTACCAAAATGCCGTCCGTGACGCCTTCCTTGACTTCCAACGACGCGCCGCCCGAACGGGCCGTTACACCCACGACGAGGACGAGCGCTTCACCGAGCAGTGGGAACGCATCATCATGCACCTGCCATACGCCTTCCAAGCCAAGCGCATGTTCCCTGCTGTCTTCCACCGCGACCGTGAAGGAACGGCCATGTGGGACGACGTGGAAGCCGTCGTTGGCGCGCCACCTGAGCGCGAAGACGGTCAAGATGACGCGGCATGGGAGAAGGCCATGGATCAGTACCGTCGTGCGATCTCCAAGACCGAAGCCTACGTCTCCTTCCACCGTGACCGCATCGAAAAGGGGCAACGTGCCAGCAGCCTGATTGGCAATCAATACACAGGAAGCATCTTCCTCGCCCTGATGTCGACCTTCGAATCCGATCTGGAGGACAACACCAGCCTCGACGGCGTTCGCTTCGGCTTGTGCGGGTACGGCTCCGGCGCCAAAGCCAAGGTGTTCGAAGGCGTTGTGAGTCCTCACTGGCGCGAAGTGGTGTCCCGTTGGAACCTCTTCGAGCGCTTGGCCGGTCGTGTGGCCATCGACGCCGTGGTCTACGAAGAGCTCCACAAGGGTGTGCGCGAAGACTCCGTCGTGCCTCCCAACGGTGAATTCGTCCGCAGCGAAGAAGAGGAAAGCGACCTCGAGGGCGCACGTCGCTACTCGTGGATTTCGGCTTGAGCCTCGCAGGTCAAACCTCAAGGGTCGTGGGCCCAAGCCTCGTTCGTGGAAGCGGCGGGCACGATGATGGCGTGGACGAAAGTCCGCGACGAAGCCGATGGCTTCGAACTCGTGAAACACCCTCTTCCGACGCCTGGTGAGGGTGAGGTCCTGATCCGCACCCGAGCCACCAGCATTTGCGGGACGGATCTGCACATCTGGCAATGGGACGACTGGAGCCGCGAAAACGTCCCCCTTGGAACGGTTACAGGTCACGAAACATGTGGCGAAATCGCAGCCGTTGGACCAGGCGTGGTGGACCGCCATGTGGGTGAGGTGGTGGCGATCGAGTGCCATCTGGCGTGTTGGGCTTGCCCGCGCTGCGACGAAGGAAACGCCCACGTGTGCGAGAACGGGAGCATCTTCGGTGTGCATGGCCACGGGGCCTTTGCACCGTACTTCGTCGTCCCCGCAGTCAACGCCCGGCCCGTTCCCAAAGGGCTGAAACCCGAGCACGCCTCCATCCAAGACCCGTTGGGGAACGCCATCCACACCCTGACCGGGGGCCCTGTTGAAGGGGCGACGGTGGCCGTTCATGGGTTGGGCCCAATCGGTCTGTTTGCCGTCAATGCGGCCAAGGCCATGGGCGCGACCAAAGTCATCGCCATCGATTGGGACAACCGCTTCCGCATGGATCTCGCCCGCCAACTCGGCGCTGACCTTGTCCTCGGGAAGGAACACGACGTGGTCGCTGAGGTGCTGGCCGCCACCGGAGGTCGGGGCGTCGACAATTCATGCGAATTTTCAGGCGCACCTGCTGCACTTGCGAACGCCATTCGCTCCACCAGGATGGGGGGTTTCGTCAACGTGCTTTCCGTGTACGGCGCCTCCATGCCGGAAGTGCCCATGAACGAGGTGGTGTTCCGCTACCTCCACCTGAAGGGCATCAACGGCCGCAAAATGTGGAGCACGTGGGACCGCATGCACGCGCTGCTTGAAGCGGGTTCCATCGATGTCGAGCGCATCGTGACCCACACCCTCCCGGTAACGGCGTTCAAGCAGGGCATGGGTCTGGCTGGAAGCGGCGACTGTGGGAAGGTCGTCCTGACCTTCGACGATGATTTGTCCAAACCGTGAAACCGCAGAGCGTACAGCCGCGTTCATGGGCGACCCTCGCCAGGACCTTCATCAGGGCGTTTTCGTCTTCGGGGCGCCGATCGGTTGGCCCGGTTGGGTCGCCATGGGCATCGGCCTGCTCATGCTGGCCATCGCTGTGCCGACCTTCGTCATGGCCGGCACCTTGGTTGATGCTCCTCCTCCGGCGGAGGTCCCGGTGGTTGCCGACCCCGGCGGGGAACAGCCTGACGACGCGCCCACCGTGTTGCGCGAAGGCCGACAAGGTGACGAAGGGCACTGGGTTCGGACCACGGCCATGACCACGAACAGGTACGCGGAAGTGACGTGCACCACCAACGAAGACGGTGAAGAGTCTTGGAGCTTGTACGTCCTCAACGAACGATCAGAGTTCCAGTTACCAAACGGTGACATGCTTGTGTTGACGAACCCCAGCGCTCCGCATGGCTACCCAACACCGGGCTGCTCAGACTACACCATCGGGGCAGGCGAGAACGTGGAACTGCTCGTGTTTGTGAATCACGTCACAGGTGAAGAAGAAGTGCTTGGCGTTGGCGTTCGTGGCGAACAGGCACATCGGCCGCTCGGTCGCATGACGGCGTTCACGACTTCCTTCGCCATGCTGGCCATCGCTTCGCTCGTCTTGATGGGATCGACCTCGCCGCCCGGGGCGCGTATGCTCAAGAAATTGCAGCGCGAACACGACCCTCACCAACGCCTCCACCAAGACCAGGAGGGATTGCGTTACGCGGTTGCGCCTGAATGGGAGGGCGATCAGCACGACTGGGTGTTTGACCCACCTGGCGTCGAGGTCTGGAACCGCGCCATGCCATATGCGGCCGACAACCCCGAAGCCTTGCTTCCTGAACATCCCAACAACCTCGGGAAACTCCACCTCGCAACCTTCACGATGTATTCGATCTGGGGTTTCGGCTTTGTGGCTGCGGTCACGATGCTCGGCATCTACTCCGACCGTGCCTACGGACCCATTGGACGCTTCATCATGCAGGGAGGCCTCGCCCTGTTCAGCGGCTTGGTCTTCTGGGCGTCTTGGGGCCGTTGGAAGCGTTTGCACAGCAGCATTGACACACCCACCTCCCCCATCCGTTCCGTCGCGGTTGGGATGGCGGAAGTGGTTGGAGAGGTGCGCCCTGCCGCCTCCGGTTCCATGCGCGTCACCGTGGGAACACAGAGCGTCCCTGGTTCAAGCACGGCCATCACCGCGCTGACCAGCGGCGTGGCCAAAGCGGCCATCAAATCGATGACCGGCCAACACCTTCAGCAGCACACCGTGGACGGCGTGGTGGCCTACAAATGGCTGCAAGAGGTCTGGGAAACCCGGGGCAGCGGTGACGAGAAGGTCACCAAATGGTGGCATGAGGCCGAGGACAAGGGTTCCACGCCCTTCCTCGTCCACGACGGCACGGGTGGACTGTACGTTGACCCAGCCACGTGGCTCGAGCGTTCATGGGCTGCAGCGTCACAGGGCAAAGGCTCCCGAATGGCGTCCCTGTTTGGTGGTGGTCGCTCAACCTTCAACTTCGGGCCAGCGATTTTCAATTGGCAGGTGGGCAACATCGTGAGCGTCGGCTCCGTGACCGGCATCAATCGCCCGCGCCGGTGGACGATGCACTGCTTGCGCATCGGCGATCCTGTCTACGCCCTTGGAAAGGTTCAGCCACGCCCGAGCGCCGCCCTGGCCGCGGAAGGCCTTGACGGCAGCGTGCCGTGCTCGAACCTGATGATGACCGGTGAAGACGACATCGGCGTCTCGGCCAGCATGCATCGCGGTACTGAATTGTCCTTGATGTGTGCCGTTCGCTCAACCACAGAAGCCATCATTACGCCTGCATTGATGGTCATCGCTGCGGTGTTGCCCATCCTCATGTGAGGGGCAAGGGAACTCCACGCAACGCTCATAGAGGGCGGGCAACGGCTTCTCATCCCGTTGGGGGCCATGCGATACATCGTTGTCTCGGGTGGCGTCCTCAGTGGATTGGGCAAAGGCGTCACAGCGAGCAGCATCGGCGTGCTGATGAAGGCCTGCGGATTGCGGGTGACCTCCATCAAAATCGACCCGTACCTCAACTCCGATGCCGGAACCATGAGTCCGTTCGAACACGGGGAGGTCTTTGTCCTCGACGACGGCGGTGAAGTCGATCTTGACCTTGGGAACTACGAGCGCTTCCTCGATTTGAACCTCGGACGAGACAACAACCTGACCACCGGGAAGGTCTACTCGAAGGTCATCGAAGCGGAACGCCGCGGTGATTACCTCGGCAAAACCGTGCAAGTCATTCCCCACATCACCGACGCCGTGATGGATTGGATCGAGGACGTTGCCCACCAGTGCAGCGACGACTCTGGGTTGAAACCAGAGGTGTGCATCATCGAATTGGGCGGTACAGTCGGCGACATCGAGTCTGCTCCTTACGTGGAAGCCCTGCGCCAATTCCAATTCCGCGTGGGACGAGAGAACGTGACCTTCGTGCACGTCTCCCTTGTTCCTGTGATGGGACCGGTGGGTGAACAGAAGACCAAGCCAACACAACACACGGTGAAGGAACTCATGGGCCTCGGCATCACGCCGGATATCCTCGTTTGCCGCTCATCGGCCCCGCTCAATCCAGAAACGCGGGCGAAACTGGCCGCCTTCTGCCACGTGCCAGAAAGAGCCGTCATCTCCACGCACGACGTGCCGAACATCTACCACGTCCCGCTGATGCTCGAAGAACAGGGGCTCTGTGCAACCCTTGGCCTCAAGGTTCAACCCAACGGACTCCTCGACGAATGGCGACGGATGGCTCACCACTTGGATGCCCTCGAAGAAAACGTCACCATCGCGATGGTGGGCAAGTACACCGACCTGTCCGACGCCTACCTCTCCGTCATCAAGGCGCTTCAGCACGCCGCGATGGCCGCCAACCGCAAGTTGACCATCGACTGGTTGGAGGCTGGCGACCTTGAGCACGGTGTGTCCGATGACGTGCACACCGATGCATGGAAGCGCTTGCGCGCTGCCGATGGCATCCTTGTTCCAGGCGGATTTGGGCACCGTGGGGTCGAAGGGAAGATCCTCGCCGCCAACTACGCCCGAACCAACGGTGTGCCCTACTTTGGCATCTGCCTTGGGCTTCAGGTGGCCGCCATCGAATTTGCACGGAACGTGCTCGGCATGACGGGATCGACCTCCACGGAGTTCGACGAAGACTGCCCCAACCCTGCGGTCATCTTCATGCCCGAGATTTCCACCACCCACCTTGGCGGCACCATGCGGCTTGGCAGCCGCCCGACCCTGTTCCAAGTCGAGGATTGCAAGGTCAAGCGCTTGTACGGTGGACGCGAAAGCGTCGATGAGCGTCATCGTCACCGCTACGAAGTCAATCCGGAACTCATCGAACGTTTGGAGGCCGCCGGCCTGACCTTTGTTGGAAAGGACGAGAGCGGCCAGCGTTGTGAAATCCTTGAATTGCCCGACCATCCGTACTTCGTCGCGGTGCAGTACCATCCTGAATTCAAATCCCGGCCCGGTCGGCCAAGCCCACCCTTCCTTGGGCTCATCCTTGCGGCCAGCGGCCAACCTCTGCCCTGAGCGTTCAAGAACCCTCGACGCCGATGCGTGTGCATGAGCGCCGTCGAAACCGCCCTCATCGCCGTTGGATTGGCCGCCCTTGTGGGTGGATTGGCGTGGACTTTGGCCGCACGACGTGCCGCTGAAGCACGAGCCGATGACATCGCCCGAATCGCGCAATTGGAAGCGACCATGGCGGCAAAAGAGGGGCAAGAACAGGTCCTTGAGGACCGCATGACGGCCCTAAGCAGCCGGATGGCCGAACAGCAACGCAAAGACTTCCTCGACATCGCCGAGGAGCGATTCAAGCGGCTGCAAAGTGAAGCCGAGAAGGAAGCAAAGGCTCAGATCACCGAAATGGAAGGGCTCGTGAAGCCCATCGAGGAATCCCTCGCCAACCTTGGCGAGGCCACGCAGGCGCTTGAGGAGAAGCGCATCGGCGCCATCGCCGGCGTGGAACGGCAGATGCAGGAGGTGGGAGCGCTCGCGTCACGTCTTGGCACGGAGGCCAGCAACCTGTCCACCGCCCTTCGTCGTTCGTCTGCCGTTCGCGGCGATTGGGGTGAAGTTGCGCTTCGAAACATCCTCGAATTGGCCGGAATGAACGCCCATGCCGACTTCAAGGAGCAGGCCAGCACCGACACAGGCCGTCCTGACGTCATCGTGAACCTGCCCGGCAACGGCGTGATTCCCATCGACGCAAAGGCCACGGCCAAGCACTACCTCGAGGCCTTGGAAACCGAAGAAGGACCGCAACGTGAGGCCCTGTTTGATCAACACGCCAAAGCCCTTCGTGGCCGCGTCACGGAATTGACCCGCAAGGAATACTGGAGCAGCTTTGGGGACCGTGCGCAATTCGTGGTGATGTTCGTGCCGTCCGAGGCGCTCATTTCCTCCGCCTTCGATCGCGACCCCGGCCTGCACGAGTGGGCGATGGACCGACGGGTGATCATCGCCTCTCCAGCCTCGCTCATCGGGCTTTTGCGAACGGTGGCGTTGACGTGGCAGCAGGTCCAATTCGCCGAACAAGCCGAAGAAATCGTGGGCACCGCGCGGGACTTCTACAGCCGCATTGCGACGTGGTCTGGGCATTTCGCCAAGGTCGGAAAAGACCTGGGCAAGGCGACGGACGCGTACAACAAAGCCGTCAGCAGCTGGGAAGGTCGTGTGCTCCCGCAGGCGCGCCGGCTCGAAGACATGCACATCTCTGACAACACGGCGGCGCAGCTGGAGGACCTGTCAAGCGTAGACATGGCGCTCAAGGCACCGACCGTGATCGAAGACGAATGATCAGCCGTTCATCGCAAAGTAAGCAAGCATGCCGAGGGCGATGATGCAACCCCCAATGCTGACACCGATGAGGATTTTCATGTCACGCTGGTGACCCTTGTCCGACCAGATTTCCGTAAACCCACACGTTGCGCAGCGGTAGAAGTTGCCCGCCGTCATGTTCCCCCACGATCCAAGGCTGTTGATCTTGATGTCCGTGCTCTGGCACTTTGGGCAGACGCCGCTGTTCTTCATGATCGGAATGGCGACGAAAGGGGACAAGAAGGTCCCGGTCAAGCACCGTGCACGCGCATGACCCGCGTGGTTCTGAAGCCCTGCAGGACCTTCACGAAGCGACGCTCAAGGAAGGTGGCGTCGAGGTCCGCAGAGCCCGTGTCGATGCGTAGAGAGGACAATCCAAGCAATTTCGACGGCGTGGCCACCGCCAGAAGATGATCGAGGCCGATGGCCAGCAAAACATCGGGCGACAACTGCAGGTTCCCACGCCCGATGAGGAAGCCTTGGCCGCCCATCGGCGAAAGCAACAGCAATCGAGGGCCGTTATGTGCTCGAATCACCTCGAGCAACGCGGCCTCGTCGAGGTCGGCGTGCACCTTGCCAGCGTGTACCACGTCGATGCCAAGCAGCGTTAACTCGAGATCGAGATGGCGACCGATGGTGCGCAGCGTGCCGCCGCTGCCCCAGACCACCATGAGGTCCTCGTCCTCCATGAGCAAGCGAACGTGTTCGGCCATGCCTTCGATGGTGTCTTCTTCGGACTCGCGCTCGACTTGTTCTTTGGCGCCTTGCATGAAGCGTGGACTGGCCGGCGTCCAGGCTTCACCGTACATCCGAACGCGCCATTCGCCCTTGAGGTAGACCTCCTCGTCAAGGTCCATCACTTCGGTCAGGGCCGTCCGCAAGTCGCCTTGCGCGAAGGCCATGAGCACCTCGGCCGCGGCCGTCGGCGTGGTCGCGAAGCAGCCGCTGTGCATCTTGACGCCACCGGGTACGCCGATGAGCGGCGTCGTGGCCGCTTCCTCACCAAGCCGGCCGAGGGCCTCAACGATGTCACGGGTCGTGCCGTCGCCGCCCGCATAGAGCACCGCATCGACATCCGCTGAAAGCAGCTCACCGACCAGGTCTGCGGTTGAAGCAGCGCTGGTCATGTCTGGCGTGGTCCCAATCGCCTCGAAGGACGCGCCATCGGCGAGCCAAGCATCGCCCATGCGCCCGGTCCAGCCGACAAAGGTGGGATTCAGTTTGGTGCGGTTCAGCGGCGAGGCCAAGAGGTCTGCAAAGGCGCGCAGGGCCTCGTTCATCCTCGGACCGGCGCGATCCTCTGCGCCCGCTGCGCGCGCTTCGGCCGCTCGCCCGTCGCTGCCCTTGAAGGCGAGACGGCCGCCCAGACCGGCGTCCGGATTGACGACCAGCCCGATGCGCATG
>CAXRAI010000079.1:0-2296 GCA_964228865.1 Salinimicrobium sp. | reverse complement strand
GCTCTTGTCCGGGGCACCCTTCACCAGGGTCTCCACCGCGACACGGGCGTGTGGATCCACCGCCAGACAGGCGTCGACGATGGTGTCGGAAATGGCGTCGCAGAGCTTGTCGGGGTGACCAGATGTCACCGATTCCGACGTGAACAACTCGACGGTCATGGCCGTGGCGCTGAAACCGGTGCATATGAAAGGTCGCCTTGGGCGGCAAAGGGCTTGGCGACGATGGCTTGATGTGCGGCGAGGGTCGGCCGGTGGCATGGACGAGACGTGGCACCCTACGACCTACCGCACACATACCCTTGGCGAAATCCAGCGCAACGGTGCAGATTTGGTCGACCAAGAGGTCACCGTGGCCGGTTTCTTGCACGCCAGCCGTGGCAAAGGAGCCATCTGTTTCGCTGACCTTCGTGACGGTACCGGGATGACGCAGGTGTTCGCCAAAGCGGACACCCTTGGCGAGGATCAACTCAGCCTCCTCCAAGGACTGACCCGCGAGAGCACGCTGACCGTGACCGGCACCGTGGCTCAAAAGCGCCCGCCCAAGACCAAGGAAGGCGAGGCTCCGCCCCCACCCGCGTACGAGGTGCTCGCCACGTCCATTGCGGTCATCGCCGAAGCAGAGGCGCCCCTTCCGCTTGGCGTCACCGACACCGTCGGCGTAGGCTTGGACACCCGCCTTGACAACCGTTTCTTGGACTTGCGCAGGGCCCACGTGAACGCCATGTTTCGCCTGCGTGCCAAGGTCCTCCAATACGGCCGCGAACACCTCATCACGGAGGGTTTCATCGAAACCCACACCCCGAAGATCGTGGCCACGGCCACCGAAGGCGGAACGGATTTGTTCCCGATGACCTACTTCGACACGCCCGCTTTCCTGAACCAATCACCGCAGTTGTTCAAGCAATTGTGCATGAGCGGGGGCTTGGAACGCGTCTTTGAGATTGGCCCCGCCTTCCGTGCGGAAAAGCACGACACCTACCGGCACCTCAACGAGTTCATTTCCTTCGACATCGAGTCCTCGTGGTCAACCGATGACGACGTTATGGGTGTCCTCGAGCGCATGCTGCACCACATCTGGTCCTCGGTCGCGAACGATGCAGCCTGCCAAGGTCACATCCAGGCCATCAACGACTGGCGGGCAAGCCAAGACGAGGAACCCATCGAGGTCATCGTTCCCGAGCTGCCTTTCCCTCGCGTCGAATACGACGATGCCATCCGCATCATCAAGGAACGCGGCGGTTCCATTGAGTGGGGCGACGACATCGACGCCGAGAACAGCGACCTGCTCGCCCAAGGGCTGCCGCAATTCTACTTCATCCCGCGCTGGCCGATGGACCTGAAGCCCTTCTACATCCACCACGTCGAGGGCGAAGACGGCTCCACAGGACGACAACTGAGCCGTGGATTTGACCTCAACTTCGGCCGTGACGAGATGACCTCTGGCGGGCAGCGCGAACACCGCATCGACGTGTTGTGCGACAACCTTCGCGACATGGACCTCGACCCTGAAGAGTTCGAATTCTACGTCGCAGGTTTCCGCCACGGCGTGCCGCCACACGCCGGCTGGGGCCTTGGCGTGGAGCGCATCCTGATGGTGCTCACCGGTGCGAAAAACGTCCGAGAAACGGTGCTCTTCCCACGCGACCGTCGCCGCGTTTGCCCCTGAGCGACAGGTTGACGCCCCTCCGAGGACAGCGCCCACCGTGCGCAAGGAGATCCGTTGGGGCGACGGGCCAGACCACGTCGCAGACGTTCACCTGCCCGATGAAGAAGGTCCGTTCACCAACGAACACGGTACGCCTGCCGTCATGCTCCTGCATGGTGGATTTTGGAAGCAGGCCTTCGACCGCACCCTCATGACGCCCATCGCGGAAGCCTTGGCTGAAGCAGGCCTCATCGTCTGGAACGTGGAATACCGACGCTGGCGTCCGGATGACGAGGGCGTGTGGCAGGAGACCATCAGCGACGTGTTGCGCGCATGGGGCCATCTCGAAGGCCTCGACGGCGTTGATGCGTCAAGGACCGCCGTCATCGGACATTCTGCTGGAGGCCATCTTGCGTTGGTCGTGGCAGCCCTCTCAGAGCGTCGCCCGCAGGTGTGCGTTGCCCAGGCTGCGGTGAGTGATCTCGTGGCCGCCGATGCGGCTGCGCTCTCCGACGGAGGTGACGCTGTGCGCCGTTGGGTCGGAAGTCCAGTGGAGGACCAGGCCACGCCGTGGAACGCGCTCAACCCGATTGGAATGACGCCGCAGTGCCCTGTGGTGCTCGCGCATGGGGAAGAGGACGAGGACGTGCC
>CAXRAI010000078.1:0-23936 GCA_964228865.1 Salinimicrobium sp. | reverse complement strand
GTGTACGGGCCACCGACGATCGCCGGATCAATCCGGTTCACGTTCCACGTCGTGTTCATCGTCATCCGGTAGACGATGCCGCATGAGTTCTCAGTGAGGTCGATGTCGCCTTCCGCATCGGTCATGGCGTTGGAAATGCTGGACATGGCCAAGTAGAGGACGTTGCCCGCCTCGGGATTGAAGGCCACGCCTTCCATTTTGTTCCACTCGTCAGTGGCCCCGAGGGCAGCGGCGGCTTTGCGGGATTCAAGGAAGGCCACGCGGTCGTCTGCTGCGGTGCCAATCGTGCCGTCGCCGTTGAGGTCCTCGTTCAGACGCGCCTCGGCCCAGTCGTTGATCTCGGCGTCGGAGATGTAGGAACTCTCGCCTGCGACAAAGTCCGCGGTGGTGATGCCGTCGTATTCGTCGATCCAGGTTTGGACCTCGGCGGAGGACGACGAACCGAGTTCGACCCAGTCGACGTCAAATCCGGTCGTGGCCGCGTCCCTGCTCTGGTCTTGCGCAAGGTGCGCGGCATACAGGGTTCCAGCGCTCAGGTCACCTGGAAGGTCAGCGATGAACTTGTACAGCACCGTGTCGTACCCGTCATCGGTCAGGTAGACGGTCCGCTCGTCGGGCATGACCTGTGCGTTCTCATGCGAGAACCGGCCCATGGCCAAATGGCGGTTGAACGCTGGTTCGGCTGAATCGGCGTCTTCGATTTCGATGATGTAGCCGTAGTCGTACGGGTTTGGGTAGTGGCCGAGGTAATCCTCCAACAGCACCTGATTGTGGTGGTAGCGGAAGCTCTCATCGTTCCATTCCTCGGTGTTGTCGAAGTACAATTCCTCCGAAAACAGTGGAGCGCCCCACGGACTGATGCTACCAAAACACAGCACCCAGCCGCCGTTGATGCCGCTCAAATCCAGCATGCTGCTGGTCAACACGTCCCACTCGGAGGACGTCGCATTCCATGCGATCTCCAGTTGGCTGATGCCGGCTGGTCGGTCTTCCCACGCGGTGTACAGGAAGCCGCGCTCGCCGTCGGCGGTGGCCGGGACAAAGGCGTTGAAATCGGGCTTCTGACTTTGGAAGAGAAGGGCTCCGTCGTCGGCCGCGTAGATGCCACCCGCAACGCCGCCGTCGGTCAAGGCATCGCCGCTTTGCAGGAGCACCTGGTAGGTGCCGTAAGAGGTGCGGATGCCGTGCCAGATGTCCTCTGGGCTGCTGGAGGCGTCCAGTTCGGGCACGGTGTTAGGGAGGCTGTTCCAATCCACACCGTGAACCACGCCCACCGTCGCCTTGTAGTGGTCCGGGTCAGGGTGCATGGCGTTGACGAAGAAGTGCCCGTTGTCGTCCACGAGCATGCCCGTGACTTCCGCCTCAGGTGGCAGCATCATGATGCGCGTGATCGAATCAGATGCCTCGGCATCGTCGCTTTGGGCGGTGGCCACGGGAAGCGTGCTCAGCACGAGCAGCATCCCGACGGTGCACAGGACCAAGGCAGGGCGCTTGCTCATGTGTTGGTCTGGAGCACGGGCGGCAAAAACGTTCCTCGAGCGGTTATTTCATCTGTTCACCGTGAACAAAAGCCGCAGACAAGAAGAGGTCTTCGAAGGCGTCCAGCGTGGCGTCAATCGGCTTGGCGTACCCTCCGCCCATGAAGACCACCGTCGGCATGGTGCGGGCGGCAGCGGCGTCAAACACCAAGGCGTTGCGCTGCTGCATGCCCTCCCTTGACACAGACAATTTGCCAAGCGCGTCCGCTTCGAGGCCGTCGACGCCGGCTTGGAACAGCAGGAGGTCGGGTTCGAATCCAAGGCACAGGTCGAGCCCTTGTCGCGCCGCCTCAAGGTAGGCGTCGTCACCCGATCCTGGCTCCAGCACGAGGTCATGATCGCTCACGGCTTTGCGGAACGGGAAGTTTGTGGCGCAGTGCACGGACACGGTCAGCACACGCGGTTCATCGGCGAAGATGCTGGCCGTGCCGTCGCCTTGGTGCACGTCGAGGTCGAGTATAGCCACGCGGTTAAGTCCGAGGGACGTGATGGCGTGGAGGGCGCACACGGCAAGGTCGTTGAACACGCAATAGCCTGAGCCAAAATCACGGTGCGCATGGTGCGTGCCGCCCGCCATGTTGCCGGCAAATCCACCGTGCCGCACCACGTGTTCAGTGGCTTCCACCGCTCCGCCCATCAAGCGCATGGTGCGCTCGATCATGTCCGGCGTCCACGGACGGAGGCCGATCCTCCGCTCCTCGTTGGCGTCCAGTTCACCGTTCAGGAAACGCTCCACGTAGGTCGCGTCGTGCGCGAGGTGGAGCACTTCCCGCTGGACGGCGTTCGGCGTTCGCACGTCGATGGCCCCGTGTGGCGCGTTGGTCGTCAGGCGATTGAGCAGCCTGACGTACCGGTCGCGCGGGAAGCGTGCTTCGGGGTGAATGCCGTCGGTGTAGAGCGAATGGTACCACAAAGGGAAAGGCGTCGCTTCCCCACGCATGGTGGGCTTTGGTGGCCTTCGCTGATGAACGCTCGTCCGTGCTTCAGAGCACGGCGCCGACGATGCACAGCACCAGCATGGTCGGGAATATCACCAGCGGAGGCTTGGGCAAGTGGTCCATGTGGCCCTTCTGCTTGACCAGAAGAAGGGTGCCGAGGAGGAAGGCGTACGCGGCCGCCATGGCGTAGAGCAAAGTGGTGGTGGCCTCGCCTTGTTCGAGGGTGAATCCGAGGATGAGGCCCATCAGGCCGATGCCGCCGAATCCAGCGCCGATCATCATGCGCATGGCCGCAGAATTGTCGACTTCATCGGGATGGATGTCACCGATGATTTCCTGGTTGAATTTGACGGGCATCACAATCTTCCGAATGGCGATCAGGAGGATGATGGCGGAGGCGGGCACGATGGCGAACAAGTCGTTCATGACGCGCTGAACGCTTGCCGGAGTTATGGTCCTTGACACGGACGTGAGTGCGGAGGCAGACCTTTGCAAACGCAACGATGGTCGCCGCGATCAGTGGTGGAAGAGGATGCCGTCGTCGCCTTCGCCTGCGACGAACATGTGCCTCAGCACGTCCATGCCTTCGCCGCGGTCGTAGGTGGCGTTCTTGGTCGGCACCGTCAGTTTCGTGAAATGCTCGGGCACTTGGGCAAGGAAATCGTCCAGCTTAACGCCGGCCACGTTCGTGATGTGGTGCGGCAGGAACTCCACGATGAGCGTCTTCGTTTGGCCGAGGATGCTGGTCATGCCCTGCATCGCGAAGTATTCTGAGCCCTCGATGTCGATGAGCACCAGGTCGAAGGCGTGGTCGTCCAAGTACGCATCCAAGGCGTAGGCCTGAACCTCGATGACCTCCGGGTTGTCGTAGGTGTAGATGTAGCGGTTGTGCACCGGCACGCGCTTGCTGCCGCCTGAATTGACGGTGTTCATCTGGAAGCGGATCATCTCTTCTTTGGCGCTGGCCGCCACGTGATGCGGCTCGACGTTGGTCGCGTCGTTGAGCTTGATGTTGGTTTCCAGCAAGCGGTAATTGCGAGGGTTGGCCTCGACCGCCACCACCTTGCTGCACATCTTCGCGATGGGGATGACGAGCGAGCCGATGTGGCTGCCGACCACGAGCACCGACGACGTCTCGTCGATGAGGCCCGCGACACGGTCCACTTCGTCCAAGCCGTACGCGCCGTGGATGCGCAGTTTCGCGCCCACCTCCAAATCCGCGGGATCCACGGCGAAGCGGCCGTTCTTGGCGTCCACGATCAGGCCGGTGACATCGTTGCCGAGGCTACGCCTGAACCGCTTCGACTTCCTGTTTTGGAGGAAGAAGTAAGCGCGCCAGTACATGGCCTTGAGCACGGTGCATCCTTCCAGAGGCCCAAGCCGATGGGGTCGGCAAGGTCAGACGGTGCTTGGAGCGTCACTATTCAATTGCTCCGCTTTTCGTCCTTTTTTCGACAAAATCTGACAGGACAAGGAATTATATGTGCGGGGTTCAAGATGGAATCATGTCATTAGCACCTATGGATTACGACTTCGGAGATACGTCGAATTATGCCTTTGCCACGACCGTTACCTGCGCCAACGAAGAAGCCCTGAAGCTCTTCGTCGAAGGCTACGGCCACTACCTGAACTACAACCACGAGCAGGCCATTGCTTGCTTCATGGCCTGCACCGAAGCGGACCCCAACTGCGCCATGGCATGGTGGGGCATCGCCTACTGCCTGTCCTCCAACTACAACTGGGCCCCCGGCCTCGGCTCGGGCTACGACGCCATCCAGCAGGCCCTCAAGGTCATGGACCACTGCAGCGAGGTCGAGCAAGACCTCATCCGCGCCCTGTCCACCCGTCACACGCAAGAAGCCCGTGACGGTGCTGACCCGACCGTCCTCAACATGGGCAACCTGCCCGAACTCAACGTGGCCTTTGCCGAAGCGATGGCCCCCCTGTACGAGAAGTACGCCGGCAACCTTGCGGTCACCGCCATCTACGTGGAGGCCCTGATGAACCTCAAGGCCTGGCAGCTGTGGGACAAGAACACCGCCACGGGCGAGATCACGCCTGCGGACGACAACACGCTGCTGCTGGTCAAGATCATGGAGGACGCCTTCGAAGCGAGCGAGGCCGCTCGCGTCGATCCTGCGCTCTGCCACCTGTACTGCCACGCCCTCGAACTGTCGCCGTTCCCAGAGCGCGCCCTGCCCGCGGCTGACGTGCTCCGCACGCGCATGCCCGGCCTCGGCCACCTCGTCCACATGCCCTCGCACATCGACGCGTGGGTCGGCCAGTGGAAGGAAGCCATCGAGTGCAACATCGCCGCGGTCGAGGCCGACGATCACTACGTGAGCGTCACCGGCAACGAATCGCAGTTCTACAAGTTCTACCGCATGCACAACCACCACTTCATCGTCTGGTGCGCCATGTTTGACGGCCAGTACGAGACGGCGCTGAAGTACGCCCGCAAGGCGGTCGACACGCTGCCCGCTGGCGACGCCGACCACGGCGTGCAGTTCATGCTCGCCGGCATCATCCCGATGGGCGCCATCTTCCTGGAGTCCTACGTCACGATGCCGTGGCACGTGATGATCCGCTTCGGCAAGTGGGACGAAATCCTCGCCGAGCCGATGTACACCGACAAGGACGTCTTCCCGGCCACCATCGCCACCCAGCACTACGCGCGCGGTGTGGCCTACGCCTCCAAGGGCATGGTGCCCGAGGCCGAGGCCGAGCAGGTCCTGTTCAAGGAAGCCCTGCAGAACCCTGCGCTCGCCGGTCGCGTCATGCACAACAACGTGATGTACCAAGATCCGAGCGACGGGCCCTCCATCCTCAACGTCAACGCGGCCATCCTGGAAGCGGAGATCGAGTACCGCCGCCAATTCCTCGCCAAGGCCGCCGGCGAAGCCCACGACTTCACCGCCGCCTTCGACGAACTGCGCCGTGGCGTGGACCTCTCGCTGAACTTGGCTTACAACGAGCCGTGGGGCCAGATGCAGCCGGTCCGCCACATCCTCGGTGCGCTGCTCTTCGAGCAGGGCCACGTCGAGGAAGCGGAGGAAGTCTACCGTGCCGACATCGCGCTGTGGAAGGACAACATGTGGGGCCTGCTCGGCCTCAAACTGTGCCTCGAAGCCCGCGGAGATGCGCCCGAGGAACTCGCCGAAGTCACCGCCTTGTTCAACGAACGCAGCGCCCGCGCGGACATCGTGCCCGCCAAGACCTGCTTCTGCGCCCAAGACGCCCTCGCCAAGTCCTGCTGCGACTGAACGGGAACGCATCGGGCCGTTGATGGCCTGCGTCCGTGAACCGTGCGGGTTCATCTGCGGGAACGCTAACAAACAATGCACACTTTGTCCACGGCATGGCGGTGGATGGCCTCCTCGCCGTCGGCGGCATCCTCAGCCTGACGCTGGGCATCTCGGGACTGATCCTTGCTCGAAATCAGAAGCTGGAAGTCATCTGGAACAAGCGCTTTGCCGCCCAGTTGCTCTGCTGGATGTTCATCAGCAAGGGTGTTGCAAACAGCCTGCGTTCGGTCGGTTACGAGACCGAACTATGGCGCGTCATCCTCTATGCGGGTCATTTCACCGACCAGATTTTTGGCGGCCTCATCATGCTGCTCGCGCTCATTTTCCCGGTGCCCATCCTGCGCACGAGGAACCAATTCAAGATCGGCATTGGCGTCGTTTTGGTCTACAGCATCATCTCCTTGGGTGCGGCGGTGTTCATCAGCATCAACACACCGCTGGCCAGTTTCCTCGGCCTCTACCTCGTGCCTGGGTTCATTTGGACGCTGGTCTACCTCAAATTCCGCTTCATGAGCGGGCATGAGGACAACGAAGAGGTCCAAGGCGTGGCTGACGTGGCCATTCTGTTGCTCATCCTGATGATTGGCCACATCCTCTTCCGATGGGTCGGCATGTTCACCGGTTCGAATTATTTCTATTTCATGGACCTCTACGGAGGGAATTTCCTGAACGACTACATGTGGTCCCAAGGCCTTGCTGCTGCGGTGATTTTCGGCCTGGTCATCGTGTGTGGGGAAGTCATCCAAGCCACGAGAGGCAGGGTTCGAGCCACCTCCTACGTGATTTTCACCTACATGTCCATCGGGGTGCTGAGCCACATCGTCTACGGCAGCGTAGAATTGGTAGGTAGCGGCGGTGGGACCCTCACGGGAACCGAACTGGAGGGGCTCTCGGCGTGGCAGCAGATTTGGACCGAGATCACCGCGACCCTCCACTTCACCATGATGCGGCCCATCCTCGGCCTGTACATCTTCTTCCGGTACGGCCTCATCCGAATTTCCGAGGACAACGAGCAGGTCGGCAAGACCATGGCCATTGTGCTCATCGTGGTCGCCACCTCCGCCCTGCTCGAAATCGTGCAGTCCCTCATTCCGCTGACCGAGATGCTCTCCGCTGGCATCCTTGGAGTGGCCATCGCTTTCGGCATCGGCTGGGAGGAACGCTCCTTCCAATCCCTGATTTCGAATCCGCTGCGCTTCCCCATCCGCACCAAGGGGACCTATTTCCCCGAGTTGGAATTTGACAAAAACGAGTACAGGCGGCTTGATCGTGCCATGACCATCATGCTTCCCTTCCTGATGTTCGTGGCCTTCTTGCTGCACTGGAGCTTGGTGAACCCGTTCTGAGAGGTGATGCATGATGGGAGACGACGAGAGCCTTACCTTCCTTGCGAAGGAAGACGATTCTGGGAAGGCCTTCGCCCTCCTCGCCGTCGTCGTGGTGCTCGGTTTGGTCTTCCACGCCTACACCTTCTTCATCGTGAAAGAGAACGACATCGTCAACAAATACACCATGTCGGAATTCGTGGTGTCCTTTGAGGAAACAAGCCTGCAGGGCTCGGATTCGACGCTCATTGCCGACGGGGAAACCGACACCTTCACCCTCTCAAGAGACATGATCGACGCCACGGCTTCGCAGATGATGGCCAAGATCATCTTGACCGTCTCCTACGAGGAAACCTCGGGGCAAGTAGCGGATCCATGCGACGAAGTCCAAGCCCAAATCCCGCCAAACGGCATGGTCGCAGATTGGCAGCACCCCGACAACGTCCTCGCCGATGCCAACGACGATTGTGAGACCATGACGCTCGTGGTCCACGTCTACCCGGGCTACACCGGTGAGACCGTGCGAGAAGAGGGGGAAACCGCGGCACACTGGGAAGCCATGTGGACCAACGCCAGCCACGGCAGCGGCCTGCTCGAACTGCAGGTCTCTGTGGACACCAACGAAGCGCCAGGCTCCTTCCTTCCCGGCAGCAGCGACGACAGCGAAGAAGTCACCGTGCAATGGACGGTTGAACTGTTTGAGGTCAAGGTCGAAGCTGCCCCAATGATGTGAGGTCAATCCTCGTCGACGGCGTCCTTGCTGTGCTGAATCAGGAAATCCCACACGATGTGGCTGGTCTTGACCAAGCCCTGCGTGCCGATGTAGACGTTGCCGATCAGCGTCCCGTCGTCGTTGTCGTTCTCGTAGGGGTTGTGCTGAGCCCCGAAGACGGTCATGAGTTGCACCGTGGCGTCGTTTTCACAGGTGTCAAAGCCGTGGATGGCGTAGAGTGAGTTGACCTCGAAGGCTTCCATGCTGCCCGTGCAACCGTTGTGGCTGGCCCACTCGTGAATGTTCTCGATGGCCCCCGTGTCCACCGTTTCAGGGTTGGTCCACATGTCCTCGGCCCACGGCAGGCTCAGCACGCTGGTCTCGTACAGCACGACCGGGTCGAGGAAGCCGTGTACCTCCATGACCGGGATGGGTGAGTAGTCGTCCGAGGCGTCATGGATGAGGTAATGCGCCATGCACCCGACCGCGGCGAAAACGTGGCTGAGGTCCATGGCGAGCCGCTGAACCATCGCGCAGCCGTTCGACCAGCCCGAAGCGTAGACGCGGGTTGCATCCACGTTGTGCGAGGCAAGGGTGAGGTTCACCACCTGCGCGATGAAGCCCACGTCGTCGATGTTTTCCCGTGAGGCATGGGCGCAGCACCAGCCGGCGTTCCATGCCTGGTTTTCTTGGGTGTCCGTGGGCAGGTTGTAGCCAGGCACGGCGTCGGGGTACACGATGATCGCGCCCTCCTCGTCGGCGATGACGTCGAAGGAGGAGAGCAATTTGTGGCTGGAGGAGGTGGAGGAGTAACCGTGCAGGTCAACCACCAGCGGCACGGGCACGTCCGGATCGAGGCCCACGGGTACGTGCATCTGCCAGCAGCGCTCTAGGCCGTCGTGTTCGATGCACGAGAAGAGGCCGTCTTGGGTGACCACCGGAGCGTCGATCTCGGTGTCTTCCATAGCGTCAGCCTCGGCGTTGAGCCCTTCCATCAGGCAGCCGCTGAGCGCAGAGGAGAACAGGACGAGCACCATCAGTGCCGTGCTGCCTCCCCGCATGGGGTGGAACAACGGCGCGGATTTCATCAACGTTCTTCCATATCCGCGATAGCATCGCAATGCCATGGGACAAAGATGCTCACTCGGCTAAGACGAGCGTCTCTTCAACAATCTCGAAGACCCCGAAGTCCGTGAAGAGGAACGTGTCTCCATTGATGTTCGTGGACGAGACCAGTGTGCGTGCGTCATTCAGCACGTGCACAACTGTACCATCGTCGTCGATGGCGACGGTCGAATCGTAATCATTGAGCCCGCCCATCTCGAAGTAGAGGTAAGAGAAAAGGAGTGAACCCTTGTAGGGAATGATGCCCCTAGCGGTCGAATCTCCAATTCCTGGCGTAAATTCAGTGGATTCGACGTAAGCACTGATGTTGAAGACAGAAGAGACCGAGTCGGTGCTCGGGTCGAATGAAAAGTAATTCTCGAAATGGGCTCCTGATCTGGCGCTGAAGTACATGAGACCGTCGTGTTCCACAAAGTATCGTGGATTTGAAAACCCACTTGAATCCCAAGTATTGGCATAACCCGCGGTTTCGTTGTTCAACGCATGCTGAGTTATTCCGTGGGTCGCCGTATGATAGGCGTACATCTCACGTCCGTTGGTTCCGTCATCTGCGGCCAAGAGAACGTACGGGCCGGATGCTGCAAGTCCCTCATTCCAATGGTTGCACTGATCTTCGGGATCAATACCGTCACCCGAGCCCGGGTTGATGTCGGCGAGTTGCCACGTGGTACCGTTGACGGGTGTGTGAATCCACCACTCGTATCCCGACGTTCCATCTTCGGCAGCAAAGAAGAGGCTCCCATGGACCACATCGAGGCAGGTTGGCGTACTGGAACTTGAGAGCGGATTGAGGTCAGTGATGCGCCAGGTGGTGGCGTTGGCCGGGTGATGCGCCCACAACTCGTTGCCGTGATTCACCGTGGTCGCCGAGAAGTACAATGTTTGGCCGAGCACCTGAAGTCCGTCCGGATTTGATGAAGCCGCACCTGGGTTGATGTCCATGACGCGTGCGGTTTGGTCGGTGGCCGCGTTGTACGTCCACAACTCGTGCCCGTAGGTGTCGTTTGCGACAAAGTACAGGTTCGAACCGATGACCGCGAAATCGGTGGTTGAGGTGCCAGTGGACGGGTCAATCAAGGCAGGAGAAACTCCTGAGATGATGGTGGAGCTTTTTGTGGACAAATTGTGCTTGCGCAGCGTAGGTTCATTGGATTCGTGGACGTAGAACACCTCATCGCCAATGTTCGACGAGAGGGCAACCACATTATCGGACATGGTGTATTGTGCACCATCTGCTTCGGTTGTGTCATACACTTTCACCGAACGGTCGCTTGCGCCTCCGTAGGTGTCTTCGAGGAAGATAATCCGATCGCCGATGACAAACGAGGATCGATCGGCACCATACGACGAAGCGATGCGATTGGTCCGGTCGACTTCCACGCACATGTCGGTTTGAACGCTGACCTCGTCGCCATCGAGCATCCCGTTCCCAGCGCTCCCGGCCGCCTGCCCGTTGTCGAACCCTTGTTCGATGACGCGGTATTCCACGCATGTCGCATGCGGGCTCCGCTGCATGACCACGAAATGCTCGACGGTGACCTTGGTCAGCCAGGCATCTGTGCGCGGCGTGGTTTCGGTGGCGATGCCGTTGCAGACCGCGGATTGGCTGGTGATCTCCTCGGCGTCGAGGATGCCGTCGGCGTCGCTGTCCACGCCGACCTCGACGAGCACACCGCCCTCAGCACACCCGTGCATGGCGCCGCTGAAGGCCGTCGTGCTGGCGAGCGCGCTCAGGCCTTGAGGACCCTGATCGCCGTCCTGACCGGCTTCGCCGGCTTCGCCAGCGTCGCCCTTGGGGCCAGCATCACCCGGCGCGCCTTGGTCCCCAGCCTCACCGTCGTCGCCCTTGGCTCCGGGAGCGCCGTCAGCACCGTCCTCACCGGGAGGCCCTGCATCGCCACGCAGGTCGATGAAGGACCAGCCGAGGGTGGTGCACACTTGGAACGCGGCGTCCGCTTCAACGTGGTAAAGACGCCCCAAGGTGTCGCTGTTGCAGGCCGGAAGTTCGCTGCTGTCGGCGACGCTGTAGACCATCCACTCGTCCGAAAGGGTGTCCACCGGATCGGTGGTGTCCGCGGGTTCATCGTCACCGCCACCACCAAGGCATCCGCTTAGGGGCACAAGCAGCATGAGAGCAATCAAAAACAACGCACGTCGTTGGAGCATGGTCCTGCTTTGGACCGACGGAGCATGAACCCTTCGCTCACGAAACTCAGGCCTCGTCGATGGACGCCTGCGCACTGGCGATGGCCTCGGCCTTGCCGTGGCCTTCGCCGACCGGCGTGAGCCGGTCGAGCAAGCGCCGCATACCCGACGAGGGCGGGTCTGCGCCCTCTTCGAAGGCCAATTCCGCCTGCACCATGCCGCGCGCAGAGGCCTCAACTTGGGCTGAATTGCCGCCCAGCAGGGCGCATTCCACGGCCTCGTCGAAGAGTTCGATGGCGAGGTCCGGACGGTCGACGGCAAGCAGGCTTTGGCCGACACGGTCGAGGGCAGCCGCGCCTTTTCCGGGCGCCTCGGCGAGCACCTTGGCCGCGTGGGTGATCCACCGCTCTGCGTCCTCCTGACGCCCAAGCAAGCGTGCGGTGATGCCGGCCAATACCAACGAGGGCAGCGCGTCGAAGGCTTCCTTGGCCGGCTGTTCTGCGGCCGTCGAGCAGAGGTCGTAGGCGCGCTCGTGGTTGCCCGCGTGCAGGGCGAGCACGCCCAAGCGACGCATGGCCTTGCGTTCAGCACCGACGTCGTCGACGAGGGTTGCGAGGTGCAGCGCGCGCACGAGGTGGCCGCGCGCTTCGGCGTGTTCGCCGGCCATGCCGGCCATCAACCCAAGGGCAGATTCGGTGCGCGCAAGGCTTCCGGCCATCGCGCGATGGACGAGTTCCACGTCCTCTTCGCCCAGGGGCGCAAGGGCGAGGCCGACCGCTTCCATGACCTCGGCGAGCAGCGCGCGCGTCGCGGCACGCGAGGCGTCGAGGTCGTCTTCGGATGAGGTGCGGAGGTCGCCGAGGTGCGCGTCCAAGCGCTGGACGGGCGCGCACACGTTGGGCAGGTCGCCAAGGGCCTCGAGCCGCTTCGGCTTGACGCGGTAGCCGCGGATGGTGCGCGTCAGGTCGGCGACCAGCCGTGCTTCGTCGGGCCCTTCTTCCGGCGTGCCCACATCGTGGGAGGCGTCCAGCAAGGAATCGACCATCCACGTCAGTTTGCGTTGGACGTCGTAGTCCTCGCGCCGGCTGATGGCGTACTTCATTTCCGAGGCGCGCACTTGCCGCGAGAGGCTACGCAAACGTGCGTCTCGAGCGGCGTCACCGCCGTTCTCGACCAGCCGCTCGATGAAGGTGGACGGCGGGCAGCTGTCGAAGGCCAAGTCCGCCGTTTCGGCCGTCGTGGCCATCTTGAAGTCGTCCGAGACGAGCACGACGGGCCCGCCCGCTTCGCCCAACGAGTGCGCGAGCACCATGAGCGAGAGGTCGACGTCCTGGGGTGCGGCGCGCTCACCGATCTTGGCGGCAAGGGCGCGCACGTCCGCTTCGTCCACGGGCACGGACTTGAGGACGGGCGCGAGGACGTCGAGCAAGCGCGGCCGTCCTTCCATGCGGCGCATGCGGACGGTCGCGACCTCGTCTTCGACGCCGGGCGTGATGAGCATCTTCCCGCCGCCCAAGGCGGAGGTCAGGTCGTCCAGCACCTCGTCCTCACCCTTCTGGCCAAGGTGGATGAAGCAATTCGAATCGACGACCCACGCCGAGCCCATGCCGTTCCCTTCTCAAGAGCGCACATGGTCCTTGCTGAGCACCGCACGGGCGCAGCGCGACGTTCAAGACGAGGCGTGTTGAGCAGCACCCATGCGCGCCCTGCTCGCCGTGCTCGTGGTCGCCTCGGCGCTGACCGCAGGCTGCTTCGGCGAAGGCGAGGGGCTGGTGGACGAGGAGGCCATGTCGCCCATCTGGGAAGGCTATGCGCTCATCGATCAGGTGCCCCACGACGACGCTCGGACCTTCGCGACCATCGACCTCGCGCTGAACCAGAGCGGTGAGACGACCTGGGCGGTCTTCAACCGCGACTACGGCGGCAACTGCTGCGAGCACTACCTCGCCACCACCACGGCGGGCGCGATCCTCAACATCGGCGGCGAATATCCGGTCTACTCAGTGGACCGCGGCCACGATTGGGACACGTGGATTCCCGGCATGCTGCCCGACGCGCAGTGCCGCACCTTCGTGCCGACCAACCCCGGGACTGAAGGGCTGGGTGAGGGCTCCATCGTCCAGGCGACCAACGGCGACATCATCTCGATGTCCTGGTTCCCCTACTTCGGTGGCGACCTGAAGCTGGACAAGTTCTACGCCATCCTCTACGACGATTCGGAAATGTCGTGGCGCTGGTGCTACAACCGCATCACGGAGCCCTTCTACGACCGCTCGTGGCAGGTGGAGGTCATCGGACCCATCGACAGCACGCTTGGCAGCGGTGAGTGGGCCAGCCTCGTGGTGAGCAACTTCTGGCATCAGACGCAGAACGCCGGCGGTCAAATCAGCGTTGACGGCTTGAACTACTACCCGATTCAATTCCCCGATCGCGGTGGCGGCAGCGCCGACATCGAGGTCGACCTCGGCGTCTACGGGACCGACCTCGGCCCCCACTGGGACGTCAACAAGCCCCACAAGGAAATGCGCGCCTTCTCGGTGCCCAGCGGCGGCCTGATGTTCCCGCAGTACTTTGACGACGGCACCGCGGCCTTCCTCGACACCACCCTGTCGTGGAATCAGGTGGCGATGGAGTTCCCCTCGGAATACTGCCACATCGACAGCATGAACGCGCTGCATTGCGTCAGCCTGCAGGGCACGACCTTCACCCACCACCGCTCGGAAGACGGTGGCTTGACGTGGGACACGATGAACCACAGCCTCGACGGCGTGGCTTCCAGCATCGAGGAGTGGGAGTTCCAAGCCAGCGCCGGCCAGGACCTCTTCGTGCTCAACGTGCGCTATCAGGACGCGGCCGGACCCGACGTGGACATGCTGTGGCACGTGCGCGGCGTCTCTGAAAGCCTCGAAGCGGACACCCTGACCTACCTCGGACAGGGCGACCTTGATTCAACATCAGGCGCGGGCAACGACATCCGCTTCGATTTCGCCAGCCTCGGCATCCTGCCCGACGGCGGCGTGGTGGTCGCCTACCACGACTCGACGCACGAAGATCCGCTCTTCGCGGTCGAGTTGGACCTGCCCGCTTGAGGTGCTTTGCGTTCCGTTCGCAAGCCCCTCTGAATCGACCTGATACGCATGCCAAACATGGCCGAGGATGGAACGCCCTCGTGGTTTGCGCGACAAGTTCATCTGGGCGGAGGTCGCAGTGGGAGGCATGAACTGGCGCGTGTTAATGTCCATCCTCGTGGGCTCGCTCGTCCTCTTCGCTCTGCTGTTTGATGAGGAGACGGTGACGAACCCCTTCCCTGAATTTGCCTTGGAAGACGGCCTGACGAGCACGTCGGTCAGCAAATCCGCGATGGACGGTGAGCCGTGGGTGGCCTACGTTTCAGCCACCTGGTGCGGACATTGCCATCCAACCCTCGACGCCATCGATCAGGTCATTCCCGAGGACAAGCTTCTGGTGTTCAACAAGGACCCCCGCGAGGAATACAGCGACATGGTGGCTTGGAACGAGGAGATGGAGTCCTCTTTCAACCGTGAACTCGACCGCCCCTTCATTCACGGACCGAGCCTGACCGAAGAATTGGGCGTGGTGGGGATTCCCCATGTGTTCTACATCGATGCGGAAGGGAACATCGAATTCGACCGGAAGGGATTGTGGACCAACATGGACGAGATGAGCGAGGTCTGGAACCAGACCCTCGCCGCCTGAATACCCTCGAGGCGTTCCATTCAAGTCTCAGGCCGTGCACAGGCCGCCATGCAGATTCGTCCCTTGGCGCGCGACCATCTGCATGCCATGTGGTCGATCAACGAACAGGGCTTGCCGGGCACGGGCAAGGTGTCGGAAGACGAGATGGAACACCTCCTCAACGTGTCCTCCTTCGCCCGCGGCGCCTTTTCTGACGACGTCTTGCTGGGATTCGTGATCTGCCTCTCGCCTCAGGCCGATTATGGAAGCCTGAACTACGGGTGGTTCAACGCAAGGTATCAGGAATTCATCTATGTCGACCGTGTGGCCGTCGCCACCGAATCAAGGAACCAAGGCGTTGGCGCTGCCTTGTACCGCGCGGTCGTGGCCTACTCGACCGAACACCGCGTACCCATCGCTGCCGAAGTGAACCTGAACCCTCCAAACCCAGGCTCGATGCGTTTCCATGAGCGCTTCGAGTTCGTCGAGGTGGGCGTCCTCCACCACGAGACGAAGTCGGTCACGATGCTGCTCAGGAAGGGCAACCTCAAGAACCGTTGACGTGGATTTTCGCGCATGATGGCGCTTGAACGGGTCCCTGGTCTCGGGAACAAACTGGCCGACAAGCTCCGCGAGCACTTCGACGGCGAGGATGCCGCGATGGCCGCGCTGCAGTCCGGTGACATCTCACGGATCGCTGCGGTCAACGGCGTTTCACCAAAGCGCGCACTGGCGCTTGCACGGGCCGCCAGCGGCGACGACGGTGCTTTTCTTGCGACCCGCGAGGCCGAGAAGTTGCACGCCCAACTCATCGAAGCCATGCGCCAACACGCCGCATGCGCCGCATCGCGTGAGCGCCTCGCGCTGCTCACGCCGATCCAAGACCCAGAAACTCGGTGGGCCACCGTGGACGCTGCCCGTGCGCTGGTCGCCTCTGGCGCCGTGGCGGACCTTGCTGAAATGTGGAAGGGCCTCGCACGACCACGCAGCCCAACCGGACGGCACGACCGCGTGGTCGTGACCCGGCAGGACCGGCCGGAACTCGCCAAGCAGTGCCGCGTGCTGACGCCCGGTCCTGACGAGACCTGGCGCGATTACCGCGTCTTCAAGCAGGTCAGTTGGATCGGTGAGGGCGCCCCAATCGATGCACCCGAAGGCTGGCTCGTCCTGCCCGAGGACGCCGTGGACGCCATGGCCCTGCCCGAAGCAACCCTCGCTTGGTTCCGCACCAACAGTGCCTTGCTCGGTCTGGTCGCGGACCTTGTGCAACGCTGGCCGGCGCTCAGCGCCGTCAAGGGTGCTCAACCCGTGCTGAACCGCCTCGCTCCGATGATTGACGCCCTCGGGGACCTCGAGGATTTGTTGCATGACGTCAGCGACGACGGCAACCCCGACCTGCTTCATGACGTGGCGGATCGGCTTTGGCCGACCATCAAGGGCCTCGAAACACAAGTGGGTCAGCGTGTTGAGGAAGCGATGGCCGAGGCACAACTCGCGCTGACCGGTGCGGACATGCTCGACGCGCTGGCCAACGGTGCTGGCCTCCAGCGCCGCCTCCGCGCGGCCACCACCGAGGCCATCGAGGAAGCCATTGAGGAAGCGAACGGTGCCTTGTCTGAATTCCTCAACGGCACCGGCTTGCGTATGCCGCAGCGGCTGTTCATCGACGGCTGGCCGCTCAAGGTCGACCGCAAGGAAGTCGATCTCTTGGTCGAGGACCTCGAGCGCCGAATCGCTGCCGACGAAGCGGCGGAACTGACGCGCTTGTCCACGGCGCTCGCGCCCTTGCGCGAGGTCTGCGGCGAGGCCATCGAGGCCATGGTCGAACTCGATCAGTGGCTGGCCGTCGCACGCTGGTCCGAAGCGCACCGTTGCGTGCGCCCCACGATGGTCGAACATGGCTTGGTGGTCGTCGAAGGGCGTCACCCGCTGCTCGGCATCGAGCCGGATCCCGTGACCTACGGCGTCGGTCGATCGGCCGACAAAGGCGACCAGCAGTCCGTGGCCCTGCTGACCGGAGCCAACAGCGGTGGCAAGACCACCCTGCTCGAACTGCTCGGTTTCACCTGCATCCTTGCTCACATGGGCTTGCCCGTGCCCGCTGCCGAAGCCCGCGTCGGCCGCGTCAAGCACCTGCAGGTCCTCGCGAAGGCCGGCGGCACCCAGTCTGCAGGCGCGCTTGAGCAGACGCTGGTGGACCTCGCCGAGGTCGTCAGCGACCCCACGTCGAAGCTCATCCTCGCCGACGAGTTGGAAGCCATCACCGAGCCCGGTGCGGGTGCTCGCATCATCGCCGGCATGCTGCTCGCGGCCGAGGCCCATCCGGACACGTCCATGGTCCTCGTGACCCACCTGGCGCCCGCCATCATCGAGGCCACCGGCCGAGACGACCTGCGCATCGACGGCATCGAGGCCCGCGGCTTGGACGAAGACCTCGAACTCATCGTCGACCGCACGCCGCGCCGCAACCACCTGGCCCGCAGCACGCCGGAACTCATCGTGCGCCGCTTGGTTGAGCGGTCCGAGGGGCCGGCCAAGGCGGTCTTTGCCTCGATCCTCGAGGCCTTCTGATCAGCAGACACGCCCCGATTCGTCGCCGTAGTTCTGCATTGGGGCGCGGAACAACTCGTCGCAGGTGCGTTCCACCAGCGGAAGGGTCAGCACTGCGGCGTCCCAGTCGATGCTGTAAGAGCCGACCGAAGCGGGTGAGGGCACGTAGTCCTCGCCGGTTTGGGTCATCGTGATGATGACGGATTCGCCCGCTTCGAGGTAGACGTCCATCGCGAAGAATTCCATGTAGCCGGTGACGGTGGAGAAGGGCACGAGCACCTCTTGACCGTCACGGCCTCCCGCGTGGAAGCGGAAATCCATCACCGCATGCCCGAGGTGCATCCCGTTCTCGTCGGTCATCTCGAGGAAGCCGTGCGCACCGTTCGTGGTGTGGGGCGTGACGGGAATGTGGAAGGTCGGCATCCCGGCGATCCACGTGTCGTTCTCGAAGGGCCCGTAGGTCATCGTGATGCTGTTGGTGCCGGTGATGCTGGCACCGGTGGGACCGAGGTCGCTGCCGCTGACCTCGACGTACTGCGTGTCTTCGGCGGGCCAGGTGGACTCAAAGCGCCACCCGCCACGGTTGTCCTGCATCTCCACACCGAGCACCGGCGCGACGCCCTCGTCACGGAGGTACCAATCGAACCACACGAGCATCTCGTCGGCCCAGTCCCAGCGCAAGGTGTACGGGTAGGCCTCAGCGCCGCGGCCGCTGCCTTGTGAGCTGTGACCTGAGACCCGGTCGGGGTAGTCGTGCGCCCACTGACCGGCCAAGGTCTTCACCTCGATGCCGGCGTCGTGCACCTGCTGGTGCACGGGGAAAGCCATGTGCGGATCGACGTTCCAATCCTGCATGCCTTGGATGATGTAGATCGAACCCTGGTAATTCTGCAGCGCCCGGTCGAGGAAGGAACGCTCGGTCCAGTACTCGTTGCCCCCGTAGGTCACCATGCCCCCGGTCAGGTAGGCCGCGGGGCCGTTGGCGTAGCCCTCAAGGTAGCCCTCGCACAGCGTGTGGCTGTCCTCGCTGTCACCGTCAATGCCGAAGGAGCCGTAGACGCCGTTGTGCATGATCATGCCACGCGCTTCCATGCTGCCGTTGCGCCACATGAGGTCGTGCACACCGATGAGGCCGGACATGGGCACGATGGTCGCAAGGTGCGGATTACCGAAGGTGGCCGCTTGCCATGGCGTGCTGCCGTCGTAGGACTTGCCGATGAGCCCGACGCGGCCGTTGGACCAGCCTTGGGTGCCGAGCCACGTCACCGCAGCGTCAATGCCGCGCTGTTCGTCGGTGCCCATGAGGTCCATGCAGTGGTTGGATTCACCCGTGCCAAAGACCGACACCTGGGCCACGGCGTAGCCGTGGGGCACGTAGTTCTCGATGAGGAAGCGCCCCAAGCGGTCCGCAGGGGTCACGGCGCTGACGTCGCCGTCGTCGTAGTAGGGTCCGACGTCGGCGATGACCGGCACGCGGCAGTCCTCGGAGACGTTCTCCAGCGTCCAGTCGCAGCCTTCGATGACGGGCAGCCAGAGGCCGAGGTGAACCTCGGCGTCGCCGGTCAAGCCCGCACCGCCGTCGGCGGCGGTGATGGTGTCCACGGGCACGAAGACCGAGATGGCCTCAGGAATGCCGTAGGTGCCGTTGACGGTGACGCGGCTGAACACGTCGCTGTCGTCGTAGACGAGGTCGCCTCGCTCCCATGGATTCGGGTACGCCTCTGGTCCGTCATCCACAGGCGCGAGGTCATCGTCCGCACCAAGGCAGCCGGCCAAGGGCATGGCCAACATCAGCCAGACGAGCATGAACGCGACGTGCCGCACGTCGTTGCCTCAAGCCTGCTCAATTAGAACATGACGGGTCGCTGCAGCAACCGCCGTCGTCACCGGACGCGGCCTTCTGAGCCTCTTGGGCCTCGATTTGTGCGCGGACGTCGTCCATGTTGAGTTCCTTGACTTTCCCCACCAAGTCTTGGAGGGCTTCTTCGGGAAGGGCGCCTGGTTGCATGAACACGCCAATGCCTTCCTTGAACACCACCGTGGTGGGAATGGAGCGGATGCCAAAGGCGCCAGCAAGCGCTTGCTCGGCTTCGGTGTCCACCTTGGCAAAGGTCACGTCGGGGTGATCTTCAGACACGCGCTCGTAGACCGGCGCAAAGGCCTTGCATGGACCGCACCAATCGGCCCAGAAATCGATCAGCATGATGGTGTTCTCTTCGAGGGCGGCTTCGAAGGTCGCCTCGGTCAGGTCCACGGTGGCCATGGCCACCCCTCTCGGTGGGGGTTCCTTGACCTGTTGGCGAACATGTTCGTTGAATCTGCTGTTCTGAGAGATGCCTTCATGTGGCGCCTGTGGATGGTCAGCCGTGACCCCTCGTCTGCCTGCGGCCCTCCTCGTCCTCCTGATGATGTTGTCCACCGTTCCGCTGGCGGCCGGTGAAGACGGGACGCCCGACGTGCGGATTTCGGAGGTGCTCGTCTCCGCGTCGTCGGAAGATTACGACGGCGTGGACTGGAACGGTGACGGCTACACCGGCAGCACATCCGACCAATTCATCGAAATTTGGAACGCGGGTGACAGTCCCGTCGACGTTTCCGATTGGTGGCTCGACGACGAGGAAGGGGGCGGCTCGCCCCCGTGCCGCTTGCCCTGGGACACCGTGATGCAACCCAACGAGCGAATCGTCATTTTCCGCGCAGATTCCGGTCTCGAACTGGACTACTACGGTGGGGACAGCGCGGTGCTGCGCACCGCGGAAGGGGCCTTGGTCGACTCCATGAGCTGGCCCGACAAGGACAGCTGGTGGGACCGACCCTACATCCCGCTCGACAACGGAACCTTGTGGAAGGACGACGCTCCCACGCCCGGTGCTCATGAAAACGCCACCGTGACCGCTCCGATCGCTGGCCTGCGCTGCTACACCAACCTCGACCACGTCCACTCCGGCGCGTACGTGCTGAAGGGACGCGTGGTCACCATGAACGATGCCGGGACCGTGCACAACGACGGTTCCATCCTCGTCGAAGACGGCGTCATCGTTCAGGTGTGGAACGGCGACGCTCCCAGCGATTTGACCCTCGAAGGCATCCCCGTGCACCACACGGACGCCACGATTTATCCTGGGCTGCTCGATCTTCACAACCACCTGCACTACAACACCGCCCCAATTTGGCCGGTGGAGAACCACATGTCCTCACCCAACGAGTGGGGCGGCTACCAGAACCGCTACCAATGGAAGAACCACCCCGACTACAGCGAATTCGTCACCAAGCCGAAGATGCTCCTGCACGGCGGGCCCTATTTCGACCTCGAATTCGCCGCCATGAAGTACGTCGAAGCCAAGGTGATCGTCGGCGGGACGACCGCCTCTCAGGGCGCTCCGTCCAACCCCGACGACGCCTACGTCAGCGTGCTGGCGCGCAACATCGAGGACTGGAACTTCGGCCGGGACGAGATCCACACCAAGGTGACGGAACTCGAGTCCGATTACATCGGCAACCACATCAAGACCGGCAATGCAAGCCAAGAATTGGACGCGTGGTTCCTCCATCTTGGCGAGGGCGTGGACGAATCCAGCCGAGCAGAATTCGACATTTTGGTGGCCAACGACCTCCTTGTCGGTGAGCTGGTCCTCATTCACGGGACCGCCCTGACGGCCACCGAGTTCCAGAAGATGGGTGAGGTCGGCGCCAGCCTCGTCTGGTCGCCCTTGTCCAACCTGCTGCTCTACGGCGACACCACGGACGTGGCTGCGGCCAAGGCCGCGGGCGTGAACATCGCGCTTGCGCCCGACTGGTCACCTTCAGGCAGCAAGTCGCCCTTGCACGAACTCAAGATCGCCGACCTGTGGGACGACGAAATCCTCGGTGACATCTTCACCGACGAGGAAATGGTGCGCATGGTGACCTCCAACGCGGCGGACGCCACCAACTGGGAGGAGCACGTCGGCCGAATTGCTCCGGGCATGGCGGCCGACCTGGCGGTCATCGATTCGAACCACCTCGACCCGTACCGCAACCTGATCGACGCCGTCGACCCAGACGTGCGCCTGACCGTCGTCGGTGGCATGGCCCTCTACGGCGATGCAGACCTCATGCAAGCCATGCGGGGCGACGACCACGAAGCAGCCGGCATGTTCGGGAAGCGCATTGACGTGACCGCAAGCGGCGTCGAAGACGGCCTGCGCTCGTGGGCGTCCATCGTCGAGAACCTCACCGAAGCCGCGGCCTTTGATCCGGCCGTGATGGAAGCCGCCTTTGGCGACGTCGACGGCTTCGACAGCCTGACCGCGGGCGTGGGCCACGGTGGCCTCGACCCGTGGTGGACCTACGAGGACCCACAGTATTTCCAAACGCTGAACGGCTCGACGTGCGGCAACGCTCAGATTGACCTGAGTTTGGTGTGGGACCGCTACTACGACCGTGGTGCCTCTTTGACCACCGTGGACCTGACGAACACTTCCACGTGGCAGGCCAAGGGCACGTCCTCGTCCACCGGTGCTGGCACGACCCCGGACACCGGCACCAACCCCGACACGGGCACGACCCCCGATGACGGCACCACGCCCGACGATGGCTCCAACGACGACAACACCGTCACGCCCGTCGACCCCTGTGCAGACGGCCTCGGATTGGGCTGTGACGGCACCGACAGCAGCACGGATGAGGAGACCGCTGCCGGAGAGAGTGGACCACCCCTTGGCCTGCTGGGCCTTGGCGTGTTGGCGGTGATCGGTGTGGCCGTGTTGGTCATGCGCAGGCGGGAAGACGACATCGACCTGACGGCACAGGACGCCTTGTTCGATGAGGACGACCTCGAGGAAGCCGAGGCTCCAAAGGACGTTGAAGACGATGTTGTTCCAGAGGCGGAGGCCGAGAAGGACGTCGTTGACATTCCTGCTCCGCCGCCTCCCGGCGGTCCACCCGAGTGATCACGACAAGGTCCAGACCGGCCCGTCTGCGGTGTCCGTGACCTCAACACCCATCGCCGCAAGGCTGTCGCGAATTGCGTCCGCCGCCGGCCAATCCTTGGCGGCCCGCGCCTCGGCGCGTTGAAGGAGCAGGGATTCAACCTCGTCGGCCACCTCGGCACGGCGTGGATCTTCTTCAGGCTCAGCGAGGAGCACGTCAGGCGAGGGCAGCACGCCCAAGACATCACCGGCAAGCTCCTCGAACCATGCCACACAAAAGTGCGCGAAGGCGTTGGCGTCCTCCTCTTCGAGGCCAGCATCCAACAAACGGGTTGCTTCGCGGACGCCACCAAGCACTTTGGCAATGGCCTCACGGCTGTTGAAATCGTCGTCCATCGCCAACGCGAAAGCTTCGGCCATGCGCTCCATCAAACCAATTCCCTTGGACAAGGGGTCCGTGCTCGTCACGTCGGGGTGCGGCAGCGGAACGGGATGTTCAGAGGTCCGGCTGCGCAGGGCCTTGCCGTAGGTCTCGATGAGACGCCCATGATTTCGCTCCGCGTCATGAAGCAGGGCCTCGTTCATGTCGATGGGTGAACGGTAGTGCGCGTTGATGAGGGCAAAGCGGAGCACGAGCGGGTCCACCCGCTCGAGGATGTCGCGGATGGTCCAGAAGTTGCCGAGCGACTTGCTCATCTTCTCCCCGTCCACGTTGACGAAGCCGTTGTGCAACCAGTGGTGCACCAACGGAGCGTGGTCCGTGTGGCACTCGCCTTGGAAAATCTCGGCTTCATGATGCGGGAAACGCAGATCGTGACCTCCACCGTGAATGTCGAAGGCCCCTCCAAAGCGATCGAGACTCATCGCGGTGCACTCGATGTGCCAACCCGGACGGCCCTCGCCCCATGGAGAAGGCCATGTGGGTTCGTCGGGCTTGGCCGCCTTCCAGAGGGCGAAATCGCGATGGTCACGCTTGCCACCTCCGGTGCCGTCAACACGTCCACCCGCACCGGCCCGGACCGCGTCGAAGCTCTGGCCGGTCAGTTGGCCGTACTTCTCTGGGGCAGAGGAGACGTCGAAGTACACCCCGTCCTCGGCGGCATAGGCATGGCCGCGCTCGATCAAATCCTCGATGATGCTGACCATGCCTTCGACGTGCTCTGTGCAGCGGGGGTAGTGATCGGCGCGCAGAATGTTCAGCGCATCCATGTCCTCGTAGTAGCCCTCGATCATTTCGTCGACCAGGCTGAGCCAATCGCCGTCACGTGCCTCGTTGGCCCGAGCGATGATTTTGTCGTCGACGTCGGTGAAGTTTTGCACATAGTCAACGTCGTAGCCGCTGGCCTCAAGCCAGCGGTGGATGAGGTCGAAGGCCAGGTAACACCGGGCGTGACCAAGGTGGCAGCGGTCGTACACGGTCACGCCACAGACGTACATGCTGACCCGGCCCGGGCGCATGGTGGTGAACGGCACCTTCTCTCGACGACGGGTGTCGTGGACACGCAACGCCATGGTGCTCGGCGGTTCGTGAGGGCGGTGTCACTTCAACGTTCATGTAGGGCAGCACATGCGCAAGCCCATGGGAGGACGTGTGCTCGTCACCGGAGCCAACGGTTTCCTGGCGAACCATTTGGTCCGCGATCTGCTCGCTGAAGGTTACACCGTCGTGGCCACGGTACGGGACCTCTCGGA
>CAXRAI010000077.1:0-40404 GCA_964228865.1 Salinimicrobium sp. | reverse complement strand
GGGGCTGGGAAGGTAATCCCACTCCGTGGTGTGGGGGAAGGGCGTGTCCCATCCGGTGACACGCTCGATCGGCGCCTCAAGGTGCCAGAAGCAGCGCTCCTGAATGGACGCGGACATCTCGGCGCCGAAGCCGCTGGTCTTCGGGGCCTCGTGGACGATGACGCAGCGGCCGGTCTTGCGCACGGATTCCACGACGGTGTCGCGGTCCCATGGGAGCAGCGTTTGCAGGTCGATGAGTTCGGCGTCCACGCCGGATTGGCGGATGGCCTCCTCGGCAACGTGCACCATGGTGCCCCAGGCGATGACCGTGCAGGCGCCGCCTTCCTTGACGATGCGCGCCTGCTCGAGTGGGATGCTGTAGTACTCTTCAGGCACCTCGCCGTCGGGGTGGCTGTTCCATGTGGGGACCTTGTGCGGATCGCCATAGAACGGGCCACGGTAGCACCGCTTGGGCTCGAAGAAGACCACGGGGTCGTTGCACTCGATGGCCGAGGTGAGCAGACCCTTGGCGTTGTAGGGCGTCGAGCAGTACACGACCTTCAGGCCGGGCGTGTGGGTGAACTGCGCCTCAGGAGACTGGGAGTGGTGGTGGCCGCCCCTGATGCCGCCGCCGGCTGGGGTGCGGATGGTCACGGGCGTCCAAAATTCGCCGCCGGAGCGGTGGCGGAGTTTGGCCATCTCGTTGACGATCTGGTCGTAGGCGGGGAAGATGTAGTCGGCGAACTGGATTTCCATCACGGGCCGCAGGCCGTTGATGCCCATGCCAAAGGCCACGGCGGCGATGCCGCCTTCGGCCAAGGGTGAATCGAAGACGCGGTGAGCGCCATGGGCTTCCTGCAGCCCAGCCGTGACGCGGAACACGCCACCGAAGTAACCGACGTCCTCACCGAAGATGACCACGTTTGGGTCGCGCTGGAGTTGCAGGTCCAGCGCCGAATTGAGGGCTGCAATCATGTTCATTTTCGCCATGATGCCACCTCACTTTCCGAGCTCCTCACGCTGCTCTTGCACGTGCCATGGGACCTCTTCGTAGACCTCGGTGAAGATCGTCGAGGCGGGAGGGTAAGGGCCGTTGGCCAAGTCGCCGAAGGTGCAGGCTTCCTTGTAGGCGGCCATGACTTCGGCGTCGATGCGCTCGGTCAGTTCGGTGTGCTTGTCCTCATCCCAGAGGCCGCGGCCGATGAGGTGGCCCTTCAGGCGCTCAATGGGGTCGCCACCGGGCCAGCACTCGAACTCGTCCTGAGGCCGGTACGCGCTGGGGTCGTCCGAGGAGGAGTGGGCGCCGGCGCGGTAGGTGTAGACCTCGATGAAGGTCGGTCCAAGGCCGGCGGAGGCTCGGTCACGCGCCCACTTGGTGACCGCGTAGAGCGCGAGGAAGTCGTTGCCGTCCACGCGGAAGGAGGGGATGTCGTAGGCCAAGCCGCGCTCGGCGAAGGTGCGTCCACCGGTCGCGAGGTTGGCGTGGGTGGAGATGGCCCACTGGTTGTTGACCACGTTGAGGATGACGGGGGGCTTGAAGGTCGAGGCGAAGTTGACCGCGTAGTGGAAGTCGCCTTGGGCTGAGGTGCCGTCCCCAAGCCAGGAGATGCAGACTTCGTCGAGCCCGCGGTAGGCGGAGGCCATCGCCACGCCGACCGCCTGTGGGAACTGGGTCCCCACGGGGGAGGAGATGGAGATGAAGCGGCCTTCTTTCCACGTGTAGTGGACCGGCATCTGACGGCCGCGGACGTTGTCCTCGGTGTTGCCGATGCAGTGGCAGATCATGCTCACCATGTCGCGGCCGCGGACGAATTGGGCGCCGGGCTGGCGGTAGGAGGGGAAGAGCCAGTCCTGCTCCTCGAGGGCCATGGTTTGCGCGATGGCGATGGCTTCCTCACCGAAGGAGCGCATGTAGAAGGAGAGCAAACCGGTGCGCTGCATCTTGATCATGCGGTCGTCGAAGATGCGCAGGCGCATCATGTGCTCCAAGCCCTTCAGCAGGGTTTCTTCGTTGAGGTTCGGGTTCCACTCGCCGCTCGCGACGTGTTCGTCGTCGAGGACGCGGATGAGGCCGACCGCATGGGTCGCCGTGTCCTGAGCCGAGCAGGTCACGTCAGGCCGGTTGAGGTCGCCGGGCTGTTCGGCAAAGCCGCCGCCGAAGTCTGCCTTCTCACCGGGTCGGAACGGAGGGATGCCGATGGTGTAGGGCGCCTCGTCCACGGTCAGGCGTTCGGGCATCAGGCTTCACCACCTGAGGTCCGCCTATGGGGGTGTCGGTCCGCCGCGGCTCCGGGGCGCACGCGCACGGTGGCTCCCGGCATGCTGCCCTGCCAGTTTTCCTCGGTGCAGGCGCGCAACAGCAGGCCGGCCTTGAAGGACGAGCGCACCAGCGGCCCGCTCGCCACACCAAGGAAGCCAAGGTCCATCGCGTGGTCGGCCCATTCCTCGTAGCGCTCGGGTTCGGGGAAGCGGTCCACCGGCAGGTGCTTCGACGACGGTGCGAGGTACTGTCCCAGCGTGATGAGGTCGACACCGGCTTCGCGGACCAGGCTCATGGCTTCCTCGAGTTCCTCGTCGGTCTCGCCGAGTCCGACCATGATGGAGGTCTTGATGAGCAAATCCGGCCGCAGTCGGCGCGCCTCGCGAAGGATACCGAGGGATTGATCGAAGGAAGCGCGGTGGTCGCGCACCGTCTTGTCCAGCCGCGGCACGCATTCCACGTTGTGGGCAAAGACGCGCAATGGCGCGCCGTCAAGCAGCATCGCCAATGCGTCGTGGTCGCCCGCAAGGTCGGAGCAGAGCAGTTCGAGGGTCACCTCTGGACTGCGCTCGTGGACCGCGTCAAGGCAGGCCCGGTAGTGGGATGCGCCGCTGTCGGCCAGGTCGTCGCGGTTGACCACCGTGATGACGGCATGGCGGAGGGGCATGGAGGCGACCGCGTCGGCGAGGTGTGCGGGCTCCTCGGGGTCGAGCGGTGGAGCGCGCTTGATGGTCCCGACCGCACAGAATCGACAGCCTCGGGTGCACTCTTGGCCTGCGATCATGAAGGTCGCGTCGCCGCTGGACCAACAGTCGTGGATGTTGGGGCAGCGTGCCTCTTCACAAACCGTGTGCAGGGCGTTGTCCTTGACCGAGGCTTTGGTGTCGCGGAAGGCGTCCATGGCCTCACCGGAGGGCAAGGTGGTGCGGAACCACGCCGGCAGACGGGGCCGTTGAGGGGCCTCGGTTTTGGCCATGGTCAGCGAGCGCCTCCCTTCGGCCATGCTCAGGGCACGGGGCGAGCAGCAAAAGGCTTCGTCATCCGGGCCGCAAGCCGAGGACGAGGGTTCATGTTCTCAACGTCCACCTCGGTGCATGGGCGCGAAGACGGTTCTCGTCACCGGAGGAGGTCGCCGCTTGGGTGCGGCCACCGTGACCGCGCTGGTCGAGGCCGGCTGGACGGCCCTCGTGCACGTGCGGACCGCCACCGAGGAAGCCGAGTCCCTCCTTGCGGCTTTGGCTGAAGCGCACGAGCATGACGTGGGGCGCGTGATTTCGGCCGACCTGTCGACGCCCGAAGGTGTGCGCGCCCTGGGCGAGGCCGTCCTTGCTGATGCAGCCGTGTCCGACGGACTTGGCGGTTTGGTCCACAACGCTTCCATCTTCTTCCCCAGCGAAGGCGAAGGGTCTCCCGATGACATGGCGCAGGCCCGACGTGACCTTTGGATGCTGCACGTCGAAGCCCCTGTGGTGTTGACTGAGGCGTTGTCCGGCGCCCTTGCCCAAGGCTCAGGCTCGATCGTTTCGATGGTCGACACGTCGTGGGGGAAGGCCTGGCCTCATCTGGGCGATTACAGCGCCAGCAAGGCCGCGCTCCGTCAGCGCACCCTTGGTTGGGCCCTCGACCTGGCGCCTGAGGTTCGGGCCAACGCGGTGGCCCCCGGCGCCATTCTGTCGGCGGATTGGGAACAAGCGGCGTTCGAGGAGACCGTGGCTCGTCTCCCCTTGCAACGGTCTGGCCGGCCCGAGGACATCGCCTCGGCCGTGCGCTATTTGCTCGAGGCTCCTTACGTGACGGGTCAAGTGCTCGCCGTTGACGGCGGATGGGGCCTCGTTTGAGGACAAAAACGTGGTACAGGGGGAGGGATTTGAACCCTCGAACCCATCTGGGACCGGAGCTTAAATCCGGCGCTTTTGACCGCTCGGCCACCCCTGTGGTTGGGCCACGTCCGCCGTGGCCTTCAGTTCGTCGGCATCCACGCGGGTGGAACACGCGGAATGGAAAACGGTTTAACACCCCCCGCAGGCAGCACGAGATGGTGGTCTCGATGGTGACGTACGGCCAAGCCAACCGAGGCCTCGCCCTCTCCATGTTGGTGGTGCTCGTCCTCGGGACCATGGGCGGCCTTGTGCAGGTGCCACCGACCGTCGTGCTGGATGCCTCGCCAGAACCGGCCACCAGCGTGGCAGGGCTCGAGAATTACCGCCTCTACCTCGACGCTGAAAACAGCAGTGCGGGAGGCGACGGTCACATCACGACCATCGAACCCTCCGGCAGCCAAGAGGAGCTCTCCACCCTTGGGGGCATTGAATTCCGCTCCTCCGAGATGATCTCGGACCTGACCCTCTACGGCGAGGGTGCAGACAACGACCAGATTCAGTTGACCATCTACATGCGCTTCCGGGGCCAGCAGGGCTCCACGGGTGACGTGGCGTTCTCGCTCAAGGCCGGCGATTCGCAGATTGGAAGCGAAACCATCGACCTCGACGACCCATGCAGCTCCACCTTCCAACAGAACTGTGCGTGGACCTCATCTGAAGTGTTCTTCGACGTCTCGTCGAACGGCGTGACCGTCCCCAACGGCAAGAGCCTGAAGCTCGTCATCGACGGGCAAGCCTCCTGTGAGGGCCAAGGCGGCAGCAACCCCATCGGCGGCGGCAGCGATTGTGACATCGAGATCGCCTTCGGGGACCTTGACTCCACCGAAGGTACCTCCCGTCTTGAAGTGATGGCGAACGCCCTTTCTGCCTCCTCGGTCAAAGTCCACACGCCCGGCTCCGCTTGGGGCGACCCCGAGACGCTGACGTGGGCACCAAACGCGCTGGGCGAGGACCGGGAAATTCAGTTCGACGTCGACGTGCGTGACGCCTTTGGCCGCGCCGACATCCAGTCGGTGAACCTGGTGCTGTCCACCCCCAACGGGGCCTCTGCGGTCTTCGACGAGGAGTTTGACGACGACGATCTCCGCCTCGACAACGAAGGCTTGGTGGGCAACTACACCTGGACCTACGATGCAGGTTCCATGGCCCCCGGCGTGTATCCGCTGGCCCTCGAAATCCGTGACGTGCAAGGCCACACGGTCCTCTACGAGCATGGCGGTGTCGAATTCGTCGAACACGGGATCAACCTCGGCGTGCCCAGCAACCAACCGACCACCGTGCTGATCGCGCCCGGTCAGACCAGCACCGTCGAATTCCTCGTGACCCACATTGGCGCCTCTGCGGCCGCCATGGAGGTCCGTCTGGACCTTGCGCGCTCCTTGCCTTCGTCGTGGTCTGACCCCGTGTGGGACCAACCTGCCGGTTACGCCCTTTCGGGCGGTGGCTCAGTTGTTCGCCCCATCCTTTCCATTGAAGTCGGTGAGGACCTGACCAACGCCCCCTCGCGCCTCGAAGTCGAGGCCCGCGCCTACGCTGAGAACGAGAACGGCCAACTCGTGGAGGTCGCCATCGTCGATTTGACCCTCGACTTCGATGAGGTCGGCGTGTACGCCGAACCCCGTGTCTCGGTCTTCGAGGACGTGGAACATCAGCGCCAGATTGCCGATTCGACGCGACCGGACCTCTACGATGAGACCCTCTCGCATTACGTGGACATGTCCGACGCGCAGGAAGGCGTGGACTTCTACATCGACGTGTTCAACGCCGGCTTCGACACGGACGCGTTCAAGTTGCGCGTTACCGAACTCCCTGAGTCCTGGCTGTACCGCTTCTACGACAACGACACCGGCCAGCAGTTGGTGGAAGAAGGCATCAACAGCCTGACGCCCTCCATCGGGTCCTTCCAACAACTGACGCTGCGCATGACCATCTTCCCACCGGATCAGCGTGAGGCGCAGGACATTGGCCTTGTCCGTGTCTTGGTGGTCAGCGGAAACGACGCCGACCTGCGCACCGAAGTCGCCTTCACGGTGCACCGCACCTTCGGCGTGCTCGCCGAGGTCATCTCCGACAGCGACGCCAAGTCGCTTGGTTCGGTCGGTCCAATCGCCCCAGGCTCCGATGCATGGTTCCGCTTCCGCATCACGGATGCAGGTGACGAGGACGTTGAGACCACATGGCGCATCGTGCCGCCCAACCTGCTGCCCCGCAACGATGGCCAGTACGCGAGTTGGGATTACTCCATCACCGACGACACCGGGTCAAATGCTCCAGTGGTTCGTTTGAGCGGTGAGGAATACGCCGACCTGCGCCTCGATGTGGGTCTGCGCGACCAAATCGAGGCAGGGAACCACACCATCTACGTGGGCATCATCGAAGACGGCGTCGACGACGACGAAGCGCGCTACTTCGACATGCCCGTGACCGTCGTGGTCAAGGAAGACGTCGTGGCCGGACGCCTCCTCATCACGCTCGAGAGCCAGATGACACCCTTTGGCCCGGGTCAGAGCAAGGAGATCGGCTTCCGCGTGGACAACGAGAACAACATCCCGCTGACCATCCTCATCTCCCTCGATGAACCTCGTGGCTGGGAGAACGGTGCAGTGAGCGTGAACTCCTTCCAGCAGGCGGGAAGCACACTCCTGGTGACCGTTGACGCCTACAGCAACGAGAAGTTCACCGTCGACTTGACCGCGCCGACGACGGTGAAGAACAACGACCGCGCTGAGTTGACCATCATCGTCGAACCCTACGACGACGAAGTGCCCTACGGTGCGGACTTCAAGCAGCAAACCAAATTCGAATTTGCCACGACGTGCACCGAGGTCGCTTGCCTCACCAACGAGTTGCTCGACCCTGAACCAAGCACGATCGGCTTGATCGCCATGCTGGTCGGCATTGTGCTCTACGCCACGTACCGCCGCGGTGCCACGCGTTCCATGGCTGGCGTGATGCCGGTGAAGGACGTCGCGCTGCCCGAGGCAGACGAGGTCGAGACCGAAGACGCTCCAGCGCTTGACCTGCCGCCTGCGGTGACCGCTGAGGACGACGATGATCTGGAGCTTTTGGACGAGTTGTCCGACCTCTGAGCGAGGCCTTCGGTTGTCGCCTTGTCTGAACAGCGCACCATTCCCCTTATGAGGCGCCGGAACCGCCTTGAGAACGATGTCAGAGCAGATGCTGTCTCACCGGCGTGCGGCATTGTCCCAGTCCGTCGAAGCGGGTGTGCGACGTCGTGCCCTTGGCCTGACCCTGCTCATGCTCCTGTCCTTGTTCGCGGGCATCGACCTCGTGACCGAAGAAGTCTCGGCTGCATCGGATGCGGATGGAGACGGTTTGACCTATGGTCTCGAGTACCTGATCAACACCTCCCCCAACGACCCTGATTCGGACAACGACGGTTTGCCCGACGGCTGGGAGTGGATGCACGGACTGGATCCGCTCTCCTCCTCCTTTGGCGACGGCGCGGTCGGCGATCCCGACGGTGACGGCATGTCCAACCTCCAGGAATACACCTACCTGATGCCCACGGGTTGGGACATCGCCACCACACCCGCCGTGCTGGACAACGGCGTCTGGTGGAACGGAACGGTCCCCACCAACGACTGGTCCGAGGAGCATGCCATGCAGTTCAACCCGCCCGCGTGCGGTGCAACCGGCAGCGACGGCACCGGCTCAGTGATCCTGTGCGACGAGGACCCCGTCGGCAACATCTGCACGGACGGATTTGACAACGACAAGGACGGGGCCGTGGACGGTGCAGACAGCGACGGTGACGGCGATGCGGACTGCCTCAGCGACGACGACGACGGCGACGGTCAAATCGACGAGGACCGCCGCGGCTACGACACGGACGGCGACGGCATGCCCGACGGATGGGAAGTGTCCTACGGGCTCAACGCCACCTCGGCGTCCAACGACGACGGTCCAAACGGTGACCCCGACAACGACGGACTGCCAAACCTGTTCGAATACATCAACCCCTCATGGACGACCAACTGCGGCTCGTCCCCATGTTTCCGACCGGAACCCGGCACCGCCACGGAGACCATTACGCCCTGCGATCCTGTGAGCGGCATCGGCCCGGGTGGCTGCGCCACCCTGACCGCCGAGGTCGACGGCATCACGTCGACCAACCCCACCAACGCCGATTCGGACGGCGATGGCCTGAACGACTCCTACGAAGCGCTCACCCTGCTCACCGACCCGACCGCCTTCGACACCGACGGCGACGGTCTGAGCGACGGCGTTGAGGTCAACGCGGCCTACGGTCAGCCCCCTCAAGCCAGCGACCCACGCGACAACAACACGGACGGCGACGCCTTTGACGACGGTGAGGAAGACGCGAACGGCAACGGGCTCGTCGACGCCGGTGAGACCGACCCCACGCGCCGTGAGGACGCAGGTGACGCCGACAACGACGGCATCCAGAACTGGGAAGAAAACCTCTCGTGCACCGCTTGGGACATCGCGGACACCGACTCTGGCGGTGTGAACGACGGCGATGAGCGCAACGTTTCCCACGGCACCGACCCCTGTGATTCGCTCGTGGATTTCGTCACGACCGTGACCAATTGGAACGGTGTGAACCGCCTGACGGTGGCCAACGGCTCTGGGTTCAATCCTGACGGAGGTACCGGATGGTACAACGTCTCAGGCACGTGGACGTCCTTTGCGTACGGTGCCACGATCAACAACGTGCTCGTCGGCGTCAGCCTCGCTCCGCCGGTCTCGGTCACCGATGTCGCGAACCGCAACGGTTCCTTCTGTCACACGGAGGCCACCCTCGACGGGACGATCAGCAGCACGCGCTTGTACTGCGACGACGACTACACCGATTCCGACGCGGACGGCCTGGCCGATTGGCAAGAATTGCTGGGGGTGTTCGGATGGTTCTCGAACCCAACCCTGGCCGACACGGACAACGACGGTGTGAACGACTTTGATGAGGTGGTGCGGGACAACACAGACCCCTTGGATCCCTGCAAAAACGCCCTTGATCCCGACGGCGACGGCCTGAACAGTTACTTCGAGAACTCCACCGGGTGTACCTTGGACAGCATTGGCATCATGAACGGGTCCGCAGACGTTTGGGTGACCGACTCCGAAGAGTTCGACACCGATTCGGGTGGCGTGAACGACCTCGACGAGTACTTTGACGGCACCAACCCGGAGAACGATCCTTCCGATGACGTGCTGCCGGACGATTTCGACGGCGACGGCATCCCCGACGCCTTCGAGAACTTGACCGGCACGGATTGGCGCAACCCCGACACCGACGGCGGTGGCGTCATCGATGGCGTCGAGTGTCCGGCCAACTTCTGGGCCACGGGCTGCGTCGGTTCACCGCTCGACCCTCTGGACCCCTCCGATGACTTCCCGCAGTCTCAGGTGCTCTTCTGGGCCAACAACACCAGCGGAACCGTGGACCTTGAGCAGGTCCACCGGTGGCGTCAGGTGACGAACGACTTCCCCACCGGATCGACCTACGCCCACATCGCAACGGTTCACCCGAGCAACGAATTGTTCCCGAACATCGAGAACCTGTCCGGTATGGCGGATCTTGGGTTCAGCAACAGCACGGTGACGTGGAACGTGCAGTACAACACGGACCTGGCCGGCACGGCCGTACCCATACCGTTGTCCACCATCAATCACTCCTTCTGGGCGGACGCCACCGCCGAGCTCAGCCGAACGAATGACACCTTCATCGTCACCGTGGAGGCGGGCTTCCTGCAGAGCCTCATCGCCCTTGCACCCGAATATTGGTTCGATTGGGACACCTTGGCGTCCACCACGATCGCCAACCAAAGCGACACCTACGCCCTGCAGCTGGACGACCGCTTGTCGAACCGCAGCAACCCATGGTCCATCACGCAGAACATCACCGACGCCGTCGTGACTCAAGCGGGCGCGTCCGACGCGTGGAGCACGGCCGACGCCATCGCCACCTTCCTGCGGGAGGGCAACGCCACGACCGAATTCAAGCGCAACTACAACGGCTCAGGCCTGCCCAGCGATCAAGACGTGGCCGTTCACCTCCTCGAGGTGGCCAACGAAGGCACCTGTCAGGAATTCACCACGACCTTCGTGACCATGGCACGCTTGGCGGGTCTCCCTGCTCGCTCGGTGTCTGGGTTTGCCGGAGGCACGTGGACGGGCAACGGGTACGCGGTGACCAACGACGACCGCACGACGTGGGCCGAGGTCCACCTCCAGCAGGATGCCGCCAACGGCAACACCGACCTTGGATGGGTGCCCTTTGAGGCGTGCCCCGACCCTGAGGCCTTGGAGATCGTCAACCAGTCCCTCTCGCCCCTCAGTTGGGAGCGCAACGGGCAGACGTGGTTCAACGTCAGCGGCCAACTGCGCTATGCCGACAACGCGACTCCGGTCACGGACCAGCCGCTCATTGCCTTCCTTGTCCCCATCGGTGAGGTGGGCAACGTGCCCGGCATCGCTGGGACGCCGGACCGACAGATCGGACTGGCCTTTACCGATGCGAACGGGACGTTCAACTTCAGCGGCATTCCACCGCAACCCATCGCTCCGGGCTTTGCTGGCATCGTGGTTCAACACGTCGAACAAGGGTACGTGTCCAACGGCGGCATTCCCTACGAAGCCGCCATCAACGTCTCAGACAACACGTCGCTGAGTCACCAGTCCCCCTCGGCCATCAACGCCCCCATCGTTGGTGCAGGGGCCACGACCGAAATCAGCGGTCTCTTGCAGGCTGAAACCGTCCCAACGGGCGTGTTCGAGTCGCTCCAGGGGCTCGAAGTTTGGCTTTCCTTCACCTCCTCGGTCAACGGTTCGGTGAACCTCACCACGCCGGTCAACCCCGACGGCAGTTGGGTCTTCGACCTCACCTTGGATGAATTCGAAACGAAGACCAACATCTCGGCCACCCTCGGCTTCGCAGGATGGACGGACACCAGCGTTCCCATTGCCGGTGATGTGCACCTGCGCCCCTCGACCACGGGCATCGTGCTCGACGTTCGTGACGCGCCCAACCTGACGGCGACGCTGGAAGGTCCGGGGACCAACAACAGCGTGCTCGACCTCGGCGACGACATCTGGGTGAATGGCTCGGTGGTCTCCTTCGGCGTCTCGCCTTCGGCCATGAACGGCTCCCTGGTTCTCTCGCTGCGCGACGTGGCCAGCGGTGGAGGATGGGTGGACGTGTTCAACGTGAGCGTGAACGGCTCGTTCAACGTGCAGCACACCCTCAACGCCAGCATGACGCCCATCGCTGCTGGCGAGGTCGAACCTCGCCTGCGTTTCTTCCCTGCAGACCTCCCCACCACAGACATCGAGAACTTGTCCACCAACGCACCGTACCGGCTGCGCGGCGTCTACAATTACACCATGATTTCCGAATCGCAACTGCGCGGTGAAGCCACCAACACGCAGTTCCAGGTGGTCGATCACCTTGGCAACGGCGTTGGCATCGTCATGCTCGGCACCTTCGAGGTGTTCTTCAACGGCTCCTTGGCGACCAGCGTGGTGGACCCGCTCTCCAACCAGATCAGTCCGACGTGGACCCTTGACGCGACCTTGAGGGCCGGCGATTACCCGCTGGCCATCGCCTTTGGTGGCTCGGAGGATTATGTGCCCAGCACGTGGAACAGCACTCTGCGCGTGATGGCTGAAATCAGTTGGAACTTCACGGTCGCAGACGATTGGGTGCACATCGGCAACACCACCCGCTTCTTCGGTAACCTCTCGGATGCGGTTTACGGGGACCGTGTCCTCAACAACGGCTCTGCTTTGTCGATCTTGATGGCCACGGCTCAGGGGCCAGTGGACCTCGCCGTTGGGACGCTCAACACCAGCACGGGTGAATTTGCGTTCAACGTGACCGCGCCCACCACCTTTGCTGGCGGCGTCTATGAGGTGCAGTTGCTCACCGACTTCCTGGCGTTTGCTCCAGAAGGAGGACCCTACTACCAATTCGTGGATCCCAACGGCCCACAAGGTCCACCGAGCGGCATCACGCTTGATTGGGGCATCGAGTCCGAGGTCATCGTGACCCCCGAATTGGAGAGCGTTCAGGTGCTCGTCGGTGACACGATTGACCTGCGTGCGCGCATCACCGACATCGCCGACGGTTCTGACCTTGAGGGCGCGACCGTCGAATGGTTCCTCGATTGGAACGGCGCCAACACCTCCTTGGGTACGGCACAGACGCTCGTCGACGGGAACGCCACCCTGCAGTGGACCGCCAACACGGTCGGACCAGGTTACTACGACATCGGTGTCGTGGTGGCCGACGACGTGACGGACCCGCTCGTGCCCGGCAACCGACGGCACTTCGGCAACTCCAGCATCGTCAACGCCACGGTGCAGGCTGAATCCGTGGTCGTCATCGACGTGGCTCCGACGGTGGTGGCCGCAGACAGCACCTTCAACGTGCTCGGTCGGGTGCTCGACGCGGACGACAACACCCGCCCCATCAACGGCTTCCTCAGGCTGGAAGCACACTGGGGTGACGAACCTGACGAGTTGCTCATCACCGGGGCGCAGACCGCTGCGAATGGAAGCTTCAACCTCTCCATGACCAGCGACGCGTTCAAGGACGGCACCACGCGCGGCAACCGGACGCTTGTGGTCCAAATCATTGAGGACTCATCGCCCTTCTATCTGGCATCGAACGCCTCCACCGGCATGCTGGTGCAAGGGGTGACCGACTTTGAACAACTGACGCCACGCAACGCGGTCATCATCAACCGCGGCCGAAGCGTGAACCTCAGTGCTCAACTCGTCGAGGCCAGCGACCTGTTCACCCCGCTCGGCGGGGAAACGGTGGCCGTGAAGGTCCACGAAACGTGGCACACCGAGGTTCAAACCAATCCAGAAGGCTTCGCCAACACGAGTTTCTTGTTCGACCTGAACCACCCGTTGGGCATCATCACCGTGGAGTTCCATTACAACGGAAGTTTCGATCTGTTGTCTGACCGGGCCAACCTGAGCACGGTGACGGTGCGTTCGACCACCGTGCTGCTCATCGACACCATCACCGCCAACCCCACCTCAGGGTCAAGTTTCAACGTCACCGGAACGGTGCAAAGCGACAACGGCTCAGGGTTGGAGAACCGGGACGGCAGTGTGCTGCCGGCCAACGTGCTCTTCGCCATCGACGGTTTGCCCGTGGGCTTCACCGTGACGGGCGGGAGCGTTGGAACCGGAGGCGCTTGGAGTGCAACCATCAGCCTTGGGCAGACTTTCGAGCGCGGTTCCCACAACCTCAGCGCCACCTACGTGCCGAGCGTGAACTTCTACGTGGGTTCGAACAACACGGCGCCCTTCGACAGCCGGGGGACCACGAGCGTGTTCTTCCTCGATCCGGTGCTGGATGGCCTCGGTGCGCCCTCCTTGAACGACCGCACGGAACGGGGTTCCGACATGGACGTCCGCCTGATGGTTCAGGACAACACCGGGGCGCCTGTGGCCAATGCGGACGTGCTGGTGACCCTCATCGGCTCTGACGGGCCGCTCGAGGTTCCCGTGACGATGACGGTCGTGACCGACGCCAGCGGCATGGCGCAGGACGTCATGACCCTCCCCGCCAACCTCTCGGTCGGTGAGGCCAGCCTCACCGCGGAATACGGTGGTTTGCCGGGCACGACCGGACTGGTGGGCAGCAATGCGTCGACGCGTTTCGTGGTCCTCGCTTCGACGGAGATCGTCATCACCGAAGCGCCGGTCAGCCTGATCGCCGGTGATGCCTTCGACGTCCGCGGCACCTTGCTCGATGATCTTGGGTTGCCCTTGGCCGTGGACGGTACGCCCTCGTTGGCCATCGTTCACCTGTTGGTCGACGGTGTGCCCGTCTCCAGCGTTGAAACCACCGCCAGCAACGGCAGCTTCCTGCTGTCGTACGTGCTGCCGGAAGGCACAGACCCTGGCCAGCACCAAATTTCGGTCCAGTTCAAGGGCGGACGCGACTGGGTTGACCCCATCGGTGTGGGCGACCCTGCGAACCCGGAGTACTACTTGCCGACGCAAACCGATGTGAGTTTCAACGTCAGCATGCCGAGCAAGATTTTGCTGAGCAGCGGCAGCGGCGACGTTGACCGCGAGAGCACGATCCTCATTTCAGGCGTCTTGTTGAGTCAGGTGGACGACGCCATCGGTGGCGCGACCATCGAGGTTTGGCTTGACGGTGCGTTCCTGACCAACGTCACCACCGACGCCAACGGTTCCTTCACCGCGGTGCATCCGGTTCCTGCAGATCAGGCGCTTGGACCGACGGGCATGGAGGTCCGATTCATCGGAAACGCGCTCTATCTGCCGAGCAACGCCACCGGCGTGTGGAACGTCTATGCTCCGATTCTGGTGACCGTCGACCTCGACGATGTCATTGCGGTGGCCGATCAGGTGATCATCACCGGACAGGTGGTCGACAACCAACTCATCGGTCTGCCGAACCACATGGTGACCCTCGAGGTGGAAGGTGTCAACATCGGTGAAGTGACCACTGAAGCAGACGGAAGTTTCGCCTACACCTGGCTTGTTCCAAACATCTTCACCTTTGGTGACCATGTTATGTTCGCCGACGCCGATGCTCAGGGCTACTACCGTGCAGGCACCGGCAACGCGAGTTTCTACCTCAGCCACCGCTCGGCCATCAGCATGGCCTTTGACGGTGACGATGAGGTGACGCGAGGCGACCTCTGGCGCATTTCGGGCCGTCTCTACGACGTGGACGATGCGGCACAGGCCGGCTTGCCGGGCCGTGACGTTCAGGTGTACCTCGACGGCGAACTGATCACCGTGGCGACGACGCTCGAGGACGGTTCGTGGATTGCGACCGTTCCGGTCGGCCTCGATCTGACCCGTGGTGCGCACAATCTCGAAGTCCGGTTCGAGGGCGAATTGGCGCACCGGCCCACGGAGGCTTCGCTCACCGGCACGGTCTGGGCCGATGTCGTCGTGACCATCGATGCCGTCACCGACCGCACTGCGGTGCGTTCGGACGCGTTGCGGACCCTGATCATCACCGGCTCGGTCGCTGAGGTCGGTGGCGAGGGTGAGGTCTTCGAAGACCTTGACCTGACGCTCAGCAACGGCACGGGGTGCACTTCTGCCGCAACGACGCCAACGTGCTACACCCTGGAACGCGTTCAATGGAACGACGGCAACTTCAGCATGACCCTCCGCGTTCCCTCGTGGAACCCGCTTGGCGTCCAGCCCTTCCACGTGACCAGCGGCCTCAACACGAGCCGCAACCTCAACTCCGGTATGGCCGTCACCTTCGCGCTCATCAAGGTGGACGCCACCATCGTCGTGCGTGTGGACAGCATCGTTGAGGGTGAGCAGGAAGACTACGGTGGTCGCATCGTGGTCACCGCGGACGACACCGGCGAGGGCATTTCCGACGTGGGCTTCTCCCTCTACTTGGAGTACGCCAACGGCAGCCGTGTGGTTCAGGACGGGAGCAGCAGCCAACTGCTGAAGCGCGTGGTCGTGACCGGCGCTGACGGCTCAACCGAGTTCGCGTTCAACAACGATCCACCGTTTGGAGACACCGCTGCGCATGGGGAGTTGACCCTGCTCGTGTTGCTCGATGCAGGCGGGGAACGCCTGACCGACGCCAGTTTGGCCGCCTTCCAGGCCGATGCCGCTGAGGGCTTTGACCCGAGTTACACCTACAGCGACGAAGCCTCGTCGACGGCGCGGGCCCTGGTCGGCTCGCTCGTGTTCCTCGCGGCTGCCCTGCTGGTCGGGCTCGTGCTCTACCGCCGCCGCCAGCAGGCGACGCTCATGGAGGAAGCCGCCGAAGTCTTCGCCTACACCGCCGAATTGTTGGCGGCCGGTGACAGCGTGCGTGAGGCCATCTTCCAGTGCTACACCGACCTTTGCGTTGTCTTGCAGAAGCGTGAGTTCCTGCGCCGTGACTTCGAGACCGTTCGAGAATTCGAAGCGGCGATCCGCCAAGCCATGCCCGCGGTCAGCGAGGAAGCCCTCGTGGCCCTCGACAACGTGTTCGAGCAGGCGCGCTACGGCCGCGACGAGATGAGCGAGGGCCACGCCCAAGCCGCGAAGGTCGCCATGGAGCGCATGTCCACGGAAGTCTCCGGCATCCAGAAGATTGTCCCGCGTGGCCTCTGAGTTCACCGAACGGTTGAATGGGCGCTTGGGCTTCAGCCCAACATGCGTACCGCCCTGTGGCTGACCCTCGTGAGGCTCGGAGCCTTGGCGCGGCCCGTGGCCAGCGCGGCGCCGGTGGCGTTGAGCGGCGTGCTGGATTGTGGCGAGGGGGACGTCCGTGTCGATGGCGACCTCGCCTGCAGCCTTGACCTGAGCGAGTACCAAGACCTCTCCAGACTCCGTGTCGAACTTGTCGGCGCTGACGAGGTCCGCCCAACCGGTGGCCCGATGCTCGCGGTCGGTTACAGCATGAGCTGTGCGGTGTTGGACAACGGGTCCCTCATGTGCTGGGGATCGGACGGTCACGGCCAACTCGGTGACGGCGGTCAAATGTCGAATCAGGTCCGTCCGAACACGTTTGTGGCTTTGCCTGAGGGGCGGCAGATCACGGACATTCACGCGGCAAGGACCCATGCATGCGGACTTCTTGACGACGGAAGCGTGTGGTGCTGGGGCTACGGTTCCAACGGCGAGCTTGGCGACGGTACGACAAACACCTACAGCGCGCCAACCAACGCCGTGGCGCTCCCTGCGGGCCGAACGGCCGTGTCCATTGGGCTCGGTGAATTCCATGCTTGTGCCATCCTCGATGATGCATCCATGGTCTGCTGGGGGCTGGACAACAACGGCCAGGTCGGGAACGGTGACGCAGACAACGATCCCCGCCCTACGCCCGTCGGCGTTGTGTTCCCAGAAGGCCGTGAACCGGTTCAGGTGGACGGCGGCGAAGCACACACCTGCGCGCTCATGAAGGACGGAGGCGTCATGTGTTGGGGCCGCGACCACGTCGGTCAACTCGGCGACAACGGGACGAACGCGAACCAGCATGAGCCCGGATCGAACGCCGTGCTCCCCGACGGGCGTCGCGCGACCTCCATCAGCATCGGTGGGCACGTCTCATGCGCGGTGCTCGACGACGGCTCGCTGGCGTGCTGGGGTGAGAACAACTTCGGCCAACTTGGGGACAACACGACCACCCGACGCAACGTCCCCACCCTCGCTCACCTTCCAGACAACCTGACGGTGATCGACGTCGGCGTGAATTACCACAGCACCTGCGTGGTCTACGCCAACGGTTCCTTGGGTTGCTGGGGGAACGACTACCACGGTCGCTTGGCGAACGGGCCAGGCCGAGTGGACGCCTTGCTGCCCTCGGTCATCAACCGGTCGTCCGGCGTTGTGGACGTCGAGGTCGGGCAAGACCACAGTTGTGCCCTTCACGAGGACGGCATCGTCCAGTGTTGGGGCCGTTCCAAGTGGGGTCAAACCGGAACCGGGACCACCGGCGACCGTGGCGAGGCGACTTCCGTGGACTTCACGGACGCTCCCTTCGCGTCCGCCTTTGGTCCTGCACCCGCGGGTTGGGTCAGTGACGGTGCGCTCCGCGCCCTCCTTTCGGACCCTGACAATGGCATGTGGGACCTCAGCATGGACGTCCCTCTCGGCACGGATGCGGGCGCCTATTCCCTCCACATCGAGGCCTACACCATCGGCGGTCAGCGCGAATCTTACCTGATCGAGGGTGCGCTGACCGTGCTGGAGCGTGACCGTGACGGCGACGGTGTCGGTGACTCCGTGGACGCTTTCCCTGACGATGCCACCGAACAGAGCGACAGCGATGGCGATGGCGTCGGCGATGTGGCGGACGCCTTCCCGGATGACGCCACCCGATCGGAGGTCGAGACGTCCGACGACGGGGCTGCTGCCGACCTTGGCTCCATGGACACGTTGACGGTCATCGGCGCAGGCGTGGCCCTGCTGGTGTTGGTCCTCGTGCTTGGTATCGTGCTTGGTCGTCGTGGCGGTGGCGGCGATGACAGCCCGCCAAGGCAGAAAAAGCACGCCAAGGTCGAGCGCAAGTACTGACGTTCACCAGCGGACGACGAGGTGTCCGTCCACGAAGTGGTGCTTGACGTCCTTGGCGTCCGCGGCGAGCGGGAGTTCACGCTCCAACGTGGGTGCGCCGTCTTGCTCGATCTTGAGCCGAAGCATGCTGCCTTGCTCGGCTTCCACGACCTCGGCGGTCAATTCGTGATCGTGAATGCCGGCCATGGGCAAAGTGAGGCCGTCAGGGTCCGAGCGTCCGTGGAGTTCCTCGACCATCCAGGCCAAGCGTCGCTCCGGCTCGATGGTGGCCAGGTGCGTCTCGGGGAGCATGCCCGCCGTGACGAGGTGGAAGGTGTGACGCTGACGCACTTCATCGAGGTGGCTGGCCTCGGCCGCCACCTCGGCATGGAGGTCCTCGGGGCGAGCCGCGAGGGGCGTGGTCGTCTCCTCCTCCATGGCGGTTGGTCCGCTTGACCCTTCATCAAGGTGTGGGGGACCGATGCACTCGGCGGTAGAAGCGTTCAGCGAGTCGCTTCAGGCCGTTGGGGTCGCTCATCGGGACCATTTGCAGGTCGCCTGGGAAGCATTTCAGGTACATCGGCTGCTCACAGCGCTGCTCCAGGAGCAAGACCACCGCACGGTCGCCGATGCCACGGATGGGTCGACCCATGGCTTGCAAAACACGGTTCACGGCGGGCTGTGTGCTGGTGTATCGCCACGATTTGTCCTTGCCAAAGCGTTCAGCGACGAAGGCCTTGAGCCCCTCCTGGACCACGCCGGGTGGGGCGATGGGCAGACCGATGCACGCGACAGCGTCCAACAGCCCACCGCGGTAGTCCACGCCCTCGGAAAGGCGGGCGCCGAAGGTACCCGCCAAGAGCACCTTGCGCCCCGCATCACGTTCTCGCTCGAGGATGTCAAGGACCTCGTCGGCCTTCGATTTGTCCCAATCGGAAGATTCGACGATGGTGCGATGCACCGGCCAATGGGCGTCGGTGACGATCTCTTCGAGCAAGGCGTAGGAGGGAGCAAAGACGGCCACGTGGCCTGGAGCGGCCTGAATCAGCGCGCGAAGATGCTCCTGCATGCGGGCGGTGTTGGCCGGTGATCGTTGCCGGTAGGTCGTCGTGACGTCCGTGGCGACGACGACGGGCCTGCGTTGCGAGGCGAAGGGAGACGGGTAACTGCGGACGGTGGTCCGCTTCACCGGCAGGCTCAGCAAATCCGCGTACATCGAGGGCGGGTAGAGGGTGCCCGACATCAGGACGGCTCCGGCCGAGGCGTTCAGCACCGGGCCGCTCACGAGGCCGGGGTCGAGCAGGTGCGAGGTGATGCGGCCCGCGCGCCCTTCTGGCGAGAAGCAGAACAGGTGACCCGTGGTGTCCCCAAAGCGGGCCACGTCGTCCAAGACCGCACCAAGCCGCTGGGCGTCGGACTCCGCATCCTGCGTGGCTTCGGGGTCGACCTCGACTTCCGCGTCCCGCAGCACCTCACGGAGGACGTTGAGCCGGTCGAGGCGCTCCACGGCGGCGGCGGGCGCCGGTGTGGTCAGCGTGGTCTGGCCGGACACGCCGTCCACCGTGTCGCAGGCCTCATGGATGAGGGCCAGCAGGTCCTCGGCCTGGACTTCGAGCTCCTTCGGTTCGTAGGCGCCGCGCTCGCCGTTTCGCCTGCGCCGGGATGCATCGTCTGCGGCGGCGGCCAGGTCGGTGTGCAAGCGGGTGAACAAGGCCTGCACGAGCGGACCCATGGCGTCGATGACCTGTGTGGTCCATTCGATCATGTCCGTGTGCGGTCCGCGCCCAAGGCGTTCGCTCACGGTGCCAAGGTACTCCTCGAGGTCGGGCTTGGCGTTGCGGACCAGCAGCGGCGTCAGCCGCCGTTCAAGTCCGCTGCGGATGCGCTCGGGAAGGTTGTGGGCCTCGTCCACGACGATGATGAGTTGCTCCAAGGTGAGGCCAAGTGCGGCCAAGGTGCTGTCGCGCACGCCCTCGTTGAACAGGTGGTTGTAATCGCCGACCACGACGTCGGCACGGGCGGCGGCTTCGCGGGCCACGCGCCACGGACAGGCCAGGGTCGGCTCGCCGTGCTCGCGGTGGTGGCGCGTGAGTTCGACGAGTTCCTCCACGTGCAGGGGACTGGCGAGGATGCGGTTGGGCAGGCTCGGGGCGGGCGTGATGTAGGGCCGGCAGGAGCGGGTTTTCCGCGCGTTCGCGCACAGCAGGCTGAACACGGCCGGACGTTCTTCGGCGAAGGGCTGGACGCACATGCCGGCCTGACCGATCATGTCCACGAGGCTGACGTGGTCCTCGGGTGGGCGCCTGTCGTTCATCGAGCGCACCGTTTCGACGACGATGCGGTGCTGGCTTTGCCGGGAGGTGAGGAACATCACCGTGCACCGCCCTTCGCGCTCTCGGGCGACCGCCAGGGCGGCCGCCAACGAAGCGGCGGTCTTGCCGATGCCGGTTGGGGCCGCAGCCACAAGGTGGCCGCGTTCCCAGAGTGCTTCGATGCCGTCGTGGATCATCTCACGCTGGCCCGGGCGGGCCTCTTCGTGGGCCAACCAGCGTCGGCCAAGTTCCTCGACGTTGACCGACACAAGCGCCCACCGAGGTCGAGCCTCCAAAAGGATTGGCGAACGCATTCGCCACTCATGGACTCAAGGGTGCCGCGGCGTGGGGTCCGCGGCACGGGGTTCCACCTGCCTCAGGAGGCCGGGTGGGGCCCCCCGCCGCCGTCGCCGGGGGGGGTTGTTGGGGGTTGTGGGGGTTGACCCGAATGCGCGCGACGGGCGCGTTCCCGCAAGGCAGCGAAGCCGAAGGCGGCGGGTCGTCCGCCTCCGACGAAGGGTCGGTTCCGATGGCTGTTGGGGGTACCATCGGTTCCGATCATTTCCCATCCCCTCTGTCTGCTCTCACCCTGTGTGTTCACTGGTGGTCCTCGCTGGAAAATTGCTGGCGGGCCCGTGCCTTGTCGGCCCGCTCGTCGATGAGCGCGTCGATTTCCGAGCGCGCTTGGAGTTGGTGGCGGAGGGCCAAATCGAGGCCCTGGCGCGTGAGCATCCGTGCGTCCATGCCGGTCAGGGCGTGCACGGCCTCGATCTGAGGCACGACGTCTTGGCCGAGGTCGATGGTGACTCGGCCCATGCCGGCCTTGAGCGGCTCTTCATCGAGCAGGCTCTTGATGGCCAGTCGAATGACGTCCGAGCGGCTTCGCGTCCCGTCCAAACCGACGCGCTGCTCGAGGCGCGCGATGTCGTCCTCCGAGAGGCGGAGGGACACAAGTTGGGTTGGCGCGGTCATGGGACTCAGGTTCAGAGAAAGGCATACGGTATATGAATGTATCACAAATGACATCAGAATGTAATACGCCAAAATCCGAACCTCGTCTCACCCCTCACCGTGCAGAAGGGCTATGCCCGTCCGGCGCGGGGCAGGGGCATGGACGCCGAGCGCCGAGCCCAATGGCTGTACTACCGCATCGCCGAGGCCGCGTATGCCGACGACATCGTCACGGGCGACGAAGCCCAGATCCTGAGCATCATCGCACGCTCCCTCGGCTTGGGCCCGATGGACGCCATGGAGATGCTGACCGCCGCCCGCGCCGGAGACGACCCCTTCACCGACGAAGAGGCGCCTGAAACCAAGATGGAAATGGGCGACGCGACCACCTACCAGGGGGCGCTCATCGCCGCGCTGGACGACGAGGTCATCACCGAGGACGAGTGGGCCATGCTGGACCTGTTCCGTTCCCTGCTTGGCCTGCAGCAAGAAGACCACGCCACCATCGAGGAAGCCATCCGCAGCATGGCCGAGGTTGACGAAGGCGGCGAGCGTCGTCTGGAGCGCCTGCAGCAGTACCTTGTGGCCCACCCGCTCGAGTGAGCGACGGCGCCATCCTCAAGCATCAGGGCGTTGAGCCGCCCGTATGGCCGCTGACGTGCTCGGTGCACCGGTCGATGGGGCCATCTCCGTCGACGACCATCGGTCCCTCCTCGCCATCACCATCGGTCCTCAGCAGGCGGACCTCTCCTTCGAACAGCGTTTGGCCCATGAACAAGGCTGGGAGCTTGGCTTTGCGAAGCGGGCCGTTCAGGAATACCTCCGCTTTGCGTACCTGTGCGTGCACGCCGGCCCGTGCACGCCCTCGGTTGAAGTCGACCAGGTCTGGCATCTGCACCTGACCTATAGCCGTGATTACTGGGGGTCGTTCACGCAGCGGCTCGGGCAGGAGTTGCATCATGGTCCAACCGAAGGCGGTCAGGCCGAAGACACGCGGTACGAAGCGCAGTACGCTTCGACGCTGGCCGCGTACACCACGGTCTTCGGGCGCGCACCACCCACGGACCTGTGGCCGCCGGCCAAGGAGCGCTTCGCGTCCTTTCCCCACCAACGTTGGGTTGACCTGCGCAAGCACACGCTGACCTCGCGCAGAACGCTGGCGCTGATCGGGGCAGGGCTGTTCTTCGGAGGGCTGGCTTTGGGCTGGTCGTTGGGCTCGTTCTGACCGAGAACGGGGGAAGCCTCAATGCTCGACCCCCTGTTCCAATGGCATGTTCAGCCGTCGCTCAACCCTTACGTTGCTCGTCATGATGCTCCTCGTTCCTGTTGCTGCGGGAACGGCTGCTGCCGACGGAGGCACGGAAGCCTTGTCGAATTTCCCTCCTCAACCTGAGGGTGAATGGTACGTCTACGACGTCGCGGACGTGATTTCCAACGAAACAGAGGCCGAATGGGACGCCGATCTTCGGGCTGCCCACGAGGAAAGCGGACGCTTGGTGCGTTTGGTGACCATCCCGAGCATGTGCGACTTCGATGAGCGTCTGCATCAAGGCGAAGATTGGCGGATGTGCGAGATCGATTGGACCTTCGATGAGTGCTACGAGTGCGGCTATGCCGACCTTTCGTACGGCACCGACGATTCCTACGCAGGCCGGATGTTCAGGGCCTACGGGATGGACAACACGGCAGAACCGAGCATGCTCATCGGGTTGTCCACCGAAGACCGTCGCTTCCGCTACGTGATGCCCGACCACACCACGGCAGAGCAGCGCTTTTCCGGTGAACAATTTGAGAAGCACAGTTGGCGCCTGAGCGACGCTGCAGACGGGTACGGTTCGTGGGAGGACGCACTGGAGCCGCACGTCGAATTTGGTCTGCTCGTTTCGGAAGGCAAAACCGTGCCGTACCCCATGGCGGTGCAGGTTCTTCTCATCGCTGGTGTGCTGACCGGCGTGGGAGTGATCATCATGATGGGTTTTGGTCTGACGCAGGCCAACCTTACCACCATGCCTGCCAGAAGCCGTCTTTCCCTGGGCGCGTCCAGGAACATGGCGGTGCTGATTCACGCCAGGTTGACCCTCGACGGGAACTTTGGCGCGATGGAGCGCTATCGCGGGCACATCGAGGCCATTGAAAAGCAGATGGCCACGTTCGACGACATCGTGACCGGAGTCCACGAGGCCCCAAAGGCGCACGAATTGCCCCTTACGGAGTATGAATATGAGGAACTCAGGAAAGTGCTCGTCGAGATCGAAGCCTGCTTCGGAGAGATGGGGCTCCACCGTTCAGAGGAGCGCCAAAAGGTCGAATCAGCGGTCGCCTTTGAGCCGCTGGACTATGGGCAGGACATCGAACAGATTCACACGAAACTCGACGGCCTGTCGACGACCTGGAAGCAGATTCGCCTCCCTGCTTGGGCGGGCTTTGTCGTCGCGGGCGTCTTTGTCGCTGCATGCTTCGTGGAACAAGGTGTGGCCTGGCTCTCGGTTTCAGGGTACCACTTCGCAGCCTTGGGTGCAGGCATGGAAGGTTTCACCGCTTTGTTGACTGGGCTGATCCCCCTCGGCATTGGCGTTGTGCTTCACAGCAGGGTGACGGCGGCGACCAGAGGTGTTGACGTGCCCGCCCGCGGCGCGACCACGGTCGATTTTGCTGCGCTCGGCTGGCCGGCCTTCGGTGCGTCGATGGCGGGTGGATACGACGCGACGCTGGTCGGTCACGACGAGCACGGGTCGCCGATCTACGAAATGCATCAAACGTATTCTGACTCCGACGGCGTCGGCGGTGGCGGCGGTGGCTGCGGCGGCGGCGGCTGTGGCGGCGGTGGCTGCGGCGGTGGCGGCGGTTTCTGAGTCCCAATCGCACCACGCAGTGGCCGTGTTGACTGTGCAGGCCGGGGCAACGGTTAGAAACGGTCTGTGGGTCGCTTGACGCAACCTGAAGGTGACCCCATGAGCATCGTCCACGACGTCTTTGAATCCGTCAAGCAACGCGACCCTGACCAGCCTGAATTCCACCAAGCGGTCTGGGAAGTTCTGGAAAGCCTTGAGCCGGTGCTTGAGAAGCACCCTCACTACGCCGACGTGGTCAAGCGCATCGCTGAGCCGGAGCGAATGATCCAATTCCGCGTGTCCTGGGTGGACGACGACGGGAACTTGCAGGTCAACCGCGGGTTCCGCATCCAGTTCAACGGCGCCATTGGACCCTACAAGGGCGGTCTGCGTTTCCACCCCTCGGTGAACGCGTCCATCCTCAAGTTCCTCGCCTTTGAGCAGATTTTCAAGAACAGCCTGACCGGGCTCGCAATGGGCGGCGGCAAGGGCGGTTCGGACTTCGACCCCAAGGGCAAGTCCGACGCCGAGGTCATGCGCTTCTGCCAGGCCTTCATGATGGAACTCTGGCGCCACATTGGCCACAACCTCGACGTGCCCGCGGGCGACATCGGCGTTGGCGGTCGCGAAATTGGCTACATGTTCGGCATGTACCGCAAGCTCCGCAACGACTTCGAGGCCGGCGTCCTGACCGGCAAGGGGCTCGACTACGGCGGCTCGCTCATCCGCCCCGAAGCCACCGGCTACGGCTGCGTGTACTTCGCCCGTGAGATGCTCGCCACCAAGGGGAAGTCCTTCGAAGGCGCCACCGTGGCCATTTCCGGCTCCGGAAACGTCGCACAATTCGCCGCGGAAAAGGTCCTGGACCTCGGCGGCAAGCCCGTGACCATGTCCGACTCCAGCGGCTGGATTCACGTGCCGGGCGGCATCGACCGTGCCATGCTCGCTGAGATCATGGACTTGAAGAACAACCGCCGAGGGCGCATTTCCGAGATGGCCAGCCACGACGGCGTGACCTACACGCCCTCCCAGCCCGAGCCCTCGCTCAACGGCCTGTGGGGCGTCAACGTGGACGTGGCGCTGCCTTGCGCCACCCAGAACGAGCTCAACGGTGAGGAAGCCGCGATGCTGGTCGCGAACAGCGTCATCGCCGTGGCCGAGGGCGCCAACATGCCCTGCACACCCGAAGCCGTGACCGCCTTCCAGAACGCTGGCGTGCTCTTCGCGCCCGGCAAGGCCAGCAACGCCGGTGGCGTTGCGACCTCCGGCCTCGAGATGTCCCAGAACTCGCTCCGCTTGTCGTGGACCCGTGAGGAAGTCGACGAGCGCCTCGAGAAAATCATGATCGGCATCCACGAGAACGCCGCGTCCGCCGCCAAGGAATACGGCCGCGAAGGCGACTACGTGTTCGGTGCGAACGTGGCCGGCTTCCGCAAGGTCGCCGACGCGATGATCGCGCAGGGCGTCGTCTGAAGTCCACTTGGCGTTCCCTGCGAAGCCCGCCCGGAAGAGGGTTCGTTGGTCCTTCATGTGGCCCGCTTTTTTTTGCTCACGTCTGGCGTCGACCGTGGATCGATTTGACATCGGTTGGGGGAAGCATGAGAAGGAAGGTTGGCGTGCATAGCACATGGTCGAGACGGAGGCACTGTTCACCGTCCTGACCGTCCTCGCCATCGGCCTGGTCACGCCCGGCCCGAACAACGTGACGTGCGTGGTGCATGCCGGCGTGCACGGTGCCCGGGCCAACGTTGTGCTGATCGCCGGCATGTTCGTCGGATTCCTGACCGTTCATCTCGTGAGCGGCCTGCTCGTGGAACAGGTAAACGAAGGCAGCCTGTTGTGGGTGGCGCTGCACTGGTTCGGTTTGCTTTTCCTCGCGCTCATCGCCCTTCGCTTGCTGACGCTGAAGCCTGCTTCCATCCGACAAGCGATGGACGACGACGGCTTCGAATCCCTGCTTCGTCTTCAGGATGGCACCGTACCGCGCTTGGGCTTCCGCACCGGCGTCATGATGCAATTCGTCAACGGCAAGGAGTGGGCGCTGGTGATCACCATCATGCGCCAAGCGCTCGATGGCTTCGGCGGCGGCTTGACCGGGGTCTTGCTCATCGCGTCCTTGACCTGCACCGGTGGCGTGGCCGCCATGAGCCTGTGGAGCGTTGGTGGTGGCCGGCTGACGGCCGTCTTGCGTGACGACGTGCGCGGCCGTCGTGTGCTTGTTGGGCTCGGCGCGCTCGTGTTGCTCTTGCTGGTCGCGCTGGCGCTGCGTGGTCCCTGATCAGTCGATGTTTTGTTCAATCCAGTAGGCGATGAGGTCACGTTCGGCACGCTGCAGGTGTTCCGCAACCGTGGCTTGGCGAATCCCAAGGCGCTCCGCCAATTCACGTTGCGACGACCTCCGGGGAGTGTCATAGTACCCCATCAGTTGTGCCGTTTCCAAGACTTCACGGCGACGTGGTGACAGCGTGGGGCCCACACCAGCAACACCTGGTTGCGACCGTGAAATCCGGATTCTCAAGTCCCCAGGCACCAATGAGTCCAACCCTTTTCTGTACGCACGTACGCCATTCGCGGTTCCTGAAATGGTAATGCGAAGTCCCGTTGTCCGGTTGAGCCATGTCGGCCGAGAAAGCCAGCAACCTTCGGTGGTGGTGAACAGACGCATGATGGGTCCTGTCGTGTGAACGGTTGCGACGACGTTCTTGCCGTTACGGGCATGGACGGTGTGGACGTGCAGCGAGCTTTCTGGGGGAATGTCGGCCACGTCTTTTCCTTCCCTGAAGGTGATTTCCACCACGAGGTCCATGCCGCTTTCATATGTCCCGAGGCCGGAGAGGACCTCGATGTGCTCTGCCACGTCCATCATGTGGAGGCCAGGGAGGCCTGCACCTTGCGCAGCATCCACATCGACGCTGATGTGACGGAGGGGAACGTTCATTGCATGCTCACCCCCTATCATGATAGGGTGAAACGCTCATTGGCTTCAACGTTCCTCAAGTGTTTATGTCCAGCGTAGCGTCTGCCTTCACGACCCGCCGCGCCATGTTGCTTGTCGTGTTGATGGTCCTCATGGGCCAAGCCGGGTACTTCCAATCAGGGTACTGGATGAACAGCGAAGAAACGACGCCCGTCGAACCCCTTGCGATGCCCACACAAGGACCGATGGCCACCTTTTCGACGGACGCGCTCCCAAATCCTGATGCCGACATTCGTGCCGGCGATCTCAGCGACTGGACGTTTTGGCGACCCAACGCCACCGACAGTGTCGCCTATCGCGGTGGATTTGACACGTTCAGCAACGCGCTGCCCGACTCGAACGGGGATGGACAAGCGTACTATGCCGGGCATGGCTCGGCCTTCACGGCTTCCTCTTCGGAACTTGGCGGGACCTCCGTCACGAACGGCATGCTGTTGTTCACCCACTATGGACTGGACAACGGAGCCGTCCACATGGCTTCGGCCAACCTTTCGCTCAACCTCCCCACCTCAGCGTTCCTGTCCTTCATCGCCGTGACCCAGTCCGACGGTTGGAACGACAGTTTCCTCGACGTTGCTGTGCACCAATCAGGCTCGCAAATCAGCCACACCACCGTCGAGCCGGGCTCGTCAAGCCTCCAGAGTGAACGCGTGACGGTGTTTGTCCCCGCGGGCAGCAGCACCCTCACCATCTCCACTTCCGTTGAAAGCACCAGTTCCTATTGGTACGGCGCAGGCGGCTTTTGGGGCCTCCACAGCTTCCTCGTTGGGGGCGCTGCTACGCAGCTGTCCTTGGGGGCCGACCATGCCTGCGTGTTGGCCTCGGACGGCGACGCCAAGTGCTGGGGCGCCAACAACGTGGGCCAACTTGGCCAAGGCCACATCGAGAACATGGGCGACGAGGTCGCCGAGATGGGCCTGGATTTGCCCTACGTCTTGTTCCCTGAGGACACCTATGCCTCCGCTGTCTCGGCGGGCGGCGAACACACCTGTTACCTTCTGAACACGTCCACCACCGAAGGGATGCCGCTGTGCCTGGGTCGCATCAACCTGCTTGGGTACGGCTGGAGCGACGACGGGGCCGTCGGTGACGGCTATCAGGAAGACGCTTCTCAGATGCCGGATTGGCCCTTGCCAACCGGCCGTCATGTGGACCAGATCGAGGCCGGTTGGAACCACACCTGTGCGCTGTTTGACGACGGCAGCATGGGCTGCTGGGGCGACAACACCCACGGGCAACTCGGGACGGGCAACACCTCCTTCCTCGGTGATGCCGCGGACGAAGTCGGCGACGGCCTTGCGCTGGTCGACCTGCCCGCGGACACCACCGTGACCTCGATGGCGCTGGGCTGGGACCACACCTGCGTCTTGTACAGCACCGGCGACGTCGCGTGCTGGGGCAACAACGCCCACGGGCAGTTGGGCCTCGGGTCCACCACGACCGTCGGCGATGGCGCCGGTGAGATGGCAAGCAACCTCGTCAACATCAGCCTCCCCTCTGGGGTGAACGCCACCTCCATCACCGCGGGCGACGGCTTCACTTGCGCGGTGTTCAGCGACGAATCCATCCGCTGCTGGGGCCGCAACGACGTCGGGCAACTGGGCCAAGGCAACACCGCCACCTACGGCGACAACGGCGGCGAGACCGTCGGTGGACTGTCGGCGATCGACTTGGGCAGCACCTACACTTCCGGCACGAAGATTCTCGACGCAGGGCGCGACCACGTGTGCTCGGTCATCGAGACCAGCAGCACGGCGGGCGCCATCAAGTGCTGGGGCGGCAACGCCGACGGCCAACTCGGTGTGGGCGACGCGGGCAGCGACAAGCACCGCGGCGACCAATCGGGTGAAATGGGGTCCAACCTCGAAACCCTCGGCACCACTCCGGCCGTGACGGGTCTGGACGTGGGCGGCCTCATGCGCTTCGAGGTGGGCGACCGCTTCGCGTGCCTGATGCGCTTGAGCGACGGCACCGACACCGATCCTCAGGTCCAGTGTTGGGGCGCTTCCTCTCAAGGCCGCCTTGGGTACGGCAACACGGAAACCTTGGGCGACTCGTCCACCGATTCCATCCCGAACGATGACGTGCAGTTGAAGCTCAACGAAGCCTACGCACACGACAGTTGCCTCGGCACGAACCTGCCCAATCAGGTTGAGGTGGACACCGCGGACGCTGCACGTCACGTGAAGGTCCTCGCCGACGACGACGCGTGCCCGGTCATCGTCTACACCGATGACGATGCCTCCTCTGTGCTTATGGCCGTCTACCACAACAACCGCTGGGTCGAAGAGACCGTGTTCGAAACGTCGGATGACGTGGTTGACCTCGATGCAGGCATCGCCCCCGACGGACGCGTTCACGTCGCATGGGTCGAAGCCTACAGTTCATCGTCGAACTACGTGCACCATGCCAGCAAAAGCATGGGGCAATGGTCGAGCAATCAGGTGTTTCCTGGCTCGGATGAAGTGGGCATGTTGCTCTATCCGGACGGGGGGATTGAACTCGTGATGATTGCGGCCACAAGCAATTACATTCGTTCGAGCATCTCGACCGATGGCGGCGAAAACTGGGGCCTTGAGATCAGTCGGAACTACGGCAGCACCGCGACGTGGAGCGACCTCAACGTGGCCCTCGACGACGACGGCGTGGCCTACGCGTCCTACAACGTGGACGGAACGCTTCGCGTCATCAGCCGGCCTGCGGGTGGCGATGGTGTTGGCGCAGACGATTGGACGGCCCACGTGGACGTGCGAAGCGACCTCTCCGACGACGGCGACGTGGAACGTCAGAGCCTCGTCAGCAGTGTCGGCTCGCTTGGCGGCATGCTTTCTGTCTCCTTGACGAACGCCTCGGCGTTGGCGTACAGCAACAACATGATGGCCACCGGCAACGGTCAGTCGTGTGGTATCCTTGCCAACGGTTCCCTGATGTGTTGGGGCTACGACAATTGGGGCGCACTGGGTGACGGTGGCCCCCCCAATTCCAACCAGCATGCACCTGTGTGGATCGACCTCGGAACTGGACTGACCGCTGAGTCTGTGGCGTATGGCAACCACTACGGTTGTGCCGTCCTCAACGACGGCTCCCTCAAGTGTTGGGGATACAACAGCAATGAACAACTCGGTGACGGAACCACGTTGGACAGGCATTCTCCTGTGGCCATCGGCCTTGGAACCGGCCGGACGGCGGAGGCGGTCGCCCTCCACAACGCGCACACGTGCGCCATCCTTGACGACGGTTCCGTGAAGTGCTGGGGCGATGACACGTACGGAGAACTCGGCAATGGCGCAGGGGTCGGCGACAGCACCTCTCCGTCGACGACCGTCGATCTCGGCACAGGCCGAACGGCGGTGGCCCTCGACGTCGGGACGGACCATACCTGTGCCGTTCTCGACAACGGTTCCCTCATGTGCTGGGGTCGCGACCACACCGGACAGTTGGGCAATGGAGCAGTCATCACTGGAAACCAACACGATCCCGGCTTTGTTGACCTTGGTACGGGTCGGACCGCAATCGCCGTTGCAACGGGCAATGCCCACACCTGCGCCATCCTTGACGACGGTTCCCTGAAGTGCTGGGGTCACGACCACTACGGGCAACTTGGGAACGGAGCCACCACCGGCAACCAACCCTCACCTGTCTCGGTCGATCTTGGCACGGATCGCACCGCCGTGGCCGTCACCACAGGCAATCGAAACACGTGCGCCATCCTTGACGACGGTTCCGTGAAGTGCTGGGGCGAAGATAACCAACACCAACTGGGCAACGGAGCTTCCTACACCACTCAAATCTCGCCGGTTTCTGTTGACCTTGGTACGGGTCGGACCGCGGTCGCCATCGACGTCTTCGGCTACCACACGTGCGCCATCCTTGACGATGCGTCCATGAAGTGTTGGGGATTGGATGCGTCCGGCCAGGTGGGCAATGGATACAGCGCCACCACCAATTTTCACACTCCAACCCTGGTCACTGGAAGCCACACCTGGGACGTGACCTCGACGGCGAGCAACGCCTCGGCCGATACGGCCGGCGACGCCACCGTCAGCGCCTGCCTCGACGGGTGGTCCTCGTGCACCACGGCTTCGGACTGGACGGTGGACGCCAGCCTGACTGGCATCACCTCGACCACGATGGCCATGGCCGTGGACCTCGACCAAAACCACTACCTCGCCTACAATTCGAGCAACGGCCTCATGCTGACGGGTGTTGGTGCCGCCGGTACGGTGCCACCGACGACCACCTTGTGGCCGCACGGCGTTGAGGAAGTCGACCTGCATTGGTCGTCTCCCGGCGTCCTGCACGCGGCGGTTCGCAACGCCAGCGACGGGCACCTCTGGCTGGTCCGCGTCGACGGTTTCGGGGGCGTTGGAATGAACGTGGACCTCGACGGTGACGGCTGGCTCGGCATCGACGAGCAAGCCTGCGGCACGGATGCCCGTGATGCGTCGTCCACACCTTCCGACGCGGACGGTGACGGCTTGTGCGACGACGTCGATCAGGTGGACGACGAGGTTCATTCACGTGGTTCACGCACCATCGCCCTGGGCGATGCGTTTGGCTGCGCCATCACCGGTGACGTCGCACTTGACTCGACCCAACCGGCGGTCGTCTGTTGGGGCGCCAACGATGAGCAGCAGGTGGGCAACGCCACGGCCACCGCGGCCAGCACCGTCAGCGTGGATGCTGCACACGGCGTGGATTTGCCATACGGTACCGTCGTGGTGGACCTCGACGCCGGTGAGCGCCACGCGTGCACCGTCACCACCGAAGGTGAGGTGTTCTGCTGGGGCGCCAACGACCACGGCCAACTCGGTCGTGACACCGGCCACGCCAGCGCCTCCGCCGGCCTGGTGGACCTGCCCGATGGCGTGCGCGCCCTTGGCGTCGCGACCGGGGCCAACCACACCTGCATCCACGACCAGCGTGGCGACGTATGGTGCTGGGGCTCCAACCTCAAGGGCCAACTTGGCTCGCACGTTTTCGCGAATCCGGACGGTGTGGTCTTGCTCGATCATCAGCGGTACCCGTGGCTGATCACGTCATGGAGCCAACAAGGCACAAACCAGTTCGTCAACTTCGTCGACGGCCAATCCGTCGTTCAGTTGTATCGCTTCGGTTGCTGCAATCACCAGAACACCATGCTCCAGCACCTGGATTTGAGCGTGCCCATGGACGCGACGCTGGTGCTGAACCTCAGTGCGGAGGACGTCGATTTCGGACTCGATTTCTACCTCGATGACGTGTGGTTCATGGGCTCCAACTCGGGGGAGGTCCAAAGCACGTGGTACAACGCTTCTGTACCGGTCAGCGCAGGCGAACACACGCTGGAGGTCAAGCTCACGTACAGCGTGGGCTACAACTACAATTGGGACGACTTCCTGAATCTGAATGCAGCCTTGCACGGCATTGACATCGCCGAAGGCGGCGCTCCGTATGATGTGGGCGTCAACCTTGTGCACACCTTGGCGAACAGCACCGAGCCCGTCATGCTGCTGGCCCGGGACCATTCGATCTCTGGTCTCGATGCCGGTCAATACGAAACCTGTGCCACGGACGCCAACGGCAACACGACCTGTTGGACCGGCGGCGCCATGTCAACGTCAACCAGCGCACCCTCTGCGGAGTGGCAGAGCGCCATCGCCAACGCCAGCACGGCCAGCGGCTGCGGCTTCACGTACTCCGGCGTCTCGGTGGATCCGCTGGACACCACTTTTGTCTATCCGAGTGGAGTTGCGGTCGGCACCTCGGATGCAGCCATGACGGTGACCAACCACACCTCGCTGCCCATCGATTGTTCAGGGCTCCGTGTGGGGACGGTGATGACCGTCGGCTCGATGCAACACCAGGATTGGGAGGACATGCACGTGGTGCCGGTTGAACCTGGGCGGACGTACCTCATCGAGGTGTTCACCGAGGACCTTGTGGGCTGGAACATGCCGAGTTGGGGCAGCAGTGGGCGGACAAAAATTCGTGCCTTTGCGCCGACCTCGGCGCTCACCCAGAACTCGGTTCCGGGGCAGTCGCTCAGCCATGACATCACTGAGACCAATCGGTTGACCTACACGACGGCATGGAACCAGGACATCATGATCGTCGGCGTCGAGTCCTCTGGCAACCTTGGGGGCACTGGGGGCACCTACCAGAACGCCGTTTTGGAGTACAACCTCAACGTCAGGGAAGTCGGAAGTCCGCACCCGGACGCTTCCTTGGCGTACCTGTATGACTCGCCGCTGGTGAAGAGGAACGCTGAGACCGGTTACAATCCCGTGGGACTGGTCGGCACCCCAGACGTTGGGTTGGATGGAGTGGCGGGTCAAACCTGTGCCGTCCCGCTGGACGGCGTGGGCTTGGTCTGCGAAAACAGCAACCTCATGACCGACCCGAACCACAGCATCAATTTGCAGTACGAAGACGACGCCAACCGCACCACCTCCTTCTCCATGGGCCAAACCACCGCGTGCGCCGTCCTCAACGGCAGCCTCGCCTGCTGGGGCAACGAAACGGTCGGTGGTTTGGGCGACGGCGGCAACGCCGTCTCGACCACGGCCACGCCGGTGAGCGTCAGCCTGCCCACCGGTTGGGTGCCGGTCGAGGTCGAGGTCAGCGATTTCGACGAGCGGGCGTGCGCCTTGTTGCGCAACGCCACCAACGACAAGCGGGTGTACTGCTGGGGTCCAGACGCCGAGGGTTCGCTCGGCAACGGCGGTGGACTGGCGTCCACGCCAACCACCGCTCCAGGCACGCCCGTTCAGTGGTTCAGCGACCCGCTCGACGTCCACACGGATTCGTTTGAACTGGACCGGCAACCATGGGACGTCGCACAACTTGTGGCAGCATCGAGAAACGGCCTCATGGCCTCGCCCTGCGTCCGCTCTTACGAGGGCCTCGTGAAGTGTTGGAACACCGATCATGCCTTCCTCGACTGGGGTGAAACGTTGGATTCCGTGAACGAGATGGGCGAAAATTTGCCCTTCGTCGATCTTGGGACCGAGGTGTACGCCACGGACTTAACCCAGAGCATTCCCGGCTCGCTTGCAAAGACCTGTGCCTTGCTTGAGAACGGAACCGTCACCTGTTGGGGCTATACCTCCGGTTCTGGTGTGGATTCCAGCGTGCCGGGGTACGGTTCCGGACAAGTGAGTGCGAACGGCGATGCACGTCGCGTGGTCGGGACAGGGACCTCCAGCGGTGTGTTGACCGATGCGGTTGACATTGCGCGAAACTGCGCTTTGTTGTCCAACGGCACCGTGCGATGCTGGACCACATACAACAACCGCGCCCATTGGGAGGCCGACCTTGGTGGCGTTCCCATCGTCAGCCTCCACGAAGGCGCCTATAATGACAGGGCGGCCGAAGTCGTTTGTGCCCTCCATGCGAGCTTGATCCGCGTGACGTGCTTCGAGAGCAGCGGTTATACTGCCGGGAACCCGGTGACGTTCACCAACGCAAACGGCCTCCATGACGTGGTGCACAAGGCCCAAAATTGGAACTCGGGTTATGCTGGCACCTACATGCTGAGCGGCCCCCTCACGCTGACGGAAGGCTCAACGAACGCTGTGGTGAAGAACGCCGATGAGGTGCCGCTCAAGCCGGGCAGCCTCGCTTTGAATGACGATTTGCAAGTGTGCGGCATCGGTCCATATTCGGCCCCGGTCTGCTTTGCAACAGGCCCCGGCGACCTCGTCGAGTACGCGCCCGAGGATTTCGGTGGGCGCGTGCTGGCGCTTGACGGGCCGTGCGTGCTGCGCTTGGACGCGGAAGTGCTCTGCAGGGGTATCCCCGGAGAGCGTGGTGTCTACGAGGGCTCGAACGCTCCGGATGTCACTTCGTACGCAGAGGCGCTGGCCGACGGTGGCCCTGTTCACCTCGACCTGCGCAACCCAGACACGGACGGTGACGGGGTCAAGGACCTCTGGGACGACGATGACGACGGTGACGGCGTGCTCGATCATGAGGATGCCTTCCCGCGCGATGCATGCGCCACGGTCGACACCGACAGGGACGGACGACCCGACGCCCTCGTTGCCGCGTGTTCCTCGCCGTTGACCGAGGACGACGACGACGACGGCGACGGCTGGAGCGACCTCGATGAAGGAACGTGCGGCACGAACCCGACGTCGAACCTGCACCTTCCACGCGACCTCGACGGCGACGGCACGTGCGATGCGGCCGACGCCGACATGGACGGTGACGGTTGGGACGACGCCGACGAGCGGATGTGTTCGCCTCAGGGCACGGTGCTCCGTTCCCTGCCGCCAGCACCTGTGGGTATCGGGGACGCCACGGTGTTCCTTGGCGGCGCTGACCGCAGGACGCCGATGGCGGCCTTGACGGTGAGCAGCCTCGATGCCGGCACGCACCTGCTCGACTTGACCGAGGACGATCCAATGGCCGGGGCCCTCAAGTTGAGCACCTATTCTGGTGTTGGCGGCCACCGCGCCACCAACTTGGGTTCCTCCGTGGCCTTCACGGCCTACGGGGAACCTTCGGCTGATGGCGTCATTTCCTACCTTCTTGACGTCGAAGACGGGGCCCTCGTGCCGCGTTACATCGGCGATGAGAACAGCGGGTACGTCCTCGCTCCATTCCTCGACGCTGACGGTGAGGTCCTGGTCATCAAGTACTCCAGCGAATCCCTCCAGACGTTGGACGGCAACAGCCGCGACACCGAGATTCCCGGTAATTACCCGATTCAGGCCCTGGGCCTCGAGAACGGGTCGCTCTTGGTCCTGAGCAACCAGTACACCCCGAGAGATGAAGGCTCGAGCAATTACTACACGAACCAGGTCTATGCAAGCCTCAGCCTCCTGACGTGGAACCACACGTTCGACGCCTACGACAGAAATGCTGTGCCGCTGACGCTGCCAAGCAGCCTGACCTCGAATGTGAACGGTTTCAACCATGCCCCCGGCAAGATGGTGAGCGACGGTGAGGGTCAGGTGCACTGGATTCTTCCGACGCTCAATTCGAGCGGTTTGGTCGATCACGAACACCTCATCATCAACGATACCGCGCCTTACGTGCACCATGTTGGTGCGGTGACGGGCCTCAGGGCGAGCTACCACACCAGCAACAGCTTCGGCTTGGATTGGACGCCGGCGGGCGGCCTTCGCATGTCCTACGTGCTCAGCAACCTCTCGGTGGCCGTGTCCGAACTCAACGCCTCGGGCATCGTGTCCACGACCTTGCATCCGGCGCTGACCTTTGCGAACTTCAATGTGCACACAAGCGTCGGGCACGCCACCGACACCGCCGGCCGCTCGACGGTGCTCGTGACCGAAGGTTCGGCGACCGGCGAAACGCTGCTCTATGCGCCAGCGATGCGCGTGGACCCGGCCGCTGACGCGTCGTGGACGCCGGTGGACGCGGACAACGACGGCGTGTGCGACGCAAGCCTCGGGGCCATGCTCCACTTCACCGAGGAGGACCTCCTGTGGGAAGCCGGCCTGTTTTCGGCCGCTGAGCCCTTGCCCTTCGGCGGGTACGAGGTGACCGGCGTGACCGCGTTGACCTCCCTGCCCAACGGGCTGGTGCTCAACACGACGACCGGAGCCATCTCCGGCACCCCAACGGTGGCGGTGCCCGAAGGGCAGAACGTCACCCTGCGCATCACCTCCAACGGGGTGACCATCGACATGGTGGTCCTGCTTCGCATCGCTGAGCCGGCCATGGTCAGCGTGGGCGAATTCGGGAGCTCGTCTTCGCCGCTGAACAAGGCCAGCCACATGGTCACCACCGAGGACGGCCGCCGCTACACGCTGTCTTGGCACGGCACGGATTCGGCGGGGAAGGTGAACGGCTTCAGCCATACCTCGTCGGACTTGGTGCTGACCGGTTACCGGCCCAACGGCAGCGCGGTGGTCAATTGGACCTCCAACATCCGCAGTCACGCTTGGACCTATCCGCTCGACCTTGCCCTTGACGCCGACGGCAATCCGCTGGTGCTCTTCCTTGCTGGATCGAGCAGTTGTTCTCAGACGTCGTGCTCTTCAGAAAACGACATCAAATTCCCTAACCCAGAGCACGACATCCTTGCCTCTGAAGCGTGCACGACGCTGTACAGCAGCAACACCGAATGTCAGGGATGGGGTGAACGCAAGAAGTTGGTGCTCGCCTCCTTTGGGGAGGAAGGCCTGGTGCAGTGGACGCAGCACGTCATGCACAGGGCAGGGAATTCCACCTACTACAACAACCCTGGCGAGGAGGGCGTCAGTTGGAGCAGTTACGACGCCCGTCAGACGTATTCGCCCGACGGCCGTGGCATGATGGACGACGATTACCTGAGCATCGCCCCTGATGGCGGCATCAACTTGGCGATCCAGTTCTGTGCAGAAGCGCCCTTGGTGGGGACCTTCGGCGGGCACGAGATCCACGCCAGCAGGACAGGTGATTGCAACGACGACAACGACTACTACAACAGGAAGACCAACCTCATGCTCGCGTCACTCACCGCAGACGGTGAGGTCGAATGGCTGACGACCAGCGACGTGAGCACGTCACCGTCGTGGGACCACGCTGAAGTGAAGCGTGTGGACCTGGACCACACCAGCGACGGCAAGATGCTGCTGAGTTACCAGACCAACGGACAACAGACCTGGGGCGACCTCATGTTGCCGCTTCCTGACACACCCACTTCTGACAATCACCGTGATCATTTCATGGTGATGTTCGACGCAAACGGGAACGCGTTGTGGTACCAGCACGGCAACGTGACCGACGGTGTCTTCGATGTGCAATCGATGGTGATGGACGACGACACCATCGTGGTCGTTCGCGAAACGGCCCGTGACGGAAGGGCAGGCGCCTACCTCAACACGGGCGTGACCAATTCGACCGTAGGACGCCCCACTTCGAGCGTTCCTGCAGGGACCGTGGCCTACAACACCACGGCGCTGGCCGAACATCCGATCCACCTCTTCCGCTTCCGTGCTTCGGACGGTGCCCGGCTGGGCGATGGGCCCATCATGGGGGTGGACATGCAAAGCGGGTTCGCATCTGGCGCTCCGCTTGGTTATTCCGACACATCCTCCGGCGGTCTTGTGGAAGCGACCACGACCCTTTCGGCACAGACCGACGGCGACCGCATCTTCGTGTTCGTCAGGACCAGCCAGTCTGGTTCTAATGACCGGTTCGATCTGGTCGTGCTTGAGGACGATGGACGTCGAGCCACCGCCATGGCCACGACGGCGAACCTCGGCAGCCATTACCGAAGTACGGCGGCTGGCTTCGATGCCTCCGGCATGCCGGTGTTCCAAATCCGAGACAACAACGCGTTCAGTGTTCCGAGCGGCCCCTCGATGCAATCTCCGGTTGAGGTGACGTGGGCCTACGACGACGGCCGAAACGTGGACGGCTTGCTCTCGTCGGTGCTTCGCTTCGCTTCTGGTCTTGGCCATCAGGCAGAGCACAAGCCGTTGGCCAGCAATCAAGGGAACACGTACCGGTACACGGACCTCTCGGAGAGCACCTGCACCAGCAGTCAGTCACCTTTGGGTGAGACGTGGTCCTTGGTGGGCACCAACGGCAGCACGTGGCTGCCTTCCGGCCTCACGTTCTACAGCACCTGCGGGCGCATGGGGGGCATCAGTCCCACCACCACCACCCCGAACCCGTACTGGTTGAACATGACCGTCGACGGACGGGTGTTCAGCCACGAAGTGATGATCGGCGCCTCACCCCTCCACAGCATCGATGCTTTGTTCACCTTGCCAACCACGGGAACCTTCACCCGCGGCGTGAACGGCGCCGTCTACAACACAACGCTGCTAGGACAGGGTTTGCTCCCTGCGACCGTGAGCCCCGCCTTGCCCAACGGCCTGTCTCTGTTGGCCAACGGCAGCATCGTGGGCACGCCGACGGCCAACATGACTGCGGCGCATTACGTGGTCGTCGTGTGCAACCTGTGGAACCAATGCGCGCGCGAAATCATCGAATTGACGGTCCTCGAACCGTTGCCCGACATCACCTACGGCGGCAACAACAGCCTTTGGTATCCACGCGACAGCATCGTGGACGAGGCTCCGGTCAACACCGGAGGTGCCGTGGAAACGTGGTCGATGAGCGGCACCTTGCCGATGGGCCTGTCCTTCGACAACCTCACGGGTCGGATCACCGGGACGGCCATCCTGATTCAGAACACGACGAGCGTGAACATCACCGCCACCAACGACGCTGGCTCCTTCACCGTGCAGGTCAACGTCACGGTGCCCGGCGCGGGCATCACGCTGGTCTTCCCGACGCAGAGCCTCTCGTTGGTCAACGGCACGACGATGCAGAACATCGGTGGACAAACCTTCGGCGAAACGCCGTCCTCATGGACGGTCAGCCCCGGCTTGCCCAGCGGCGTGCACCTCGGTGCCTCCAACGGGACCATCTACGGCACCCCAGACCTGGGGACGCCGGCGGCCAATTACACGGTCGAAGTGACCTCCATCTCCGGCGCCACCGCGACCTTCGTCCTCGAAATTGAGGTGCTTGAGCCGGTCGAGCAGATCACGCTGACCCTGCCGCTGACGAGCCTCGACCTGACGAACAACAGCGCGATGCAGCCCTTCACCGGGCAAACCTCGGGTGACGCGGCCGTGCTGTGGAACATGACGCCGGACCTGCCAACAGGCCGGAACTTCGGAACGTCGAACGGCACCCTGTGGGGCACGCCGACCAACGTCAGCGGCCCGGTGGTCTACACCATCACGGCGTACACGACGTCCGGCGCGAACGATTCGGCGACGCTGACCATCACCGTCAGCGCGGACTTCGACAACGACGGCCTTCCGGACCACGTCGATCCTGACGACGACAACGACGGCGTGCTCGACGGTGCCGAAGAAGCGGGATGCAGTCTGGACCCAGACTGCGACGACGACGGCTACGGCGACGGTGCGGACGCCTTCCCGGTGGACCCCACCGAGTGGGTGGACACCGACAACGACGGCATCGGAAACAATGCGGATGACGACGACGACGGCGACGGCTGGACCGAGACCGAGGAGACCGAGTGTGGCAACCACAGCGACCTCGACGCGATGGACCAGCCCGGCGATCTTGACAACGACGGCCTGTGCGATGCGCTCGACGACGTGGACGACCGCCCGATCTACCTCGTGCTGACCGAGACGGAATTGCTCCTGCCGGTCAACGCGACGATGGCGCCCTTCGAGGTGCTGCAGTTCGGTGCCGACGTGCGTTCGTGGAACGTGACGCCGGACTTGCCGCT
>CAXRAI010000076.1:0-5925 GCA_964228865.1 Salinimicrobium sp. | reverse complement strand
GCGCTCGCAGGGATGGGAGGCCCTTGCGCTGCGCTTCTTCAACGTCTACGGCCCGGGTCAACGCAGCGAAGGCGCCAACACTGGGGTCATCCCCATCTTCGTGAACAAGATGTGCGCTGGAGATGCCCCAACCTTGTTTGGTGGTGGCGCACAGACCAGGGATTTCGTTCACGTCAATGACGTTGCACGCCTTCTCGTTCACCTCGCTGCTGGCACGTGGAGCAACCCGCCCAGGGCCGTGTACAACGTCGGCACCGGGAAGGAAACCAGCCTCGTCAACCTCGTCCAAACGTTGGCTGATGCCCTTCGAGCTCGTGGTGTGGACGGTGAACACCTCACCCCCCGCGTGGGGCCCGCTCGTTCTGGAGACTTGGATCGCTCCGTGGCGGACCTCGCGGCCATCACCGCCGACCTTGGATGGCACCCCCACGTCGCTTTGGAAGACGGATTGGGTGAGTTGGTCGATGCACGTCTCGCTCAGGGGAACTGACTCACGTGGTGGACGTCTGCTGAACGGTGGAGTAGACCTCTCCCCAACGCGAAGCAACGTGTTCGACCGTGTGGTGGGCGACCGAGGAACACAACACGGTTGCATCGGCGGGTGCGTTTAGCGTCTCAAGCACCGCTTGCGTCCATGCTTCCACCGTCGCCTCAGGTGGCCGAACGACCGTGTGTGGCAACCCGACAAGCCCTCCATCCGCGATGACGGGGACGCCGCACGCGAGGGCCTCGAGGGCCGCGAGCGGTTGCCCTTCGAAGCGTGAAGGCAGCAACAAAGCACTGCTGTTGTGCAACAACTCCAGCCGCTCCGCCTCCGACAACCAGCCATGACGTGTCCATCCCTCTTCCTGCGACGGTTGTCCCCCGGTGAGATGCAAGTGCACGGAAGGTCGATGTTGCCGGACCGAGGTCAGCACATCGAGAGCGAAGGCACGGCGCTTCACCGGTGCATCTCGGCCCATCACCAGAAGGTGGTGTCCTTCTTTGTCCCGACCGACCGCTGGACGGTGCACCGGATCGATCGGATTGGGAACAACATCGACCCTTCCAATCAACGGTTCAAGCACGACCTTCCAAGCATCGTCGAGGACCACCACTGTGTTCACGTGCCGCTGGATGGCAGAGCGAACTTGCTCCACGCGTTTGGGCGAAGCGCCCAACCATCGTGCCGTATCACCGCTGTGCAGGTGAAGGACGACCGGAGCCTTGCACGCGGCTGCCAAGCGCAGCTTGCGCCGGAGCGACCAGTCGCTGGCCGCATGCAAGTGAACGAGGGTCGAACCGTCCTCGGGCATGCTCCGAAGCTCACGTGCAGCCTTTCGTGCCGCTCGAAGCATCGCAAGGCGGGAAGGTGCATGAGAGGCCAGCATGGAAGCCGTCCATCCTTCAGGTGGATGTTTGGCCAAGGTCCGCATGACGGTCCGGATGCCACCCGGAGATTCGCACGGCCCGACGTGGATCACGTGCGGCATGCACCACGCCATGCGAAAGTTGGACATGAGCACACCGATGGACGGGAAGGGATGAAATCAGCAAGGAGCGAGGAAGGCACGTGCTTTGGTGGGCGTTGGCTGAGGGCGCTGTCGTCCTCTGGTTTGGTCTGCCTTTCCTCGCCCATCGGCAGCGTTGCTCCAGAGCGATGAGGGCGCCATGGACGCCAAGTTCTGATCCGGTCCCACTGGACGCCATGCCCGAAGTGGTTGTCCTGGTGCCAACGTGGAACGAACGTGCGGTCATCGAAGGCAGGCTGGAAAACCTCGCCGCTCAACGGATTGAAGGCCAAACGCTTGGCAAAGCTGGCGTTCGATTGATGCTCATCGATTCTGCTTCAGAAGACGGGACGCTCGAGGCGGCCGAAGCATGGCTTGGCTCCAGCCCCGAAGCCTTCGCCGAACACGAGCTGGTGTCCATGGAGGAACGCGAGGGAAAGACGGCGGCCGTCAAGCGCGCCATCGCTGAAATCCGAAGGTCGTCTCCGAATGCCCTTGTCGTGATGGTGGACGCCGATGCAACGTGTGCACCCGGTGCGCTGCAATCCTTGATTCGAGCCATGGCTGAGGAGGACCTCGGTGCCGTAGGTGGACGTCCTGAGCGCCGGGGCATGACCGCCTTGGAATCAGGCCACAGGGATTTGTTTTCATGGCTGCGTGAGGCTGAGAGTAGCCTCGGAGCGACCCCTTTCCTTGAAGGCAGCCTCATGGCGTTCCGGGCCGGGCTTGTGGATCCAGCAGCCCTTGATGCCGGCTCAAACGCAGACGATGCACAAATCGCCATGGCCGTCGCTGAGCAGGGCTACCGCACCGCACAACATCCCGGTGCGGTCTTTCACGACCAGTCGCCACGCACCGTCGCCGGTCGTTGGGAACAACGCCTCCGTCGAGGACGGGGCCTCATCCGTTTGCTTCGAAGGAAGAAACACGTGCGGGCTCCCGCGGAATTTGCCCAAACGCTGCGCTTTCAGCGCCACGCCCACCTGCGTGCTCCATTCCTGATGTTGCTTGGATGGCAGATGGCAGACGTCCGTTGGGCCATGTCGGTTCGTGCCGGCATGATGCCATGGGAAACACCCCTTGGCTTCGTGCTCACCGTGTTTGAAGTGCTCGCGATGCTGATGCTGTTCACGGGTGTGTTTGAGCGCAGCTGGCCAAAGCCCTTCAGGAGCCTGTCGACCGTCATCGGTGGAATGATCCCGCTGTGGGGCTCTTGGCTCAGGGAGTGGTTTGGGGGTCCAGCACATCTGTGGACGCCGAACGCTGAGGGGCGTCAAGGTGAGGGTTGAGGGGGGAGGCCCCCCCGGGTGCCGCAGCACCCGGGAGGACGGCCGCGTCCTTCAGTGGACGTGGTGTGTGCGGTGAAGTTCCTTCACTCGAAGCTCACTGAGCGACGGTGGAGGACTCGTCCAGGGTGGTACCTTCGCGCACGTTGGTGATGGTCACCTGAATGCTGCAGGTCTCACCGGCGGAGCAGAGGTCCTGTCCGTTCTCGACGATGGTCACGCCGTCGCCGATGGTCCACTCGCTGTCGGAGCTGTCACCGAACTCCACGAGGGAGCAGTCGGTGTCCACGCCGTCACCGGAGTCACGGTCGCAGGTGATCGGAGCGTCGTTGTTGACGCTGATCTTCACGCTCACAGAGGCCCAGTTGATACCAGAGCCCTGCGTCATGGTGACGCGGACCAGGTTGTCGTCGGTGCCGGTGGTGACGTCGCCGCCCGCGTCTTCGGCGTCGAAGACGTACAGGGTCAGGTCGCCGTCGGTGTTGCCTTCAGCCAGGGAGCTAGCCCAGACGTACAGCACACCAGCGAGCACGACCGTGATCGCCACCATCAGGATGGTCGCGATAACGGGGCTCACAGCCTCATCATTTCGGTTTTCGTTGTTCATTTTCAGTCCTTCCTGCCCATTACGGGCTCTACTCCCAAATCAACCGTCTTATTTGAATACTCCGCCTATCGACTTCGCAGGAAGGGTCCAAAATCGACGTACTGCGCCATTATGTTATGTTATTTTCAATTCTAATAATGGGCCGCGGGTGGTACAAACCGTTTGTGGCCAGCCTGGCGGCTGGATGGAGTTGAGGTGAACAGGGCGAGAGCAGACGCAGAGGGGATGGGATGCACTCAACGAAGCCGGTTCACACCTGTTCAGATGTGCGTATGCGTCATGCCTTCATAACCCTTCCCGGATGCATCTGCCGATGAATGCCTCGGAAAAAAGGAAGAAGATTGGGCCGATGGAGGTGGCCTTCGCACCTGCATGGTCGCATTCACTCGACGGTGAGGATCTCGGGGCCACCCGATGTAACGGCCACCGTGTGTTCGAATTGCCCGACCATGCCGTCGTCAGCACAGGCCAACACGTGGTAGGTTTCCAAGAATCGAATGCTCACCAGCTTCTTCACCAGAGCATTCCACTTGGATTGCCGGCTCGCTTCGTCGGCGTCGGGGAAGGGCTTCTCCAACATCGGATACGCCCACCGCTCGGCGAACGGCAGGGTCTCGTACCGCTCCTCGAGGTTGCGTGCCATCTGAGCCCCCAAGGGCTTGAGTTGTTTCTTTGCACGTGCCTTCCGGGAGGTGGTCGCACCCGTGACCCGGTAGATGTTCGAGGAGTTGCTCGCGCCCATGTTCTTGATCAGGCCTTGCTCTCCGGTGGTGTTGAATGGCTCCACGGCGTAAACAGCACCTTCCTCAACCACGCCCTTGAATCCTTGATGGTCTGGTCCGCATTGGTAGGAGGGCACCGACACGCCGGCGTGCAACACCCAGGGCTTCAGTTGATGGCCGCAGAGGTTTCGAATCGGTTGGAAGCCTGCGTCGAGGGAGGGTTGGGCTGCTGCTTCTCCGACCTTGTGCCATGGCGTCCCGGGGTGCATGACCTCAATGGCAGCGTCCCGGGCTTCCCTGGCGGCTTTGATTTGCTCTGTGTGGTTGTTGGTGTTGCCCACCTCAAAGGTCAGGGCGTTGTCCCCGATGTGCCCCTTGATGTGCACGCCGTAATCGATCTTCACAAGGTCGCCTTTTTGCAGCACCATGTCGCCTTCCCAGCCTTCTGGTGGACTCACCGTGTGTTCGGTGGTGAAGTGTGCGGCGATGTTGTTCACGGCGATGGTGCCCGGAAAGGCAGGCTTGCCGCCGTGGCGGTGAATGAAGCGCTCAGCGGCCTCGATGATCTCGTGCCACGTTTTGCCGGGTTGAAGTTCGTCCTTCATGGCCTCAAGCGTTCGGCGGGCCACGTGACCGGCATCTCGCCAGTACTTCATGCCCTCCTCGAAGTCACCCATGACATCACGTCAGCCGGAGGTACCACGCCCGCCCTGATAACGCTTACCTCGACTGCCTCGCCCTCGACCTCGAGCAAAAGGAAGGTGCTTCCAAGCCCACCTGGGCAACGACCGGGGGCTGCAGCATCAGAAGGAAGGCCGAGACGTTCGGCGCATTCCTCGGTGTCCATGGCCGGCGCCTCGCCACTGGGGTTGGCGCTGGTGGCGGTGATCGGACCCACCGCATCAACCAGCGCGAGGGCGACGGGGTGAACCACGCAACGAACCGCGATGGCGTTGCCTCCCAGACGGGGGTCTTGCGCCTCTCGAGCGGGAAGGATGAGCGACAAGCTCCCGGGTGGAAAGGACTCCACCAACGCGTGGGCCAATTCAGGAAGATGCACCAAGGCTTCGGCCTGCTCAAGGCTTCGAACGGCCAAACTGACCGGTTTTTCATCGCCCCGTGCCTTCAGGGCAAAGACGGCATCAAGGCCCCTTGGCGTTGGTCGAGCACCCAAACCTGGCAGTGTGCTGGTGGGATAGACCACCGCTTCGTCTGCCAAAAGCCTGGAAATCACGGTGTCGAGGTCCATGCGCCTCAACCCGTCTGAATCCAGTGGTTCAGGTGGCGCTCTGCGACATCGGAGGCCAACGTTTGATCTTGGGTTTTGACCAGCAGTTTTCCGCTTGGAAACAACGAGAGGTCGCTTGGACCTGTGAAGGTCCACATCAAACGGGTGCGGAGTCCGACCGTGTACCCGTCTGCAACGATCTTGGCGCCGACCGTTTCCAAGTCGATGCCGTCGCATCCCTCTGGGACAATTTGCCATGCGCCCTTCGAACCGCACAACTCCATTGAGAAGGTGTCAGACATGAGATTCAGCCTCGCTTAGGACGTGGACGGAGGCCCGGAGGGCGGGCCAGACGGTGGGCCTGACGGAGGGCCGGAGGGGGGTCCAGAAGGAGGGCCGCTGGGTGGACCGGAAGGGGGTCCGGAGGGGGGTCCGGAGGGGGGTCCAGAAGGAGGGCCGCTGGGTGGACCAGTAGGGGGGCCAGAAGGAGGGCCGCTGGGCGGGCCGGAAGGTGGACCTCCGGAGGGCCCCGGAGAGGAAGTGGCCGGAGGGGTCGACGGTGGCGTGGGCGGGGTTGGAGCCACGTCGACGG
>CAXRAI010000075.1:0-3542 GCA_964228865.1 Salinimicrobium sp. | reverse complement strand
GCAACCTCTGTCGATCTTGTGGACGCCTTCCAAGGCCCAGTGACGCCAACCCTGCAGGTGCTGGACGGTGAAGGACACCTCGTGTGGACCTCCAAGACCTACTGGTCGAATGCCTCCGTGCTTGAGGACGCCGCCACCCTCATGCGCTCCCTCAACGAGGCGTCAGCATGACCCCGCTCGCCGAGGCGATGTTCTGGCTGGCCAACGCCCTGATCGTGCCCGTATGGGGCATGATGTGGTTCCTCCCGGACCACGACCTCACCAAGCGCTACATCGGGGACCTGAAGCTCACTTTCCTGCCCCTTCTTGTGCCCTACCTCGTGCTGGCGCTGCCCGTCTTGCCCGACCTGCTGATGACCCTCGGCACCCAAATGCCGACCCCTGCGGTCGTGGTGGAGTTGTTCGAAGACCCGGACATGGTGGTGCTCGCTTGGATCCACATCCTTGCGCTCGACACGCTCGCCGGTCGCCACATTTGGCGACGCATGCTCGTAGCAGGTCGGCCCAGGGCTGTGTCCTTCCCTGTGTTGCTCTTCTGCCTCCTGCTCGGCCCGCTCGGCTTTGCAGCAGGCATGGCCCTGACGTGGAACGTGGAAGGTTCCGACCTGACGCTTGCGGGTGAACCCGCTCAGAAGGCGCAGGACTCGAGCACGGCCTGACCGCCCATGTAGGGCTGCAGCACGTCGGGCACCTGCACGCGCCCGTCTTCGAGTTGGTTCTGCTCCATGATGGCGACCAGCGCACGGCTGGTGGCCACGGCCGTGGAATTCAGGGTGTGCGCGATGGGTTGGTTGGCGTGGCCGGGCACGCCGGTGCGGATTTGGAGGCGGTTGGCCTGATAATCCGTGCAATTGGAACAGGACACGACCTCCTTGTACGCCTTGGCGCCAGGCAACCACGCCTCAAGGTCGTACTTGCGGCTGGCCACGGTGCCCATGTCCCCGGTGCAGATGTTGACCACTTCGTAGTGGAGGCCGAGGGCGTCCCAGAGGTCGATGCAGTTCTGCAGCAATTCCTCGTGCAGGTCCCACGAGCCCTCAGCATCGCTGATCACGATTTGCTCCACTTTGCGGAATTGGTGCACACGCCAGATGCCGCGGTCGGACTGGCCGTGCGCGCCGACCTCCCTGCGGAAACAATCGGAGACACCGACCAAGCGCAACGGAAGGTGCTCTTCTGGCACGGTCTCGCCCATGTACATCGCCGTGAGCGGGTGCTCGCTTGTGGCCGTCATGTAGTAGCCGTCCGGCTCGATGCCGTACATCACCGTCTCAAAGTCACCAAGGTCGGTGACGCCTTCGTAGGCGGTTCTGTTCATCATCACGGGCGGCTGAACGAGGGTGTAACCTCGCTCGCGGAGGAAATCAACCGTATAGGTGGAGAGCGCCATCTCCATGCGTGCAAGGTCCCCTTTGAGGTAGTAGAAGCGGCTCCCTGTGACCTTTGCAGCGCGCTCAAGGTCGACCCAGTGGTTCATCTCGATGAGGTCGTTGTGCGTCCGCGGTTCAAACGAAAACGTGGGCTTCTCCCCGTGGACGGAATGCACGGTGTTGCCCGATTCATCGGCTCCACTCGGCACCGCCTCGTGAAGCAGGTTTGGAATGCTCATGCGCACCGCATCGCGGGCAGCCAAGGCCTCGTCGACTTCCTTCTCCATCGCGGTGATGCGCTCGCCGATGGAGGCGACCTCGGCGAGCACGCGCTGCATTTCGTCCTGATCGCCGGCCTTCTTGGCCGCGCCAATGGCACGGGCGGCTTGGTTCCGCTCCGCTCGCAACACATCGGTGGCTTTGAGCAGGTCACGCCATGCTCCGTCGAGGCGGATGACCTCGTCGATGGCGTCGTGTGAAAGACCGCGACGATCGTGGTCGGCACGGATGCGCTCCGGTGCGTCGCGGAAGAGCGCGATGTCCAGCATGGTGGTGCCTCCAAGCCGACGAGCGAGGGACCGTCCTCATCAGGCTTCGCCATCACAAGGAGATGCCGAAGGCGAAGAGACCACTTCCCACGAAGAGGAGCCCACCAATCACGTAGCCAAGGATGGAGCCGCCGTTGAGCAGGGGCAAACCGGCCTGCGCGCGGCCCGTCGAGACGGCCCGCATCAGGAGAGCGTAACCCGCCAACCCGCCAATCAGGGTGGTCAAGCCGACCAGAAGGCCCTCGGAGCCGCCGATGTACTGCACGGCGGAGAGCACCAGCATGCCGGGGAAAATGACGTCGCCAAGACCCATGAACATCGCATCCCTTCCGCCCGTGCTGGCGGTGCTCGATGATTCAGCGGTTGGCGCTGCTTTCGGCTTTGGTTCGGGCCGGTCTTCGGAAAACTGACCGTCGCCGTACCCTTCGCTGTCTTCGATGAAGGAGTAGTCGCGCTTCTGTGGGGCAACGAGCAAGATGGGGAGGCGGAGGCCAATCATCGTGTCCGCGAGTTCGAGCATATGCCGGCTGCGGTACACGGCCCACGCGTCGTACACGGCTGCGGCAATCATGAACACGATGACCAGAGGTGGCACGAAGGTCACACCAAGCATCGTGATGACGCCCGCACCGACCAGAACACCGACCGTGTTGACCACGTACCATTCCGAATGAACGTAGAGAAGAATCATCATCACGACACCAACGATCAAACCGACCATGGTGGCGAGGCCATCGAAGATGATGTCTCCACGAAGGAACATGTCTGGGGTGAAGACGCCGGTGCTGACACCGTTCTCATCCACGAGGGCAATGCGCCAGTCCTCGCCTCCAACGACGGCCAGGTGCGTGGCCTCCGACACGTCCTCGATCACGAGGAGCTGGATGAGGGAGGCGTCAATGTACATCGAGAGGACCTCATCGGTCAAGACCCAGACCTCAACGTCCCCGCTGTCGTCCACGTCACTGACCACGATGTCCTTCACGGCACCTCCCACGTCGTCCAAACGAAGGCGGTCTTCCTCTTCGGGCGCGGCGTCGCCTGCCGTCCACGAGGTGTTCCACGTCCATGCCTGAACGGCACCGGCTTCATCACCAAGCCAAACCAAGCGCTCCTCGGGTGCTTCGTCGGTTGCGTGCCATGGCGATGCACTGACGTGCGCCGTGGAGAAGCCATCCGCGTTGTCCGCTGAGCGATCCACGCTCATGACGACCTTCGCTTCCGCCATGGGGTTGCCTTGATCGTCGAAACCGATGGAGGTGTCTTCCAGTTCGATGATGGCGGCATAGGTTTCGCTGACCGCCAGCCAATGGTCTGGTCCCACAAGCTCGCTGTGGACAAAGCCCTGATTCAGATTCAAGTCGGGGGGAAGTTGCCATGCCGCTTGTTGGCGGAATGCAACCACGCCTGCTTCTTCGACGGCCACGTAACGCCACATGACTTCCATGGCGTCGATGATGTACAGGTCTTCCTCAGTCATCGCTGCAGCGGCGCATCCCACGATCTCAAACGGTCCGTCTGGCGTGCTCTCAAAGCACGAGAAGCCGTTGTTTTGGGTTCCATCTGGGTTGATGCTCCAGACGTATGCCCCGTTGACCAAGGTCATGGTGCTGTCTTCGCCTGC
>CAXRAI010000074.1:0-9199 GCA_964228865.1 Salinimicrobium sp. | reverse complement strand
TGATCTGGGCCCATGCCATGGCGGGTCAACTCCTGCACCCCAAGGCGCAAGCCAGACGGTGAAAGGGCGCGCGTGTCACCGGGAAGCATGTTCATGTTCGTGATGATCCCGGCTTCTTCGAGCAGGGCCGCTGCGGTTCGTCCAGCACCGGAGTCCGTCTCGCCATGCCGAGTCAACACCTGATGGCTGGCGGTGTAGCCTCGCTCTTCGGCCAGGACGTCGAATCCTTCCGCAGCCAGTGCTTCTGCCAACGCTTTCGCGTTGGTGACGGTGTCTTGGGCATAGTCGGCGCCAAAGGCCTCGAACTCGGCCAACGCGACTGCCTTTCCGGCCACGTGGTGGAGGTGGTAGGACGAATTCGTTCCGGGAAACACCGCGTTGTTGAGGCGACGCTGCATCTTCTCGTCGTCCGTGTTGGAGAGCAAGAATCCGCCTTGTGGTCCGGGGAAGGTCTTGTGCGAGGATCCGGTCATGATGTCCGCTCCCTCTCGGAGTGGATCTTGGAACACGCCACCGGCGATGAGGCCCAGCACGTGAGCGCCGTCGTACATCACACGTGCTCCAACCTCGTGTGCAGCGTCAGCGAGCTCCCGCAGGGGGGTGGGAAAAAGGAACACGGAGGCTCCAAACAGGGCAAGGGCGGGTTTTGTCTCGCGAATCATGGCCGCTGCTGCGTCGATGTCCGGCTCCATACGGTCTTCGTTCCATGGGTAGGTGTGAAGATCGAGGCCGCGCAAACCCACCGCACCCATCTGGGCGTGTGAAATGTGACCGCCGTCCGCGGTTGAAACCGCCGTGATCCTGTCGCCGGGTTTGACCATGGCCTTGAGGGCGGCAATGTTGGCCACAGTTCCAGAAATCGGTTGGATGTTGGCGAAGTTGGCATCGAACACCTTCTTGGCCAAATCAATGCCGATGGTTTCGATGGTGTCGAAGTCGTCGCAGCCCTGATAGTACCGCTTCCCCGGCAAGCCTTCCGCATAACGGCCGTGCAAGTCGCTGTCGCAAGCGCGACGCACCATTGGGGAGATTACGTTCTCGCTGGCGATCATTGGGAAGCCGGAGCCGTAGTGCGCCCCGCTTTGGTCAACGGCGTCCAGCACACGCTTCGCGGTTTCATGGGAAGGGGTGCTCATCGTCTGGCTCTAGTCCTGCCCGTTCAAAGCCATTCTGACGCCACCATACGCATTCCAACGGCGGCTTCAAGCACATCACCCCGGACCCATGTGCATGCCCAAGCGACTTGTCTTCACCAAAGCCGGCGCGCCTGAAACCATGCGCATCGAGTCGTTCGAAGCGTCCGCTCCGGGGCCTGGCGAGGTCGCCATCGAGGTCGCCTATGCAGGCATCAACTTCGCCGACCTGCTTCAACGGCTTGGGCTGTACAATCCACGTCCACCATACCCGTTTACCCCCGGATACGAAGCGTCAGGAACGGTCACCGGTCTCGGAGAAGGGGTGAACCACGTGAGCGTTGGAGATGCGGTCATCACGGTGCCAGGAACGGGCGCACAAACGAGTCATTTGGTGTGCAAGGCCGATCGTGTGATTCGCCTGCCGGTGGGCATCAGCCTCCAAGCCGCGGCCGCGATGCCGGTGACCTACCTGACCGCTCACCACATGCTCCACGAACTTGGGCACCTCACCTCGAAAGATGCTGTGCTGATTCATGGTGGAGGTGGAGGTGTAGGTACCGCAGCGTTGCAGCTCTGCCGATGGGCTGGCGTCGAGCGTGTGTGGGCGACGGCTTCTGCAGGGAAGGCCGACATCATCCGCTCGTTCGGTGGTATCCCCATCGATCGGCATGCAGAGGATTTCGTTGAAGTGGTCCGAAGGGGCACGAACGGGGAGGGTGTGGACCACGTCTTGGACCCCATCGGAGGGGACCATTTGGTCCGCAGCCTGTCTGCATCACGGGAAGGAGGGAAGGTGTACACGTACGGCATGTCCACCTTCGCCCCGACGGAGAAGCGCCGGCCAATCCGAACCGCGCTTGCATGGTTGCGGCGAACGGAAATCGACCCGATTCGGTTGATGACCAGAAACAGAGCCTTGTTCGGTGTTCACATGGGAACATGGTCACGCCACGAGGTTCTGTTTTCGCAAATGGAACGTTTGGTTACGGGCGTCATGGAAGGCCATCTTGATCCCGTCATCGATTCCATTGTGCCGTTGGAAGATGCTGTGGAGGCCCACCGCCGCCTCCACGATGGGAAAAACATCGGGAAAGTCCTCTTGTCGATGTGAGGCCCGTCACTCCTCTTCGAGTCCAAGATCTCGACGAAGGTCCACGAGGCCCAATTGCCACTCATCCACTGCTTCGGCAAGCGTGCTGCTGGACAGCACGTTCTGTCGGGATTCAAGATCGGGGAGGACCATGGCTGCAGCAAGAAAAACCCCGTCCGGACCGGCGGCTTCAACGTCGTTGATTCGGGATTGAACCCAAGGGTCAGCGGTTTCTTCATCGATGCCCATGGCGCCGGCGATGGAGGTCATGGTGCTGCGAAGCACCTCCAGCACCGTTGTCGAAGCCGTCTCGTCTGGAGAAAAGGGAGAACGGAGGTGAACGTGAGCGCTGATGTGCAGCGGGAGGTCAGCCCGGCCCAGCTCTTCTGCTCGGGCCATCAAGGCCTCTTGATCCGGGAAGAAGCCGTCCTCACCGACCAAGTCGCTCACCGCAGGGTCGGAGAACGGTGGGAGCGCAGGTTCGATCACCTCGACCACGTCGAAGCGCTCGCCGCCGCGCACCACCAGCATGTGGTTGCTGCCCGCCTCTTCGTGATGTTCGATGTACGCAAGGGTCCCGGTGGTCCTTGGGCCGTCCCAACCGCGTACGGGCTGGAAGGGATCGTTGAGGATAAGGCCGAACGGGCGTTCGTCAAGGATGCATGTGTCGAGCATCTGCTTGTACCTGGGTTCGAACACCCGCAGTTGCGTGACTTCGCCCGGCATGAGGGTCATGGGGAGGACGAACAACGGAAGGGGCCGGTCAACGTCCATGGCTCAACCTTGTTGCGTTGAGGTATGAATCTGTGTTGTGACCACCCGTCACGTTTTGTGTGGGCGAACGACCACCAAGGCAACACTCACCAGCGCGGCCAAAGCGAGGGGTCCGGTGATGAAGATGGCTTCCGTGGCCGTGAATTCCCAGGTCAAAGTGGACCACGCAAGAGCGATGGTTTCCAGCACCGAAGCGAGCATCACCACGTCGTACAGGCGGCGTTCTGCGACCGGATCCTGCGCCGCAAGCAAGGCCCCTACGCCGTTGACCGCCACCAGGGCGGCCCCGAGATTACGAAGCCAGGCGATGTTGTCGGTCGTGGCGCCTTCAAGCTCAGCATACCAGCCCGGAATGAGAAAGAAAATCAGTCCCATGGCGATGCTGGACCACCCGCACACGCGGAGGGTCAGCACGGTGCGGTCCATCCATCACGCCTCAGATGAGGCTTCGCTGGACGCATCTTCGCCGTTCAGGTGTAGGAATCCTGCGATGCCCAGCAGAGCCAGCAAGGACAACACAACACCCAGGACGACAGGATCGTTGAACCCGTAGTTGACGTTCTCACCGGCCATGTAGTGAAGCACCATGAAAGCCATCATCACCCCGGATGAGGTCATGCTGAGGATGGAAAGTTCGCGGCCACTGACCTTCAATGAGGTCACGATCGCCAACGTTGCCGCCACCATGGTGAAGAGGCCAAAGGTTTGCTCGAAGAACACGTCACGTGCCGTGTAATCGCCCGGGTATGCTGTGTCTGCAGAGCCCTCAGCGCCGAGGTAATTCGAAAGACCCGCAAGGAAGAAAAGCACGCCAAACGCGAGCAACCACCACTTTGGATTCAAGATGGTCTTGGCGTCCATGTTCAGGCCTCCGTGGATGGTTCATCGCTCATGTGGAGGTAACCCGAGTAAGAGAGCGCTCCAAGGAAGATGAAGGGTGGGATGAGGGAGGCAACGCCAGGCATGTTGTAACCGGTGCTGTTGAGCATGACAAACATCAGGAGGAAGAACGCCATCATGACGCCGCCGTTGAACACGGCGAATTTGCCCTGAGCCGTTCCCTCAAGCACAAATGCACTGGTCAGGCTCATCGCTCCAAAACCGATCATGAAGGTGCCGAAGAGCACTTCCATGGCCAGGCTTTGGTCGTTGACACCAGCTTCACCCCAAGCGCTTTCAGCCCATGTTGATGCGTTGATGTTGTTTTCAATTCCTCCGAACAAAGCCATGGCACCGCAAATGATGTACCACACTTTGGGTCGGAATATGGTCTTCATATCCATGAATGCCCAGATTCATTTTTGCTTATAAAAGGAAGTGATACAAAACGGAAAGGCATCGTGAGATGGTAGGGGAATCGCTGGCGCCAGAGGGCTCAGACGATGGTGTACGGCACACCGTTTTCGGGCGTGTGCACGGTATGTCCGTTGGCTTCAAGCGCCTCGGCAAGCGGTGGTCGTGCGTGATTTGGGTCGCTGTGGTAGATGACGACGTGTTTCGCGTTGCACGCCTTGGCAAACGCCACAATTTCGTCATGACCGGCGTGGGTTGAAAAGGAAAATTGGTCGATTTCGAGGTCGATGTGCGTCATGGTGCCGTAGATCTCCAAACGACCGGTGTCCAGCAAGGAGCGACCTCCGCTCCCACGTGCTTGGTAACCCGTCAACAGGATGGCGTTGCGTGAATCATGCCGAAGGCGGTTGAGGAACCAGAGGGCTGGTCCCCCGTCGAGCATGCCCGACGTGGACACGATCACGTCTGCCTCGAGTGCACGCTTGCGGTCTGACTTGGACGAGATGCGCTTCACCCAGGACCACGCCTTGCGCAGTGCTGAAGGGTCGCGAAGCAGATGTTCGTGTTCCATCTGATGCTGCGCGATGAGTTTCCCCATGCCGTTGACGTGCACGTTGAGGTGAGGACGGTGTTTGTGCAGGCGCATGATGACGTCTTGGGTTCTGCCGTTGGCAAAGGCTGGGATGAGGGCCGTTCCACCACGAGCAACCACTTGATCGATACGAGTGAGGAAACGTTCGAGCTCTTCCTCCTGATCGGGGTGTGAACGACCACCGTAGGTGCCTTCAAGGAAAAGGATGTCAACGTCATGCGGCTGAGCACCGGCCACGAGAGGTGAATCTCGGGTGTCAAAATCACCCGTGAACATGACACGGTATGCACCGGTGTCCACGTGCAGCATCACGGCACCAGGAATGTGACCGGCAGAGTGGAAGGTGCATTGCCATGGCCCATGGCGCCAAGGTTCATTCCATCCATGCGTGGTCCAAGACGCGACGGCGATGTCGATGTCTCGCTTGTCCCATGCCAAGGGATACCCCTCAATGGACGACACCTTGTGGCAATCGTACCACATCGGTTCTGAAATCGCTGCAGTCAAGCTGGAGCCATGCAAACGTGTACCGTGTTGCGCAGCAAGCCATGGCGCCATGCCAAGATGATCAATGTGTGAATGGGTAATGACCGCATCCGTCACTCGCGGGGCTTCGTTTGGATAACGAGGTGGATCGGTCGGTGCAAGGCCATAATCAAGGAGAAGTTTGGTTCCACTTGGATCCTCCATCATGATGCCAACGTTGCCGACCTCATCTCCACCACCGAGGCAATGGAATCGGAAACCATTCTCTGGAGGAAGAGAAGGATAGGTGGACGTTCGACCTGGGTCGTACATCACCATGCCCAAACGGAGACGCTCTCCACCATGAATCTGTGGACGGACACCCCTTCGTTTCCACTGGATGGTTCTTCACCGATCGAAACCAAGAATTTCTTCGATTTCTGTCAAGAACATGATAGACCACCTTCGCCTTATCTTCCAATGACGTCTTCGATGCGACATTCTTCTCTCGACGTCTTCGCTGCCCTACGTTCGCTACAACACTTCCAATGGAAATGAAGGGGTCTCTGAACACGACGTCTTTTCGTATGGAACCTGTCGATTTCCTCATCCACTCGATCCAAAAGGAGCTCAGCCTCCGTGGAATCCATGAACAAGAACACCTTCGTGGCGTTCATGACGTCCACTGGTCATCTGCTCCAGGTGGACGATGACCGTTGTTACGGCTGCGCAGCCTGCATCATGGTGTGTCCCGTTGATGCGTTGAAACTCAAAGGTTGGCTTGTGGAGGTTGACCATGCAACCTGCACGTTGTGTGACCACTGCCTCCCAAGTTGTCCCGTTGATGCGCTTTCGATGGAGTTGACAACGTGATTGTTGTCGTGGGTAGCGGGTTGGTGGCTGTCACCGCAGCACATTCGCTGTTGGATCGAGGACTCGCGGTGATGTTAACGACAGCTCATGCAGAGTTCGGATTTCCACACGGAGGTTGCGGCTTTTGGGACACATCTGCTCTTGATTGGCCGTTGTCCAGTCTTGAAGAGGCCGTTGGAGCCCAAGAACGGTCGACCATCACCTGTCGAAGCCAATGGTTGGTGAAACGCCTCGTCCATCGGTTTACCAAAGCAGGTGGTCAGACCTCAACCCGCGTTCGACTGTTTCGAGATGATGAGGTCCTCCTTGCTTCCGGTACTGGGGCGTTTTCACTTGATGAGGTGACCTCTGTTTTGCTTGCAGATCAGGATGTTCCAGAACCTTCACCAAGCGCAGGAACGCCACTGATCTCCTTGACTTCACCAAGGGCATGGTACGGGGCTGTGGTGGCTCAGGGCACACCCGTTCAATTGTCGCATGCAGGAAAACGAGGCGACGGTTCAATCGAAATTTGGACGACGTCACCAACCGATCTAGAACCCCTTCAACCCTTCATGATGGAATCCATGCATACGTTTTGGGAGGAGGCGGACGACGACCTCGACGCCACGCACGTCGTGCGCCGGACGCATGAGGCGGTGGACGCCTTCTTGGCCTCGGGCCGTCTGGATGGAGCATGAGCCTCTCCACACACCGGCTTTACCTGGATTCTTTCGACGAGACCTATGCCACGACCTTCACCGCGGACGTGCTCGGTGTGGATGGAGCCGAGGTGGTGCTGAACCAGACCAGGTTCTATCCCACTGGCGGTGGCCAGCCTTGCGATGTTGGTCACCTTGTTGGACCCACAGGGTCCCTTGACGTCAGCGATGTCCGAGGACGCGATGCGGTGCATCACCGCCTCCCAGAAGATCACAACCTGCAGGTTGGAGATACCGTTACAGGAACCATCGATTGGGACCGACGTCACGCTCACATGCGCATGCATACCGCGCAACACCTTCTCAGTGGCCTTGCCTACGAATTGTTCAACGGAGCTCGAACGGTTGGAAACCAAATTGGAGCACAGCGTTCTCGTTTGGATCTGCGTCCAGTCACCCTGACAGAGGATGAAATTGCTGCCCTACGTGCGGCATTTAATGAGGCGGTGGAACAGGATCTTCCTTTGAGCATGGACGTTCAAGACCGTCAAACTTTGATCGATGAGGTTGGTGCAGAGCGGTCAAACGTTGACATGATTCCTCCTTCTGTTCAACGGATGCGCATCATCCGAATTGGCGATCAGGTTGACGTCTGTCCTTGTGCGGGAACGCACGTCCGTTCATTGGCTGAAATCGGTCCGCTGGGCGAGGTTCATGTCAAAAGCAAAGGGAAGGGCACCAAACGCTTCGCCTACACCTTGGACGACCAACCGCTTTGAGCAGCAAGAGATGGAGCAAACAGCGGGAAGACAAAAACCACTCCATCGACAATTGCGCGATTTCCCGCTGGGTCAATGAATTCTCAAATTTCATCTTGAGGCTCGAGAAGGTCGTCGACTTCATCCAGCAAACCACCCAACGCCTCCCGTCGCTTGATTGAACCTTCAACGTGAGCCTTCTCTACCACGGATCGCAAGCTTTCCACAGGCTCTTCAGCAGCCTTCCGTTCACCAGAAATCCGCGCCTCAAGTGCCGGGTCCTCTCCCAAACGGTCCGAACGGTCCACCGTGGCGATTGGTCGACTCGGAATGGTCCGCCTGGCTTCGGCGTTGATCTGTTCTGGATCGAACACCGCTTCGCCCAATTGGCGAGCCGTGTCCGCTTCAGGTGCATCGCCCAACCGATTGCCCACGCTGGTGACCACGCTTCCTTTGTCACGTGCGCGACTGGCAGCGAAGGCCGCCTCGACGTCGGCCTGTGTGGAGGCCTGGTTTCGTGCGGAGATGCCGAGCCGCCGGATTTGTTCCTTCAGCACGGGGCCGTGAACAGGATCGTGGTCATGGCGATGTGGTTCAGCCATGAGGCTGAGCAAGCGACGGGCGGCCTGGTCAATGGGCGCATCTGCCCCGGCCGCAAGCCGATCCCGAACGCTTCGGTGTGTGGCGATGCACGTTCGACATCGCTCACTTCCCGGAGTATCTGGTGCGTCGCACCATGCACAACATCCGGCCAGACCCATCTCGGCCATGGCCCTGCGCACCGAGGACATCGTGTCGCTAGGGACGACTCCTGTCCATCAAACCTCGCGCAACACGATACCGTGCTTCGCGTAGGTCTCAAGGCACCGTTTCAACAGGCCGTGGCCGACCGATTCAGGTGGATGCACGCCAGGTGAAACACCACCTTCGAGCATGTGCTCAACCACTGCGCACGTGATGGCTCCTGTTGTTCGGGCCATCGATGATCCACTTGGACGACCCTCATCGTCGAGGATCCATCGCGTGCTCCCCTGACCTTCAGCCACGACTTCCATCCACGTGAATTCAGGCCGGTTGGCATCCCAAGCCCATGCCTGGACCAATGCATCCTCGTCGAATGCTCCCTCAAGTTCGATGAAGCGGTCGATGTGCCCGGGCCAGCGCACCGTGGCCTCGGTCAAATCCTCGGCCGGAATGGTCTCCAACACAGAGCGTAGACCGTCGGTGAGGAAGGCCTCCATCCCTCCACGCCCTTCAACGTCGAAGCGCTCCCGCTCCGCCAAGGCTGGAACCGTCATGACGGTACCATCCCGCACAATTCGAGCGGGCCGCGTGTATTCTTCGATGACGTCGTAGGGGGAAAACGGCGCCATGTAGCTCCATCCATCGTCGCCGTCCACGGGGTTGCCACCTACGCGCACACGGCCCCGGGTCAGGCGACCGTGGCGCCGCACCCCTTCCGCAAGCAGAAGGTTCGACATGCCCGGCGCAACACCGATGTCCCACACCAATCGGCCCCCATGCTGAACGGCAAGATGGTGAAGCGCCCCTGGATCTTCGGCCGTGAAGGCGAGATC
>CAXRAI010000073.1:0-3338 GCA_964228865.1 Salinimicrobium sp. | reverse complement strand
TCCCCATTGACGGGCCCGAGGTCGTGATGGAACGCATCATGGCCGGCGTGACCGGACGCACGGTCCTGGCGATGATCGACACCGTGACCAGCCCGACCGGGCTGAGGATGCCCTTCGAGGCCCTCGTCGAGGCCCTGGAATCCCGCGGTGTCGCGGTGCTGCTCGACGCTGCACACGGCATTGGCATGGTGCCGCTGGCCCTCGACGACCTTGGCGCCTCCTACACGACCACGAACGCGCACAAGTGGCTCTCCGCGCCCAAAGGAAGCGCGGTGCTGCACGTGCGCAAAGACCGGCAGGCCGACGTGCACCCGTTGACCATCAGCCACGGCATGACCTTCCCGCTTGGGGACACCACACGGTTCCGCCACGAGTTTGACTGGACGGGGACGCGTGCCCCCTCGGCGTGGTGCGCCTTACCCTTCACCGTTGAGCACGTGGCCGGTATGGTGGAGGGCGGATGGCCCGCGATCATGGCCCGCAACGACGCGCTCTGTTTGGAGGCACGCCAGCTGCTGTGCGACCGTCTTGGGCTTGAGGTGCCTTGCCCGCCAGAGATGCTGTCCTGCATCGCGACCTTGCGCAGACCCGAGACCTCGGTCGAAGCCGAGGCGGGCATGCTCGACCCGCTCTACTACCGACTGGCCGAGCGCGGCATCCGTATTCCCGTCTGGTCGTGGCCGTCCCCCGCGGGGCGCTATTTCCGCATCAGCGCCTACCTGTACAATTCCATCGAACAGTACCACCACCTTGCGGACGTCATCGAAGAAGAACTCGCTGCGGAGCGGTCCTGATCACAAGCGGTGCAACTCGCCTTCGCGGGCAATGCGCCAACCGAGTTCGGTCACCTTGGCCGCTTCGTTGGATTCAGGATCCGCGCAGGGGTTGGTGTGGTTGAGGTGGAGGAAGGCGATGTCGGGATCGTTGACGTCATCGCGCTCACCAAGCCGCTTGAGGCTCTCAGAAATGGTGGGGTGCGGGATGAGGGACATGTCGCGCCCCGGCAATTCCTCGCCGTCCCAAAAGGTCCCGTCGATGAGGGCGATGTCCACCTTCAGGTGCGCCAGCCAACTCCGGATGTCGCTGGCGATGTGGGCCGCCAAAGTACCGCCCCACGTGTCGTGGTCGGGCAGGAAAAGCAGCTTCCGTTCGCGTCCACTCAAGAGCACGGCGTGGGTGTCACCGTGCTCGTCCCGATGGGGGACCTGGATGAATTGCACGCCTGCCACGGCGTCAAGGCCAAGCGGTCTGAACACGTCCATGTCACGCCGTTCGAGGACTTCGTGCACCGCAGGACTGGCCATCAGCGGCGTGCCGTGGCGGCCCATGACTTCGGTGCCAAATTGGCCCAAACCTTCGACGTGGCCCAGATGCAAGTGGGTCACGGCCACGACGTCTGGCATCTTGGGTTTGTCACCGCCGAGCGCGTCAGCCCACGTCCACAGCTGGTGGGCGAGGGATTTGGTGGCCTCGATCAAGAGGTTTCGACCGTCTTCGAGTTCGACGCCAAGTGCCACAGGCGTGCGTTTTCGTCGCGGATCGCCTTGGGCCAAGCAGCAGAAGCGGCACGAGCAGCCGGCTTGGGGCAACCCACCGTCTTGGGCGGTGCCGAGCACGACGACGGAACGGACCACCATGCACCTGCGAACACCGCCCGAACAAAGGGCCTTCCGATGAACGAAGGTTCCAATTACGGACCCATTCTAAGCGGAATTGAGTCATCATGGCCATGGAATACGACGGTCACGTCAAGGCGCAGAAGGCGGGCCAAGGCGTTGGTCTCCTGTTGTTCCTGCAAGCGCCATGGGCGGCTTTTGCTTGGTTCGTGTGGCGGCTCGACTTCTTCTATCAGGAAGGATTCGTCAACCCTGGCCAATTCGAGGGCTCAGCGTTCTGGTCGCTGCTGGCCGTGTTGCTCACCTGGTGCGCGCTGCTCCCGACCCTCCTTGCCGTGCCGATGATCGCCATGCGTGGCCGGACCACGACGCCCGAATGGAACGGCAAAGTGGCCTTCTTTCTCCACGTTCTTTTGCCTGCAAGCCTGATCTTCTCCACCTTGTTTCTGTGGGCCTTTCCCCACCTCTGGGGCTTGCTGCCGTGGAAAGGGTCCTTCAACGATGACTTGTGGAAAATCGGTCCCTTCATCGGTTTGTTCTCCTTCGCTGGTGTCCCAACCGTGATGATCTTCGTCACGCTGATGCGGCTGCTCGCGAATCCCGAGTTTGCGAGCGAGCAACCCCGTCCCGTCACGCGACACCCTCTCGAGATGCCCCCTCCGGTTTCACCGTCCACCGTGTTGCGGGTGGCCGGAACGGAAGGCGCAACCGTGCACTTCGCCGTTGACGTCGAACATCTGGGTCATGACGCGTGGGTCGGCCTCTACAGGGCCGGCCAAAGCGATCAGGACCACGGCGAACGCTGGATGTGGGTACGGGACGCCAAAGAGGGGAAGGGCATCTTGCAGCACTCCGCCAACGGGCCGCTTTCGCTTCGGCTGTTCAAGGACGGCGGGTACTCCCGCATGACGGCCGTGAACGTCGAGGCCACGTCAATGGAAGCCGCCCCGGAAGCCCCCAACCCGAAGTTCTGGGACGCTTGAGCCCATCAGTCGGTCATGGTCAGGCATCCTCAACGCACGAACGCGCTCTGATCAGCGGTCCATTCGCTCAGAGGTAGGCGTTGAGCACCGGCTCTTCGTCCAGGTGGAAGAAGGAATACGCGGCCCACCACGTGATGGTGTCCAGCGCATCGACCAAGTTCGAAGTGCCCGATTGGGCGTCGCCGTAATCCTTGTTCGAGGTGTCCATCCATTCTTCCATTTCCTCGAGGGTGTCGCAGGTCTGGTGGTAGCACCAGTACCCGTCCACAAGCCCACCAAAGCCCATGGTCACGGTGCCAAGGTTGCGCTGGAAGCTGTCGTGGTCGCTGCGCGCGGTGGTGTCTTCGTAGACGATGATTTCCGGTCGGTCGTTCTCCAACCAGTCGTCGACCTTCCACGTTGACTCTTCGTGTCCGGCGCCGACGAGCGTCGACATTTGCGCCTCCACGCCCACGGCATCGGAGCCGATCCACTGGGCGAGACCGACCATGCCCGGCTGGTTGAACAGGTCATGGTCGAGGCTGGGTCCAATGTAGACGCGCATCGGCCAGACTTCCTCGTCCTTCGGGTAGCCGTCCTCGTCGATTTGCGGCTCAGGGTCGCCGTGCGGTGCACCACCGCCGCCTGGCCAGTTGACGCCAGCCATGTCGAGGTTGACGTAATTCGTGACCGTCACGTCAGGATTCTCCTGCGAGACGTAGAAGTCCGTCCAGTAATCGCTGCCGCGCTTGCCGCCTTC
>CAXRAI010000072.1:0-39147 GCA_964228865.1 Salinimicrobium sp. | reverse complement strand
CGCCATCGCCGTGCTGGCGTGGCTGCGCACCGTCGCAAGCGGCCTTGTCACCGTCATGGACGTGCTTTGGGGCCTCGGCTTCGTCGTCATCGCCACGGCCCGCATCGTGGCCCTTGGTGGCACCGATACCGTCGGATGGATCGTGTACGGCGCCGTGACGGCCTGGGCCCTTCGCCTCGCCATCCACCTCCACCTGAGGACGCGCCACCGCGGCGAGGATCCGCGTTACGTGCGCATGCGTGAAGGGTGGGGCGACCGTTGGTGGTGGGGCAGTTTCGTGCAGGTCTTCCTCCTCCAGGGCATCATCATGCTCGCCGTGGCGGCTCCCCTTCGCCCGTTGCTGGATGCGTCCGCTCGGGCGGCGCCAGCTCAGGCCGTCCCGATGATGGTCGTCGCCGGCCTGCTCTTTGTCGTCGGTCTGCTCATCGAAGCCGTGTCCGACGAACAGTTGCGCCGGTTCAGGGCAAAGGCTGGGCCCGGCCAACTGCTGACCACCGGCTTGTTCGCCATGGTGCGCCACCCGAACCATCTCGGTGAGGCCATGATCTGGTGGGGGCTGGGGTTGGCCGCCATCGCCACGAGCGGTTGGGGTGCCTGGCCGGTCCTCTTCGGACCCTTGCTCCTGAATCTGCTGTTGCGATGGGTCTCCGGTGTGCGGATGTCAGAAGTCGATCTCGAAGCGCGCCCAGGATTTGCGGAGTGGGTGGCAAGCACGCCGGCGATGCTGCCGTGGCCGCGTCGATGAACGCTTCTGTGTGGAGCACCCCCTCGAGATCTGAGGATGAGTCGCCGCCTGGGGGGACGGATTTCTTTCCCTTGCATTGAAATGGTGTGGGTCTGGTGGTGAATCAATGCGGTGTCCATCTTGTGGGAAGATGGTGTGTAGATACGGTGACAATTGCAGGTTTGGATACCATTGCTTCTATTGCCACTGTAATCTCGATCTAGAAGAAATGCGGACAGCACTTGAAGCTGAACTTGAAAGAGCCAAATTAGGCAACGATGCCCGAGATATCAAATTCAAACTCCTTGATTTGACTCAGTGGTACGAAAAGAACAATCCAGCGGCTTTCAACAGCCTTGAATCCCTGTACCAGCAACTCCTCCATTTGTCTCGACAAATGGAAGACACGCGTGGTGCTTCAATCAATCTGCAGAAACTCATCGATTTGCACGAACGGCATTCCCCAGACGACATCGAGATGGTGTGGGATCTCTTGTCTGAACAACTTGAAGTCAACAAGAACGGAGAAGATATTCGCAGTCAGGGCATGACCTTACAGCGCATGATTCGTTGGCTTGAGGACAACAGAGGCGGAAACAACATCCAAATTTGGGACATGTTGAATGAGTTGTTGAAGCTTAATCGGCTTGAGAAAAACCACCGTATGCAAGCAAAAACACTCCAGCGCATGATCAACTGGACTGAGATTCACAGACCAGAAAACCATGACGCTCTCTGGAACCTCATTGAAGAATTGCTGCACATCGAACTTCTCAATGAGAACTCAAAAGGCGTCAGCATGGTCCTCCAACGAATGATCAATTGGGTGGAAGCCAATGATGCTGATAACGGGAATCGGTTATGGGACCTTCTTGAACGGAAATTGAAGGTCGAAATCGACTCAAAGAATGACGTCGGAATCTCAATGGTGATTTCAAGAAAAATCAACTGGGTCGAGGACTACGACCCAGAAAACAAGGATTTGTTGTGGACGTTGATTCAAGAGCAATACAAACAAAACAAGCAAATGGAGAACGCAGAAGGACAGGGATGGGCGTTGCAGAAAATGATTGATTGGTATGAAATTCATGGAGTTGATGACCCTGGAGAACTCTGGTCGGTTTTAGAGCTAAAACTTGCTCAAGAGACGGAAGTCAACAACTTGCGGGGGCAAGCCATGGTCCATCAGAGAATGATCAATTGGATGGAGACGAACGAACCTCACAACACACAGCGGCTATGGGATCTGCTGACCAGTCAACTGGATCTTGAAGTTCGAGCCTCCAACCCCGCAGGACAAGGTATGGCTTTACGCCGGATGTGGAATTTAGATGAAACAAACGGTCTGAATCAAAACCAAATTGAGTTCATCAAGGAGGCATTGGACAAGCCTAATTTTGCCGATTTTGACGGTCTGTTCAGTTTCTTTTCTCTTCGTTCATGCCTTGATATGCCCGTCCTTGAGTACCCAGAAACCATGGAAATCTCAACTCCTCGAGATGAAACATTGTGGAACATCATGAACGCAGCAGATGCCCCTTCCTCGTTCAAAAAACGCTGGATTGTCCATCGCTTTCATGAAAATTGGTGGCAGGATTGCGTACATCAAACGCCAGAGGAAGAAGGGAACGCCAACCCTCCGCTGATCGTTGATTTACCAAACGTCCATCAGGGCTTTGTGAGGCAGGACCACGATTTGGATGCTCTGCTGGCCTTCGTTAGGAATGAGCACCGGCCGGTGATCATGCACGTGACCCTGCGTTATGTCTTGGAGGAATGGAGTTTAATCGAGCGATTGCTCGATGAATCGGATGATGTAACAATGGCTTTCCCAATTCTCCACGGCCATATGAGCGAAGACTCCAACATGCTACGGCTGGCGATAACGTTCGATAACGCACGAATTGTAACGTGCGACAAAATGCGGGCTGAACAACGGGAGTATCCAGAATTGGTCGACGTCGGTGTTTTCGATAGAATGGCCCCTTGGAGGGTGCAAGACGGAGACTTCCGAATCGAAGAATGATCAAACAGACACGTTGCTGGCCACGAGGGGCGTCAATTCACCCACGTCGGCCAGCAGGCTCGGGCCGCTCGCAAGGTACACGAGGGTGCCCAGCCGGTCGCGCGAATCCTCAGGCGTTGGCACCTCTTTCGTGGCGCATTCACCGGTGCAGCCGTCGGTGATGGCGATGAAAATCCGGCCCTCGCTGTCGATGACGATGTCGTTGAAATCGAGCAGGTTCCGGTTGGAGCCGCCGATGTCGCGGCAATCGCCGCTGTTGAGGCAAATGGAGCCGACCTGCACTGGGTCCTGCGTGATGCGAACGGTTTGGAAGACGGGATTTTCGTCCAAGGCGTTCAGGCTGTAGGTGACGTAGAGGTCGTAGCTCACGTTGGCCGTGGCGTAGTGGGCGTTGCCGTCCCACGGGTTGCCGTCGATGTCCGGCACGCCAAGGGCGCCGGCGTCCTCGCTGCCAAGGTAGGCCACCGCCATGCGTCCGGGGTCGCCGGCGATGATCTGCGGGAAGACGCTCGAGACCACCTCGACCGGTGAAATGCGCAGGCTGGTCTGCTCCCACGATTCACCAGAATCGGTGCTGCGGGACATGTACACGCCTTGGTCGGCGCCCGTCCAGACGTGGTAACCGTTGCTTTCGGTGTCGGCGGCCATCTCGGAGTTCTTGCGCGGGTTTGGGGTTCCAACGTCCTCACCCATGGTCTTCTCTTCCCAGTTGAGGCCGTTGTCTTTGGAGACGACCAAGGTCGGCGTGGCCACACGCGGCGGCACGTAGACCGTCCCGTCAGGGGCCGAGGAAATCGCGCCGTGCAGGCCACCGTTGGTGGTCACCAAGCCGAAGGCTTGGCCGCCCACAGCAAAGGTTGCGCCACCGTCAAGGGAGGTGTAGCAGAAGATGCCGGCCAATTTGTTGTAGCAGAAGTAGACCGCCGTGTCGTACACAGGACTGCCGATGGCACCGTACCCAGAATCCGTCCACGGCCCGGTGGCCAGCTTGATGTGGTCGTTGAGCGGAACGGGGCCCGAGTCGTGGGGGTTGCCCAACCAGGTCTCACCGTCGTCGTCCGACCAACCGATCCACGTCGTGGCCAAGCCCACCATCTGGACGTTGAAGATGCGGTCCGTCAGGGGATCAACCCAGCCCCACGGGTCGCTGGTGGAAGGCGCTTGAGTGAGGTCTCCCTCGACGGTGTTCACCCATGTTTCTCCTGAATCGCAGGAGCGCATGACCTTCTCGAGGGCGATGAAGAAGATGCAGCCGCTGGAAGTGACACCAATGCTGGGTTCAGGGCCCTGTTGTCCGACGTCGTTGATGTAGTACGTCGTGTCGAAGGGTTCGACGTCCACCGGAAGTCCGTCCCCTCCGGTCACCCACACGCCATCGAGGACCTCGTCTTCCACGACAGGAGCAGGAGGCTCTTCGCTGCCGATGCACCCGGCCATGGGAGCGAGGAGCATCAGGAAGGTCAACAGCAGGGCCGTCGGGCGCATGTTTGATGCTGGACCTTGCCCCTCTCAAATCCTCCGCGTGCCGCGGTGATGAACGGTCCTTCAAAACGAACGGGACCAGCCTCGGGGCATGGTGGACGTTCGCTTGCCGTCTCACCTCGACGAGCGCTGCGTCAGGCATCCGGGCCCCCCCGCTGAAACGCCGCAATACGTCCTCCACTGGATGCGGGCGGCCTTGCGTTTGGACGAAAATCCGACCTTTGATGTCGCTTGCACCATGGCCGAGCGCCTTGGTTTGCCGGTGGTGATCTACCAAGGCATCGACGAGCGCTATCCTCACGCGTCCTACCGCCACCACCGCTTCCTGCTCGAGGGGGCCGCAGATGTCGCGCATCGTGCCAAAGAGCTCGGTGTCAAGCACGTGTTGCACGTCGCAAGGGACGGCCACCGCGAACCGTCCCTCCTTCACCTTGCGACGGAGGCCGCCGTGGTGGTGACGGATTTGGTGGACCTTGAACCATGGTCGGCATGGACCAGCGCCGTGGCCAAGGTGCGCCCAGTGGTCGAAGTGGACGCCCACTGCGTCCTGCCCCGGCCCGTCTTTGGGCGGACCGCTGACCGTCCGTTCCGCTTCCGTGACGCCACGAAGCGTGAGATGAAACGGCGCATGGGTCAGCCATGGCCACGCTGTCAAGCGGAACTTGTGGCCTTGCCCGCCACCTGGTCACCGCCCTTCACGCCGGTGGATGCCGCGGATGCTTTGCGCAGGGATGGAGCCGTGTCCTTGCTGGCAGGTTGCCGCATCGACCCGACCGTGGTCCCGGTCTCAGACATGACCGGAGGCGCCTCTGCAGGGATGGCCCGGTGGGCCGCGTACCTGAACGAGGGGTTGAGCCGTTACCACAGGACGCGGAACAACGCGGCCAACCGTGGTGGCGTCAGCGGCATGTCGCCTTGGCTGCACCATGGCATGGTGGCGGCCACGCGCTTGGTCCGCGATGCGGCAGAGCACGGCACCAAAGGTGCCGAGAAATTCCTCGACGAGATGCTGGTCTTCAGGGAACACGCCTACCACCACGCCCATGACGTGGACCGCCCACATGCATGGGACAGGATCCCCGATTGGGCCCGCGCCTCATGGCGAAGCACGGCTTTGGTCCATCCTGCCCGCTCAGCCATGGACTTGGAGCGAGCCCAGAGCAGCGACGTCCTGTGGAACGCGGCCCAACGCGGGATGGTGCGTCACGGCGTGATGCACAACAACGTCCGCATGACGTGGGGCAAAGGAACGGTGCAATGGGTGGAGGATCCTGAGGCCGCGATGCGGCTGACGCAGGACCTCAACGACCGCTATGCTTTGGACGGACGCAACCCAAATTCCATCGCCGGCGTCATGTGGTGCTTCGGCCTGTTCGACCGCCCCTTCGACCCACCAGAGGCACGCATGGGGCGCGTACGACGTCGCGATCCTCGCGATCATGCCGCCCGCCTGGACCTGAAGGCCTACCGTGCGTGGACCGAAGCCAACGCTGGAGGCAAGCGGCTCAACGTCGGCATCGTTGGAGGCGGTCTCTCGGGTCGCTTTGCAGCACGGTTGTTGTCCGATTTGGGTCATGAGGTCACCGTGTACGACAAAGGCCGGCGAGCCAGCGGTCGGCTGTCCGACCGCACATCAAGCGACGGCACGCCCTTCCAATTGGGTGCCCCAAAGGTGGAGGGGTGGCCCGCATGGGCGGAACGTCACGTGCAGGATTGGATTGAGCGCGGCCACCTGGACGTCGACGGAGAACATCCCGTCGTCACCCTCCCGCCCTTGCTCGACCATCTTGGTGAGGGCCTCAATGTGCAGCAACTTCACCGCGTTGACGGCCTTGAAGCAACGGCCGAGGGAGCGCGTTTGCGCATCATTTCTCCTGAAGGCCCGATGGAAGTCGACCACGATCACGTGCTGGTCGCCGCACCCCTCGAGCAGTCGAGGGCTTTGTTGGACACCGCAGGCATCCACGTGGACGGGCGGAGCGAGGCCTGCTGGGTGGCGTGGGGGCCTGCGCCTGAGCATGACCTCAAGGCACCTTCTGGCTGGGCGCTGACCCGGAAAGGACGCGACAAGGCGACTTTGGAGGTCAGGTTGGACCCCGAACAGAGCGCGGCAGATCTTGAGCGCAGCCTCCCAGAAATGGCCGCCTTGGTGGCGACCACCCTGGGGCTGAATCCTGACGGTTGGTCCGCCCATCGATGGCGGTTCAGTCGGCCGGTTGAGGGGCCTGAAGGTGTCGTGCATCAAGGTCCCTTCAGCGTGATTGGAGATGCCTTTGGCACCCCCATCGGCACCGCGGGTGCTGCCTTGGACAGCGCGGCACGTGCCGTGGCCGATTTGCACTGCAGCATAGGCTGGCAACCAAGCGTCGTCAATGCACGGCCGCAACAGACCGATCTGTCCGCTTGGGGGGCTTGAATGGGGGCCTTCCGAGACGCCCTCAAGCCCGTGGACCGGCACGGTGTTGAGCGCTGGTGCTACGTGCACGTGGATCAACTCAACCTCGACGTGGGGCCATGGCGGCCGACGCCGGAACGGCCCCGCTCATCCATCGGCCTGATCCTGATTGAAACCTCATGGAAGGCCAATCAACGCCCATACCACCAACAGAAACTGGCCTTGGTGCTGACCAACCTGCGGCATTTCGCCCTTGAAGCCCAAGAGGCCGGGCATCCGGTCATCGTCGTCCATGACGACCGGCCCTACGAGGTCGTCCTTGAGGCCCAAACCAAATCGCTTGGTCCGCTGCACGCGATGCGCTGGGCCGAGCGGGAAACCCGTCTCGCCCTCGAACCGTTGGAGGCCCGAGGGTTGCTCACGGTCGAGAAGCACACAGGATGGTTGACCGACAGGGCGCTGTTCGATCGGTCCGTCGGCGACAAGCGCCCGTGGCGCATGGACGCATTCTACCGTGAGGCGAGAAAGGCTCACAGGATCTTGCTGACCGATGAGGGAAAGCCGGTGGGTGGTAAGTGGTCCTTGGACGCTGAAAATCGGTTGCCGTGGGACGGTGCAGTCCCCTTGCCTGACGTGCCAACCTTCCCTCCCGACGCCATCACCCGCGAAGTGGCGTCCATGGTGGAGGCGACCTACGGCGACCATCCCGGACGTGTCACGCCCGAAGACCTGCCCGCTTCTGCGGCCGATGCTGAGCGCGCCTGGCGCTGGGCCCTTGAGGAAGCCATGCCTTGGTTCGGCCCGTACGAGGACGCGATGACGGTGCAACACCGTTCGTTGTTTCACACCCGCATTGCGACCTTGCTCAACCTTGGTCGCCTCCAACCCGGCCGTGTGGTCCACGACGTCGAGCAAGCAGATCTTGCGTTGAACTCCAAGGAGGGGTTCATCCGTCAAGTGCTCGGTTGGAGGGAATTCATCCGCCACGTGCACGACGCCACGGACGGATTCACCACGGGCGTCCAAGTTGCCATGAGCACAAGTGCTCGCCCTGCTGCTGGATGGGAGGGAACGTGGCCTGAGCCGTCCGCGAGCGTGGACGCCCTTGGGGACGATGTTCCTCTCCCTGCGGCCTACTGGGGATCCCCAAGCGGTCTTGCATGCCTCGATGACGTCACCAAAGCCGTGGTGGAGGACGGATGGACCCATCACATCCCTCGGTTGATGGTGTTGGCCAACCTTGGAACCTTGATCGGGGTACGCCCGAGGGAACTGACGGACTGGTTCTGGGCGATGTTCATCGACGCCTACGACTGGGTGGTCGAGCCCAACGTCTTGGCCATGGGCACCTATGCGACGGGCCCGCTGATGTCGACCAAACCCTACGTCTGCGGTACACCGTACCTCAAACGCATGGGGGATGCCTGCAAAACATGCGCCTTCTCTCCTTCGTCCACCTGCCCCATTTCTGACCTGTATTGGGCCTTCCTCGCGCGTCATTCGCCGCTGTTTGAAGGCAACATTCGGATGGCGATGCCCATGCGCACCCTTGCCAAGCGCACTCAAGAGAAACGCGAGTCCGATGCGCGGGTCCACGCCGCCGTGGTGCATGTGCTTGGCCAGGGACGAGCCCTGACTCCTGAGGACGTGAAGGCGGCACGGGCCGGTGATGCAGCGGCAGAGCCAAGTCCTGCACAATGACGTGAGGCCATGGACACCGAACGTGATGTGCGCTGGCTTCTCCAGCGCCTTCGCGAGGAGGAGGATTTGCGTCCCCCCTACCGACGCCAACGGGAGCGCCGCTGGGTCGCTGACGCCACGGTCCTTCGAGACGGAGACGGAGGCATCACGGCGTACACGGAATTGCGCAAGCACCTGTTTGCCGTGGAGCTGACCACCGTCGTGGTCGATCCCTTGCACCGTGGGAAGGGGCTGAGCCACGCCTTGGTGGAGGCTGCCGTGCAGCGCACACCCGCTCGCCCGCTCATCCTGTTCACGCGCTCTGCTGCCTTGGAAACGGCGGTGGCCCGTGCAGGTTTCGTGCAACGACGGATATGGAATCCCCTCACCTTGTTGTCGGTCGGCGTTCGGGCCGTGATGCGCCTTGGCCGAATGCTGATGCTGGGCAACGTCCGGAAGGTGTGGGCCCAAGGCGCCCACGTCGCGGCTTTTCGATGCTGGGTGCTCTCGGCCGACCGGCCGGAATGATTCATTCCTCTTCGTCGGAAGCTGGCACGGCCAAGCCACACAGGCTGACCTCGAAACCCAAGGATTCCAACGGCGTTCGAAGGGCTTCCGCGTCGGCCGAGGAAGCCCGTGTCGGGTCCAAAGGCACCACCACCGCCGACACGCCAAGCATGCACAAACGGCAGGTCCACGTCTTGTCCAAGCCTGCGTCCATCAAAACAGATTGAACGCCGCTCAACAGGTTGGAGCGTTCAGTCTCCGCCTCAAGTCCAGACGAGGTGGCAAAAATCGCGGCCGCCTCAAGCAAGTCGTTCCAGCGATTTGGAGCCCAAGAACCGTTCATCAAAGGACGAAGGGCTTCCTCTCCCGCTTCTGTGATGGCACGTTTCCATCCGGGGTGGTCGATGTAGGCAGAGGTGTGACGGGACTCGTCGGGTTGCCAAACCAAGAGAAGAGGGGCTTCGAGGATGGCGCCCTCCGCTGAACCGCCCACGTTCGGTGCACCAGGCTCACGACGAAGGGCCATACCTCCGGCCTGGAGCGCCAACACATCGCCAAGGCCGCCTCGGTGCAAGCGTTCCATCCGATGCGCAACGCGGGCCGCGTAGCCGTCGTCCGGGGTGCCGTTGGCGTTCAACACCGCACGGGCAGCAGCAAGGAACCCTGCGGCTGACATGCCAAACCCTTGGCTGATGGGCAATTCGAGTCGGACGTCCAAGCGCCAGGAGGTGGAGGAAGGGATCCGCCGTACGGCACGAAGGTCGTTGATCAGCATGACATACATCGCCTCGCCCTCGGGCCAGGGTTTGCCGAATCGATCGCTGACCTCAACGACGATTGAGCCGGGTTGAGATGGCGGTCGTGGAGCGGGAATGGCTCCGGCCGAATCCTCCTTTGGTGGAGCAGGGATGGCCTCGGCCCGAACACGAACGCCGGCGTCCAAGCACAAACCTGCACCTCGGCTGCCTTGGCGGCGAGGCAACAATTCGTCGTCATGGATGGAGAAAAGCAAGGTCACGTGCCCGCCAACGTGGGCCACGCCGACCGTCATCAAGGAGCAAGCGCGGCACGCCGTCCATCAAGGTGCGTGAAGCCGGACGCGTGTTGCGCTCAAGCCAAGGCCTTCTCGAGGTCGCCGGAGATGCCCATGAAGCGCTCGCTGAGTTCGCGAAGGGCTTCGTTCATCACGACGTCGGGGGCCATGGCACCGTCGGTTTCGAAGGTGAACACGTAGGCGCCGGGCACGTCTTCGAAGACGATGGCCTCGCCGAAATCTTCGTCGCGGCCGGTGCCGGGTCCAACCTGGTGGATGGCTTTCTCGAGGTCATGGACGGTGTCGATGTCCTCAACACGGTTCTTGGTGAAGAGCTTCGCGTCGATGGCGCGTCCGTCGCTGGTCGTCAGGTTGAGGCCGAAGAGGACCTCAGCACCCTTCTTGTCTTGCAACACGGCAACGCGCTGGGGGCGGAAGGTGACGGCAGCCGCAGGTGCATGCTTGACGTGATCGCGCCCTCGGCCGTAGGTGGCAAAGGCGTAGAATTCGAGGTACTGGCCCTTGGCGAGAACCGTCAGCGGGATGCGCGCGAATTCTTCGGGGATGTCAAACATCGGGTCGGAGAGCGTCATCATGTCGCCCACGTGAACCGTGCGGAAGTCTTCCTCGTCGTCGGCAGAGGGGCCACGGGCGTTGAGGGAGTAGAGCACTTGACACTGCATGCAGCCGCGCTCGGATTCCACCAACGTGCTGCAGTTGGGGCACTCGTCGACAAAGTGGATGCCTTCGTCAGGGTAGGTGGGAACAGGGAGCATGGCCAAGCGGTGAGCGATGACCTCGTCGGGAAGCGCGTTCACCGACTCGACCACCTCGCCCTGGTTGTCTTGGTTGACACCTTGGGTGAAGTCGACGAAGGCGATGGCGAGTTTGGGCACGTCGCTGAGGATGGCGCGGCGAATGGCGTTGATCTGCGAAGCGTCGCTGTCGCTGATGAGGTACTTCGCCTTGCGGCCCTTGGGCCAACCGTTCACGGTTTCGATGTTCATGTGGATCCACCTCGTTCAGACGCGGCGCCCGCGACGTCCGCCCTTCTTCTTCGTCCCGTCGTGGGCGATGGGGGTGACGTCTTCGATGCGCGTGATCGTCATACCGGCACGGGTCAAGGCGCGGATGGCGGCCTGTGCACCGGGGCCGGTCGTGTTTGCCTTGTTGCCGCCAGGCGCGCGGTACTTGATGATGAGTTGCGTGAATTCCTTCTCACGCAGGGCATCTGCCAGACGTTCTGCGGCACGGGTGGCCGCGAACTGACCGCCACTGTCGGAGGCGGTCTTGACGACCTGTCCACCGGAGCAGGTGGTGATGGTCTCGGCACCGGTCAAGTCGGTGGCGGTCATCAGGACGTTGTTGTACGACGAGAAGATGTGAACGACGGCGCGACGGTCAGACATCAAGCCTCACCTCCGTTGTCGTCAGCGGCAGAGGGCGCCTCAGCAGCGGCCTCGGCGACTTCAGCGGCGAACTCGGGCGTGGCCTCGGGGTCGACCTGCTCTTCGACGGCATATTCGGCCTCAGAGCGGCGGTCTTCAATCGCCATGCGAATGGAGTGGTTGGGATTGTTGAGGGCGCTGGAGGGGTGGTAGGCGATGAGTTCCTCTTCGTCGCGGGACACGGGGTAGGAGGGGATGGTCACCTTCTGCTCACCGACCACGATTTGGCCGTGGGTGATGAGTTGGCGTGCCTGCTTGATGGTGCTGGCCAAGCCCTTGTAGTAGACTTGGGCCTGAAGGCGGCGGTTGAGGATCTCTTCCACGCCGAGGGAGAGGATGTCGTCGAGGCTGGCCTCAGCGGTCACGAGGCCCTTCTGGTGGAGCGAGTGGAGCAGGTCTTCCATCTCTCGCTTGCCGTGTCCTTCGGTGGTGTCCACGTTACCGATCAAGCGCATGGCTTGGCGGCGGTGACGGCGAAGTTGGGACTTGGCCTTCCAAATCTCCTTCATGTTCTTCAGGCCGTGGCTGGCACGAATCGCGTGCTCTTCCTCGATGCGGTCGGCCTTCCACGGGTGGGAGGGCGTGTCGTACTTTGGTCGCGAGAATTTCGGTTCACCCATGATGCCTCACCTTCTCCTCACTTCTTGCGCTGGACACCCAGCGTCAGGCCAAAGCGGCCGTTGGAACGACCGCGCTGACCGCGGACCTTCTGCCGGTTGGCGTGGCGCACACCGCGGTAGGCCTTGATGGCACGGAGCCGATCGATGTCGTCCTTCTGGACGAGTTTGACTTGCTGGCCGGTGAGGTGGAGTTCCTCACCGCTCTCGATGTCACGCTGACGGTTAAGCATCCACAGGGGGACCTTCTCCGCGTAGTCCTCGACGGCCTTCATGAGCGTTTGCTGCTCGTCGGCGGTCAAGTGGCCGGCCAATCGGGTCGGCTCGAAACCGGTTTGGCGGCAGATTTGGATGGCGGTGCGGTCGCCCACGCCGTTGATGGCCGTAAGCGCCGAAGCAAGCGGACGGAGCCCGTCCACGTCGGTGTCCGACATGCGGATGATGTAGGAGAAATCGTCTCCGAGGTCTTCGTCCTTCTTGGCCATCCGTGATGCCTCCATCGCGTTCGACATGGTGTCGAGCAACGTGCCGACCGAACTCCCCTATTTGAAGACCACGGCGTGGGGAAGTCGCCTCCCTGAGGCGCAGCGTCGCATTCAGCGCGCCCCTTCATGAAGGGTTGGACCCACACAGAGCACGTGCACGTTGGGCCCCTGGCCTGCGTGGCAGAGGAAGGCTTGACGGCGGCCATGCCGTCGCGACAATTGCCGGTCAAGCGAGCCCTGAAGTTTGGGTTGAAGGTCGGCTGGAAGGCTGCACCGCAGCGTCAAACGGGCCACGTCGTGTTCCAGCGCCAAGGCCACGAGGTCATCGATGCTGTCCTCGCTGGGTGGCCGATGAACCACGGCAGCAATGCGTCCAGTGGCCTGAACCAGACCACGCTCTTCGGAGGGCAGGTCGAGCACGTTGTCGTGATGCACCTGCGGGCGCCGTCCTTCCACCGAGGTCCAGGAAAGGGTCGCGTCTTGCCCGGCACGGTCGGCCAGCCACGCCTCGGCCAAACCCGAGGCCAACAGGGCGGCGTCGATGAGGCTGACGTGCTCACCACGGCGCGGTGGCCGACGCACCACATCGGGCAGGCCTTCACCAAGCGGGAGCGGGCGACCGCCTTCGACGATGAGCGGAAGGGAACCGTCGGCCGGGTACCGCACGAAACGGCGGGCCACATCCGGGGAAGAAGCCCCGCCCAACCAAGCGGAAAGCCGGTCCACGCGGCCGCCGCCACGCGAGCCCCACACCCAGGTCCGCTCCACGCCGGCCAGATGGGTGTCGACGATCGCTTCCACGGCCAGCCGTTGCTCGTGGGTCAAGCGCGGCGAGAGGTCGAGCAAGACCGCTGGGCCGTCCGGGCCCTGGGCGAGGTGCCCGGCCCACGCGTGCAGGACAGCGTTGGGCGAGGGGGCCATTTCGTCCAAATCATGGGTGCGTGAATTGCGAGGGCGGGCAGGATCGAGTTGAAGCAGCCCGATGGAGGCTTGATTCACGGCGTCAAGCACGCCTTTGGCGTCGGTTCCATCGCCGACGAGGACGCGGGAGCGTTGGAACCATGGGGCCTCCAAGGCACCAAACCACGCCGCCACGGCGCGCAGGTTCTGGGCGCTGGCTCGGGCCCGGCTTGGGTCCAGCTCAACGCCGATGGCCGGGCGCTCAAGAACGGCCGCCAGGGCCGCGAGTTGAACGCCACTGCCGCACGCCACGTCGAGCACAGCGCCGGCAGGGAGGCGGTCGGGATTGAGCAAGGCTGCGCGTTCAGCGGACACCTGCCATGGGGTGGCCAAGGGTTTCGCAGCCTCGCCATGGACAAAGGACAACCCGTCTGGGGCGGTTGGGTCACGAACGACGGACAGCGAGGGGTCCGGGTCCAGCTCCGCTGGAACGAGGACCTCGTACGGCATGGGATCACCCTGCGATGTCCGAGCGCACGAGGAGGCTCTCGAAGGGAATGCCCGCGGCGGCAAAGGCCTCGGCCCCACCTTCCTGACGGTCAAGGATGGAAATGACGCCCACGACCTCGCAGTCGGTTTCCGCCCGCAACCGCTCCACGGCCTTCACCGCAGAGCCCCCGGTGGTGGTGACGTCCTCAAGCACGACGATGCGACCCCCGCCCGAAAGGGAGGAACCTTCCACGCCTGGGGGATTGTTCGTTTTCCGACCACCGCGCCCCTTCGGTTCCTTGCGGACCATGATGCCACGAAGCGTGTCGGGCGCCTCGGCGTTGGCGATGACCAGCGCCGTGAGCGGCACAGCCCCCAACTCCAGACCACCCACGACGTCGGCGGCGTAGGCCGGCAGGCGGGCACAGATGAGGGCGCCGATCAGGCGGGCCGCCTCGGGGTGCATCATCGCCGGCTTGAGGTCGAAGAACCAGCGCGAGGTGCGCCCGCTGGCCAAGGTGAAGGCGTCGTCGCTGCCGCCGTCGAGGAAAGAAAGGTCGCGCACGAGGTCGACGAGCCGCGCCCGTCGTGGGTCGTCGGCGAGGCTGGCGTCCACCGTCATGGCTGCAAGGCCATGCGGTGGGAGCATCAACCTTCCCGAGCACGACGTTGGATTGATGAACGGTCGCCCGGACTGTTCGGGTATGGCGTCGACCGAGGCTGTCGGCGCCCCACAGCATGACCCGTTGCTCGGGCTCGACGTGGCCCGCTTGGAAGCGGAAATGGAGCGGTATCACCTCTGGCTCGACGAACGGACCGAGGAGGCCTACGCCATTGCGGAAGAAGCGCGGACCAAGCGATTCGACCCGCGCGACCACGTGGAGATTCCACGGGCCGCTGACCTGGCCAGCCGCACCGAGAAGCTGCTTGTCGAGCACCTCGACGGCCATCCGGTCGCCGACGACATACGAGCGATGCTGGCCGAGCACGACCGTGAAACGACGTCCATTTTGATGGCACAGAAGGTCGCAGCAGCCTTCCGCGACAAGGGCTACGACATGGTCAAGAGCATCGATGTGGGCCTTCGCGTGGGCTTGGCGGTCCTGACCGAAGCCGTGCTGGTCGCTCCGCTGGAAGGCATTTCTGAGGTCCGGTTGTTGAGCAACGTCGACGGTTCGTCCTTCGTTTCCGTCTATTTTGCCGGACCCATCCGTGCCGCGGGTGGAACCGCACAAGCGCTTGCGGTGCTGATTGCGGACATGATTCGCCGAGAACTTGGCATCGATCCCTACAAGCCAACCGACCCAGAAGTTGAGCGCGTCAAGGAAGAGTTTGGCCTCTTCCGCGGCAACCTGCAGTACCGGCCTTCTCCAGCGGAAATTGAGGAAATCGTCCGTGCATGCCCCATCATGATCAACGGTGAATCCACCGAACGCATCGAGTGTGCGGGCTATGGGCGTGTGCGCAACGTCGACGACACCCGCATCCGCGGTGGCGTGCTGTTGGTCATCGGCGAGGGCATGTGCTTGAAAGCGCCCAAGATCCAGAAACATACGGAGCGCCTGAAGGTCCCCGGCTGGGATTTCATTTCCAAGTTCGCCGCCAAGGGCAAGGAGAAAGAGGAAGGGGGCTCGAAGGGCTTCAAATCCCGCAAGGTCGCTCCCATTTCCAAATTCATGAGCGACATCATCGCAGGCCGTCCAGTCTTCGGAGCCCCTCTGGAGGCCGGCGGGTTCCGCTTGAGGTACGGCCGAGCGCGGCCTTCTGGCCTGGCCGCCGCCAGCGCCAACCCCGCGTGCATGGCCGCCATGGACGACTTCATCACCGTGGGGACGCAGATGAAAATCGAGCGCCCTGGCAAGGCTTGCGCCATCACGCCGTGCGACGAAAGCGACGGTCCGTGGATCATCCTTCGCAACGGAACCTTCCGCCGCGTGGACGACCTGAACGCTTACCTTGCCTTGCGCGAGGACGTCGGATCGGTCTGGGACAACGGTGAGTTGGTCTTGGGGTACGGCGAATTCATGGAGAACAACAAGTCGCTGGTTCCCGCGGGCTACACCACCGATTGGTGGGCCTCCGACATGCTCAACGCGCTGGCCACGGAGGAGGACGTGGCGGACCTTGCGTCGCTGCTCGAATGCAGCCGTTCAGACATGCCAGACGACGTGCCTGGACGTGCGCTCGGGGAGGACGACACGGCCCGTGCGCTGGCCCGCAACGCTTGGCATCCATGGCTGCGTCGACAAGCGTTGACGTGGGGCCAAGCCAAAGGCGTCGCCTTGCGTTTCGGCACCTCCATGGCGCCGCCCAACAACCCGTGGTTCCTCGACTTGCCCATCGAGTGGATGCCGGCTTGGCTCGACCTGTTGGGCGCAGCGACCATCGAGTCCTACGGCACGTCGCGGGCCCTCCGCATCGCCGGTGGCGTTTCAGGGTGGTCGGCCGAGGTCATGGACGAATTGCGGCCTGAGGTGGAACCTGAAGCCGGTACCCGTCCGGTTCCCGGCCCTGCGTCACGACCAGAGGACGGCATTTTCACCCCCGGAACTCCGGAATGGTGGACCTTTTTGCAGCACGGCATGGCCAAGGGTGCTGCGCTCTTGCTTGGCGTGGAGCACCGTCACGACGGCGAGGATCTGCTCCTCACAGGAGGATGGGAAGCCATGCTCGAGGGCTTCGGTTTCGGAAGCGAAGGTTCGCAACCCTTGGCCGTGGAGGACATGGTCACGGCCGTCCAACGCCGCATCGCCGATCTGCGCAACGCCGCCGCCCTCTTGGAGGCCGAGCGAGCAAGGACGCGGGCGCTGGAGATGGAGCGGGCCACGGTGCGCATCGCCGCCGAAACCGACGCACGCCAACGGGGGTTGGGCATTGCTGAAACCGATGACGTCGGCCGACAAGCCGCCGCAGAAGTACCCGACCCTGGCCCAGCAGACCCGAAGGCCTACCACGCCGCACAAACGCTGGAAGACGACCACATCGTGGACGGATTGCTTCCACTCGTTCGTCGCATGTCGCGCCTGCGCTGGGAACACAGCGCGCCCGTTCGCGTGGGCTGCCGCATGGGGCGTCCTGAGAAGGCCGCCGCGCGCGTGATGAGCCCGATGTCCCACGCCCTGTTCCCCATCGACCTCAACGGTGGCGCTCAACGTCTGCTGGCCAACGCTGAGGAAAAGGGCAGCATCCGGGTGCAAGTCGGTCGTCGCGTGTGTACGGTGTGCGGCAAAGAAAGCCCCCACCTCAACTGCCATCACCGGAACGTGGACGACATGGGCCGGCCAAGGGCCGGAGAAACCTGCGGTGGACCCACCGAAATGGCCGGTGGCGCACGGGCTGACGGTCGACGTCGAGGTGAACTCCAAACCATCGAACTCGACACTTTGCTTGAGGATGCTCGGATCAGGTTGGGGCTTGATCGCTTGCCAAAGCAGGTCAAGTGCGTGAAGAGCTTGAACAGCAGGAACCAAACGCCAGAACCGATTGAGAAAGGCATTCTGCGCGCCCATCACACCCTCCCGGTCTTCCGCGACGGGACGGTGCGCTACGACATGAGCGACGTGCCCGTCACCCACTTCCGCCCCAAAGAAATCGGCACCAGCGTCCCTGCTTTGCTCGATCTTGGGTACACCCACGACCACATGGGCGCGCCCTTGGAGCGCGAGGATCAGGTGCTGGAGATTTTCCCTCAGGACTTCATCGTCGCCGCCAACGCCAAGGAATTCTTCCTCCGCACGGCGGCGTTCATCGACGACTTGCTGGTCCGCTTCTACGGCATGCCAGCCTTCTACAACGTCCGCACACCGGAGGATCTGGTTGGCCACCTGATTTGTGCGCTGGCACCACACACGTCCGGTGGCGTGCTGTCGCGCATCATCGGATGGGCGGATTGCTCGGGAGGGTACGCTCACCCCTTGTTTCACGCTGCGAAGCGTCGCAATTGCGACGGTGACGAAGACGCCATCATGCTCCTGATGGACGGTTTGCTCAACTTCAGCCGCGACATCCTGCCCGCCAACCGTGGCGGCCAGATGGATGCGCCTTTGGTGTTGACCACCCGCCTCAACCCGACCGAAGTGGACAAGGAAGCCCTGAACGTCGATTGTGCGTGGTACTACGAAGCGGCCTTCTACGAGGCCACGCAGCAACAACCGCACCCCAAGACCGTCATCGAGATGATGGACATCGCTGAACGTCGGCTTGGCACCGTCGCAGCCGTGCGCGGATACGGGTTCACCCATGATTGCGAAGCGATGGACCGTGGGCCCGCGCTTTCCGCGTACAAGACGTTGGAGACGATGATCGACAAGATGAACGGACAACTGGATTTGGGGCACAGGTTGCGGGGCGTGGACATCCGTTTGGTGGCCAGCAGCGTGATTCGTTCGCACTTTTTGCCGGATTTGCGGGGCAACCTCAACGCCTACGCACGCCAAAAGGTGCGGTGCGTGAAGTGCGGTCATTCCTACCGCCGTATGCCGCTGGCGGGCAAATGCATCCAGCTGACCAAGGCCAGCGGCCGTGGGCTCGCCGCTCACGGCGTGTCCCGGTCCGAAGGCGACCAGTGCGGCGGTAACCTCGCCTTGACGGTCTCGGAAGGTGCCGTTCGAAAGTACATCGAGGTCACCCGCCACGTCATGGAAACCTACGGCGTGGACACCTACACGCAGCAGAACGTCGAATGGTTGGCCTCTTCGGTGGACAGCCTGTTCAACAACGACCGAGCGCGGCAGATGTCGCTCGCAGATTTCCTGTGATCAACCGCGCATGGGCGGCTTCCATTGACCGTCCACGTGGACCGGATCTTCGTCGATGAGCGGCGTAACGCCGCGAAAACCGATGGGAATGGATTCGGCCGACCCAGCGACCTCTCGGGACTCCAACCAGCGTCGAATGCCCCGGTCTGCGAACGCGAGGACGATGAGGCCGAACGTGGCGAAGAGGTGCCCTTCCGCACGCATCGGACCGAGCGGTTCGAGCGTGAGCGTCATGTACGCCACGACCTCCTCGGGCCCGGAAGCCGTCAACACGTATTCTCCCGGTGGGAGGGTCCCCTCCCATCCGCTCGCGCCGTCTTGTACGGTCCCGTTCCAGCCTGCAACGGGGGTCCCCTCGGCCGAGGTGATGGCCCAGCCGACCTCGGCAGAGGGATCGACAAGGTACGCAAACTCTGCTTCGAAGACCGCCGGCAAGGGGCCGTCAGCCCCAAGCAGGCCTTGGATGGGAATAGGGACGCTCTCCTGGAAGGGATGGCCCGCGTCGTTGAGTTCGCGCACGGCTTCGCCGTCCACCACCAGCGCCCAAGCCACGTTCACGACCACGATGGCCGTCGCCCACATCAGTACCCCGCGAAGGAGTCCAGGCTGGGCCATGAACGGTTAACCAGAGCCCATTGCCTATGAGTCCTCGTCCTGCGGCAGAGCGCGTTGCCTCAACCCGAGCCGGTCCAACACTTCGGCCATCCACGTCAATTTCTCCAACTTTCGATGTGGGTTGGTGATGCCCGACCATGGTCCGACACGGTGCAAAGCGAAGCCGACGAAGGCCATGCGTTCCTCGGCCACGCCCATCCAACGCAACAAGCAGACGGCACGATCGCCGTCGGTGAAGCCCCCCGGGTTGTGCATCCCCTCAAGGTCCTCAGGGACCTGATGGGTCAGCACGAGGGGTGGGGGTTTGGTCCATGTGGCCCAGGTCGAAAGGTGGTGTTCCCAAGCAGCGCGGTTGTCACCGTGGGCATGCAGCACGACCACCGCGCCCCGTTTGGCGGCGGACTGGAGGTGGTCTCCACCATCGAGGTCGCTGACCACCGCCACCAAGGGCAGGCCATCGCGTACCGCACCTGCCGCGCCGTCCGCGGCCACAAACACCGTGTCGGGGCCTGCCGCGGCGTTCACCTCATCCACGGTGGCCGCGGCGCCAACCACCACCACACGGGACGCTTCGAGGCATTGTGAGGCAAGGTCCCGAAGGCGAGCCATGCGGGTTTTCTCGTTCCATGTGGCCACGCCGAACGGTGCCCCAACAGCCATCTTCTGGCTCAGCGCGATTGCGCTGCTGCGGTCGTCGCCCAACGACCAACCAAAGGCGGCTCGGACCTCGTCCTGCACGGCCAGCACGGGCGGTGCAACGGGGGCGAACACGTGTGGTGGCGCGCGTCGTCGGTCCTTGAAGCGGGTGGTTGGCGTCGAAGGATGATAAGCGGTGGCCGCCCGTGTGTTTGCGTGCCTGTTCCACGCGAGCCAGAACCCGTCGAAGACGTGGTGACGTTGGCACGCTACCCCTTCCTGCCGCAGGCCTCACCGTGGATTGCGGCCTTGGCCGGTCAGCACCGGATCACGCTTGATGAACTGCTGGAGGGGAGCTTCATGGAACCGGCCCGAGCACGGGCACGGATTCGCCTGATTGAGACCGTGGAAGCCGAGGAGGGTGTCAGCCTGTCCGGAGGAGATTTGCACAGCGAAAACGGGCGGCTCATCGAGGCCTTTTCGTTCTACTATGCCCGGTTGGTGGTGTGCGCAACACGCGACGAACGGCTCGTCGCCCGGTGGGCACTGGCCGAAGCGCAGCGCGCAGAACGCTTGCTGAGAAACGACGAGCGGGCCTTGCCCGTGGTGGCAAGGACCTACATCACCGAGATTCAATCCCGCGAGCACCGTGGGCCAAGTGGACGCGGTGAACGAGGTTCGGCCCTGCCGCACCTCGAGTGGAGCATCGGCATGTCCGACTTCATTGAAATCTGCCCAAAAATCACCGGTGACCGCTGGCGCTTGGCCAACACCGAACTGTCCGAAGGCAGGATTCGCCTGCACAGCGAATCGCAGTACAGTTCTTCGGCCAAGGTGGCACGTCTGCTCAGGGAGCGCATCAAGGCCAGCATCGAGACCGATGCGCTCGAGAAGGTGGCAGAAGTCAACGACGACCTTGCAGCACGGCTTGCTCTGCCCATTGGCATCGTTCGAAACCTGATGGAAGCACGTGTGCAGCAGAGCATCGCGTTGACCGGCGTGGACGAGGAGGATTGGCCGCCCTGCATGCGCCGCATTGTCGGAGATTTGGCCAACGGCGTCAACGTCAACCACTTCGGAAGGGTGTTCCTCGCCTCGATGGGATCGACCATGGAATTGCCACAGACCACCACGGTGGACTTTTTCCGCGGCGCTCCTGATTTCAGCGAAGCGACGACCACGTACCAAGTCGGCCACGTTTACGAGCAAGGGTACACGCCCGCCGGGTGTGCAAAACTGAAGGTCAACCACAATTGCCCGGTCCTGCCTGGTGATGACCGTTTGTGCGATCGAGAATGGTTGACGCATCCGCTGAAGTACGTGCGCTCAAAGCAACGCTGGAAGCAACGCATGGAGGAGGAAGCCGCGCCTGTGGCCGAGGCAAATCCTCCCCCTGCCGACGGGTGAAGTCCTCGTGCGCGTCCGTGAAGTGGACGAACACACGCAGAATTCGATGATTCGACACAGGTCTTGAAGGGAAGGAGCGCCCTCCCCGTGTCAGAGCCGACCATGGACCGCATCCTCGTCCTGACCGTCGACCGCGACGATGACCTTGGCAACAAGACGTCCATTCGTGGCCCCGTGGTCAACCGAAGGAACGTGCTGACGGCGGCCCTCAAACTCGGCATGGCCGACCCTGAAGAAAGCGACACCAACGCCATCTTGGGTGCCTTGGCGCAGTACGACCGCCTCCTCGAATCGAAAGGTGCGGAAGACGAAGTCGAAGTTGCTGTCCTCACGGGTGATGAAAAGGTGGGCCAACGCTCTGACCGTGCCATCTCTGCACAACTCGACGAGGTGGTCAACGCCTTCCAACCCGACCGCTGCATCGTCGTGACCGACGGTGCCGAAGACGAGGCCGTCCTTCCATTGATTCAGTCGAGGGTCAAGATCGAGCACATCGAGAAGATCATCGTCAAGCAATCCAAGGGCATCGAGGGCACGTACTACTACATCGTCAAGGCGCTTGAAGATCCAAAGTGGCGCTCCCGCTTCATGATCCCCGCCGGCCTGATCCTGGCCATTCTTGGCCTCGGCGTGATGCTGCCCGACGCCATCGGTAGCGTGGTCTTGGGCGGCTTGCCGCTGCTCACGGGGCTGTACATTTTCGCCAAAGGCGCCGGCATCGACGACAACGTGAACCGCGTCATGCAAGAAATGCGAGAAAACGCAGACGCGGCCATGTTCACTTCCTTGCTCTGGACGGCCACCCTGTTCAGCGCATTGTTCGCCTTCGCAGAAGGCTGGCGGCAGTACGAGTTGCTGACCGAAACCACGGGGGCCTCAGCGGCCGTATGGTTGGAAACCTTGCACAGCGCACTGGCGTGGATCGTTCTCGCTTTCCTGACCTCAACGGCCGGTTTCATGATGCTCCGCATCAAGCGAGGCAACTTCTCCGGACGCATGATCATCCTCTCGATTTTCGGTTTGGTGGTCTACTCCTTCGTCGATTCTTCACTGACCATCGCCAGCGAAGTGCTCGCTGGGGAATTCACCTTTGAAGTCCAGAGCATCCTAAGCGAACTGACGATGCCCATGATTTGGATCGTGGTGCTCTGGTTCGCCATGGTGGTCAACCGCAGCCTCAAGGAACGTCAGCCCTACAACACGCCGTATCGAGGCGTGTGAAGGCTTCCGGCTGGAGCAGCGACCCTGCAAACCCCCGCTGAGTTTCACGTGTGTGACCTGCCCCTTCAAATGCGGAAGAGGCAGATTTCGACGCATGTCAGGAACGCACGAACAAGCACAGAACGTCTTTCCACAGATTTTCTTTGGTTCCCTGTTGGTTGCTGCCCTCATCGCGTACCTGCTCCACCGCCGGTGGGGCGCCTTGCCAAAACCCGGTGAGCGGTTCTACGACGTGATCATCCTCGTGCTTGGCTTGTGGTGCTTGGGAGGATTGCTCATCGATGCCTTTGCGCACATCGGTGGCCGCGTGGATGACACCTTCTTCACGGAATGGCACGCCGTATGGTACTCCGGTGCAGCGGCCTATGGGGCCTACATCTTCTACGCGGTCATGCCCGAGGGGGGCGTTGGAGAAATGCTGCGCCGCCCCTTTGGCGTGCTCAGCGATGTGGCACCACAGCATCGACCTGGCGTGTGGGGCATCATCGTCTTCTTCGTCTCTGGCTTTGGTGACATGATCTGGCACGAAACCCTCGGCGTGGAGAGCAGCCTCGACATCCTGCTGTCACCGACCCACATCGGCCTCTTTGCGGGCCTTATCCTGTCCGTAACCGGGCCATTTTGGTCGGCATGGGCGGACCCAAAGAGCGGACAAAGCGGTCTTCGCTCGCAAGCATTGCCCATCTTTGGGCTGGGGGCAGCGTGGTGTGTCGTCCTGCTCATGGTTCGATACAGCCATGCGTGGATTGACGGCATCGGCGAGTACTGCTACACGCCGGCCTACGACTACATCTGTTGGAACAACGACTACAACGAAGCCTTGAGCATCGGCATGCGGTCCTTCTTGCTCCAAGCCGCCTTGACCGCAGGCATTCTTCTGATGTTCTTGCGCAGGTGGGAGCCCGCTCCAGGTGCTTTGGCCCTGCTCCTCGGCTTCCACGCCCTTGGGGCATGGGTCTATTCCGAATTTGACCGTGACGTGGCCCTCATGGGCATCGTGTGGGCCCTCCTCGTGGAAGCGCTTCGATTCATGTGGACGAAAGGGTGGCGTGCATCCTTTGTGGCCTCGGCCGTGGCGCTTCAAGTCGTGGTGCTTCAGGTCGCTGTGTTGATCACCGGGGTGCGTGGTACGTGGTTGGAAGGCACAAATCTGCACATGGCACCGTTCGGCTGGACGGTGCACGCAACCTTTGGAGCGGTCGTGCTGTGCGCCTTTGTTGGGGTCATGGCCACCACGCTGGCTTTCCCACCAAACATGCCCAGCACGAGCGAAACCGAGCAAGTCTGAAACGAAGAGCCGGACAGGTGGAAGCATGGTCAGCCAAGAGGACCTTGTTCAGCTTGCCTCCCTATCAGGATACGACCGCATGTTGGCCATGGACGCCGTGGCCCGCAAAAACGGGGTGTCGCCTGCGGACGTCGAGCGCGCGCTCAACGCCCACATGGGTGGCGCTGCACCTGCGACAGGAGTCGAGCAGCCTCCGTTCAGCGCCGTGCCCGACGTCCCTGCACCGCCCTCCGCTGTGGAAAGCCTCGATCTTTCCCAATTCCGGTACGGGTACGACCCAAGCGCGGACGCAAAATCCCGGAGGGCGCAGGTCAACCAAGCCATTCGCTGTCCGACGTGTGGAGCGGCTTTGGGCATCCCGAACGTACGTCCGATCAAGGTGACGTGCCCCGTGTGCCAATCGATTCACACCTTTTCCGAGTAAGCGGGGCATTGATGGCCACCCGACCGTTGCTCAGCACATGGACGGACGCAGTCCGCGGCTTTGGCCCTACAGTCCAGCGTCGTCTCCCGTGGCCTTGCCGGAGACCGACCTGTTCTACACGCCAGAGGCCACGTGGAGGCTCACGCACCCTGATGAACCACCAGAAGGGATGCTCGACCTCAACGGTCTGAGAACATGGGCGGCGATGTGCACGAACGCAAATGGGGCATTGCTCCCTGACTTGCTTGCGGCTGAAGGAGCCGCTCCGCTTGAGCAGCGTTGGCCGCTCTTGCTGCTTGGGGAATTGGCCAACCCCTACCGTCTGGCCGCCCTTCGATGTGAGGTGGCCCCCATCTTCCGTGTGCGCCTTTCCGACCTCTGCCGCACGTGGACCGACGGCCAGGACGCCCGTCACATCCAACCAGGACTCCACCATGTCACCTTGGCACGGTCAACCGGGTGGTGGGAAGTGGCTCACCTCGGCTTGTTCACGCGCCCTGAGATGAAGCGCCTGACGATGTGGTTGGCCGAAGACCGTCCTGGGGTTTGGAAACCGGTTCGCCCAGCGGAAGGGCGTCTGCACGTGGAGAATGGCCCGTTGGATCATCCCGCTCGAGAAGACATCCAGTGGGACGGATCTGAGGAACGGGTGGAGCGCCCTGCGCCTGCGTTCACTGGACCCGAGCTCGACCTGTCGACGGTGATGGTCCCCGTGCACGTCAGGCGCGGTTGTTACGACCATCGCGGTCGGTTGGCTCGTTGCGTGCACTACCCGCAGCGGGAATTCCATGAAAACGTCTTCCGGCGAGGTTCGGCCTGCCATTGGGAGGACGTGCTCGACGTTCACGGGTGAATCGATGGGACCTCCCACGGCACCTTGAAGTCCTCAGGCGTCGATATGTCTTCATGCACGGCAAAGGATCGCAGAAGAGCGCGCGCTTGGAACGTCTCAAGGATGAAATCCTGACCTACGTCGAAACCAACCCAAACTGTACGGCCGCGGACATCGTGGATCATCTCGCCAACGTGCGTCGGATGCGGAACCATGGATTGACGGCCCGCAAGGTGGGCTATTTCATTCCCCGATACCTGAAAGAGGCCGTGGCGTTCACGCTTGATGCGACCACGGGGAAGCGCCTCTACAGGGTCGCTGCTTGAACGCGGCACCTTGATGCGGCGTGGTCGACTCACCGATGCATGGCGCCAGGCCTCCCTACGGCTGCGGACCTGTTTCCCAGCCACGAGCAGGGCCGTGGCCCTCGCTTTCCAGATGGGCCCGTGTGGTCCGTGTTGGACCCCACCTCAGAGCATGGCCTTCGGGCCCAATTGTCTTCGGCCATCGAGGCTTCAGAAGGCCTGATCGTCGCTCATGGCGACCATTACACCGTCGACGAGCAACATGGGCGTGTGGCCGTTCATCGCACCGCCGTCATCGAAGCGGGAGCCCACTTGATCGGTCCATGCCTGATTGAGTCGGGAGCCATTGTGCGCCATGCTGCCTACGTTCGTCCGTGGACGTGGGCGTGCCAAGACAGCGTCATTGGCCATTGCACGGAGGTGAAGCACAGTGTCCTTCTCCCAGGCGCCAAAGCCCCGCATTTCAACTACGTCGGCGACAGCATTCTCGGGGCTGGGGTGAACCTCGGTGCTGGCGCAAAATTGTCCAACCTTCGTCACGATGGAGGTGAGGTCCACGTGTGGATTGACGATCGACGCGTGGCCACGGGGGTTCGGAAATTCGGCGCCATCCTCGGCGACGGGGTGCAGCTTGGATGCAACGTGGTCACCAATCCGGGATGCGTGCTCGCACCCGGGTCGACGGCGGACCCAAACGCCACCGTGACCGGCGTGCATATGGAACAACAACGGCATCGTTGAGGTGGTCCAGTGAACGTGTTTGGGACCGACGGCATCCGTGGCGAAGTGGACTTGAGCCCTTGTGGAACACGTCGAGCCATCGATGCGCTGGTCGATGACCGACGCCTGACCCTGCCTCTGGCCTGGCTTGCCGGGCAAGCCGTCGCCCGCACGCTGGATGAAGAAGAAGCAGAAGTGGTGATCGGGTGGGACGACCGCCCAGGAAACCCTGCGTTGGTTCATGCCGTCCACGACGCGTTCAGCACGTCGGGTTGGGGTGTGGCCCTGATCGGGCCTTGCGCAACACCTCTGGTTCATCATGTCCTGTTGGAACGCAAAGCAACGGCGGGCGTGATGATCACCGCGAGCCACAATCCCGTCGAAGATTCTGGGCTCAAGGTCTTCGACGCTGCGGGACGAAAATCGACGCCTGAGCTCGAGGTTCGATTGACTCGGACCATGCTGGACCTTGCTCAAGAGGACCACGACTTGCTCCATCTCATGGACGGTGCATCGGCCACACAAGCCGGCGATTCAGGGTTCAAAGGCACCCATGCGGCATGGTTGGACGCAAGGACGGTCGACCTTGCGGCGATGTTCCCTGAGACCGGTGGCGTTCTTGTCCACGAATCCACGCTCCCCCTTCTGCTGGACGTCAGCCGAGGTTCGGCCATCATGTGGCTGCCCACCTGGCTTGAGGCACGAGGGCTGAACGTGGAGGAGGTCAGCCACATGGCGCCGGCGATGAACCGCGGCTGCGGTGCCGGGGAGCTTGCACCTGGAGCGCGATGGACGTGGGACGAGGCGGCGCAAGAGGACCATCTGTTGCTTCGTCACGTCCGTCCCGCCCCTGAGGGCACCTTGCTTGGTGCCGCGCTCGATGGAGACGGGGACCGCTGCTTGCTGTTGGTCGCAGAAGCGGGGGGGCCTGCTGTGGTCGACGGCGATGCCATGGCTTTGCGTTTGCTTGAAGCGGCGGCCACCGACCGCGCATGGACGCTCGCCGCTTCGATCGAGTCGGATTTGGCCCTCACCAGCAGGGCACAATCGATGGCCCATCTGCACAACGTGATGGAAACCGCGGTCGGTGACCGCTGGCTTGCGGTGGCGCTGACCGAGGCCAGCCGTGCCCCCCAGCCTTGCGTGTTGGGCGTGGAAGACTCAGGGCACCTTGTGCTGCCTTCGCGTTTCATGGACGGGTGGTCCCTTGTGGGCGATGGCGCAGCCAGCCTTGTGGCCGTGCTTCTTGCAGGCCTTGGACGCCGAGGTGCCGTCCACCAACCCGGCGGCTGGAAGAAACGCGTGTCGATTTCACCTACGGAGCGCTCGCGATGGACTGGGAAGGGGCCATTGGCCGATGCGGTCCTCGCCTGCGTGCATACCGTTCTGCCTCACGCGACCGACGTGGTCTCGAGTGGGCTTGAGGCGGAACCGAACCTGCTGTTGGTGCAAGGAACACTCGGGAAGGCACGGTTCAGCCTCGGTGTTCGAAACAGCGGCACTCAGGCGAAAACAAGCCTTAGCGCTCGAACGGATGACCCGCACGCATCGTCGCACATGGAAGACCTTCTGAAGGCCGTGGACGATCTCTTACGCCCAGAACTGACGCCCTGAAGTCAATCCACGGCGATGGCGTCGGCATCCCGCTGGGTCAGCCACGTCACCGCAGAAAGCAATCCGACCGTGATGACCAGCATCAGCAGAACGCCGTTGGCCGGAACGCCCGCGATGACGGCCATCCCGAACCCGATCCAGGCCGCCAGAAGATCCGCCAAGCCGATCACACGCCACGACCGTCGCAAAACGAGGATGCCGATGATCCACGACCAGCCACTGAGCGTCAACAAGGCCACCACTGCCCCTGTAAGGCCGAAACCGCTCCACGCCGCTGGAATGAGAAGGATGTGACCGCCTTGCAGCGCTGCGGCCAACCACAACGGTTCCTCGGCAAGCACCGTCCAAGCGGCCACCACCAAGGCCAAGGCACCGATGAAGAGCGCTGCTGGGATAAGCCCGGGAAGGGTGAGGCCGAGGCTTGGACCCAACCAAAACACGAGCGAGGCCCACGCGGCAGGCGCCACCACGCCGGTCAACAACGGCACGGCCGGTTGCTGCCACATGATGCCACGTCGGAAGCCGACCAGCAAGGCCAGCAGACTTGCGGGCCCAAAGGAAAGAGGCACCACCAGCAAGGCGGTCATGGCACGGCCTCCAGCCCCTCGCTGATCGGCAAGGTTGCGTTGCCGTCGCATCCCCTCGACCCACTCATGCAGCGCAACAAGGCCCAGGAGGGTCGCCTCAAGCACCAGGAGCGGAAGGAGCCACCCCAACGTTTCGCCTTCGAAGGGATCGACACGCAGGGGGACGGGGACTTCGCCACCGACGAACAAGGTCACGATGCGCCCCGCCACAAGCGTCCACAGCAGGGCGTCCGCACATGCAGGAAGACGGAGTCCGAGTTGGTCCCGTCCAAGCACGTGCATGGAAGCGACCAACATGGCCCCGAGGACGAAGGGCAACAGGTGCAGCTGATCTCCCAGCAGCACCACGAATCCGCCAACTCGACCGGTGATTTCGACCAGCACCAAGCCCGCGAGTCCAAGGGCCACAGGGGCATCGATGCCCAACACCTGCGGCAGGGGCATCGACAATCGGTCGGCCGACCAGCGTGCCAAACCAATGAAGGCGGTGATCAGCAAAGCCGTTCCCGTCAACGCGATGGCGTGGTGGCCCCCAAGCCAAGACCACACGGCTCCGCTGAGGGCGGTGGCTCCAATGAACGCCATCAGCACCGTTGGCCGGTGCTCGATGCCATCGAGGCTTTCGTCGGTGGCTTGCACCTTCGGGCGGCGTGCGGTGGCTCGTTCGGCCGTTCTGCGCAGCTCAGCGGCGCTCGCGACGTCCAAAGAAGAGCCGATGGAGGTCTGGTCCAAACGGTGCATGGCCGTCCCGTCCGTGTGGCCGATGCGTTCAACGAAATCGCTCCTCCGTGCCTCGAGGGCCGCCTGTTCCTCGCGCCGTTGTTCGATGCGGGAGGTGGTTTGCAATGCGCTTCTCATCTCGCCTTGGACGCTCAACCATCCACCGGTGGCGACGAACATCCCTCCAAGGGCCACTTGAAGGCCAAGCAACTCGGCCTCAACGCTGACCAACAGCATGGCGATGAGCAACCCAAGCGCACACAGGGCGTTCGTAAGCAAACGCCCGCTCAACACCTCACGTCGAAGGAAGAGGCCCAAGGCCAAAGCAACGACGACGCCCATGAGGGTGGCGTCGGTGACCAAATCCAACCCCTCGGAGGAACCTTGCTCAGGCTGCAACCAGCGCACCAGCGCCAACAGCATCAGAAGGCCAAGCAGAAGGGCATGAAGGGCGCCTTCGTCCACGTCCATGTCCACCAATGCATCGAGGTTTTCGACACGCGCGCGACGCCGAGCCCCGTCGACCAACAAGAGGAAAACCGCAACAAGGAGGGCTGCGGACAGCACGGAGGCGTGCCCGAGGTTCCAGGCGGCCATCAGCCCAGCGATGCCCGTCAAGGTCAACGTGCGTCGAGGGTGATGCCTTCGGCCACCAAGCAAGGCCACCACGGCCTCGGTGAGCACGGGAGCGATGAGCAGCAGCAAACCCAACGTAAGGGGCAAGCCTTCACCAAGCAGGGCCACCACGACCGTCAACAGTGCCATCGCCGTCCCGGCGGCCCACAAGTCAAGGCTACCCGCATCCCTGATGCGGGCGCTCAATTCGGTACCGCCGGTGAAATTTCGACCCAAATTCACACCCGTGTCGCCCAACCTGAGGTTGACCGCGTAGGTGACGAGCATCGCACCCGCAAGGAATCCAGCCAACAAAGAGGTGCTGAGTTCAATGGCCACGACATCGCTGGACAACAAGCGATCGTCGAAATCACCGACGAAGAGCATGGCCCACGCCCACGGGCTCAACACCGCAATGCCGGCCAACGACGGAGCGTCGCGGCGCAAGGCAAGCCAAGCCAATCCGGCCCAAACCGTCAACACGCCACCCACCAAGAGGGGTTGACCCGTGTCCTCCACTCCTGCAGGGACCAGAAGGGTCAACAGGACAACCAACGCAATCGACCCCACCCAAAGCACGTGATCCGATACGCTGGCTTCGTGTTGGAGCACCACCACTGAGGTGCACGCGACCATCAAACCGGCATGGAGGGCATACACCGACAAACCAGCCAATTCAATCCCGAGCGCCGCCAGCGGGATGACTGCCAGCGTGAACACAGAAGGCAGCCAGAGCACCCAGACCTGAAGGGAAGGCCATGGAACCTGCCTGACCACAAGGTAAGATCCTGAAAAGGCGATGAGCAACAGGGCGACCTGTGCCAAGGCGTACCCGACGTCCGCCCGGTTCGCCGCCACCGAAAGGGTGGCGCCCACCATCCCCAAACCAACAGAAACCGCCCAAAGTCCAGGGCGGCCTACACCAACGGCGTGCAACCCTGCTGAGAACCAGTTGTCGTGATGAGCAAAGCGTGTCGCCATGACGGCGTTCATTCCGGTGATGGCCGCCATCAGCAGGAAGGTGAGGACGTCGTCTTCGAGGGGCACGAGGTGCAACCCGAGCACCACCCAATCGTTTGACAGCGCGTGAACACCAACCCACAGGTAGGAGGCTGCGATGCCGAGGCTCGCGAGGTTGCCTGTCCCCCTCAGCAGCGCCATCCCGTGCAGCACCAAGGTGCCGAAAGCAATCATGACGACCACACCAAACTCGCCGTACAAGCCCCCAGCCGCGCTGCCGACCAACAGGAGGATCAGGGTGGCCTGAGCGGCGATGGCATCGTCGTCGTGCCGTTGAGCCAATCCAACGTTGAGGCCGACCAAGGCCAGCAAAGTCACGCCGAGGCCTAGCCCGGCGTCTGGGAGGGCGTCAAACCAACCCCAGTGGTGGGCGTCCAAGGCAAATCCGTAGAGGATTTTCATCGAGATGATCACCCACGTCACACCAAGCAGGCGCATCGAGGGCCTCGGAATCCAACGCTCTCCGAGCCACAGTCCTGTCCCTCCGAGCACGAGCAAGCCCGGGGCGGCCACGGCGGGCGGCAAGGCTGTGCCCACGTAAGCGGCCAAGGCAGAATAGGCCACCACCATGGCCACGAGCAACCCTTGACCGAGCCGCCGCTCGCCCTCGACCGCCAGGCCCGTGACGACGTCGTCCGCGGGTCCTTCGAGGGAGGGAGGAGTTCCGAAGGGCGAATGGATGTCGCCCACGGCGGCGTCGGGTGCATCTGCTTGCTCTTCGAGGTCTTCCAATGGCTTCGTGTCCTCCTCAACGTTCAGGGCGAAGCCGGAAAGGTCCAAACCGCCAGCACGCTGGAACGCGCGCTCGCGAAGGAGGTCGTCCTCCTGCGGCCCTTCCATGGTTTGGTCTTGAAGTCTGGAACTTCAAGCCTCGGGACCCATTGAGGAAATTCGCGAGCATCAGGGCCCCGGTCGTGGCTTTGAGGCGGTGTTGCTGGGCACACCGACTCGCATCGACCGCAAGGGCCTAAGAGGGCCGGTTGAACCGCGCACCATGCCCGCCGCCCTTGGCAGCATTAGCGGTGACCTCAGCCAACATGGGCTCGCACCAACGGGTGACGTGCACTGGAACTTGGAAGCGCCTGAACTCATCGAACTCGCCGTCGAACGCGGCGAGGGTGTGTTCTCCGCTCACCGCGCGCTGGTGACCGAAACCGGTGAACGCACGGGCCGTTCTCCCAACGACAAGTTCATCGTCGACGAGTCCTCCACATCGGAGGACATCAACTGGGGCGACGTCAACGTTTCAACCGATCTTGCGACCTTCACGGCTTTGCGGGCCAAGGTCGTCGCTTTCCTCGATGCGCGGGACGCGCTCTTCGTCCAAGACCTGTACTGCGGTGCAGAGAGCACAGAGGCCCTCCCCATCCGGGTGGTCACGCACAACGCATGGCACAGCGCCTTCGCTCGAAACATGTTCGTGCGCCCCGATGCGGCGCGTTTGGCGGAGCATGAGCCGCAATTTACCGTCCTCCATGCACCGCATTTCGAGGCCGATCCTGCCGTGGACGGCGTGAATTCGCACGTCTTTGTCATCGTCAACTACGCGGCCAAGGAAGTCATCATCGGCGGCAGCCGGTACGCTGGGGAAATCAAAAAGTCGATTTTCTCGGTGATGAACCTCATTTTGCCGAAGAAAGGCATTCTGCCCATGCATTGCTCCGCCAACACCAACGGTGAGAACACGGCGGTTTTCTTCGGCCTTTCCGGTACCGGAAAGACCACCCTGTCCGCCGATCCCAAGCGTGCCTTGGTCGGCGATGACGAGCACGGTTGGGGGGCCAACGGCGTGTTCAACTTCGAAGGTGGCTGTTATGCCAAGCTCATCGATCTCTCCGAAGAGGACGAGCCGGCCATCTTCGGCACCACCCGTCGCTACGGTACAGTGTTGGAAAACATCGTCCTTGACGATGAGGGCGTGCCTGACTTCCACGACACCAGCAAAACGCAAAACACGCGAGGTTCCTATCCGATTGAATTCATCGACAACAGGACCGCGGACTCGAAGGGGGGGCACCCTCAGAACGTCATTTTCCTGACGTGCGACGCCTTTGGCGTGTTGCCACCCATCTCACGCCTCACGCCTGAGCAAGCCGCCTACCACTTCATCTCCGGATACACCGCCAAGGTGGCCGGAACCGAAGTGGGCGTCAAGGAACCACAAGCCACCTTCTCGGCATGTTTTGGTGAGCCCTTCATGCCCATGCACCCCGGCGTCTACGCCGACCTGCTGTCCTCAAAGATGGCGGAGCACGGTGCGACGGCCTGGCTGATCAACACCGGCTGGTCCGGAGGCGCCTACGGCGTCGGTGAGCGCATGAAGATCCGATACACCCGCGCCATGTTGAACGCTGCACTTGATGGAGACCTCGACGATGTGGCCTACGTCACCGACGGCCGCTTTGGCTTCGAGGTCCCAACCTCATGCCCGGGCGTGCCCGAAACCGTGCTGCAGCCACGAGGAACATGGGCGGACGGTTCGGCCTACGACGCCACCGCTGACCGGCTGGCCCGGATGTTCAACGACAACTTTGCCCGCTACGCTGAAGGCGTCAGCAAGGCGGTGAACGCTGCGGCGCCTTCCCCCCTTGCTTGAGTGAAGGCTCAAAGCAAGGCTGCGAGGTCCAGGCCGTTGGTCAACATACGGATCAGGAAGAGCAGCACTCCGCCCAGCAGCACGGCTCGAACAGGGGTCGGCATGTCCTCACCGTCTTTGACCGTGTACAGCAGCAGACCTGCAGCAACGGCCAATTGGCCGACGGTGGCGAAGAAGAGCGAAAAGGCCCCGTACACGGCCTGTCGGCGTTCATACTTGTCTTCAGCCACCACAAAATCCTCCGCCGCTTTTTGCAGTTCTTCGAGCGTGGCGTCGTCATCGGTAGGGAAATCCAAGGCGGACGGTGGGTCCGCGAGGTTTGCGAACAACACCAGCAAGGCCGTGAAAAGGAGCAAGCCGAAACCTGCCATGACGATCATGTGGGTCAACGGTGGCCACTCACGAGGTTCCTTCACCACTGGAACGGGCACCTGCATGACGGTCACGGCCTGCGTGGGCATCATACCGGCCTGCATCATCACCTGCTGTCCACCGAGGTTGGTGGTCATGGGTTGGGCCGCAGCAGGAACCGCCTGAGGCGCGGCCGTGGCGGGTGCAGCGACGGCCTGGGCCGGGGCAGGTGTTTCTGCGGCGAGCGGTGGTTGAACCAAAGGAGCCACAGGGGCCATGCCCTCAACGGGTGGGGGAGGTGTGGGGAGAGCGGCGGCCGGTGCCTGGACCGGCGGTCCGGGCATCGGCGGAGCAACCGCTGGCGCGGTGTCAAACTCGTCCCACGGGTCATCGTCCGGTGGAGGAAGTGGAGCGGGTGGAGGCATCATCGGTAAGGAATCCATTCGGATGCCCTATCATCCTTGCTCGGACTTCACTCGCTTTCTGCGGCCATCTTGGCGTACTTCGCGTCCTCTTCGGCCGCAATCCGAGCGCCTTCCTCAACGTCCACGAACCACGTCAAAATCACGCCGAGCACGATCAAGAGCATGATCGACAAAATGGCCGTCCGAGCATCGGCGATGCCGCTGACACCGAAGTAGAGGGCAGGGCCGATGAAGGACGCTGCGCGTCCAAAGAAACCAATGAAACCGAAGAATTCAGCGCTTCGTGATTCAGGGACCATCTGACAGAAGAGCGAGCGGGCCATGCCTTGAGATCCACCCAACAGGAACCCTGCGCCAATGCCAATGAACATCCATTGGATGGAAATCCCCATGTTCAGCGGCTCCCAAATCAATTGCCGCGCCAGCTTCGGAATGAAGTCAACTGGGCCGTCCCCAAGGCTCGTCGGGTGGTTTTCGCCCACGTAGAATCCTGCCATGGTTCCGTTTTGCACGCTCAAACTGAAGCGTGAACCGTCAAGATGGGCCAAAAGTGCCTCGAGTTGGGTGGCGCTCAACGTCCGAGCCTCACCCGTGAACTCCATGCGATCACGGTCGGCGTTGTAGGTCTCGATCGGAAGCAAACCTTCCGTGGTCTCACGGAAGGCTTGGTCCGAACCGAGCGGAGCCATTTGGAAATCCGTCGCGTTGACGATGAGGTACGTGCCGTCGTCCTGAAGGGCGACCTGGAAATCGTGTTCCTCGTGTGCATCAAGGGGCAACGGTGCGAAAGCGATGGCCATCAAGACGACGAAAACCCACAACGTGCAGGTGATCATCACCGTGGTCTTGGTCGAGGTCCATTTGGCCACCTTGATGAAAAACGCGGCCGACGGGAAGGCCACAAACTGCACCAGGAGGATCACCGCCATGTTGGCCACCAACGGCACACCGAGCACCCCAGCACCATAGGCACCGGCGAGGCCCGTCACCGCGTTGATGCCGTCGATGAACAGCAGATATGCGAGGAGATAGAGCCCGAGGATGCGGTAGGTGCCAAAGAATTCTCCAATCGTACCCTTGACCTCGGAAATGGCCAATTTGGTGGCCGAGCCGAGCGTGAGTTCCTCTTCGAGTTCAATGACGATGGGTGGCTCGGGAACCCGGTTGAAGGTGTACGTCGCGAAGCCGAAGTACCACAGACCGGTGGTGGAGAGAGCGAATGCGGTCGCCCAATCGGCATAGCCGGTGCCAACCACCAACGCAAGGTGCGTCGCAAGGAGCAACCCTCCACCGATGTAACCGTACATGTAGGCGCCCGTGGAGATGCGGTCAAGCTCTTCCTCGTCTTTGCATATGTGGGGCAGAAGGACGTTGTAGTACACGTTGCTGACGTTGGTTCCAATGTTCGCGATGAGGTACATGATGGCCAACCAAGCCCAGCGGATTTCGATGGGCAGGAACAGGGCAAGGCCGAGCAAAACCGTCGCGCTGCAGGCGATGATCGTCGCCCATCGCAGCATCAATTGCTTGATGGGAATCCGGTCAGCAATGACCCCCAAACCTGGTGAAATGATGGCGACAAAGAGGGCCGCTGAGGCCGTCACCAACGCGAAAATTCCGTCGGCGGTCTGGGTCATCCCAAGGAAGGACATTTCCTGACCGTTCGCCGCGATGAACAGGTACGCAAACCAAGCAGGCAGAACCGCCACGACCACCGAGGTCTCGAAACCGGATTTTGCCCAGTCGTACATCATGTAGCCGCGATGGGCGCGTGTGCGCTCCTCGTCGCTCATCGTGGCCGCTGTGGCTCCCGTTGGGGCATCCATGCTTCGCATGCTCCGGATGAGGTGATGACTGTTTTCCCGTTCCACGGCAGGCAGGGTGCGGTGCGCGCCTGCCTGAGCATATCGGGGCCACCTTTTTCCCCTATGGTGTGGAAAGTAAACCATGCGGGCGTTGCTGGTGGAAGGGGGCGGTGTTCGCGCCGCCTTCGCTGCCGGTGTGCTGGATGCGCTGCTCGAAGGGGACGAGCATTTCGACCTCGTCGCCGGAACCTCAGCGGGCGCCTTGTTGGCCTCGGCCTACTTGGCCGGACAACCTGGTCGCTCCCTGCGGGTGCTCCGTGACCCCGCTTGCCGGGCTGCCTTTGGACGCATCACCGATTTCCTCCGAGGCGGCGACTTGGTGGATCTTGAACTGCTCCACGAAACCGCCGACCGTTTGGAACCCTTGGATGCTCAGGCCGTGGTGGACCACGCTGCGCGGTTTTTGTTGACCGTCACGGACGTTGCTTCGGGCGTTGGTCACCTCATCGAGCCAACGGCCGAGGAATTGACGGACGCGCTCAAAGCGACCTCGGCCTTGCCCATCGCGGTGCGCTCTCCCATCACCGTCCGGGGCATGACGTGCCTTGACGGTGGCATCACCATCCCGATTCCGGTTCAACAAGTCCTGAATCTTGGGGCCACAGAACTGGTGGTGGTTCGAACGCGCGTGGCCGCGTACCGGAACAGCGGCCGGTCAGGGCGCCTTGCTGCGCCTTGGTTTGAACGAAAACAGCCGGCAATGGCTGAGGCGTTGCGGCGACGTGGCGACGTCTACAACGCGACGGTTGATCTGCTCGAGCACCCCCCAGAAGGCGTGACGGTGCACCAAATTCATCCACGCCGTGCACCTGCGTGCCGACGCACCGGCGGTTCTGACGTGGACATTGTTCGTGATCACCTCATGGGCATGGACGCAGGTCAGGCCTGGCGCTCTCAGCGCCGAATCGACGCCCATCGTGATGCAACCCTGTAGGAAACACAGAGAACAAACACTCGGGAATGGGCCGAATCAAATACTTCGTTTGGGGATGGGGCGTTATGTCGGTTGAACCATCATCCGACGAGGGTCATCCGCGCCGTTGGTTCATCCTCGCCATCATGGGCATGAGCCTCATCGTGGTCATGCTCAACAACGTGACCCTCAACGTGGCCCTGCCTGAGCTTTCCAAGGACCTCGGGGCAGACAACGCAGAATTGCAGTGGATTTTGGACGCGTACGCCCTCGTGTTCGGGGGATGCCTCCTGATGATGGGCGCCCTTGGAGACCGCTTCGGTCGTCGCTCGACCCTCCAAATCGGACTTGTGGTCATCGGGGCCTTTTCTGCATGGGTTGCGCTGAGGAACAACGTCACCACGAACGACGTGATTGCGGCGCGGGGACTGATGGGGCTTGGCGCTGCATGTGTGATGCCCTCCACCCTCTCTGTGGTGGTCACCTCCTTCCCGAAGGCAGAGCGCCCACGAGCGATTGGTATCTGGGCGGCCATGGCAGGTATTGGCGCTCCGATTGGGCTTTTTGTCGGAGGTTGGGCCGTCCAATACGTCGATTGGCAAGCTGTGTTCTTGGTCAACGTCCCCATCGCCATCCTGTGCCTGGTGCTGAGCTTTCTCGTGGTCCCCGAATCCCGGGATGAACAACGGACGCCGCTGGACCCGATTGGAGGCGTGCTCTCCTTGGCCGGATTGGGCGTGATGCTTTACACCATCATCGAGGCGCCAATCAGTGGATGGTCATCGACGTCGACGCTCATGGGAGCCATCTTGGCGGTGGCCTTGTTGGTGACGTTCTGGGCGTGGGAGCGTCGACGAGAACACCCGCTGTTGCCCATGACTTTCTTCCGCGAGCCGGGGTTCGTTACCGGACTTTTGGCTGTGACGTTGGCGTATTACGTGATGTTCACCTTCATGTTCACACAAATGCTCAATTTTCAACTCGTGTGGGGCGATGAGGCGTTGGCAGCGGCCATCCGAGTCCTGCCGCTGCCGCTCGCCCTGATGCCCGCGGCGGCCAACAGCGATCGTCTGGTCGCACGGTTTGGTCGCTCGAAGGTGGTGGGAAGTGGTTTGTTGCTCATCACCTTCGGCATGCTGTTGTTTGGCACCGTGGTCGGACTCGGCACCGACTACTGGGTCTTTGCCACCGTCTTTGTTGTCCTCGGCTTGGGCATGGGGCTGACCATGGCGCCTTCCACTGGTCTGGTGATGGAATCTGTCCCGGACGACAAAGCAGGAGTTGGGAGCGCCACCAACGATTCGAGCCGCGAAATTGGCGGAGCACTCGGCATCGCAGTCGGCGGCTCATTGCTCAACGAGTACTATCAACAGGCGTTCGAATTGCCTGCTGGCCTCGACCTCGAGACGCTTCCTTTGGACCCGACAACGTCCTTCCCAGCCGCCGTTCAACTGGGTACAGAATTGCTGAAACAAGGGGACCCGTTGGGTGGCGCACTGCTTGAAGTGGCCCACGAGGCCTTTGTCATCGGCATGACCACTTCGGCCAGCGCTTCATCGATCATCTCACTCTTGGCCGCTGTCATCGTGTTCCGGTTCATGCCCAAAGACAAGCCTCGGTACACCGACGGTGAAGAATGACGCTTCAGAGCACGTCGTTGGGCGAGGTTGCGGGCTTGAATCGAGCGACGTTGCCGTCGGTGTGGATGAGGAATTTCTCAAAATTCCATCGCACGTCGCCGGCGTGACCCTCGTCGTCGGCCTCCTCACAAAGGGCTGCAAAGACGGGATGACGGTTTGCACCGTTGACGTCGATCTTGGCCGTCAAAGGGAAGGTCACACCGTACCGGTCCTCTGTGAAGGCGCAAATTTCCTCGTGTGTGCCAGGTTCTTGCCCCCCGAATTGGTTGCAGGGAAAGCCAACCACGGTCAGGTCATCGTGCTCGGCATGGAGGCGCTGGAGGTCGGCATATTGCCGGGTCAAGCCACAGGCGCTGGCCACGTTGACCACCAGCAGACGCCCGCCGTTGGCCAAGGCACGAAGGGTCGTGGTCGAGCCGTCAATCATGTGCACATGGACGTCCATCAGGTCGGTCATGGGTTGTTCGAATCCGCACCGGCTTTTGAACGCCTGTCCTTCGCGCACGAAGCCTCAAAGGACCCCTTCCGCCTCGACGTGGCATGCAAGTCCGCATGGAAACCACGTCAGGAGACATTGTCATCGAGCTGTTTACCGATAAAATGCCCATCACGGCTGGAAATTTTGCTGACCTTGTCCAGCAAGGTTACTACGACGGTCTTCATTTCCACCGTGTCATCAAGGGCTTCATGCTCCAAGGTGGATGTCCCAACTCGGCAGACCCCCATTCGCCCAGAGCGGGGCAAGGCGGCCCAAAGAGTGGTGGAAAATTCACCACCCAAGATGGCCAGACCATTGTTCGCAACCGGGGA
>CAXRAI010000071.1:0-88230 GCA_964228865.1 Salinimicrobium sp. | reverse complement strand
CGAGTTGATCACCTATGGCGGGAACGGGTCAGTGTTCCAAAATTGGGCTCAATACCGTTTGACGATGCAATACCTCGCCACCATGACCGATGATCAATGCCTGCCGATGTACTCGGGCCATCCACTCGGCCTGTTTCCAGCTGCTCCCAACAGCCCTCGGGTCGTGGTCACCAACGGGATGGTGATTCCGAACCATTCTTCACAAGCCGATTTCGCCCGAATGAACGCCATTGGTGTGACGCAATACGGCCAAATGACCGCTGGGTCGTACATGTACATTGGACCCCAAGGGATTGTTCACGGGACCACCATCACGCTCCTGAATGCAGCACGCCTTCACTTGGGACTTGATCCCGAACAGGACTTAGCGGGGGTGACCTTCGTTACAAGTGGACTCGGTGGAATGTCCGGAGCTCAGGCAAAAGCAGCGGTCATCACTGGAGCAGCATGTTTGATTTGTGAGGTCAATCCGCATGCCGCACACAAGCGCCATGAACAGGGTTGGCTCAGCGAGGTCCACGAGGACCTTGACCTCGCGATCGATCGGTTGATCGAAGCGCGCGATCAAAGGATTGGGATTTCAATCGGCTATGTCGGCAACATTGTCGAGGTCTGGGAGCGGCTCATTGCACGGGACGTGAACATCGACCTCGGGAGCGATCAAACAAGCCTGCACAATCCCTTCGGTGGCGGTTATTGCCCCGTCGGTCGGCCCTATGCCGAAGCCATGGCCCTCATGGCCGAGGACCCGCTCACCTTCAAGCAGGAAATCCAAACCACGCTGGTTCGCCATGCTGCGGCCATCGATACGATGGCAGAGCGAGGGATGTACTTCTGGGATTATGGAAACGCCTTCCTTCTCGAGGCATCACGAGCAGGAGCAGACTTGAGCGACGGTGATGGCGGATTCCGTTACCCGTCCTACGTTGAGGACATCATGGGTCCCATGTGTTTCGATTTCGGGTTTGGACCATACCGCTGGGTCTGTGCTTCTGGAGAAGACGCGGATCTCGTGGCGACAGACGCCATCGCTGCGGACGTTCTTCGGTCCATGTTGAAGGACGCGCCCACTTCAATTCGGCAACAATTGTTGGACAACCTACGATGGATTGAATCCGCAGATGACCACAACATGGCCGTTGGCAGCAGGGCTCGCATCCTCTACGCCGATGCAGAAGGGCGAGCGGCCATCGCCACCGAAATGAACCGTGCCGTGGCCGACGGTCGGCTCAACGGCCCGGTCGTCCTTGGGCGTGACCATCACGACGTGTCTGGGACGGACAGCCCATACCGGGAGACCTCCAACATTCGCGATGGATCAAGTTTCACGGCCGACATGGCGGTCCAGAACGTCATTGGAGATGCCTTCCGTGGCGCCACATGGGTGAGCATCCACAACGGCGGTGGCGTGGGATGGGGCGAAGTCATCAACGGAGGTTTTGGACTTCTTCTGGACGGCAGCGATGAGGCTGAAGCACGGGCTCAAGCCATGTTGACGTGGGACGTTGAGAACGGGGTTGCACGTCGTGCATGGGCACGAAATCCTGGTGCCATCGATGCCATTCAGCGTGCGATGGACCGGCAAGAGAATCTTGACGTGACCCTCCCTACTGCAGTGAATCAACTGGATTTGAACCGGTGGTTGGGGGGTTCTGAATGAGGACAGTGGTGTTGGACGGCCGGAGCCTGACGGCTGAAGCCGTTGTCGCTGTGGCTGATGCACGGGCCAAGGTCGAATGTGCGCCAGATGCTTTGGAACGTGTGCGTCTTGCACGCTCAACGGTTGAGGGGATCATCGAGCGCGGAGAGGTCGTGTACGGCATCAACACCGGTTTTGGTGCACTCGTGAACACACGAATCAACGCCGATGATCTCGAGCAACTCCAAGTCAACCTGATTCGGTCTCACGCCACTGGCATCGGGGAACCGATGCCACATGCTCATGTTCGAGCAATGATGGTTGTGCGCCTCAACTCACTTTTGTGCGGTCATTCTGGAGTGCACGAAGATCCGTTGCGTCAACTCGAAGCTTTTCTTAACCTAGGGATCACGCCCATCGTCCCCCGTTTGGGAAGCCTTGGTGCTTCAGGGGATCTTGCCCCGCTTTCCCACGTTGCGCTCGCCCTCATCGGAGAGGGGTCCGTCCAGTTTGAGGGTCGCACCCTGCTGGCGAAAGAAGCCCTCGCCACGTGCGGCCTCCTACCATGCACGCTTCGAGCCAAAGATGGTTTGTCGCTGATCAACGGCACCAGTCAAATGACCTCCATGCTGGCATTGGCAGCAGAACGGTTGCACACGCTCTTGCCCATGGCGGACGCCGTCCTGTGCATGTCCCTCGAGGCACGGCGTTGCACGGTACGCCCTTTTGCTCCCGAAGTACACGCCGTTCGGCCACATCTTGGTCAGCAGCATGTCGCTGCACGTGTCATGCGCATGATGCAGGGTTCGCAAAACCTCGCCGACCACGCGGATTGCGACCGTGTCCAAGATGCGTACTCCTTCCGTTGCTCCCCACAAGTCCACGGCGTCACCTATGAGCGGATGTTGGCCCTCAATGCCGTGGTTGACATCGAATTGAACGCGGTCACTGACAACCCCTTGGTCTTCCCTGATCCTTCGAATCCCGGTCCGCATGAGGTGGTCAGCCAAGGCAACTTCCATGGTGAAATTCTTGGTCAAACAGCAGACAACATGGTCCTTGCCCTGTTTGAGCAGGCGTCCATGGCTGAGCGAAGAATGGACCAAATGTTGGATCCTGCGCGTTCCGGCGGTCGCCCGTTCTTGGCCAGGCAATCAGGTCTCGAATCTGGATTGATGATCGTGCATTACGTGGCGGGTGCGGCCCTTTCAGAATTGCACGGTCATGTGATGCCTCGGTCTGCGTTCAGTACGGTGACCTCAGGTGGTCAGGAAGACCACGTGTCCATGGGGGCGACGGCTTGCATGAACCTTCTCGGAGCCATCGACCGGTTCACAGATGTGCTTGCTGCAGAAATCTTGATCGCCGCTGAAGCTGCAGAAGATTTGCCAGCCTCGATGTCCGAACCGCTGACCCTTCTTCATCGATTGATTCGCAAGGATGTCCCCGTCCTGTTGACCGACCGCTCGACCTCGGATGATTTGCGCCTCATCACCGAGCGCTTGAATTCGAGGCAATGGTGGTCGGAACTTTCCGCTGCGACATCTTTGATGGACCCTTGACGAAACTGGACATCACGCTTGGTTCGGTTCAAGTTTAGATTCGATGTCGTCCAATCCCGTGAGTTGACGCAGTCGGAAACGACAGTGCTCAAGTTCAACGGCAGAAAGGTGCTGTGCTGAGCGTGAGAGTCGGCGATCAAGGTCGACCGCTCGGCGCACGGAATCTTCGACGTGACGGTACGTACGTTCGCGTTCATTCTCCGGTTGAACAAGGGCCGCTTCAAGGTCTGAGACATCAAATCCCATGCGCCGCCATTGGAGGATGCGACGACGCAGTGCATCCAAGGAAAAACCGACTGGGAGGCGTGTGAGGTGACGTAATCCATGCTCCGAAGCATCGTCCTCGGTTGATTCCTGCACGGAAGTTGAATCTCCTGGTCCTTGGACAGTGGCATCAACGTCCACGGTGTTGGCTTGGGCGTTGGCCTGAGCTCCAAGGCGTGGAATGATGGAGGCCCATCGTGCTTGCTCGTGTGGACCATGAACGCCATCGTCCAGAAGGACGTAGAGATCTGCATCGACATGTGGCGACGATTCATCGAGTTGAATCAACCATTGCGCGACATCGTCCGTTGAAGGACCGTTGATGTCGAGCACATCGAGGATGTATGCTGTGGCCCGTGTCGTGTTTTGAACCACGTCGTCCATCACAACATGAGTGGCGTAAGCCAACCGGCCTTGCCCAGGGCGGGGTGAGCACCATGCGACATCCACGGACCAACCGCTCAAGCGAAAATCAGCAAAGCGCTCAGGATGTCGCGTGATGACACGCAACCGTTGCGCCCGACCTTTGTCGGGGGCAGCGAGCATCAATGCTTCCTTGATGGTTGGAAGGGTTGCGAGTCTTGGCCGACCGTCCATCTTCATGCCTGCAACCCTAAATTGCGGTGTTCAGCCCCATGAATGATTATATCGTTCCTTGATGAGCCGCAACGGGGCTTCTCCATGACCGACGACTCAACGCAAATGGCCGCGTGTGGTGCTTGTCAAGCCATCATCCCGATCGATTCAGACGTTTGCCCTGAATGCAACGTCCGGCTGGCCGGCGAACAACAACGTTGGGAATGCGGTGCGTGCGGTGAGTTGTTCGATCACCAACCCCGATCATGTTCGGCGTGCGGTGTTGTCTTCATGTCCGACGATGTTGTGGAGGTCCTCCGCACATGGATGAAGGAGAACGCCATGTCGGCCAAGGACATTTTCGGACGCTTTGACACCAACGATGACAACGTTATCGATGCTCAGGAACTGAAGGAAGGTTTGTTGGCTCTGAATTTGGCTGCATTGCCACCTTCTGAAGTGGACCGACTGGTGGATGCCATCGATGAAAACGGCGATGGAACCATCGATTTGGCAGAACTGGAAGCCATCCTTTCGGGAGGGTCCATGCAGTACGCAGAATCTGTCTTGGAACGTGTGATGAACAAGCACGAAATTGACGATGCTGAAGCGTTCCTACAGTTTGCGCGAACGTTCGATGAAAATGAAAATCGATACCTGGACCAAAAGGAACTCACCAAGGCCGCGGAGGCCTATGTGAACCAACCAGCCGAAGTTGCCGCTATGCCCGCTGCTGAGCACGAAGAAGTTGAGGCCGAGGAACCTGAGGAACCTGAAGCTGAGGACATCGAGGCCGAGGGTGACGACGAACACGTCGAAGACCAGGAAGACGACGAACATTCAGCTGTCGACGAAGACGAAGACCTTGATGACGTGGTTGCTGAAACCAGCATCGTCGAAGATGAAGTGAGCGACGATGACGACGATGCCGAAGAGGAGGACGATGACGACGACCTTGAGGAAGAGGGGGCCATCCAGTCCGAGGAAGCATCCGATCATGAAGATCCATTCGGGGAGCTTCTTGATGCGTTGGATGACCTTGACGTCACCCAGATGTTCCACGAAGTCGACACCGACGGATCGCAAAGCATCACGCACGATGAGTTGAGCGAGGCGATTGCCACCTTCACGGGCGTGACCTTCACTGAACTCGATATCCTTGCCATCGTGCAACACTTGGATGCGGACAACGACGGATCCATCGACATGATCGAATTCGTTCAGGCGATCGAAAACCACGATGGTCTTGTGGAACCGGTCGTCGCACCTGCGAAAACGTTCCCCACGCCTATGCAAAAATCGATGATGTCGAAGCGCTGGAACGACGTGGTATGGCCGCTGATTCATGCCTCATTCGGACTTCTTCTTGTCCTTGTTTTGGTCAATGGCCTGATTGGGCCCGTCAATGGCGAGGGCGGAAACGTCGAGCTTGACATGACGCAATCGCATGAAGACAATTTCGGGAAGTCGTACTACGACGGCACCACCGGTCAAACGTACTTTGATGGCGACGTCTATCCCTGCCAACCGTCGGTTCAGGAAGGAAAGTGCCGGAATTCCCTCACACCGTTGGCCGGAGTTTCCGATGGAGAAGGCGGAATCAAATCCATGCCGAAGGGATTCTATGCCGATGGATATGCGTTCCTCGGGCTCTCCATCATCGGATTGATCGTCTCGTTGACCATGCACTACGTGATTGTTGCCGGATGGCGCACACGGGTGAGGACCATGAAGCAACTCGAACAAGACCATGAGGACGCCAGCGTCGACGCGACTGACGACGATGACGACGTGGAGTACGACGATGACGACGAGGAGTACGACGATGACGACGAGGAGTACGGCGATGACGACGAGGAGTACGACGACGAGAATGCCATCGACGTGGGTGACGATGCCGGTGTCGTGATCGACGGCGAGGAGTACTATGGGACCATCATTTCCTTTGATGACGATGAAGGTACCGTCACCATCGAAGACGATGAAAGTGGCGAACAAGTCACCGGAGATCAAGACTCGATGTTCTTGGAGTGAAGGGCGATGAGCGACAAGCTCGACGCTTTGCATGGTGCGTCCTATTGCCCCGTGTGTGGATGCCTCTCTTCGCATGGCGTCATCCGTTGCCCTGAGTGCTCCACATTTCATGCGGGCACCTACCTCGAAGAGCGTCAAGCGCCAACAGAACCGATCCCTCAGCGAGAAATCGATCCGGGTCATTATTCACTGTCAGGAGAAGCGGGTCCCGCTGGAGAATCGTTCGAAGAAAGTGAGGACATTCGGACATGGGAAGGTGGAAACACGGACTTCTCATTTGATGAGGACGATGAACCGCTCTCCAAAATCGAAGATCCTGATGCCTACCTGAAGGAGCTGCCTCAGCCCGAGGAACTCCTTGAAGGATGATTGCACCCCGACGCTCTAAACTTTCCACTAATTTTCTCTCCAACAAAGAAAGGCGAGAATTCATTCAGGATTGAACAGAGGTGGGCTCGGCCAGAATTGAACTGGCGATCTTCGCCATGTCAAGGCGACGTCATAACCCCTAGACCACGAGCCCTCGTAGTCCGACCGACCGCAGGCGCCTATTTATCCACATCGGTGTGGGTCTTCAGCGGATGATTTTCGAAATCTTTCCGGTGCATCCCTGCTGGGCACAGAAACCAGCAAGCCTCACACGGCCGTTGGCCATCTTCACTTCTTGCCCATCCCTGATCGCGCCGTATGTTTTGCACTTCAAACAAAAGCCCTGGATGCCGCCGGCCGTCATGCAACCGGGTCATGGAACCTGTTCAAAGAGGTTCTGAGCAAGAAACGCGCATTTTGTGCGTCATACCCCCTGCTTGGCGTTGAAAAATTGAAAAAATTGAGTATTTTGACGGGGAAGAACACTGTAAACGAGGCACTGCGCCTTTGAAACCGGTTTGAAACCAAGCCAGAATCGCGGCTTCTGGCAGACATCCGCGCATAATCCACCTTATGCGTCGTGACGGGTCACAGAAAAATCCTGATTTGGCCCTTCGAAGGCACCGACGAGCGGGGGTCCGGAAAGGAGATGTTCGAATGCGTCTTGTTCACCCAAGGCTTCCTCCATGTTGGCAGCGATCCTGCGCCAAGCTGTCTCGTCGGAATACCAGGTTTGAACCAGGAACATCGGTTGGCCGTCTTGGGAGCGGGACACCCAAGATGCATGGCAACCGTCCTGGCGACGCTTGTATGCAGCCCGTGCCTCGAGGGCACGACGCAATCGAGCGTCTTGACCACGGCGTGCTGAACAGATAACGGTCTCAAACCACCCTCGCTTGAAGTCTATTTTTCCCACAATGCCACGTCCTTTACATCAAACGTCTATTGAGCAACATGAAATCCATGTTCATGCTCCGTCGGGCAGCCATCGATGACGGTCCATGAAAATGGATCATGGCCTGGGCTGAGGCACCAACCTTCCCACGATGGGCCGTTCAACACGTTTAGCGAACCTGCTGCTCCGAGGCGAAGAACACCGTGCTCAAGTCCATCATTCCGAGGGACACTCAACGCGGCGGTGCTCGTGACGGCCGCCAAAGCTTGGGCAGGTGACACCCCCGCCCGGTGCACGGCCAATGATGCCGCAAATGGAAGACTCAACGTTGGGCAATTTGGATTGAAGTCGGATGCGATGGTGTAGGCTCCTGGGGTTGCCGTCATGTCAGGCATCGTGGTCCCCATCATGTGAGGCGTACCGGGAAGATAACCTGTGATGACGTCCGCGTCAGCCATCGCTTGCCGACCTACGGATGATGTTTCAAGCGTATGATCGGCCGTGACGACACCCAAATCCGCCGCCAACTCACCGCCCCCACTGTCGACGAATTCGTCAACGTGAAGTCGACCAGACAACCCGTATCCCATACCGGCCGACATGATCCGGTCCGTGGATTCAACCGAGAACCAACCCGGTTCGCAAAACACGTCAATGCTTTTTGCAAGACCTTGTTCAATGACTGCCGGCAATTGTTCGGAGAGAAGACGTTCAACCGTTTCTTCTTCATTCCAGCCGCTTGGAATCGCATGAGCCCCGAGCCATGTTGCATGAATGCCGGGTAATCCCTCGATCGTGCCCACATCATGACCTGCTTGGATCTGATTAAGTTCCGCAAAGGTCTCCAGTCCATAGCCAGATTTTGCTTCCATGTAGGTGGTCCCCGAACGACGTGCTGTTGCAGCCCTGCCGGCACCGATCGTTCGCAATTCTTCGACGGTCGCGTTCGCGGTCGCCCGCACAGTCCTGCCAATGCCACCACCTTGTGCTGCAATGTCATGGTAGGACATTCCACGGAGTCGTTTCCCAACTTCATCGCTTCGATCTCCGGACCAGATGAGGTGCGTGTGAGCATCGATCAACCCCGGCACAATGGCCCGGGAACCGACGTCGATGAACTGAAGATCGTGATTCACGTTTTCGCTCAGGTCAAACTCTTCGACCAAGCCTCTTGATGCTTGAATGGATTCAATAACGCCGTCTTCTATGAGAATGTCCGCTCCATCCAGTATTGTTACAGAATCACAGAGGGCTTCGGTGACGACCGCTCCTGACGTCGACACCAACAGGCGCATGATGTGACCAGAAGGTGAGGGTTGATGAATCATCATCACGCCGGAGAGGCATGGACGGATGGGTCTTGGGCCTGGAATCCACAGCGCACACCTTGTCGTTCGGTGCAGTTCGTGGCGATGGGACGACCCTCCCCGCTGCCATTGATGCCATCCGGCCGACAGAAGGAGGCATCCATCCTCGAGAAGCAGCCGACCATCATCGGGACGTGGCACGAGACTTGCTTCACACCCTGCTGGACCGGCACGACCTTTCCCTATCCGATCTCCAGGGCGTCGCTTATTCTCAGGGCCCTGGCATGGGGCCTTGCCTTCAAGTTGGGGCCGGAATCGCACGTGCGTTGTCGGCCGCACATGATGTCCCCTTGATCGGCGTCAACCACTGCGTGGCACACATCGAAATCGGCCGTTGGGAGTGCGATTGCGATGATCCAGTTTTGTTGTATGTCTCCGGTGGTAACACCCAAGTCATCACCCGACTCGATGGCCGTTACCGCGTCCTTGGCGAAACCCTCGACATTGGTATCGGCAACATGCTGGACAAGTTTGCCCGCAAATTTGGGCATCCCTTCCCCGGAGGTCCAGTGATTGAACAACATGCGAAGACCTACCTCGAGGCCAATCCTAATGCAAGCCTGGAGGGATTGGAGCTCCCTTACGCCGTACGTGGCATGGACATGGCCTTCTCAGGATTGATGACCGCAGCGGTGGCCATGGTGCACCGCGGTGTACCGTTCGGTGCCGTGTGTTGGTCCCTGCAGGAACACGCGTTCGCAGCATGCGTCGAAGTCGCCGAACGGGCCATGGCCCACGCAGGCAAGCATGAGTTGTTGCTCGGAGGAGGTGTGGCGTGCAACCAGCGGCTCCGAGACATGTGCACGATCATGGCCGAGGAACGTGAAGGCACGAGCCATGCTCCACCACGCATGTATTGCATCGACAACGGCACCATGATCGCTCAATTGGGTTGGCTCGAACTGCGCTCCGGTAGGACCACGCCGTACCATGCTTCGGCCGTTGACCCAGGTCTTAGGACCGATGCGACACCTATCGCCTGGTGATTTCTCCTGCCAATCCTTTTTATCCCGTGGTCAGGGGCTTGACCTGAGGAAGCATCGTGCAGGGTCGAGGTGGTCGAGGACGTCGTCGCGAACCCCTCAACCCCTTCGCCCAGAACGCCGGTGCCGAACGTCAACGTCGCAGGGAAGAAAATGCCAAGCGCGCTCGTGATGCTGAAGCCCAGCAGCAGCGGACAACGGCACGACCAGGCGGCCAACCACAAGGGCAAAACGAGTTGCTCCGCAAAGCGGCGGAAGCCCAGAAAGCGCTCCAAGACAAGGCACAAGGCACGGTGGAGGTTGAGTCCACAACCCCAACGACGACGCCGGCGTCCGCTCTCCCTGCTGAACCGGTTGAAACAGAACGGGAACGGCTCGCTCGTCTTTCGCAGGAAAACAAGGCAGCCGCTCAATCGATCCTCAAGGCAAACACCCCCGTGACCGAGGCTCCCGTTGTGATTTCGGAGGCCACGTCCACGGTCACCGCGGCCGCTACATCGGTCGAACCGGTCACCGAAATTCACGAGGATTTTGAAATGGAGGACACCACGGAGTCGTTTTCCACCGGTTCGCAGAACGTGTTCAAAGAAATCGCCGTGAAATCATCCGGCCGGAGCACAGGTCAACGCCGCAAAGGTTCGCGCGAGAAGAAGGGCGGTGGTCGACAAAAGCAGGTCAAGAAGCTCAACCGTCAGAAGTACTTGGAATACAAGTACGCGGCTCGCGACATGCTTGCAGATCCAGGGGTCGCGGAAGAACATCGCTCGAACCTTCTCGGGCAAATTTGGGCCAAAGGAGAAAGGATCTCCTTTGAGGCGGCGATTGAGTACATTGAACAAAAAGAGGCCGAAGGGATCCTTCCCCCAACGGTCGCTGCTGAACTCCAACGGCTTATCCGTCGAATGGAAACGAGGAGATGAAATCATGGACACCATCCAAAACAACGCCGTTGCTTCCGTACACTACACCGGAACCCTTCCCGACAGTGGCGAAGTGTTCGACTCCAGCGAGGGAAGGGACCCCTTGGTGTTCCTCGTCGGCCACCGCCAAATGATTCCTGGTTTTGAGGACGAAATGCTCGGGGCCAAAGTCGGCGAACGACGTACCTTCACCCTCGAGCCGGAGCGCGCGTACGGGCAGCGTGTGGAAGAAAATGTCCACACGTTTCCACGCGGTGAATTTGCCGCCGTGGAGGCCGAAGTTCCGTTGGAAGTCGGGATGACCTTGGTCGCTGACATGATGGATGGCCCCCGGCCGTTCACCATCGTGGAGGTGCAAGAAGAAACGGTCACGGCTGACTTCAACCACCAACTTGCAGGGAAGAGCCTCACCTTCTCCGTTGAGGTGGTCGAGGTGCGTGCCGCGGAAGAAAGTGAACTCTCGCACGGGCACGTCCACGGCAAAGGTGGCGTGACCCACTGACGGGGACGAGGGTTCAAGGGGCGGTTCGGCTGCCTTTGGGCCATGGACGAGCAAGCCCGCCATACGCTTGGCGGACTCCCTTTGGAATTGTTCAGCACATCGGCCAGTGTTGCTGACGATCACCACGGCCATGGTGAACCCGGCGTTGCTCCATACGCACGGGGCATTCACCGCACCATGTACACCCAACGACGTTGGACCATGCGCCAATATGCAGGATTTTCATCTGCTTCAGCCACCAACGAGCGCTTTCGTCTGCTCCTCGAACGGGGCCAAAAGGGTCTCTCGGTTGCTTTCGACCTCCCGACACAACTCGGCCTTGACGCTGACGATCTGTTGTCGATGGGAGAAGTCGGACGCGTAGGGGTCTCGATTTCCACCCTTGAGGACATGCGGGAATTGTTTCACAACATCCCGCTAGACAAGGTCTCGACCTCGATGACCATCAACGCTCCAGCCATGGTCTTGCTCGCCATGTACATCGTCGTCGCCGAAGAACAGGGTGTACCTGCGGAGGCGGTTTCTGGTACCATTCAGAACGATATTCTGAAAGAATACATTGCACGAGGGACTTACATTTTCCCACCAGCACCAAGCATGCGTTTGATCTGTGACATCTTCGAGCATTGCGCAGAACATGTGCCTCGTTGGAACACCATCAGCATCTCAGGTTACCACATCCGTGAGGCCGGTTCCACCGCCGCGCAAGAACTGTCCTTCACGCTCGCCAACGCCTTGCAATACGTCGATGACGCCATTGCCAGGGGCCTCGATGTTGATGCCTTTGCGCCACGTCTGTCCTTCTTCTTCAACTGCCACAACGATTTCTTCGAAGAGGTCGCGAAGTTCAGGGCCGCAAGGGTGCTGTGGCATGATTTGATGACCGAACGTTATGCTCCACAGAACCCAAAATCGTCGATGCTGAGGTTCCATACTCAAGTGGCGGGCGTTTCCCTGACGGCTCAACAACCGCTCAACAACATTGCAAGGGTGACCATCCAGGCACTGGCTGCCGTGTGTGGCGGAACCCAATCCCTGCACACAAATTCCTACGACGAGGCCTTGGGTTTGCCGACGGAATCTTCGGCGACGGTCGCACTCCGCACGCAACAAATCATCGCTGAGGAGTCAGGAGCTGCGGACGTCGTGGACCCTCTCGGAGGCTCCTACCACGTTGAACGATTGACGTCCTTGATGATCGATGAAGTGAGGCAGGAACTGCAACGGATTGAGGGCAAAGGTGGCGCCCTCAAAGCCGTTGAGGCAGGGTATCAACAGCGTGAGATACACAAAGCAGCCTTCGCGCATCAGCGTTCTTTGGAAACCGGTGAACGGTCCATTGTGGGTGTCAACGTCCATACAATGGACGAAAGCACCTCCCCTCCCGTTCAGACCATTGATGCAGACCTTGCGCGAGCGCAAGAGGCCCGGTTGAAGAGCGTTCGAGACGGACGTGACGAGCATCGTCTCAACGATGCATTGGCCGCGGTTGAGCAGGCTGCCATTGGTGAAGCCAACCTGATGCCATACGTGCTTGATGCGGTTCGGGCTGAAGCAACGGTTGGTGAGATCTGTGGTGTGCTTCGCAAGGTGTTTGGTGAATACACCCCACCAAGCGGATTTTGAGGGATGATCATGACCTTTGGACCGATCACGTTGGACCACATCGGCATAGCAACACAGAATTTCGACCAATCAACACCTTTCTGGTCGTTGTTGGGCTTGGTGCAGGCTCAAGACGATGAGCGCGTTGATGAACAAGGCGTAGTCACCCGGTTTTTCGCGACCGATGACGTGGACGATCGACCGCCGGCAAAAATCGAATTGCTCGAACCAACAGGGCCAGAAACACCGATTGGCCGCTTCCTTGAACGACGTGGACCGGGGGTCCAACAGGTCTGCTTCAGGGTCGGAGACCTTGAGGGATTGATTCAACATCTCATCGATCATGGTGTTCGCATGATTGACGAAGTCCCACGAAACGGGGCGGGTGGAATGCGGATCGCTTTCGTTCATCCAACATCCACCGGTGGTGTGTTGGTTGAATTGGCGTCAAAGGAAGAAGAAGCATGACGTCGGGCGCAGAAGACGGCCCCCCGTTGGTTGCCCTCCGTGATGTCGACAAGCGATTCGGCGACATTGTCGCGCTTCGTGGCATTACGACCGACATTGATCGGTTCAAGAGCACGGCGTTGATCGGCGGCAACGGTGCTGGAAAGACAACGCTGCTTCGCATCCTCGCAGGGGTGTACAGGCCGACTTCGGGGACAGCAAAGTTTGCCGACGGAGACTTGACCGAACATCGCCGGCGCATTGGCGTCATGACCGAGTCAACAGGCTTGCACCTGCGGCTTTCGGCTTGGGAAAACATCCGCTTCCACGCGCGCATGTTTGGCTTAGATGACGGCCTTGCTCGAACACGGAGTGAGGCATTGGCCGTTCAGTTGGGTTTGGGCGGTGCCTTGGACCGACGAACGGAGGGTTTCAGTCGAGGGATGCGTCAAAAAACGGCGTTGATGCGAGCTCTGGTGCATGAACCAGAACTGTTGTTGCTCGATGAGCCCACAGCCGGTTTGGACATCACGAGTGCGCGGGCGGTACGGGCGCTGATCGCCCAACTGGTCGAGGAAGGGCGAGGTGTTGTGTGGTCCACACATGACCTTCGCGCAGCGCGCGTGTGTGAACGCGTGATGGTGATGCACAATGGACAATTGGTGGCCGATGGCCATGTTGATGCGTTGTTGGATGCACACGGTACCGATTCTTTGGAGACGCTCTACTTGGAATTGACCAAGGAAGCGACGCCAGAATTCCGAGCAGGAGTGGAGGTCGCTTCATGAACGCCCGTCGACGAATCTTTGCGATTGCCCAGCGCGAGTTGCTGGATTTCGTTCGGGACTGGCGGACGATTTTGACGATGGTCCTGGTCCCCTTGCTCCTTTTCCCACTTCTCTTCATCGGACTCCCGCTGGTCATCGGTGGAGAGGCTCAAGAATTGGCAGCAACCAAAGTCGATGTCCTGATTCGTGGGGAGGCTGTGCCGGAAGACCTGATTCGGTCCATGGAAAACAAATCGATGGACGTTCAGGTTTCAGGAAACGTCAGCGATCGAACCGTTGACGATGAAGCCGTTCGAAACGGCACACTCCACCTCGTCATGCATTGGAACGAGCAGGGCGACGTGTACGAAGTGCACTTCAGGCATCTTTCCACCTCAAGCCTCAGTGCCGATGCCCGACAACGGGCATTGGTTTCGTTGTCCGATTGGGAGAGCGAGGAACGAAATCGCCGGGTGGCGGACGCTGGATTGAACGCGTCGACCACGCTCGATCCTGTTCGCTACGATCCTTCGTCCGAAGACCTTGCGTCAGAAGGTGAGGTCCAGGGATGGCTCCTTTCCTCGTTCATCCCGCTGATCATCACGGTATGGGTGGTAACAAGCGCCATCCAACCTGCCATCGACATGACCGCGGGCGAGCGCGAGCGTGGCTCCATGGAGGCCTTGCTTTGCGCCCCTGCACGGCGATGGGAACTGTTGGCCGGAAAATGGGCGGCGGTGTCGAGCATCGTGCTCGTTGGCGTCCTCTTGCAGCTTGGTGGTTTGATGTTCGCGCTGACCTTCTTGGCTGGACCGAGTCTTCTGGCAACACCGGATGTTGGTTTCCTTTCAGTGATACTGCTTAGCCTGGCCATCTTTGCGTATTCTGTCATGGTGGTCGCAAGCGAACTGGCCCTTGCCATCCGCTCGAAGTCCGTCAAAGAAGCGGGTGCATTGTTGGCCCCCGCCAGTCTTGCGGTGATCGTTCCTGCAGTGGTGGTGCAATTCATCAACCTCGATGGTGTTGAGACCTTTTGGTTCGCTGTACCGGTGGTCAATGTTCTGTTGGCGATGCGTGAATTGTTGCTCGACCAAGTGGACCCAGTGCACACGCTGGTCTGGCTCTCGACCACAACCCTGTACACCGGCACCGCCCTTTGGTACGCACAACGTCAATTCAACCGCGAGGATCTTGTCCTGAGCCCGTCATGAATCGTAGGGGAATACTCTAAGAATACTCTGCGAGTGGACAAAGCATGCCCAAAGTCTCGTTGGACATGCCTCGTGAATTGAAAATCGACCTGGAGCAACATGTTGGAGACGATGGAAAGTTCGTCAGTTTGGCCGACGCCATCCGAACAGCCTGCAGAAAAATGCTGGATCATTTGGACGATGTTGACTTGAGGGCCGGCCGTCGGGGAGGGGATGCGTGATGGTGACCCGTGACGAAGCCGAGGGTGCTGTACGTATCTTGCTGAATTACCTCGAAGGCGATGAAGGTCGCGAGGGCACAGATCGAACGCCAGAGCGCGTCATTGAAGCGTGGGACGAGATTTTCTCAGGCTACCAAGGTGACGCCGCCTCGATCTTGACGGCCACCTTCAACGGTGAAGGCTACGACGGTATTGTGTTGCTCAGCAACATTGAGTTCCACAGCACCTGTGAGCACCACCTTCAACCATTTTCGGGGCACGCTCACGTGGCCTACATCCCCGTGGATCGAATTGTGGGCATCAGCAAACTTGCACGCCTTGTGGATGTGCACGCTCGACGTTTGCAAAATCAAGAGCGCATCACGAAATCCATTGCCGATGATTTGGAGCACCACCTCCAGCCACTTGGCTCCGCCGTTATTTTGGAAGCACACCACGGGTGCATGCGCTGCCGGGGTGTGATGAAGCAAAACGCGACGATGACGACCAGTGCCATGCGGGGCGTGTTTTTCGACAAGGCGGAAGCCAGGGCAGAAGTCATGCAGCTCATCCGGCGTGCTGAATCCTGAGGTGATTCCTTGACCACTTTCCCCATCGTGGAGATCTTCCACTCGGTGCAAGGTGAGGGGTATCATGCAGGCATTCCTCATGTTTTCGTCCGATTTGGAAACTGCAACCTCCGATGTTCGTGGTGCGACACCGACTTCTTGACCTATCAAGACATGGAACTCGACGCCATCGTGGAACAGGTGCTCTCGTTCGACTGTGAACGTGTCATCTTCACCGGGGGCGAACCGGCCTTGCAGGATCTGGCCACGATTGGCCGCCGACTCAAAGCCGCTGGTTGCACGTTGTCCATTGAGACGAACGGGACCCTTCCTGTGGACCCCATCATCGATTGGATTTGTGTGTCTCCGAAAGATCAGGTCTATCCTGACGTGAACATTCGTCAAAGGGAGGGTGATGAGTTGAAAGTGGTCTACGTTGGACAGGACTTGTCCATGTACGACGGTTTGAAGGACGGATTTACCCACATGTTCGTGCAACCATGTTACATCGACACAGCAACGGTTGAGGAAAACGGGCGTTCGTTTGCAGCGGTTGAAGCCTTGGTCAAACGTTCACCCGGTTGGCGGCTTTCCCTTCAAACGCACAAATGGATGGGGGTTGACTGATGCATCCACCAGCGGTGATGGCCCTTTCTGGAGGTATGGATTCCACCTGCTTGTTGCTCAGGCTCCTGGCCGACGGTCATGCCGTCACCGCACTTGGCATCGATTATGGCCAACGGCATCGACGCGAACTGGAACTCGCACAACGCAACGTCGAGATGTTGCAAGCACAAGGTCATGCCGTCACGTACAACCTTGTGGACTTGAGAAGCGCCATGAGCAGCCTCAATTCTTCGTTGACCGATCACAACGCGACCATGCCTGAAGGACATTATGCGGAGGAGCAGATGAAGCAAACCGTAGTGCCGAACCGCAACGCCATCTTCAGTTCCCTGTTGTTCGCAACAGCCCTGAGTCTGTCGAAACAACACGAGGGACATGCCCGCATCGCCCTTGGTGTTCACAGCGGTGACCATGCCATCTATCCCGATTGCCGCCCTGAATTCTATGCCGCAATAGAACACGCGTTCAAAGTAGGCAATTGGGACGCGGAAGGCGTGAACTTTGACCTTCCTTACCTGCACACCGATAAAGCCGGCATTCTACGGGATGGCTTGTCGTCGTGTGAGGCGTTGGGATTGGATTTTGATGCCGTCTTGTCCAACACGCTGACCTCTTACGCACCGGATGTCGAAGGACGATCCCTTGGGACCACGGGCTCGGACGTTGAACGGATCCTTGCGTTCCATGAGATTGGACGGGTGGATCCGATTCCATATGTTCGTCCATGGGAGGACGTCCTTGAACACGCCCTCACGTTGCAACGTGCACATGAGGAGGGGCAGGCATGACGGAGAAAACCGAAGCTGAATGGCGTGCATTGCTCTCGCCTCTGGCCTATCATGTCACACGAGAGGCGGGAACCGAACGCCCGTACACGGGTGTGCTGCTCGACGAAACGAGGAACGGCGTGTACCGCTGCGTATGTTGCAACATAATCTTGTTCGCATCCTCGTCCAAATTTCACAGCGGTTGTGGTTGGCCAGCGTTTCACACCGAGGCAGAACAAGCGAACATTCGTCGCATCGAGGATCGAACGCATGGTATGATCCGTACCGAAGTGCGTTGTTCAGGGTGTGATGCCCACCTGGGCCACGTGTTCAACGATGGACCACGGAAGCATGGCGGGGAACGCTACTGCATCAATTCAGTCTGCTTGACGTTTGAGGAGGAGAATGCATGACCACCACGATTCGACGTTGGGTCGAAACCGACACTGGCCACAGGGTGCCCAACCACAGCAGCAAATGCGCTCATTTGCATGGACACCGGTACAGGTTTGAAGCTGAAATCAGCGGTGAATTGGTCGGCGATGCCCAGGCGCCGGATGACGGCATGGTGCTGGATTTTGGTGATGTTTCACGCATCTTGACCGAGGAAATCCACGACGTCGTTGACCATGCATTCTTGGTGCAAGATACAGACCTGCAAGGTAGGGCGGCTTGCGAAGCCATGGGTCCCGAGCACAGGACCGTCGTGCTCCCGTTCCCCCCCACTGCAGAACACTTGGCGGCGTGGGCTTACGACCGTGTGGCCAAAGCCCTCGCAGCAAGTTACGGTGATCGGCTTCGTTTGGAAGCCTTACACGTACGTGAAACACCGAAGTCTTGGGCCACCTATCGACCCTAGTTTTCCTCGTCGCGGGATGGCAACCGCCGACGCCGCTGTTTGGACCACGCCTCATCACCAGCCACACGTTGCAAAGCGGTGGTTGCGTCAAGGTAAGCGCCGAGCAGACGGGTCATCTCATCGTCTGTTGCTGCACCCCTGGCCGCCATCCGGTTCAACGCCTGGCGAACACTGGCCCTGCGTTCGTCAATACCCGGAAGCACGTCCGCGAATTGATTCACGCTGTCGCGAAATGCTTGGCGAACCTGAGGGTTGTTCCTGACCTCAAGCGGCACAACAGGTGGCAAGGCGGGATCGTTTCCTTGACGTTCCAGCACCCGCGTTCGATGGAGTTCATAGAGAAAAATGGTCACCGCATGACTCAGGTTCGCAATCGGGTAACCCTCCCACGTCGGAAGGGTTGCAAACACGTCGCATCGGGCCAGATCCTCGTGTGACAACCCTTTGCCCTCTTCGCCAAAAACAAGGGCGACGTGCCCTTCACCTTGCTCGAGGCGTTCACCGAGATCCCAGGGGTACATGAAGTGACGGAACACCGTTTTTCTCCCGAGTTCACGCTTCCCTGATGTCCCGACAACCAGCGTCGCGTCGGAGACGGCTTCGTCAAGCGTGGGATAGACTTCCGCATCGTCAAGGATCCTGCCCGCGTGTTTCGCACGGTTTCGGGCCTCGTCGTCGATGTCGCATTGTGGATTGACCAAACGAAGTCGGTCAAAACCATGGTTCAACATCCCACGGCACACCGCACCAAGGTTGCCGGCATGCGATGTCCCAACCAACACCACGGTGAGCCGGTAAGGATCGACGGGAAGCGGAATGTCGCTGCGCTGACCCATTCACTCAACCTCCTTGATGGCCGCAGCCAAAACACGTGGATCAATGGGTGCATAGATGAACGCGACGAAGCCACCGTTTTCACGGTCTGGCATCGGAATCGACCGCTTCTTGAGGCCGTGCTGTTCGCGAAGCAGCGCAAAAAGGCGGGTCAAATGTTCGGCAGCATCAGCGTGCAGACTGACGGGGTCGTGCGTCCAATCGACGCGAATATGGTGGGCCATAGCCCGACCTCAGTCGGTTCGGCGCTGGCGGTACCGGGTGACGTAGCCGGCAATCCAGTTGCGGAGTTTCTTGGAGTCCACATCCGTCAATTGCTGGACCATGAGCTTGTTGTGGTCGAAGTCCTCGGTGAACTTCTCACCATGTTGCTCAACAAGAGCGATGGCGCGAATTTTGATGAAGCTCGGTCGAATGTTGCCCATACCAATCACTCCTGTGCGAGGGTCACCTCAATCGGGAAATCCGGCTCGTCGTGACGCGTCACTTGGAGCTTGATTTTTCGTGGAGGGTTTTCGATGCCGCGGGCCCAAATGTGCTCATTGACGGACGGGTCGATGTAGATCTCCTCTTCCGGGGTCACCTTGAGGTGCCGGATGACCTCGTTACGAATGATTTGAATCGCCCGTGGGGCGCGCTTGTATCGGGTGATGTTCCACGCATGGCGCAATGGGACCGTGAGTTCAGAAACTGCTGCTCGAACCATGGAAACACCTCAACGTTGGAGCTTGCTGCGGCGCCAGTGATGGCGCTTGGGGTGACTCACCGTCTTGCGGTTGGTCTTGAGCATCACCCAAACAGGAACGCGACGGTTTTGCTTGCCGACCTTGAGCAGGCGGGCTTTCTTCGCGGTGGGCTTGATTTTGGACATGGTTTCACCTCAGTACTTGTCCAGGCCGGGATAGGCCTCGAGGGCTTGGGGCAACACCGCGTGAGCCACTTCGTCCATGATTTTCTGACCAGCGCCGGTGATGACGCGACCCTTGTAGAGCATCTGTTCCCCGTCGACGCTTTCGGTTGGCTTGAGTTCCACCAATTCGACCAATCCAGCTTCCTCAAGTTGCTGCATGGCGGTTCGAATGACGTGCCGCGAGCCAGCGGCGGGGGTGTTGGGCATGGAGCCGTTGTCCTTGTATCCACCAAAGGCCTGGGAGAGAGCGGTGATCCCGATGGGGCCACGGCGTGCAACCTTGCGGAGCACGGCGGCAGCGCGGAGGTGCCACCAGTTCTCTTGCGTGGGGGGTCGCTCACGGGTGACGCCGGTCTTGGCGTATGCGGCCCAGTCGGGGGCCACGATAGCGCTGACGTCACCCAGCCGGTCGGCCAAAGCGGGGATGAACATGTCCGAGGGAACGTCGTGATACGTCGTCATAGGACCACCGAGCAATCGGGCGACCGAACGCCCCTATATCAAAGCGACGGGGCGTGACCCGCTTGCGTCGCCCCTGTTTTGTGGCGCGGTGAACATGTTCTTCAACGGTGGGGATGACCGTTGCCGCATGAGGAAGGCTTTGGCTCAGAACCCGAACCTGCTTCGGACCCTTCTCGGCCTCTCGTTCACCTTGATTTTCATGCTCTCGTACGCCGTTTATGCCAACACCATTGACACGGCATACTACACCTACACCACCGAAGCCACGGTGACCGCTCAATCAAGCGATGATGGCATGACCTTTGAGCGTCAATACGACGAAGGCTCATCCACCACCACGTGGTCTTCCAACGTGACCATCGATCGAAACAACCTCACATGGGTGAACGTCACAGCCCAAGAACTGGCACCTGGTGCAACGTTGACCGTGTTCGATGCCGCAGGATTGTGGACCCACTCGCTGTTGGGCGTCGAAGAAGCGAGGGACTTTTCATGCGCCGAGGATTGTCAGCTCAACGATACCACCACACTGGATGAGAGCGAAGGCCTCGCAGCATACCGTGGTCTTGCCGTGACCGAGCCTGGGGCTCGTTCAAACGGAACCGTCGTGGCAGAAAGTCAAGCGGAAGCCGAACGAATGGCCGCTGAGATCGTCGAAAACCGCCACGGTTCAGCGGTCTTGAGGGTCACGATCGTTGAAGCGGGGAACCGCAGCACACCGCCTTCCTTGACCATTGAAATGGTGAACGAAGAACTCGGGGAGGTCATTCCGTTCACGGTCGATGTGGCTTCAGAGTTCATTTGGGCCTTGACCGCTGTCTTCGCCTGTTTTGCAATTGTGCTGTTGCCGGCCTTTGCGATTTACGCTGTCTCTCGCCGCCGTGAGCGCGCAGATGAAGCGAAATTGGCAGAAGCTGAAGCCAGTGACGTCGTTGAGCAATGACGAACCACGGGTACGAATGGCCGTTGAAAATCGCCGTGCCCGATAAATAGGTCAGCGGTGTTCTCAGGTCATGCGGCAAAGGTTGGCAGCCTCCGTCCTCGTCTGGTTGCTCTTGGCCTCAACCGCTCCTTTGGTTCAAGCCACGGACGGACGCTCAAGCGGAGTGGACCTGGCCGTGGAAGGCGTTGCGTTCAGTTATTCGACGTCAACGGATGAAGGCAAGTACCGGATGTTTTCATCCAACCACCCAATTCCAGGATTTAACCGGCCGGCGAGTTTGTTCGTGATCGACGCGATGGTCAACGTTCCCATCGAAGTGGATGTGACGGTCGCAAACCGAGGGAACGTCGCTTCAAGCGTCACCGACGTACGCCTGCTGGTGCTGCATGACGAATACCAACGCTTCGAAATTGTCAACCTCACTGAGCCTCTCAACAGTGTTTCGGGAGGATCCAGCGGTGTTGTGAAATTTCAATTCGCGCCAACCTATGCAGGAAACCATTCCCTTCGTCTGGAGGTCTTGTCAGCCACACCAGACGATAATCCGAACAATGATGTCGGCAACGGACGCATGACGGTAGGGGCCATCTACTGGAACTGTGATACCTTGCAAAATTGGACGGCAACGGGAGAGTGGTCATTGAACAGCGACACGTCGATATCCATGGGTTCCTCATGCCACGTGGGGAACGGTCAGTCCTCAAGTTACAGTGCCAATTCCATTTCCAGATTGACCTCGCCAACCCTCGATTTTGCTGACGGATTGAGCAGCGGCACACGTACCATGGGATTGAGTTTCTTCTACACAGGAAGCGTGATCAGCCCAGACCGTGTTTCGGTCGAAGCGAAAACCAACACTGGAACATGGGAGGAATTGGTTGGATTTGCAGGGACCATCGATCAGGATTTCTTCACGGACGGTGCCAGTTGGAACACGTTCACCATCGATTCGGGTGGGTACACCACACCGGTCATCCCTCTTGCACCAGACCGACACCTGCATGCCAACTCTGCGTTCCGGTGGACCCTCAACACCGACGGCAGTGTGCAAGACATCGGTTTGTGGATGGATGAAGTCGTGATCATTTACGATCAGGCAGCGCGCGCAGAGGCGTATGGGGTTCGCGTCCAAGGCCAAGGAACCACTGGCGCCGTTCCGGGGTCTTGGGGCAGCGTGGATTTGCGGATTTTCAACGACGGCAACATTTCGACCGGTGTCGTTCCTGGGGTCGAAGGCCTCCCTGCTGATTGGGAGACCTACACCACCTTCATGGACGGGAGTTCGGTTCCAAGCACTGGATTTACCCTCTTGCCTGGCACATCAATGGACATCTCCGTGAGGTTCAAGCCAGACGCCAATGCGAGTGTTGGACTCGTCCCCATGACGTTCAACGCAAGCACAGATCATGATGAGATCCATGCCACAGGTCCGATGACCTTCACCGTCTTGGCCGACCGCGTTCCAGTGCTCGTGGGGCCTGAAACAAGGCCATCATGTCCAGCTCAGCAATCCTGCCCCTTTGTCGCCACACTGAGGAACGAAGGCGCGGCTTCCGATGTCTTTGATCTGACCATCGACACCAGCGCTCTCCCGAGTGGATGGAACGTAGATTTCGCATGGTCGCAATCAAACAGCGTTCTTGTCAGGCCGGGCGAACAGGTCGGCATCGACCTGCTCCTGACCGTACCGCAAGGCGCGCAGCCAGACACCGTGCGAACAGCCGTGCTCACGGCCACCGCCCAAAACGACACATCGAGGTTGGATGCTTTGGATTTGGACGTCGCGGCATCGATGGTCTCCGACCTTGATTTCAGCCAAACCAGCCCGTTTGGTGCTGTCAAAGGAGGGGAATCCACCACCATGGTGGTTGACATCCAAAACTTGGCCGATCGGCCAGACATCCTCGCACTCGAAGCTGAATTAAGCCCGGGACATGAAGGGTGGGCCATCGCTTCAATCAGTCGGACACAAGCCGTGATGACGGCTGGATCGACCGTGAGTGTGTCGATGACCCTGACGGCTCCAGCTGCATTGCAGGCTCACCAGACCTCTCCTCAGGTTCGATTGCTTCTGACGTCAGAGCGCAGCGGAATGGAACTGCAATCCCCGTGGTGGGACGGGCCCGACGTCATCGAGGTCCGTGAAGCAAGCATGAACGCCAACGAGACCTTCCTTCGCCTGATGCCCGGCACCCCTACCTCGATGGACGTGACCTTGGACAATCAAGGGAACACGGACATCGACGTCCACCTCTTGGTCGATGGATTGCCGGACTCATGGTCCACCTGGTGGCGGGTCAACGAAGAAAACATCACGATGCCGTTCAACCTACCCGTTCCGTCCACCGACGGTCAATTCCACGCCCTTGAATTGATGTTGCTGGCACCGACGACCGCACCGGCAGGGATCCCGGTGGCCTTGAGCCTCCGGGCCGTGGACGGAGGAACCGAACTGGACATCCACGATTTCGAAGTCTTGGTCGAGCCAGTGAGGAAGCCGGGCATGGTTCTCGAACGGAGCATGACGGCTGTGCGCGCAGGAGATTCGGTCTCCGTCAACGGCACGGTGATGAACCTTGGAAATGCGCCGGATCCAGAAGTCTACATCGAGGTCTCGGTCCGTTCGACCCAAGACCTCACGGGTATGGTCACCTTCCTCAGCATCGACGGTGGTTCCGGGCTCGATTTGGACATGCCACACGTGATTGGGTTGGGAACGGGAAGTGAACGCATCTTCCAACTCGACCTCAACGTCCCAGATTCAGCGCCGCTTGGAACCCGAATCGTGATTGAGGTCACCGTCCGGGGTGGACTGGACGAAGAGAACAGACCGTACACCATCGAATTAAGTCACCTCATTGAGGTGGACCAACGCCGTGAGGTCGCTGCGAATTGGAGCGTACCTGACGGCCGTGCCGAACTCGGAGGGGCGCATCAAATTACGTTGGATTTTTCATCGTCCTCGTCGTTTGAAGAAAACCTCTCGTTCTCGTTCTCGCACCCAAGCGAATGGGCGGTCGTATGCGATGGCTTGGGAGCCCTGACCACAGAAGGTGTTGCTCATGTGAAGCTTGAACCGGGCCACATTGTGGCCACCGAGCGGAAGGTCGGATGCTCAGTGCTGCAAAACGGTGGTCCGTCCGAAGGTGATTTTTCGGTGACCATCACCACATCAGACGGCGTCCATGTGGCATCGAAAAACACCACATTCGCCTGGGTTGTGCCCGAAGAACCCCAAGGATTCAGCGGTCAAATCATGGCCTTTGGTGGAGGAGGTGTGCTGGTGTTGGTTGCAGGAATCACACTCGTGGTGGTGCGACGCAAGCGCGAAGTGGACGTCGGTGAAGTGCACGAGGTTCAATCCGCAGCAGGTCCACCGGCATCCACCTCTGAACCGGTTGCCAATGCGGCTGAACCAATCAGTGCTGGACCGCCTGCCACACCACAACGTGGACCTCCACTTCCTGCTGGGGGTTTGCCTGAGGGTTGGACGATGGAACAATGGGAGCATTATGGGCCACAATGGCTTGCTCAGCACCAACAAGAATCTCCCTGAACCGAGGCATTGCCCATGGACGAAGGCACGGCATGGGCCATCCTCATGTCAGCCGTAGGACTGTTTGGAGCCACCACATGGTGGCTGGATCGACTCGAAGGGCGTCGACACCTTGTTCGCATCTCGGCAGCAGCAGGAATCGTGTCGATGCTGATCTTGCTCTACTGGACGTGGAAACCATGAGCGTTGATGTCGTGGTCCCTGAGGAGCACCCGCTTCACGGGCTTCATCCCGTCCGTGCGCCTGTGTGGTGGGGTTGGAGGGGGGCAGTTGGCAAACGGTGTGCGGCCGACGTGCACACCGGGCGGCCCGTGGTCCTCAGGATCGAAAAACGGTTCAGCCGATTTGAGCGAATCCTTGCGAGGGTGTTTCGAGCACCGAAGGAAGTCCTCCGGCCCTTGGATGCCATGAACAGCCTGTTGTGGGAATTGTCGGACGGAACGCGTGATTTCCAAACCATTGTTCACCATTTGAATCAGGCCTACGAAGAAGAAGCCACTCCCGTCGTTGAGCGAAGCACAGCAGCCGTTCGTGGGTTTGTGGCCCTTGGCGTGATGAAATTGATGCCAAGTGATGGCGAAGTCCCGTGGTCCACCGAGCCCGGCCTCGTGCCAAGCGGGCAAAGCATCGAACCCAAAGGGCCCGACATGGATCAATGGTCCTGAGGCTGCCACGCCAGACGGAATCCAAATCCGTCTTTTCGCGAGGATGAAGGTGCACTGTGCCGTGATGCACACCGCGTTGAATCGGATTCCATGTACCACGCACCTCCACGAAGTACACCTCGGGCGTCAGGTGTAGAGATTGGATCTTGTACGGCATGCCGATGGTCGAGGCTGGGAACGTAACTGTCCGCACACCATTCAGCAACGTTTCCAGCCATGTCGTGGAATCCCCATGGATTGGCCTGCTTCTGCCCAACTTCTCGTGTGACGCCACCGGCATTTCCAGCATGCCAGGCAAAAGCATCCAGATCTGTGTCGGCGTCTCCGAACCACCAGCGACCTCCGGTCCCTGCCCGTGCGGCATATTCCCATTCTGCTTCGCTCGGCAACCTGTACAGCCCGTTACGGTTGGCAAGCTCGCCACCGGTCTGCTCATTCAGACGTGAAACAAAAACTTCGATGTCATCACGTGAGACAGAGTCCACGGGACGAAGACCGGCCGTCCACCCTTCGTTGAACTTGGATGGATTTTCTCCCATCACCAACTCCCACTGCTGCTGCGTGACAGGGCGAGCACTCAGCGCATACGTGGTTTCGATCGTGCAGGGTGTTGGCGGGCCTTCATCGCGTCGACCTTGCTGAGGAGAGCATCCACGGAGGAAGTCGCCGGGTTGGACGTGGATGAAGAAGAGACCATGCGGACCCGCAACCTCCACCATGACACCCGATTGGCCCATGATTGAGGAACCCTCCGCCTCAACCATCAAGCAACAATCCTTATCCTCGGAACGAACAGGAAGGACACGATGACCGAGTCTGCCATGGTCGAAGATGCCCCGGACGTCAGCGATTTGCTGAGGGAGGGCGAGGCGTTGTCACGCGGTCGGAACTACGGTGAAGCACTGGATCGATTCAACCGGGCCATCGCCATGGATCCATCCAACTCAATGGCGTGGTACAACCGTGGTGTTTTGCTCGAAGGTCAGCGCGACGCGAAGGGAGCAAAGCAATCCTTCACCATCTGTTTGGACCTCGACCCAGACCACGCGCCGGCAACGGCCAACCTCGCCGTGTTGCTCGAACGCATGGGCGACACCGACGGTGCTGGGGCCATGGCCACCAGGGCCTTGACGCACTACCCGGATCACCCTGAGCTGTTGGACATTCGACGTCGATGCCAAAGCGGACAAGCTGTTGAACCTGATTTGCCTGTTCAACGTCCCACCCCCACCGCCACGTGGGAGGATGAACACCTCACCAAAGCCATGGACAAGGCTGGGGTGACGGATGCTCAAGCCGTTCTTGAGGAATCCACCCACCACGACAGCGACGGTGACGGCCGCTTGGACCAAGAAGAACTGGAACGAGCTGCAAGCGTGGTGGCTGCACAGAGGCAGGTCCAAGAATCCATGGTCGAGGCTGAGGAGGACCACGAACCGAACCCGATTCAAACCGTTGAAGGTGACGAAGCCGAGGAGATCACCCTCGACGACCTGATCTCACAGGCCAAGGATGAGTTGGAAGCAGGGCATCCGAAAGCAGCCATTGGTCTGCTCCGCGACCGCTTGAGGACGGACGCAGCGGAGAACATCGAAGCATGGATCACCGCAGCCACGGCCATGCACCGACTGAATTTGGAAGACCATGCGCTGAGTGCAGCACAACACAGCATCCGACTCGATGATCAACGTCACGAAGGATGGACCCTCGTCGGTGATGTTCATGCCGCCAAAGGTGAAACCGGCGCAGCCGTTGATGCATACACCAACGCCATTCAACGTGGGGCGAGCGACGAGGTCGGGAACCGCCGTTGGCAATTGTTGACACGCAAGGATCACCCGGAGGCATGGTTTGAGGAAGCGATGGAACGCCTTGGACCAGAAGCACCTGAGGGTGACCGAGTTGCGTTGGCCTCGTGGTTGCTCGACCTTGGCGAAGGTGAGGTATCTGCGCTTGAACACCTGCCGGACCAACCTCCAACCTTGCCAGAAGCCCCAGAACTCGGTGCCCGCGTCGTACTGTTGTTGGCCAACGATGCACCACGCCTACGAGCACGTGCGCACAGCTTGCAACTCCAACACCTCGAGGCCATTGGTTTGTGGAAGGCGGAAGTCACCAGGGACAGCACAGATGCGACAGCATGGACCGGCATGGCTCGAGCCCTGGAAGCAGCTGGGGAACTCGAGAAGGCTGCGAAGTGCCACGAACGCGCACGCGGGGCTTCCTCACCATCGGCTGAGGTGATGACGGCGCTCCCGAGCGAGGACACCGCAACAGACGTGGACACGCACGTCCAAGATGACCTTGACGCATCACCTGCACCGGTGTTTCCCGCTCCTCCAGTCGAGGAGAATCCCGTCGATGTGGACGATGCTGCATCGTTGCTGTTGACCAGCCCTCCTCCCGCGCCAGAGCCTGTGGTTCAGTCCCCGTCTCCTGACGTCGATTTGGCTGCGGCAGCCTTGGAAGCCACGTCCAACATCGCTGCACCGGTGCGCACCACCACGCCTGAACAAGACGCACAACAAGGGCGTGAATGGTTTAACCGAGGAACACAGTTGCTTGAAGACAAAAAGTACCGTGAAGCGCTTTCCTGTTTCGACAAATCGCTCAGTCTGTTGGCCGACGATGAAGAAAAAGTGATCCTTGTGCTCAACGCACGAGGCAACTGCTACTACTACATGGAAGACTATCCAAAGTGTGTGGATGCCTACTACCAGGCGATGATGATTCGTCCCGCGCAAGTCCGCGGTCAAACCCTCTACAACATGGGTGTGGCCTACGCTGAAATGGAACGCTATGATGACGCCATCAAGTGCTTTGAGCAAGGCGAATCACGCGGACTGACGCCTGATGAGGTTGCCCTTGCAAAGGAACAAATCCGACGATGTAAAATCCTCCGAAAGGAGAAGGAGAAGCGAGCAGCCAAGCGACGCTGACGCCACAGGTTGATGAACGAGGACCTCGTGGGAAGAGCATGGATTGCGGAACTTGCGATTCGGCCCCTGCACTGCCCGTGGAGGCTCCAGCCCCCGTAAACGTCAACCTCACCATCACCGCGAAGGCGCGAGCGATGCTGAGTGATGCCTTTGGTGACACCGAAGGTCAATCCTTGCTCGTGGGTGTGTTGTCGGGTGGATGTTCGGGCTACATGTACGACCTGCAGATCATCGAAGGCTCAGAACCCGATTGCCAAAGCTTGGAGATCGAGGGCATCAACGTGCAAGTCCCCAACGCCTCAAGCCACCTCTTGGATGGCATCGAAATCGACTATGAAGACCGACTCATGGGTGGCGGATTCAAAATCAACAACCCCAATGCGGGGAGCACATGTGGCTGTGGCGAATCCTTCGGCTGAGACAGCATGTCGTTTTCGCACCTGCGGGTTGATGTCGGCATTCTTTTTGTTCAAGGCAGCGACGCGGTCTCGTTCATTGATGGCCTCAGCACCAACCGCATACCGAACAGTCCAGGGACGGCCTTGAGGACGGTGTTCACGGACCGAGCGGCCAAGATCATCGCAGCCACCACCGCGTTGGTCAGGGAAGAAGGCGTGGTACTCTTGGTGAACCAAGACGCGTGGGGCCCGTTGCTCGAACACCTGCAACCCAGACGACTTGGGCAAAACGTCTCACTCATGGACTTGAGCACTCGGAATCACGTGGTGTACGAAACTGGAGGGAAGGATCCTGTGGAAGGGACGTGGGTCACGGTGAACGGCGTGACCACCGCAAGGATTCACCCAGATTTGTCGGTTCACGTGATCGCCGGTCAACCGAGTTCTGATGCAGAAGAGCAACCAGATGCCTGGACGAGGTGGCGAATCACCAACCGTTGGCCGGAACACGGCATGGAAATCACGCCAAAACACCACCCATACGCCTGCGGCCTGGAATCCTTGGTGCACGAAAACAAAGGGTGCTTCTTGGGACAAGAAGTCCTCACCCGAATGAGGAGCAGGGGGAAAACCGGCTGGGTGCTCATTCAAGGGTCGCTTGATGACATGCCAGAAGGCCGCGTGACCACGGCGTTCGAGGGCAAGGGTTTGGCGATCGTCCGGACCAGCGAAATTCAGTAGCCCAGCACATCGGTCAATTGGCTCTTGTAGAAATTGCCCGAAGTCTGAAGCGACTCAAGTTCGTGTTCGAGGAGGTCGAGTTCGAAGATTTTCTCAACCCCGTTGGCGCCGATGATGCAAGGGACCCCGATGTAGACGTTCTCGAGCCCATATTGTCCCGTCAGGTGGCAGGAGGCAGGAATGAGGCGTCGACGATCGTTGAGCACCGCTTCTGCCATGATTGCGGCGGCAGATCCAGGCGCGTAGAAAGCTGAACCTTTCTCAAGCAGGGCGACGATTTCACCGCCACCTTTCGCGGTACGCTCAGAAATTGCGGCGATTCGATCCTCCGGCATCAGTTGGGTGATCGGGATTCCACCAACCGTCGTGTAGCGAGGCAAGGGAACCATCGTGTCACCGTGGCCTCCCAAGACCATGGGGGACACGTCTTCTTCGGCACAATTGAGCTCAAGGGCGATGAAGTGGGCCATGCGAGCAGAATCCAAGACGCCGGCTTGACCAATGATTCGCGCATGTGGGAATCCGGTCACCTTCTGCATGTGGTAGGTCATCAAGTCCAGAGGGTTCGTGACCACGATCACCACGGCATCCGGTGCATGGTCACGGATACCGGCTCCAACTTGGCTGATGATGTCGGCGTTTTTTCCAATCAAATCTTCACGGGACATGCCTGGCTTTCGCGGAAACCCGGAGGTCACCACGACCACGTCAGAACCAGCGATGTCCTCGTAGGAGGCCGTACCGGTGATGCTTCCATCGTAATTGAGCACGGTGGCGTTTTGGGACATGTCAAGGGCCTTGCCCTTGGCGAAGCCTTCGAAAATGTCCAGCAACACAATGTCAGCGATTTTCATCTGGGCGAGAACGAAGGCACACGTGGCTCCGACGTTCCCCGCTCCGATGACCGCAATTTTCCTCCGTCCGTTCGCCATGTGCTCGACCTGAGTCATGGTTCGGGACCCGGGCCATAAACTCGCGGTCAAGAGACCACAGGTGTGTTCCGTGGTGTTGAAGAACCCGCTACCGTTGGGTTGAATCACCGCTCCTGCGGAGGTGTTTGGAATGCGCATTGGTGTCGTCAAAGAATCGGACCAAGAAACCCGAGTCGCCATTGTACCGTCGAGCCTTCGGAAGCTCACCAAAGCAGGCTTCGAAGTCGTCGTGGAGAGCGGTGCTGGATTGACCTCGAGCCATGACGACCAAGCCTACATTGATGCGGGTGCAAGCATCGGTACACGGGAGGATGTGTTGGCATGCCCCCATGTTCTTGCTGTTGGATTTCCAGGCATCGAAGGCATGGCGGCAGGTACCAACCTCGTGTGCGTGGCCGACCCATTCCGTCATCCGGAGCGTGTCAAAGCATGCATGGACGCCAGCGTGACCCTCATGTCGATGGACATGATCCCACGACGGCTTTCTCGCGCCCAGTCCATGGACGTGAACTCAAGCCAGGACAACTTGGCAGGGTACAAGGCGGTGCTCCTTGGAGCCGCTCACGTGCCCAAGGGCATTCCAATGATGACAACGTCCGCAGGAACGGTGCGTCCAGCCAAAGTGGTGGTGATGGGATCTGGTGTGGCTGGATTGCAAGCCATCGCCACCGCCAAGCGCCTTGGTGCTGTGGTCTATGCCTCCGACGTTCGCAAATCTGCAGCGGAACAGATTGAATCCGTTGGTGGCCGCTTCATTGAAGTGGATGGCATGGATGATTTTGAAGACGCTTCTGGATACGCCAAACCTTTGACGCCTGAATTCATTCAGAAAGTCAACGACACGGTGTGCGGTGTTGCCTCCGATGCTGACATCGTCATCACCACCGCACGAATCTTTGGCCGACCAGCCCCCATCACCGTCCCGAGTTCGGCCGTTGCGTCCTTCAAGCGAGGTGCCGTCATCGTTGACATGAACGCCGATGTGGGTGGGAACTGCGAATCCACTGTGGCCGGTGAAGTCACCACCACGGACAACGGAGTTATTGTGGTGGGCACGAGCAACCTTCCAGGGACGCTGGCCACCACCGCGTCCATGCTGTACTCAAACAACCTCACCACTTTCATGTGCTCGTTGGTCAACGAAGGCGAGGTCATCGTTTCGGAAGACGATGACATCTTGGTCGGAGCCCCTGACGGCAGCGATTTCCACGTTCCGGGCATGGGTGGAGTGCTCATCTGCAAGGACGGTGCCATTCATCCAAAGCAAACCCGGCTCGGGGAGGTGGTCGCTTGACGCCTGAAACCCTGATCGCAAGCATCACGCTGTTTGTCCTCTCGATCTTCCTCGGTTTCGAGCTCATCACCAAGGTGCCGGCCACCCTGCACACGCCGCTGATGTCTGGCGCGAACGCCATTTCTGGCATCAGCATCGTGGGGGCCCTGATTGGGGCCAACGTTGCCTTTGATGGTGGAAATACCGCCGTCTCGGGCCTCTTGGCCTTCGTCGCCCTGACACTCGCGATGATCAACGTGGTCGGTGGTTTCGCGGTCACCAACCGAATGCTCAGCATGATCGCCGGAAAGAAGCGGGGGGGTGCTTGAGATGGAACCTTGGATTGATGTTGGTTCCTCCGCGGCGTGGATCAACCTCGGATACGTGGTTTCCGCAGCCCTGTTTATTTTCGGATTGAAGAAACTCGGGCACCCACGTACCGCACCCACAGGAAACCTCTACGGGGCCATGGGCATGCTCGTCGCCGTCTTGACGACCGTCCTCCAAATGGGGTTCACGACCGGAATTGAATGGGCGCTCATCGCAGGTGGCATTCTCCTCGGAGGTGGTATTGGTTACATCATGGCCGTTCGTGTTGAGATGACGGGTATGCCAGAAATGGTGGCCTTGTTCAACGGATTCGGCGGCGCAGCATCTGCCCTCGTCGCCTTGTCGGAGACATGGCGCTGGTTGGATGACGCGAGCACCGTTCCTGAAGGGTTGGAGCTCCAAGTGACCGTTCTCGCTGCTGGCCTGTCTGCTTTGGTGGGCTGGGTCACGTTGACCGGAAGCATCCTGGCCATGTACAAACTCAAAGGCGGCATCGAGCTTTTCGGCAAGTGGATCCGCACGCCAACGTGGGGTCCGTCGTGGCTCAATGGCGTGAAAGTCGTCATGCTTGTTGGCGTGTTTGTTCTGATTTTCCTTCAATTGGGAGAGCCCACCAACACCTCCTACCTTTGGGGCGTGATTGGTCTGTCCTGCCTGCTTGGTGTGGTGCTGGTGCTGCCGATTGGCGGAGCTGACATGCCTGTGGTGGTCAGCCTTCTGAACTCCTTGTCTGGTATTGCCGCCGCGTTCACGGGATTCATCATTGGCAACAGCGTGCTCATCGTCGCAGGCTCACTTGTTGGAGCCAGCGGCCTCATCCTGACGTTCATCATGTGCAAGGCGATGAACCGGACCCTTGCAAATGTCCTGTTCACCTCCTTCGGTGGAACCGACAAGGAAACCGTGACGAGGACCAAGGTCGGCTCTGATGCAGATGAAGTTGCCATGATGGTCGACGGTGCCCAGAAGGTCATCATCGTACCAGGATACGGCATGGCGGTGTCGCAGTGCCAACATCAGGTCAAGGAATTCGCGGATCTTGTGGCTGAAAAGTACGACACGGAGGTGAAGTACGCCATCCATCCGGTGGCCGGTCGCATGCCGGGCCACATGAACGTCCTCTTGGCTGAAGCCAACGTCCCGTACGAGCAGCTCATCGAGATGGACGAGATCAACTCTGAATTCCCAGAAGCTGACATTGCGCTGGTCATTGGAGCAAACGATACCACCAACCCTGCTGCACGGACCGATCAGGGCCCATTGGCCGGGATGCCAATTTTGGACGTGGACATGGCGCGGACGATCGTCATCGTCAAGCGGTCCTTGTCCGTGGGATACGCCGGCGTCGACAACGACCTGTTTTACATGGACAAAACCATGATGCTGTTCGGTGACGGGAAGAAAATGATGACCGAGTTGAACAACGCCATCAAGGAGTCCTGAGTCGCTGCACTGCGCCGATGCATGAAGCAACGTTGAAAGGGCGAGGGCCACGACGAGGAAACAAGGGTGGAACGATGGGTCGAGCCTTCAATCGGAGCCTTGTCCTGCTGATGGTCGCGTTGCTCGTGGCCATGCCTGCCTTGGCCAACCCAAACGGCCCACCGTGGGAAAACGGTGGCGGTTTGACCGTCGAATCCGGCTGCACCTGTCACGGTGACGGCGATCCTTCAACGGCAGTCGTTGTGTCCATTTCTGGCGTGCCTCGCTCCTACGACCTTGGTGCAGCCTACACCTTCACCATCAGCCTGGGCCATGCTGAGTATGGCGAAGGCGGATACATGCTCTGGGATTACGGAGCCGGAACCCTGACGGCAGGCGAAGGCAGCATTCAGGTGGCTGAAGAACCGGGGGCCGTCTCCCAAGGCTCCGTAGGAAACGATTGGACCATCACATGGACCGCTCCTGCTGAGGACATTGGACCAGTTCGGTTCCAGCTCGTGGGCAACGCGGTGGACGGCAACGGTGCACCCAACGCCAACGATGCATGGAACGTGTTGTCCTTCATGATCAGCGAACCAGGTTCCACCGTTGACGATGATGTGAACGACCGTGACCTCCGCACCATCAGCGTCGGAGACTACGAGAGCCTCTTCGTCGCTGAAGAGGACCCGGAAGCCTTGGAAGCAGCAGAACAAGCCAAACTTGCTGAGTCCTTTTTCGAAAACGGAAACGTGTACTACTGGACCACGCTGTCGATTTTCATCGTCGGTGCTGTGGTGCAGGGTGAATTCTACGAGCGCCGTTTCGGCGGTGGGCCCAACCACCTCGACCGAAGGTTGGCCGTGCCACAAGGGATCCGCAGGGGCCTGCTTGCCGCAGGACTTGGACTTGGTTTCGCTTGGTCCGTGGACAGCGGGCAACCATGGGGCTACGCGCTTTTGCTTGGCATGTTGACCCTCTGGGCTGCGTACGGGGTCTACAGGACCATCGTGCAAGCGCGCGCAGACCCCGTCTCGAAGGACCTGGTCTGAAGGTGACGCCACGTGGCCGACCTTCGGCTGGAATCGGATGAACGCCTCTCCATTGTTGGGCACTTGGAGGAGTTCTCCGCCCGCGTGACCCTTGTCGTGTTGATCTTGGTCGCCATGACCGTCGTGCTCTCGCAACGGACGGATGACCTGTTGATGTGGTGGCTCAGCGTGTTGTCACCATGTGCTTCTTGCATGGTGGTCTTTGAGCCCGGAGCATGGATTGGATTGCGATGGACAACAGCCATCGTATGTGCGGCCGTGCTGAGTCTGCCGCTCGTGGTTCACCAATCCGTGTCCTTTGCCTCGCCCGGCTTGTTGCCAAGCGAACGTCGTCGCCTCCGTCTGGGGATGGTCGTCACGTCCATCGTCGGCGTTTCCATCGCGTTGTGGTTCGGATGGCGTGGAGCCCCATGGGTCTACGCCCAGGCCATGACCACCGTCGATACGACTGGACTCACGCTTGCCCTTGATGCCGTACAGTTGGTCGAACTGACGTTGGCGGTCATGTGGATTTTCGCCCTGTTGGGGGCAACGGTGGGAGCAACCCTCGGCGCGGGTGTGTTTGGACGGCTTCATAGGGAGAACATCGCGACATGGCGCTGGCGGATCTCGCTTCCCGTGGTGCTGCTGATCGTCACGTCCACGTGGACCACCACCAACGACCTAAGATGGCCGTTGGCGATCGCAAGCGCGCTTCTGCTCGAAATGCCGCTTCTCCCGTGGCGAAACACGGCTCCACGCAGTTTACCGACGGTGCTTGACGCAGAAGGAGGTAGGCGGAGGTTGCTCGTGGTGGATTGCGCCTGCGAAGGTGCCTTTGGCCTCCCGCCATATCCTCCGAAAGAGAGCACAGGGCACCATATTGCACAGGGTTTGTGTGCTCGAATGAACGAACGCACGTCGTTGATCGAACGCATTCAAGACGGCAGAGCAACGGATGTGGTGGTCGTGGGGTGTTCCACCGCGCCACTTCCTCAGGCCTTCAAGGAAGCCGTGGCGTCTGCAGGTGCTCAACTGCGCGGGCTCAACCTGCGCGACATCGAGCATCGCAGACCGAGCATTGAACCTCGTTCCATGGCCTGTCAACGGGATCTGTTGCTCTCCGCTTTCGTGAACCCATGGTCCCAAGAAGCGGCAGCCCAACGCACCATCGAACACCTGGCAACGACCGAAAGGGATGTTGTGTTTGGTCCCCTTCCCGCCTCATTGCCCCCACAGCAACTTTGGCTGCAGCGTGACCCGAGGTGAAGGAGCATTGAAACCCCATGCGAGGGACCTGACACCGTGCAACGTGTCCTGACGGTCCTCGCCGCGCTGACCTTGTTGGTCAGTGGAGCAGCGTTGACGCAAAGCGATGGATGGTTGAACCGCTTGACGCCTGACCCGCAAGCGTCGCAGGAGGACAGTTTGCTCCCCTGGCAACATGGGCAGGAACATTGGCTGGTCGTCGTTGTTGATTTTGATGACGCGACCACACAAAGCACAGGGCTTGGCGTCGCACAAGCCACGACCTTGATCGATGGCGAAATCACGGATTACCTCTCACTGATGGCAGGAGGAGAACACGTCAACTTCACGGTTCATCCAGAGGTCATTCGTGCGCAGGCGGATTCAACGTTTTATGGAAAGGACAGCAATTCGGGACGTGACTTCTCCGCAGAGGGCGAGTTTCTCCCCAGCCGTCTGGTTTCGGAAGTGTTGCTTAGCATGAAGAACGATGCTGTGGACTGGCCTTCGCATGACTTGGACGATGACGGGACCGTCGACCGGTTCCTTCTGCTTCACACGAGCCGGGGCCAAGAAAGCGGCTCGGGTGGACCTGACAGAATTTGGTCGCATTTCACCCACCTGATGGACCCCATCAAGGTCGAGGCTGGTGTTGAGGTTGCGCACTATGCGATGGCCACGATGCGCGGTGGAACAGGGGCCAGCGGCACCATCCTGCATGAGATGTTGCACCAGGTGGGTGCCATCGACCTCTATCCTGTGCATGATCCATCATGGACCGGTTCATGGCACGGCGTGGGTGACTGGGACATTATGGCCTCCGGAAATTGGAACGGGGATGGTGTTTGGCCAGCCCTTCCTACCTCCGCCACCATGGAACGGATTGGGCTTGACACCAGCCAACATGTGGTGCTCGATTTTCCCGTTCAACGGGAAGGAACATGCCTTGGGCCAACGCTTGATTTGACCCCCCGTCACGACGGAGGCAAAGCGCTTCGAATTGACCTCACGCCCGAGCAGCGGCTCTTCATTGAACTCAAGGGCGGAAACAGTTACGACGACCGTTTGCCGGGTCAGGGCGTCCTCGTGACCTTGCTTGACGAAGCCGCGGGAGACCCAGAAGAAAACGAGGTCAACGTTGATCCTGGCCGGCCATGGTTGAAGGTCATCGAAGCAGACGGAGACGATGGTTTGCTCAATGGGCAAGACGATGGCGTAGAGGGCGACACCTTCCACATCGGAGACCGGTTTGGGGCTGAAGGGATTGAAATTCGGGATCATCGTGGATTGAGGGTGCCTTGGACCGCAGAGATTGTTCAAGCGATCGACGGTAATGGAACGGCCGTGTCGTTCAGCGCACCAGAATGCGGTCATGGATTGGATCTGAATGTGCCCGCATATGGATTACGAATCACTGCGAACGATGGATTGTCGATCGTGCTGAGCAACACCGATGCGCCGTGCACCCTTGAAGGAACGATGAGGATGGACCTTGGTGGCGTGGTCACCTTCCCATCCACGTTGATGCCTGAGGGGACCACACGCATCGAATTGGAGGCACAATCACCGTTGGTGGGGGACGTTGTCGACCGTCTTTCGGGCACCTTGAACTGCGGAGGAACGCAGTTGAACCTCGACGTCCCTGTCACGGTGCTCAACAGAATACCTCAGGATGAAGCCTACGAATCCTCGATTCCAGTGATGCAGGAAAGCACCCTCAGATTGGATGTCAGCAGCAATGGGGATGGCTCGTCCACCTATACCGTTCTCGTGGAAGGACCGCTGTCACGCATCGCCGAAGCACCATCGCGCATCACGCTCGACCAAGACACCGATGCGCTGTCCATTCAGCTCGACCCAGCCGGTTTGTTGGAGGAAGGCATGTTGGTTCGGGGTGAGATTCACCTCATTGACCTCGATGGTGGTCGCACGATCCTCCCTGTGACCCTCACCGCCGAGCAACAGGAATCAGGGCTGGACCTTCTTCGTCAACCAGAAGTCGCTCTGGGTTTGTGCCTCATGTTGGTTGGTGTGTCCCTGCTGTGGCCCCGTCGTCCTGCCCCGACCCGGCAAGCAACCGCCCCTCAAGATGGCGATTCACCCGGTGATGCAGCCGTCAGTTTGGATCCGTGGGGTCGGCCGCTTGACGTACATGCCGACCTTGCGCAGGCCGACCGGGAAGCGCACGTCGAACCGCCAACCAATGACCGTTCACTTCGGTGACCCAAATTTTGTTGACGCCCTCTGCAAGGCGGACAGCGAGGCAGACTTCTTGCCAACGGACAGGCCGTTGGTCATCGGTTTGCACCAACCAAGGGGCGTGGGAAACATCGATTTCATCGTCGTAAGCGCGCCATCTGCAGCCGTACTTGAATCCCGGACGAAGCATGACGCCTGCCTCCATGAGCAACTGGGCCTTCTGAGCGGTAGGATTCAGGTCCTCACCGTCCACATGATGCGCCATGATGGCCGATTCTTCTGCGTTCAATTGGCGACCGGAAGCGTGGGTGGTTCCAACTTGTGGCCATGGCCAACCTCCGTCAATGAGGGGCAGTCGGTAGCCGTCACCGCATGCGACCTTGACCTTCCAGGCCTCTTCCAAGAGTCCACGTTGCCTCGGATCAAGTCGTGACCATGGTTGGAGGGCACCTGTAAACTGAACCGGATGGACATGGTACATCGTCACGTCCAACTCTTCATCGACGATGTACCACTCGCTCAGAAGACCTGACCTGTCGTCGTTGATGGCGTCCTCCAACACGCCCTTCCAATTCACGTCCGCTGTGGATGTGGACCAATCCGCGTTGGCCTCCGCTGGCGCAGGGGGTTTGGAATGCCTCGACCAACGAAGGCCCCAACGCGGTTCTGTTGGAACATTGAGGACGAGGACCTCACCACCAGATCTGGCTACGTCGAGGACCACGGCACGTTGAAGGAGGTGGGGGTCCTTGGTCAACGCTTCCTCAAGCCATCCATCGAACGGAAGCGCGAGATGCCGATTCCAATGGCAAAAGAGGACCTCTTCAGGTGAGAGAACGACCCTGCCGTCCTGCAACCGTTGCCCAAGCCTGCTTTTTTCGTACAACCGCTGGCCAAGCTTCGCAGGAACCACCCAACCTTGCTCGTGTTCCTCCGGCGGAGCCCAACGTTCGCGTGGCCCCTCTGGGCGGCTCCCAAGAGGGCGTTGAGGGCGAGGGCGAGGCCGAAGATCACGACCCGCCATGCATCGTCCTGACGGCGCCCACTCATAGACGAAACGGAGGAAGATTCCTATGCCATCGACGCTCCTTCGGGCCATGAGCGCCGGAAGCCAAACCCTTCCGGTCTTGGAACGGCTTCTGCTTCACTTGCAACATGTGGATCCTGCTGGACGAGGTGCAGCACCAGAAGAACAAACGCAAACTGGAATTGCTTCAGCCATCGGAATCCAGCGAAAACACATCCCTCGAGCCTTGCGCCGCCTCGTGGAGAAGGGATGGGTGAACCTTGTGTTGAAACACGTGGATGGAAGGCGGCAACGTGTTCGTGTGCACGTCCTTTCTGGTTCGGGCTTTGTCGAGGTCGAACGCCTTCGAGAGGTTCATCGAAACCACACGACCGAAACAGCGCAAGGATTCGAACGCACCCTGGACATCATCGATGACGGGCGGATGCAGCACATCACATCATCAAGGGGCCAAGCACCTCAGCATGACTTGGAGCACCGATCGAGCAGGGCCATGCAAGAGGTTGCGGCACGGATGCTTGGATGCACAGGCCATGAGCTTGGGCAGATGATGCAGGAGGCCAACGTCCTCGTCGATGAACCTCCAATCACGCTTGACGGCCCAGAAGCCGTGTTTTTGTCGTGCTTGGACACGGCATTGAACGATGGCGTCATCAGCGATGATGAAGAAGCCATGTTGACCACGTTGCGTCAGGAACTTGGGCCGTTTGGCGCCTCTTTGAAAGCGCACGTGGTGAATTTGCTCCACGACATGATGAAATGATGTGGGCGCAGGGTACGTTCCATGGGGATGACCGACTCAGAAATGGACGCTCATGACCGGTTGACGTCCATCATTGGCACCCTTGGGAACCTGCCGTCCACCAACGTGGTGTTGGTGGGTGACATCATGATGGACCGTTACATCCACGGTTTCGCTGACAACCTCAACACGAGAGCCCCTGTTCCTGTGCTCAAGGAAACACGTCGAGAAGAAGCCGTAGGGGCTGCAGCCCACGTGGCCCGTGGACTGGTGTCGCTTGGTTTCAAACCGTGCTTGTTTGGCGTCGTAGGTGACGACACCGCTGGCGTGAGCGTGTTGGAGTACCTGAACGAGGAAGGCGTCAACACCGACACCATCAGCATCGTTGAAGGACGAATCACGACGGTGAAAACAAGGCTGCTGGCCACCCGGCAGAACCTTGTTCGGGATGAACAACTGATGCTTCGTTGGGACATCGAAGCAGACGAACCGATGCCAGGACCCGCCCTTGATGCAATGTACGACTTGGCGTGTGAACAAGTCGAAGGCGCAGCGGCGGTCATTCTCTCCGATTACGGCCAAGGCGTGGTGACGGACGAAGGAGCCGCACGCCTGATTGAACGTGCCAATGCTGCAGGTGTGCCGGTCATCGCAGATCCAAAATTGACCGGTTTTCACCGGACGCAGGGCGTGGCTTGGGTGGTCATGCAATCCCAAGGTTTGGAATTGATGCGCCGAAGGTTGGGCGCGGACAACCCTGCCCAAGCAGCCCACGGGCTGTTGGAAGAACATGGCTGGGGGCACCTCCTTGTGCTCGAAGGGTCCACTGGTGTGACGATTTACGGTCAGGAAGGTGAAGATGCACACGTCGATTGCACCCTCACCGAACTCAAGCAGATGATCGGCCTCATCGATGCGGCCGCTGTTGCCATTACCGCTGCGGTGGCCACAGGCATGGACGTGCAAGCGACCGCTTTGATGGCGAATGCCGCTTCAGAATGCATCCTTGGCGCCGATCGAACTGACCGCTTCGTGTTGACCAGGGATGACTTGATTGAACGGATGCGGGAAACGGCTTGGAACCTGCAGATTTCGAAACGGTGAGCGCGTGAGCCACTGGATTTGGCCAACCACGGCAGACCTCGGCCTGCGTGCCATGGCGCCCACACAAGAGCGTGTGTTCGCTGAGGCTGGCTTGGGCCTGTTGGCCGCCATGGACGTGACGGGCACCACGACCGCTCGGGTGTTGCATGGGGAATGGACGGCCATGCTGGACGCCAAGGAGGGACGTGTCGACGCCGAACTTCTTCTTCTCGCTTGGTTGGATGAGGTCTTGTATCAGGCTCAGACGAAGGGACGTTGGATGTTGACGGCTGACGTGAAGTTGGCAGAACACCAAGATCATGCGAGCGTACATGCCATGGTCTCGTACGTCGACGCGAAGGACTTGGACCGCGGCGTGGAAGTCAAGGCGGTCAGCAGCCATGGCCTCATTCTCTCACGGCTTGAACCGGGCGAGAGCCTACCAGGAATCGGCGAAGGCATGCCAACGTTGGTGGGACCAGCCTGGTACGCCGACGTCCTGCTGGATGTTTGAGGTGGGCGCGCCCCGGGTGGACGCTCGTCCCCATGGCCCTAATCCGCTGGCTTCCTCCATCCCGGATCCCCACAGCACCCATGGCCCCAGGTAGGGCTGCTCCGTTCCCGGCCTGACCTGTTCCCCCGGTTATCCGATTCCCGTCTCCCTCCGGAGACGGTTCATGGCACCCGGGTCATGTGGTGGCGAGACATCAACGTCCGCAAGCGGGAGACCACGGGTCGGGTTCGCCGCCCCGGGGCATTCGGTCCGCCATGACGACGATGTGCGGTACAGGGTACGCCGAGCCCCCCACCTATCCCAGTTTGGCGTCACGCTGACTCTATTTCAATCAGTCGTCGCTTCTTCTTCGTACTTTGAAGGGCAGGATGTCTTGATGGTCGTGGCTTCAAGCACCCATCCATCGGCGGTTTGTGTGAGGGTTCCCTCGGCATACACGGTCCTGTTGTCGCCCAAGCCATTGGAGACGGTCGCGTCGAGGAAGGAAACGGTCAGGGTCGCCGATTCACCTTCCAACACAAAACTCGATGTCCCGTTGTCGATGCTCCCGTCGAGGACTTCTCCTCGCACGGCGACATCACGACCTTCTGAGGCTTCCGCGATCAATTCGTCCACGGTCATCGTGGGTGCTGGTGCATCAACGAGGATCGTTGCGAGAAGACCAAGGGTGATGACCGCCCCGGTCAGGAGTAATTTGACCCGGCGGGTCAGCATGGTGTGGGGTCGGAGGAGTCGCCTATCAAGGCGACGTTTTGTCCAGACCATCCACCACGGACCGAACCAGGGAGGGTCCTTCGAAGACAAAAGCGGAATACGCTTGGAGGAGCGTGGCTCCGGCGTCCAATTTCTCCCTTGCATCCGCCGCGGTGGATATGCCACCCACGCCTATGATCGGCCAAGTGCCACCCGTGTGCTCGTGAACAGCACGTATCATGGCGGTACTCCGTTCTTTCAGGGGTGCACCCGATAGACCGCCTTTTTCCGCCAAAAACCGTGCGTGAGACGGGTGGCTTGGAGGGCCACGTTCAACGGTGGTGTTGGTCAAGACAACACCGTCAGCACCGGCTTCGCGCGCCACATCCACCAAGCGAAGGAGCCCTTCAATGGCGAGGTCAGGTGCAAATTTGACGAGCATTGGCCGAGGAGTTGGAACGGCATCGTTCAGAACATTCAGCCGCTGTGCCAACCCCTCCAGCAACCCCTTCAGCGCCTCTTCGTGTTGCAAATCCCGAAGGTTCGGGGTGTTTGGAGATGAAACGTTGACCACATAACCGTCCACCACGTCGTGAAGGCGCTCCATCGACGTGACGTAATCAAGCAGCGCGTCTTCATTTGGCGTGATTTTTGACTTCCCAAGGTTGGCAAAAAGCGGGCAGGGCAACGGACCTTTGCGGGCGAGGTCTTTCCGAATTCGTTGCGCAACCGCTTCAGATCCGTCGTTGTTGAAACCCATCCGGTTGATGAGGGAGCGAGAGCGATCGTCCCTGAACATGCGAGGCTTTGGATTGCCGTCTTGGGCATGCATGGTCACGCCACCAATCTCGATGAAACCGAATCCGATGCTGGACCAGCCTCGTAATGCTTCGGCGCGTTTGTCCATGCCCGCTGCAAGACCAAACGCGTTCGGGAACGTCAGCCCCCACACTTCGACAGGTTTTGCGTTCCGTGGCCGGTACAGGGTCCGCAACGCGGTTCGGCCTGCGCCCGTCGCTGACGCAAGGCGGAGCATGCGAAGCGCTCGCCCATGTGCACCCTCACTGCTTTGCAAACGTTGGACGGGCCGGACGAAGGTGCGGTACGCCCAACCCATGCCCATCACCGTTCACGGGCATCCTTCAAGCCTTACGGGCTTCTCGTGGGGCTATGCGCCCAGATGACGTGCGGTGGCCGGCGGTCCGGGAGGCCGCTCGCCGCATGCTTCGTACAACCAGCGTGGCGTTCGAAGTCTTGGAAGTGGACCTCGAGGCGGCACACCGGCTTGTGTCGGCGATCAGCGACACCAATCCTGGGCGGTTGGAACTCCCAGACGTTTACCCCTCCACATCCGTGTGCATTCGCGACACGGAACTTGACCTTCCCCTCGTGACGTGGGAACACACCGCGGACCATCGCTGCTTGTTGTTCAGCTCAGAAGGCCATCACGGCGTGAGTTTCCAAGACGTTGCGACCATGGCACATTCGCTTCTTGAGGCGGGATATCCCGGGTGCCTTGGATGTGGAGGCCCGGGGTTAGAGGACCCTTGGGACGAGGAGGCTTGGCGAAGCCGGCAGGTCACAACATCGTTCAAGTAGGCTCGACGGGGCCGACCCAATCATGACCGTCGTCGTCATCGCGGAGAAACCCAGCGTTGCAGACGACATTGCCAAGGTGCTCGGAGCCACCAAAAAGGCCGACGACGCTTGGCTCGGGGATGACCTTGTGGTGACCTGGGCCATCGGCCATTTGGTCGAACAGAAATTCCCAGAAGACTACGACGCCGAGTTCAAGAACTGGCGAAAAACCATCGACAGGCTCCCCATCGTCCCAGATCCGTTCGAATACAAAGCCAAAGGAGGGCGCAACCGGAAGGTGCTCAGCGCCATCAAAAAGCGAGTCACGTCGAAAGAAGTCACTGAAATTGTCAACGCGTGTGACGCTGCTCGAGAAGGTGAACTCATTTTCAGGAGCATCATCGAGCACACCGGAGCAAAAGCCCCCACGTCCAGGATGTGGCTCCAATCCATGACCTCCAATGCCATTACAACGGCTTGGGAAAGCCGTCAACCCAGCACCTCCTTCGACAACTTGGGAGCAGCAGCACGCTCCCGTTCTGAAGCGGATTGGATCATCGGTATGAACGGTTCACGTGTGGGAAACACCTTCCTGAAAGGACGTCGTGAACGCACCACCATCAGCCTTGGTAGGGTTCAAACTGCGACCCTGGCCATGATTGCAGATGAAGAGCATCGGATCTTGAGTTACGTGCCGGAACCCTTCTGGAACATCACGGCCGACGTGCACGCCGATGGTGCAATGTGGTCTGCCCGATGGGTTCGTCGCGACCACAAAGCGGACGAAGAGCGTCCAGAATACAAAGCCAACCGCATCTTGGACCTTGAGGAAAAGAACGCCGTCGAGGCCGACCTGGCAGGGGCGCCAACCACCACCGTGACGGTGGAAGAAAGGCCGAAGCATGAGCGCGCACCGTTGAATTTTGATTTGACCAGTCTGCAGCGCAGAGCCAACAGCCTCTGGTCATGGCCCTCACGGAGAACCTTGAGCGTGGCTCAAGACCTCTACGACCGGTACAAGGTCACGACGTATCCCCGTACAGATTCGCAATACCTGCCCTCTGACATGACGGAGAAGGTCAACGAAATCATCGAAACGCTTGGCGGCATCAAAGAATACACCGCCCATGTTGGGCGTCTCCAATCCGAGGGTCTGCGAAACGCCGACCGGAATTTCAACGATGCCAAGGTCAGCGACCACTACGCCATCGTCCCCACAGGCATGCTTCCAAGCGAGGCCCTTCCTGCCGACCATGCGAAATTGTTCGACCTGATCGCCAGGCGTTTCCTTGCATCTTGGTCCGACCGCTCAACATGGAGGGTCGAAACGCGCACTGCAACCGCAGGGTCCCAAGATTTCGTCAAGAGCGTTGAACATCTTGTCGACCCTGGCTTCCGACACATCGAGATCAAGAAGGAAGCCATCCCAGAACAGTGGGGCGCCATAAAAGACGGGACCGAAGCCAAGCTCGAAGACGTGACCTTCCACGAGGAGATGTCAAAGCCTCCCAGTCGATTGAAGGAAGCGCGCCTCCTGTCGTTGATGGAACACGCGGGCCGTCAGGTCGAAGACGACGATTTCTCTGAGGCCCTGAAGGACACGGGCCTTGGCACCCCCGCCACCCGTGCCGAGACCATCGAGAAACTCATCGATCGCAACTACATTCGCCGAGCACGAAGCGGCCAAATCAGCGCGACAGCCATCGGTTTGCGGCTGATCGACATGCTCCGACGCATCGGCGTGGATTGGATCACTTCACCTGAGTTGACCGGGGAGATGGAGCACAGGCTTCTGCAGGTCCAGCGCGGTCAGATTGAACGCTCGGTCTACATGGACGACATCGTCGAGCGAACCACCACCATGGTTCACCGTATCAAGGACCATGATCGGTCGCTTTTGTACGCGGATGAGGAAGACTTGGCCACTTGCCCATCGTGCGGTGAACCCGTGCGCGAAACCACCTTGGCCTACCAATGCGTGGCAAACCTCGGCGCCGAGGAAGGATGCAAGTTCATCTTCTGGAAGGACACTTCAGGGCGTTGGTTTGACCGCTCAACCGCAGCACGTTTGATTGAAGCGAAGAGCCTCGAAGATTTGCACGGTTTCTTTAGCCGGACGGGTGAAGAATACACCGCATCGGTGACCCTTAGCGATGCAGGAAAGGTGACCACCAAAGGAAACGGAGCAGGAAGCGTCGAGGCCACGGACGAAGCCATTGCCGCCTGCCCTGTCTGTACATCAGGCACGATTCGTCAAGGTCATGACGGCTACGCGTGCGATGCCGAGGAATGCACGTTCCGAGGCATCCGCGCAGAAATGTGTCAGCGTGTCATCGCCCCAGAGGAAGCACGCGCCATCCTGACCGAAGGAAAATCAGCCCTCCTCGAAGGATTCATTTCCCGACGAGGGAAACCTTTCAGCGCATATCTGGTCCTAAACGGCAAGAAAATTGAGTACGATTTCCCCCCTCGACAAGCCGCCTCTGACGCAACCAAATTCGACGTGGTTCCAGGTGTGGTCGCCGTGTGTCCGAAAACCAACGTTGCCATCGTCGAAACACCGACGCATTTCCAGCCGCAAGAAGCAGGCTCGGGTTGCAAAATCCAAATCGCCCGTGAATTGTCGAAGCGTGAATTGACCCGTGAAGAGGCGGCCACGTTGATCACAGAAGGGCAGGTTGGACCCTTCTCGGACTTGATTTCCAAAAAGGGGAATCCTTTCACGGCCATCCTGTACCTGAACAAAGCCCAGCAGGTCAGGTACCGCTTTGCAAAGAAGGAATGAAGCGCATGCTTCATGGGGTCCACCCCCCGGTTTCTGTTCATGGACCACGACGTCATCGTGGTCGGAGCGGGTCCGGTTGGCGCTCGCTTGGCCACGGTTCTTGCTGAACGTGGCGTCGATGTCCTGATGCTCGAAGAGCATGCCTCCATTGGAAGGCCCTTCCAATGCGCTGGTCTGGTCAACCCATGGTCGATGGCCGAAGTCGGCCTTGAGCACACCGTCCTTCAGGAGATTGATGGAGCGACGATCCACGGCCCACACCACGCCTCCGTGTCGGTTGGGGTGCCAGGTGAAACGCGCACCAGCGCGGTGTGCAGAAACCGCTTCGACGAGGGCGTCGTCGAGCAAGCAATTCGGGCTGGAGCAAAACTTCGCCTCTCAACCACGGCCACAGGTCTCCTTTCCATCGATGGGGAAGGATGGCGTGTTCACCATCAACAAGGTTCTGTTGCCGGCACCACCACCTGTCGATTGGTCGTTGGAGCCGATGGCGCCCACAGCCGTGTTCGCCATTGGTTGCGAAGCGGAAGACCGAAGGAGATCATGATTGGTAACCAGGTCGAAGTCACCGGTTTCGAGACCGAGGACCGTTGGCTTGAGATGTTCACAGGCGAATCCATCGCACCCGGATTCTTCGCTTGGGCCATCCCAACAGGATTTGGAACGCATCGAATTGGCTTGTGGTCTTCACCTGAACGACTCGATGAATCGTCCCCCGAATCCTTGCTTCATGCCCTGATGCACACCTCCCGCCATGCCAAGCGGTTCGCCAATTGCCAAATTGTGGCCAGGTATTGTGGCCCAATTCCCGGGGGCATGGTTCGTCGGCCCGTACGTGAACGCGCCATGCTCTTCGGGGATGCTGCTGGTTTGGCCAAACCCACGACCGGCGGAGGCATTGGCCCTGGGTTCAAGCAGGTCAGCATGGTGGCTGACACCTTGGCTCAAGCCATCCATGCCGACAAACTCTCTGAGGATCATCTCAAGAAAATTGCCCGTCCTTGGGACGAATTGAGGCGTCACCAGACACGGGCAAGGGCCCTCCGAAACCTGTTTTTGACAGAAAGCGATGACGACACCTTGGAGCGCCACGTCTCGGTGTTTGCCAAACCCGAGGTGACGGCCATGATCAATCGCCTCGGGGACATTGAGCATCCGGTTCCGCTTGGAATTGAAATGTTGAGGAAGGTACCCTCCTTCAGGCCACTGGCCCTGAAAGCAGGCTGGGCGATGTTGACCGCATGAGGTGAAGGCATGGAGGAAGTGTACCGTCATCCACCGTTTGACCCGAGAAGGCTCAATCCATCGGAATTAGAGCCCGTGACCGGAATCATCGACCGTACGTTTGGAGCCAATTTCAGGATTGAGACCGCTGAAGGGTGGTTTGTCGAGCGGCGAGGCCTTCCCAACGCTGATGCGGGTGCCTTGGAATCTCGTCCTTTTCCAAGTGCCGTGAAGGCTCAACGCACCGGTTGGTTCCTTGAACCTCGACCGCTTCACCGCCGTTTGCGCAGGATGGTCGACGGGGTCGCCGCGATGATGCTGCTGACGTTGCTGTACCTTGCCCTCGCACCGGGATTCGATGCGCTCAACATTCCCACCTTTGGAACCGACAGCGTCCGACTGGGCTTGCTGGATTACCCCTTGTTGGGTTTGATCGTGGTCCCGCTTATTTTGACGCCACTCGTGTTGCGGTTGGCCGTGAACGTGGGTGACCTTCGTAGGCAAACGAACATCATCGCTGACGACGAATTGAACCTCGTGGTGAACGTTGACCACGTGACCAGCGATGGCCCGACGACCCTTCAGATCGATGGAGTCGCAGCACAACATGCCGTGTTCGCAAGCCTCCAGTGTGGTGTCCTTTCCCCACGCCGACACCACATCCTGCAAACGCTCAACAGAGACCCACACGGACAACCGCCCCCTGGCATGACCACTGCACTGGCCGGAATGGAGCCAGCACTCGGTGACGGGACTGGACTGGGAGAAGACTCACCCATGGGACGGCATGACTGGCCAGGCGACGTGTACCTTCGACCCATGCGCTTGGCAGCACGTGGACCTTGGTGTGAAATCATCAACAAGGAAGTCACGGTGGAAGCTCCTGAAGGGCCTTGGCCTGGCACCATGTACGATGCCTTGGTCCGCATCCACTGGGAGGTGGTGGTGGCCTGCGATCATCCGGTCCATGGGCGCCTGCTCCACGTGACACCTGTTTTCGCCAGATGGCCAAAGACAACCATTCCGCACTTGAACGTCGAGTTGACCGATGGACGTGCTGAACACGCCGAACCGGCACCGACACGTTGAGGTCCCGTCCTATGCATGGCGGAGCATGCGACGACCGCTGACCGCTGTTGCCTTGGTTCTGACCATGCTCATGGCCGGCTGCCTCGGGATGGGAGAAGACGTCGTTGAACCATTGCCAGAGGACACGGAAACCCCTGTTCTCCCCACCACCTCTTGGCGACTTGTTCTGTCCGAATCGATCCGGAATCCAGTGGCTGGTGACCTGTTGATCTTTGAGGTGCAAGGGATTCCATCACAAGATCTTGAACGCATCGCAGTTGGCGATGTGCGAACCTCGGTCGAAGGAGCAGCACCGAGCGTGGAGAGCGACGTGGCGGTCTCACGAGGGGAACATCTCGTCATCGCCATCATGGCTCCATCGACGGGAGCAGTGACCCTCAGCGTCGATCTGTTTCCCACAGAAGGCGTGACCTTTGAATCGGGACCATTGAGCCTTGACGCCACCGTGGCCGTCGGCCAGGCTGGCGTTCGACTTGTGGTTCCCGTCGCGGTCAATGCGGACGAAGGATTGGTGGCTTTCGAAGGACGTGTTGCATCGTTGCGTGACCGGCCCGACCATGACCTTGACGCGACCACATGCAGCGTCACCATGGACCTTGGATCCGACCAGGCCATCGAAGACATCCCACTTGCCGATGACCGCACGTTCTCGGTGAGCAAAGTCGAGCAAGGCATGCCCCCCGTCGTCGTCATCACCGCCATCTGTGTTGGTCCTGTTGATACCGCGACCGATGAGCGAAGCGTCCGTCTGATCTTGAGTGAAGTCGTGGTGGACGCAGACGGTGACGGTGTGCATGATGATGTGGACCGATGTCCCGACGGAGTCGGTGATGCTCAAGGCTGGACAAGCAAGACCACGACCGACCATGACGGCGACGGATGCAGGGACCGTGACGAGGACAACGACGACGACGACGATGGACTCGAGGACGGTGTGGACGGATGCCTCTCAGAATCAGGGTGGACATCGACCTCACTCGAAGACCACGACATGGACGGATGCCGTGATGCGAGTGAGGACGACGATGACGACAACGACAGCCGGCGTGACGTGGAGGACGCCTGCCCGCAAGGAGAGACCGGTTGGACGAGCCTTCGGGCTATGGATTGGGATTTGGACGGTTGCAGGGATGACGGTGAGGATTTGGACGATGACGACGACAACGTGCTCGACGTTGACGATGCATGCCCCAAGGGCGAGTCCGCTTGGTTCCAAGACAATTCTACGGATTGGGACCGGGACGGTTGCCTGGATGCTACCGAGGACGACGACGATGACAACGACGGTGTTCACGACACCGATTTGAACGGAACCATGCTCGACGTGTGCCCGCAATCAACGCTTGGAGCTCCGGTGGATGAATTCGGTTGTGCTGCAGATCAGCGTGACACCGATGGCGACGGGGTGGTGGATGCGGTTGACCTTTGCCCGAGTACACCTCCTGCTGCCCAAGTCGATGCTGACGGATGCGAAGACGTGGATGGGGATGGCGTCCACCTCCAAAACGACGAGTGCCCGGACAGCCCCTCACGATGGACGATTGACGAACGCGGTTGTGCGGTGGTCCAATTGCCCGTTCCATGGACCAGCACACAAGGTGCGCCTGTTGTGAGCGGACCCTTCCAGACCGTTGGTGATTTCACGGTTCCCACGCTTTCTGGAACCCTCACGTTTTCCGACCTCTGGGACGGAAACAGCACCTACCTCTTCCTGTTGATGAAGACCAGCGGCAGCAGCTCCAGTTCGTCCACCTTCACCATGAATCCAGGAACATTGACTCGAAACCTCCCTGAGGACACGCATCTGGTGTACGGGTCCTACGACAGTGCGTACAGGTCGCAAGTGACCGACCGAAAATCCGACGTTGAACAACGCCTCAATTCTGATGAGGAAGAAAAATGGGAGGGAAGGATCCACTACCTCGACCTCGACTTGAGCGGTGCGACCGGTGACCTTGGTGAAGCCCTGTCTGCGCTTGGTGAGCCGACCACCTTTGGCATCGACCGTTTCCAACGGCTCCGTCAAACCGGTTCAACCTACACGTGGGGGACCTCCAGCACGACGTATGACCCACAACACATGTCCCATGAAGCGTGGATGTGGCATGCCGAACACCCGGTCGAAATCAGGAGGAACGACCCGGCGGTAGAGGCCGTGGACCTCATGTTCCAGGACCAGCATCAAGGTGGCTGGGGTGGTGGTTTCACCACCGCCATGAACGCAACGTTCGATTTGGTCCATGATTTGGAGACCTACGATACGTTGGAAATGTTCCACGAGCACGCATGTTCCGAACGACGGGATCGCTACCAGACCTCGTCCGGTGGATATGCGGGCTGCCATGAATGGGACTATGAAGCGAACCTGCGCATCTGCAACCGTGACAATTCCTCAAAATGTGGTACAGAGTTCGCACGGTGGATCACCACCTACGGACGTGAAGGGCGTTGGTTGACGGACCTGTCACCTTACCTCTTCATGCTCGACGATGGTGAGGATCGACGCTTCACCTATCGGGGAGCGAACGGGGGGAGTTTGACCATCACCCTCCTCTTTTCGAGGTGGGGTGAAAGCACCGTTGATCACCGACCGTCCTCAGCGACCTTCGCCTTCACCGGTGGTCAGTTCAACGGGAGTTACAACGATCCCGCACTTTACGACCGCGAGCACACGCTCAACATTCCCACCGACGCATCACGCGTTCGAATCGTCGCCACCATCACAGGACATGGTTTCCAAAAGGACGACGCAAACTGTGCGGAGTTCTGCGACCATGAACACCACTTCTCCATTGGCAGCAACACGGCCTACGAATGGCATCCGATCGTGTACAGCAACACTGGATGTGAACAAGAAGTGCGGCGGGGTGTGGTGGCCAATCAGTTTGGTTCGTGGCCTTTCGGGCGAGCGGGATGGTGTGCAGGTCAGGACGTGAAGCAATGGACCTACGACATCACCGACTGGGTCACGCCAGGGGCGACGGAAACCCTGAGCTACCGTGGTTTGTTCAACGGGGCGGAGTACCAGCCCACGGGTGAAACGGAGTCCGGAGGTCGCAACATCCACGCGGAGATTTGGGTGGTGTACGACGTACCGCTGCCAAGTCGAACCTAGGCCAAGAGGGGAACTGGAGCAGCGAGCTGTTCATCGCCCTCGCTTGGGGTTTCGAGCAATTCGTAGCGGCTGTTGCGGCGGCGCGGCGTCAGGCCTGCGCGTCGGATCAGGCGTTGAAGTTCACGTTCACTGGCGGAAATCTTCGAAGTCCCGGACGCAGAAACAACGTTTTCCTCCATCATCGTGGAACCGATGTCGTCAGCCCCGCCAAGGAGTGCCATTTGAGCCACGTCGACACCCATCGTTGGCCAAGAGGCTTGGATGTGGTCGACCACGTCGAGCATGAGGCGCGCAATCGCAACGTGCCGGAGGTACTCGGAAGGGCCAGCGCCGAGTTCAACTCGATTTTGACCCCGGTTACGTCGACCGAATGAATTGGTTTCCAATTGCACAGGCCACGCGATGAAGGAAGTAAAGGGACGTTCACCACGTGCCATGGCCTCGTCCTGCATGCCACGAACGCGGACGAGGTGTTCGACGCGTTCTTCTGCACCCTCGCCAAAACCGAACACGTTCGTGGCGCTGGTCACGAGATCGAGGGATTGTGCTTCCCGCATGATGCGAATCCATTGCTCAGGGCCGCCTTTTTTCGGGGAAACGTCCCGACGCACCCCCTCGACGAGCATTTCGGCACCTCCGCCTGGCAAACCGTGCATGCCGGCATCCTTCAGCGCGCGAAGGACATCGATGGTCTCCATACCCGTGATCTCCGACATGCCTTGAATTTCGATTGGACTGAAACAGTCCAAGTCGATGGAGGGGTGGCGTACACGGAGTTCTTGGAGGACGTCGGTGTACCATGAGAAGGGGAGGTCTGGGTTGACACCTCCTTGCATCAAAACTCGGACGCCGCCAATGGCCTCCAACTCCGAGAAACGGTTGGAGATCTCATCGATGGTTTGGGTGTACACCTCCTCGTGACCGACGGGTCGGTAAAACGAGCAGAACTGGCAGTTGATGGTGCAGGCGTTCGTGTAGTTCACGTTCCGATCGATGAGGTACGTGACCTCACTTCCGGGCACCTGCAATTGACGGCGGTGCAAAGCAGCACTCATCAGCGCGTGAAGGGGCGCTGTTTCGTAAAGCACCACGGCATCTTCTGCAGACAAACGCACCCCGGTTGGATCGTCTGGTGTCCACTGGGCCTGCTGCTCAAGGATGGACGCCCACACACGCTCACGCTCCGACGATGGCCTCGAGGTCGTCCATCTCCTTTGGACATGCGTCTGAGAGCACCACGGGACCGTCATCGGTCACCAACACATCGTCTTCGATACGGATGCCAATGTCAGCATATTTGGGAGGACAGGTCACGTCTGGTCGCCATGCACCGAAATACAAACCGGGCTCAACGGTGAGCACCATGCCAGGCTCAAGCAAGCGAGGTTCTCCGTTGGGTCGATACACGCCAACATCGTGAACGTCCAGGCCAAGCCAATGACCGGTGTTGTGCATGTACCACCACCGAAGTTCACCGGTCTCCATGTCCAAGGCCTCTTCCAAGGTTTGGTCAATGACGCCAAGCGCGATCAGGCCTTCGGCAAGCACCCGACGGGCGGCGTCATGGGGGGCGTTGTACGGCTCTCCGACGCGGCACGCATCGATGGCGGCTTTTTGGGCATCAAGAACGATGGTGTAGAGTTCCCGTTGAGCCTCTGAAAAACGACCGCCAATCGGCCACGAGCGGGTGATGTCCGATGCGTAGCCCTTGTACTCGGTCCCTGCATCAATGAGCACAACATCCCCTTGTTCACATGCCGAATCGTTGACCGTGTAGTGGAGGATTGTGGCGTTCACGCCGCATCCAACGATCGACGGATAGGCCCATCCATCGCCACCTCCGAAGACAAATCCGCCCTCGATGACAGCCTGCAGATGCCGTTCGTTGAGGTCTTTCGAAGGGAGCTTCATGGCCGCCACATGCGACCGGGCAGAGATGTCTGCTGCGTGACGCATCATCGCGATTTCTTCGCTCGATTTCCTCAAGCGAAGCTCAGCGATTCGCGCACTCGGATCCTCGATGGACACCGGCCCGGTCCCAAACTGTTGCCGAGGGCGAGAACGCTCCGTCATCGCGATGCGGACCAATTCATCCAAGGAGGGGTCGACGTTTTGCCGCAGGAGGACACGGCTTGCTTTTCCGAGCAAATTGCGGACCACCTCATCGCGGTCGTGAATGCTGTGCGTACGGTCCACCATGCCCAACGCAAGCACACCCTCAGCACCAAGTCGGCGCCCCTCCCAGATTTCCTTCAGGGTGTCTTTGGGTTGAACGCAAAGGCCCCAGACCCAACCATCACCGTCATGGAAGGCGTAGCCCATGGATTCTGGTTCTGCCCAATCGGTCAAGTACATCAGGTCAGACGAAGACCTGTAACGGTAGTGGACGTCGTTCGAACGGGTTGCCTCGTGCGGTGCAGGAAGCAAAATCAGGGTGTCCATCGACAACCCGGAGGTCAGTCGTGCCTGACGTGCTCGGACTTCACCGGTCGAGAACGGTGCCGGGGCGGGGGGCAGGTCTTGGAAGACCCCATCAAACATGAACCGAGCAGGGGTCGACATGCTATCAAGCGTTGCACGTCAGTTCAACGTTCTTGCTCACTCGGCCAGGTTGGGATATCAGCGGCCTCAGAACGTTGACGGACGTAGAACAGCACGCCGAGCGCCACACCGACGACGACCACCAACAAGGGACCCACGACGACCGCATCTGCGAGCGGTGGTCCTTCTTCGGTGACCTCGAGGATGAATTGAATCTCATCCAAGGCCCCATCGTCGTCGACGACCTCAAGACGAACCTCGAACGTGCCCGGGTCTTGGAATCGTTCCTCGGTGAGTAGACTCACACCGGAGAGGCGAAGATCATCACCGATCCACCAGACATGGTTGAGCGACAAAAGATCGCTTGCGGTGTCTTGCGACGTGGACGCGTCGAGCTGCAGCGGCTGTCCGAGTTTCACTTGGAGCGTATCCCCGTTTTCCACCAGCGCACCGTTGAGCCTGATTTTGGCTTCGGGTGCCAGGTTGTCTACCGTCAACGCATGATGGGCCATCTGAGTCAATCCAGCCCCATCTTGAACGGTGGCTTGGAGGTTCCAAACTCCGGCTGCATCCGGTTGGAAGATGAATTCAGCCGCCCCGCTCGTGTTGGCAAGCAGGATCACCCCACCCGAAGGTGAGGTGGCCCGAAGGTCAACAAGGACCACGTGCTGACTTGTGGCGTCGGTGGCGTTGACGACCACCAGAACACGTTCGGACTCGTTGGCCACCGGCACGGATTCAATGGCCACCAAGGGTGGTGTGTTGTCATGAAGAAGATGCCAAGCCACGGACGTCGAACGTGCAAGCACAGCGTCAACGACGACCATCGACGTGATGGCCCAGTGCCCTTCGGGGTCCCAATCCTCCGGCGTGAAGGTCATGCTGGTGCTCATTCCATCATGGAGAAGGGGAGCGGTAAGCATGGATGACGGCGATGTGCATACCCCGTTGCTGCTCGCAGGACAACGTTCCATCTCGACCATGGAACCGTTCGCACGAGCAGGTGGGAACACAAGTGGGAGTTCCAAGGAGACGTTGTCAACGTCTGTGAGGATCACCTCCCCCATGGGCTGGTTCAGCCAAACCGGCGCCCAAGCGAGGCCACTCCCGAGGTAAAGGACCAGCTGAGAGGACGTCGCGTCCGAGGCACCATGATGCACGACAAACCTGCATGAGCAACCGGATTCCGGTACGGTAAGGTTGTGCGACCAGGACCACGTTGCGTCGGTGTTTGGTGTGACCTTGTCAAGGAAGTCCCCGCTGGCCAACGTCACATCGGTTGAGGCATCGATCAATTCCCATGCGACGTCATTGAGGGCAAGGTTGGAGTGTCCTGACAGTTCAAAGACACCTTCAACGTGAACCTCACCATGGTCGTGGCTGAAGGTGAAATCATCCGATGGAGCGGTTTCTCCTGATGAAAAAGGGAAACAAGGCAAGAGGAGAACGGCGATGAGAACGATGACCCGTGGTTGGACCATCATGACGCCGCCTGCTCACTCAGCGAATGGATCGCACAGTTGACCTTGGCCGGGGAACGAGAGGGGGTTCCTCGGGTTGGTGTCCCACTTGTATTCGCAGTAGTTGACGTGGCCGTCACCGTCCGTATCGACCATTCGATCTGCTGCATCATACGGATCGAACTCGAAGTGGTATTCCCATCCCGTGGCCATTCCATCGTTGTCGTGGTCTTGGTAGTAGACCTCGGGGCCGTCGTTCCAATCGTCGCCGTCCGTATCGTTGGTCACGGGGTCTGTTCCGTTTTGGAACTCTTCGAAATTCGTGTAGTTCTCCAGATTGTCATAGAACCGAACGCCGTCCGGGGTGTCTGGGTTGATGTGACATTGGCTGTTGGTTGGGTCGTCGTACCCGGGGCAGTACTTCCTGACCAAACCGCTCCGGTTGAGGCCGTCGCGGTCCGGGTCCTCCTGGCCGTCCGTGATGCCATCAAGGTCGCTGTCTTCCATTGAGGGGTCCATGACACCGCGGGCTCCAGAGGAAGCGATGGACAAATTGTCCACCAATCCACGTTCAAGCGCAAGTTGGCTGTAACGCACTTCCCACCCATCGGGCAGCTGATCTTGATCGGTGTCATCGTCAACGGGGTTGGTGTTCCAACGGTCGGGAGCCTCTGCAGAGTTCATCAGCGAGTCGTTGTCCACATCGTAGTTCGCGTCGGGCAGGGAATCCAGCGAGGGGTCAAGCGCCCATCGGCCAGAACATCCGTCGCACAGGTTGTTTGCAGGGATGCTGAAGCCACTGAGGTTCATCTCCCACACCTCGTATTTCGCTTCCAAAACAAAGCCTCCGAGGAAGTTTTGCCAGACGTAACCGCCGGGCTCCATGAGGCAGTTGTTGGTCTGAGTGGATTCACAACCGGGGCGCGACCACGAGCTGGCGGCCACCCAAAGGCTGTGGGAGTTGGTGTTGTCCTCTGCGGATTTGACCTGCATTTCCCAGCCGTCGAGCATACCGTCCGCATCGGTGTCGTTGATGAGCGGATTGGTTGGCTTTTGGAACGGTCGTGGAACGAAGAGCACCTCATTGCCGTCCTTCAAGCCGTCGTCGTCGGTGTCGGAGTTGTTGGCGTGGGTCAGGAAGTTGTCCTGACCGGCGATGACTTCCTCACCGTCTTCCAAGCCGTCGTTGTCTGTGTCGAACATGCAGGCGTCGGTGAAGTAAGATTCACCTTCCCACGTAAAGCCAGAAAGGGCTTCGGCTTGGTCACCAAGTCCGTCACCGTCGGTGTCGGGGTTTGAGGCGTTTGAACCGGTGTCGCACAGTTCACTGAATTCAATGAAATCTGACAAGCCATCGGCGTCGGTGTCGTACAGCCCGGGATCGCTGGTCACCTTGATCCGCTGCACACCGACGTTCACGACGAGGATTTCCCAACCCATGACCTCGATGCCATCGCGGAGGCCATCGCCGTCGGTGTCGGCGACGAGTGGGTCGGTGGACCGACCGTCGACCACGCCATCACCGTCCCGGTCGCGTGCGTTGTATTCCATGACGTTCGTGAATTGCTCTTCTGGCTCAACGATGTCCATCCAGACGTCGAGTCGTGATTCAATCACGTCGCCCACCGCCACATGAATGTCGTACACGTAGCCGTCCACGGGCGAGCCAAGCGACACCGTCTGCTTGTTGCCGCCTGCGAGGGTGATCTGACCGCGTGCCACGGTTTGGTTGGCGATGACCCAATCGTCCAAGTCCACGTCCACGCCGATGACCGTCACGCTGTTGACCAATTCAGCGTACACCACAGCACCGTCACCGTCGGCGTCCCAACCGTCGCGATCAGGGTCTTCATCGCCGTTGGTTCCGTCCCGTGGGTGGAGCCCGTTGCTGGACTCCCAACCGTCTGGCATCTGGTCAAGGTCGGTGTCAATCCGCCATGGTGAGGTGAAATTGGTTGGACCGAAGGTTTCGGCCACAAGGTACTCCTCGAGGTTGTTCAGGCCGTCTTCATCCCAGTCGCCATAGGCATCAGAGGCGTTGGCGGGGTTCAACAGCATCGTGTTGTCGAGCGCAGGCGGAAGTTCAGCGAGGTGCGAATAGCAGTATTCGAAGCCGTCAGGCATCCCGTCACCGTCGGTGTCCCAATCGGAGGGGCCGTTCAGCAAACCATCGCCGTCCATGTCCCCCATGAACCATGCATCGTCCATGGTTTGGAAGGGTGCGACGAGGGTGATCGACTCAACCAAGGCAACGTTGCACTCTTCGCCGGTTCCGACAAAGATGTTCACCAATTCGGTGGACACCTCAACGATGTCGTCGATCAGGTCCTGGTCGGAGTCCCGAGATGTGGGGTCTGTTCCGTAGTTCTCCTCAAGCCAGTTTGGCAAACCGTCCTCGTCGGTGTCGAGGACGCTGTCGCACGAGTGCTTGCCCTCGGAGTTGGCCAAGTCGTCCCAACTGGGCGTGGACTCGTCATCGTCGTAGTAGTCCTCCAGGGCTTGTTCCGTTCCAGCGTCGAGCAACAAGCAATCCCAGTTTCCTCGGAGTGGATCGAAGAGCGTGACAACGCCTCCGACCGTGATCACCTCGGTGGAGTACATGGACTCCCAACGATCGTTCAATCCGTCGTTGTCCGTGTCCGCTCGCTGTGGGTCAGTGCCCAGTTCCTGCTCGATGGTGTTGGTCAAACCGTCACGGTCAGGGTCGCCATTTGGGCCCTGGTTGGGGTCAGGCCACGCATCCGTCTCGTTCTTTTTCGTGGCGTCTTCCGTGTCGGCCTCACTTGGGTCGAGCGTCACGTCGTCGGATTCTCCGTTGTCGAGGGGATTCAGGCCATGGGCCACCTCCCATCCATCGGACATACCGTCGCCGTCGGTGTCGGGGTCGTCGATGAGCGTACCGTACTGGGTCTGTTCAAGCGTGTCGGGAAGCCCGTCTCCGTCCGAATCGAGTGTATCGACGGATTCCGTGCCCTCTCCAAAAATGTCCTCTTCGGCGGCACTCTCGAAATCTCCAACGCGTTCATTGGTTTGCCAGAATCCACTGATTCCAACGAACAACGAGCCGAAAATGAGCGTCGTGATGATGGCGACGTACGCCATCTGGTTGTGATTCATGGCCATGGCTAAGACCCCGGTTTCTTCCGTGCCTCGCACCGGTTATAGAACTTGACGTGCTCTGTTCGGAGCAAAACGACGGACAGCGCCGCGTTGTGAGGACTTCAACGGGGCCGAGTTGAGCCAGGGAAACGCTCTGACCTTCGGGTGTTCATGGGAGCCCCACGTCCAGCCATGTCGAGGTCTGATACCGACAGGCGTCGAGCAGGTCCACCAGAGATGCTGCCACCGAGTTTTTGCTTGAGGCCTTCCGCAGCAGCACGGCCTCGGTAAGCGGAAGGGCCGATCAGCGCGTCAAGTGCAGGCCCACCGTCCGTCGGGTCTTCGCGTTTGAGCCACCAACCACGTCCGAGGGGTTTGGTGCGTGGTGACTTGGCCCGTTCCATCTTCGAGGCCCGACGCTTGAGCCGCGCTTGCATGGACCGGTCCGCGACCTCTTCGTTCCTTGCCGACAACCAAGCCGGCAAACCGATGTCAAGCACCACGCCGTTGACCGTCAGCAACAGGCCGGTGAGAATGAGATGTGTTCCAATAGGCGTGTTGGCTTCTGTGGGGACGGCGCGTCGGCGCTTCAAGCGCCGGCCAAGCTCGATCATCATGCGCTGGTCACGTTGCTTGACCACGTGGCGCTGCTGCTTGAGGAGGCGCACGTACATCAAATGCAAACCACCCAAAGCAAGGGCGGCCCCAACCCCAACCGTGGTTCCGCGCAAGGTGGCCAAGTAAGCGGCACCCATGCCCCACAACGGGATGATCAAACCGAAATGGATCAGGTAGGTGATGGGAGATATTCTGTGACCAGGGCTAACGGTACGCCGCACGGCTTCATGGGCCACAATGAGAGCGTTGGCCGTCAAGGCCTCGTCCAAACCACCTCGAATCAATGCGCCAGCCATTGGATTGATGGGTGCTTCATCGAGGTAATTCCGACCCTTCGCCCTTGGCTCCATGGCCATGGCCACCTCAAATTCCTCCAAATCTGGATGGTGACCCATCAAGGCCATGAGGCTCTTGACGCGGGGATCGTTGGGGTCGCTGGCATTCAATTCATCGAGCACGGTTCTTGCTTCATGCCAACGCCCCTGGTCCACGAGGCACAGGGTCACCGCGATCCGTGGACGAACCCCAGTGGGGTCTGCGCGCACACAATCAAGCGCCAGTTTCAGGGCTTCCTTGTGGCGGCGTTGGGCGCGCAACAGTGCGACACGGGAGATGCGACCGATGCGTGAAAGGCGGTCTTCGTGACGGTTCATGGTGTCTGGATTTGGATCCCAAGATTCGAGCATCTTCATCATGTCTTGAAGGTGGTCGATGGTGGAGTTGTTCTCCCAATCCCACAAGTCGTCTTCGTCGACACGACCGTGCCATGGATCCAACCATTCGCACAGGAAGGAAATCAGCTCGGGCTCGTCATAACCCTCGGGTTGTTCGAGACCGAAAAGGGCTTCACGGGCCGCGTCCAAACGACGGCTGGCAAGGTAGGAAACGGCCAACAGAAGACGCGATTCATCGTCGTCCCCGCCAGATTGAGCAAGCACCTTCTTGGCTTCTTCAGAGGCTTGAGGCCACAAGCCACGGAGGGCCAATTCCCACATTTTTGCACGTGCCTTTTCGTGACGAATGAGGGCTTCGTCGTCGGTAAATTCTGCAGATTGGAGGCGGCGCAACATGTCCAAATCGTCGTTTTGGGCTGCCTTGTCGATCATCATCCGAAGGTTGTTGCCTTCGGTCAGCATGACCGCACCGTCACGACGTTGGTCAGGATCAATGTCAAACCGTAGACCACGCAGCCTCCCGAATTGACTGATGGAAGCGAGCCAAGTGAGCATGAAAATCGACTGACCAACAGCAATGAACATCCACGTCGTCAGAAGCCGCATTTCTTCATCGAAGTCCTGTTGGTTCAGCCAATCGGTGTATGGCATGACGTCCCCGAATTCCTTGTAACACACCAAGAGAAGCAAAAGCACGGTGTAACCTGAAAAACCAGCGAAGCAAAAGGCGACCAACTTCCCTCGGACGCCAACTTCGCTTCGGATGTCCCTCGGGGGAGCCAATTGAACACCAAAAGTACCCCCGAAGGATTGTCCACCGAGCAGCAAGTTTCTGGTGAGTTCAAAGATGAACGCCAAACCGACGATGGCGACGTTCAACGACAAGTACAACGAAAGCACTTGAGGCAGACTCTTGAGGGCCTCAAGTTGCCCAACGATTTCCATGATGAGGTCGATGTTGGTGTAAATCGAATACCCAATGATTCCACCGTAGTTGAGCATCTCCTCTGTGTTTGTTGGTTCAACGGAAACGACGTAAATCACCGTCACGATGCCGTTCAAGGCCGTCAAGGGCATCGTGAACAGGAACAGCACGAGGATGATCGCGACCAAACGGTTGACGAAACTTGGGTGCTCAGGATCGATGGCCGTGGTTTGCCCACGGAAGGACCTCCATTTGTTCAACAAGAGAACGTTCCACGACGCCCCCATGATACGCCCATAGGCGATGATGGTAGGTCCCATGAAGACCAACATGGAAATCGCAATCCATTCGGGCGTGATGGTGCCCTCCAACTGCAGACCAAGAATCACGGTACCCAGCAGTGCGGCCACCAACAAGGGGAGGGTGGTCAAACGACCAAGCCTGGAGGCAAATCCGGCTTTCATGTTGGCTTTCCCAACCCCGATCAACTGCGCGTTCAGCGTTTCCCACGGTGAAATGAGGATTGGTAGTCCGACAAGCAAACCGATGAGGAAGAGGTTCGGCAGGTAGAAGGTGTTCGGATCGAACATCAACTCCGCAATCAAGAGGAGGATTCCGGTCATGCCCATCATGTACAGGATGGCGCCTTTGCTGACCGAACGTTCACCAAGCAGTTCGCGTGCTTCCCCGACGGTCTTGGAGATCCTGTGAACTTCGTAGAGGTCATCGTCGATTTCGAAGGCGACTTGCAGGGATGCGAGTTGACGAGGCACGAACCAGCGCCAGAGCAAAAGCGCGGCCACCACTGCAATGCTGAAAGGAATCGCAAGTTCGGCGCTGGGCTCGCTGGGCTGAACGATGACCACTTCAGCTGCAACCGAGGGCAGGAGCCAAACCGAGCCCAGCAACAGCGCCAGCACCCGGTTCATGGGGAAAGGGGGTCAGGACTTGCTCAAGAATCCATCTCCGACATGGCCGTCGCTCGATGTCGATTGAGGAAGCGCTCGATGCGGTCAAACGCCTCGTCCAAGACCCGAACGTCAGCCAAGTACACCAGCCGCACGTGACCACGTCCCCGTTCTGGACTGAAACCGCTGCCGTGGACCAACAAGACGTGCTCTTCGTGGAGCAAATCCAGCACGAATTGCTTGTCGTTTGACGCCCACCGGTTGTCGGTCAAGCGAACGAACATGTAGAACGCACCGCCGGGGGCTTCAACCTCAAGCCCGTCGATGGCCGCTATCCGCTCAAGGCAACGTTGGCGCTGTGCTTTCACCCGCTCCAAGTAGGAGCCCATCCACGACCGATCTCCCGTCAAGCCGGCCAAGTAGCCTTGTTGGGCTGGTGTGGAAGCGCACAGGCGTGAGCGCAGCAAGCGCTCCAACGCGTCCCGCACTGCACCGAGGGTGCGTGTTGGATCGTGAAGCCCAAACCACCCGATGCGCCAACCTGGAGCAAAGAACACCTTCGAAACGCCGTTGAGCGTAATCACGGGAACATCGACGGAACGGCTGGCCACCGAAACCTGATGCCCTGTGAAGTCCAAACCGTCGTAAATTTCGTCCGCGATGACCATGCATTGAGGCCAAGCCTTGACGATGCGTAGGATGGCATCAACCTCCTCAGGTGTCGCCACGTTCCCCGTTGGATTGTTTGGGTTGATGAGGACCACAAAACGAACGTTTTCGGTCATCTTCGCCTCGAGATCGGCAAGGTCGATCCTCCATCCGTCGTTGGCGTCGAGCCTGTATTCCACCGTCTTGGCACCGTACATTTGCGGGTACGCCATGTAGGGTGGGTAATGTGGACCAGGAGCGAGCACAACATCGCCTTCTTCCAACACGGCTGCAAAGAGCAGTTGGAGGGCTTCGGTGACGCCATGGCAGACATAGATGTCATCTGCAGTTGCGGGCCAACCTTTGCTGCGTTCTTCGGCCGCCACCGCCTCACGCAGCGGTGGAAGCCCGTACGAGGGCGAGTATCCGTTCATGCCGTCCTGAACGGCTTGTGCGTACGCGTCCACCATGTGCTGGGGGGTCGGAAGGCCAGGGTAGGCGATGGGATCGCCGATGTTGAGTTTCAGAATTTCATGCCCTTGGGCTTCGAGGGCCGTCGCCGGCACGACGACATCGCGGATGGCGTATTCGATGGACAGGGCTCGGGACGCTGCACGAACTTCACCCTCCCCCATGGTCATTCCTCCATCATGGCATCGACGTCAAAGCCTGCGAGTGACAACACACGCCTGAAATGATGCTCTTCGACCGGTTGAATGGACAACCGTTGACCACGACGGATGAGCAGCATGCCTTCGAAGGCTGGATCTTCTTTGATGGCTTCAAGCGACACCGTCGTGGGGCAAGCGGCCACAGGAGCGAGGTCAACCATGCTCCAACGGGGGTTCTCCGCCGTGGCTTTTGCATCGAAATACTTGGAGTTGGGGTCGAGGGCGGTGTGGTCAGGGTAGCCCTCTCGCACGACCCGAGCCAGACCCGCAACATGCGGGGGTTTGGTGTTGGAGTGGTAGTAGAGGACGAGGTCACCGACCTTCATTTGGTCGCGCATCATGTTCCTCGCTTGGTAATTCCTCACGCCGTCCCAATGCGTTTGGCCGTCAGCAACCAAATCGTCGTACGAGTAAACGTGGGGTTCAGACTTCATCAGCCAGAGGCCCTTCATGTGGTGTGGGGAGCCCCCACGGTCATTGAATCCTCGCTTCACCACGCGTCGCCAGAACGCTCCACAACGACGGCATCGTAGACGATGTCCTCAGCCTGAACGTACTTCCGACCAAGCCCCAATTTGTTGGCCAGGCCAGAATGGCCCCCAACCGTGGTCACCCCGGCCTTTTCCAAAGCGACGAAAATCGCCGGGAGCAGCACCAAAGCACCCGCAGCAGCGACCCAGAGCAAAATCAGAATCACCGTCAGGAAGGGTTTGATCTCGGGGATGGGGATCTGGTAGGCGGTCATCATGCCCAAACTGGTGACCGTTGCTGCTTCTGCGAGCGACATCCCTGTGCCGACCGCCGCGGTACGGATGGCATCGATGCCTCCACCGAGTTCACGGATACGGTTGGCGATGTGAATCGAAAAGTCGACCCCGACGCCCACGAGGATGGAACCGATCATCACCGTCACCAACGACAACGGCACGTCCAGTTGCCACATCACCAACCACTGCAGAGCAACGGTGGCGATCACGGGTGAGGTCGTCAACAACGAGTACTTCAGGTCGCGGAACACAATGGCCAGCGTGATGATGGTCAACACAACCGCGAAGGCAAGGGACCGCCATTGCGAGTCAACGATGAGTTGGTTCACTTCGATGGCGGTCGCGGCCACGCCGGTGATGTCCTCCGCGTACTCGCCCTTTGGACCTGCGAAGGCCGCGGCTTGGACGTTGATTTCATCCACACTGACGGCGGTGTCCGCCACAGGGATGAACGGCATGTCCACCAAGATGAGGGTCCGGTCGTAGTTCTCGTTGATGAAGACCTGGAGCGTTTCTTCCGTGATGGACGCATAAAAGACGTTGAGCAGGAAAATCTGGGATTGACGATCACCGGGCATGTTGTACTGCGAAGGATTGGTCAACACGTCCCAAAACGAGGCGTCGGCAATGATTTCTTGGTTCAACAGGGACGTCGCCGTGTCTTTGATTTCATCCGGAATCCCCGGTGTTTCGTCGATGAAATCTGCGATGGGTGCACCGGTGATGGAGACGGCAACACCGGTCGCTTTCATGAGGAACACAATGGAAACGGCTGAGGCGTTGTCAACCTCGTTGATTTTGGCCTCGAGAACCTCAATTTGTTCAAGGATTGATGCGGGATCGTCGTTGCTTGTGTCGTCGTCGTTGATGTTTCCCGTCACGTTGGCGTGCACGAGAACCATGCCGACTTGACCGGCGTTGAATTCGTCGCTGTATTGTTTCATCTTGATGACGGATTGCTCGTCTTCTGGAGCCATGCCGAGAAGATCGATGTTCTCCTCCACGTTGGCCTGACCCACGGTGGCCGAGATGAGGATGAAGACGAAGAACACGCCAAGCACCCAACTTGAGCGACGAACCGGAACCTCAACCATCACGTTGAAGGCGGCAAGCGGTGGGTGTTTCGGCTTCTCCAGATCCAACAACAAGGTCAGGTTTGGAACCATGAACATGGTCAAGAAATACACCACCACGATGCCTCCTGACAAGGCAATACCCACCGTTTGGATGGGGGCCATCGGGGTGAAAACAAGCGAGACGAAACCGATCACTGTGGTCACCGCGGACAAAAAGACCGCACGGCCTGTCGAAGACATGGCCGCCCGAATTTTCTCTTGCTTGGTCCCCGTTTCTTCGGCGTAGCGGTTGGTGATGTGCAGACCGTAAGAAACGCCGAGCGCAAGCAGAATTGGCCCCACGATGATGACGGTCATGGTCACCTCAAAATCGGTCCAACCTAAGATGCCCATCGTCCAAAACACGGCGCAAAGGGTCGGCAAACCTGCGATGCAGACGACTTTGAAGCCTTGCAGTGGCCGTATTCCGGTCAACCCTGTCTGAAGCAAATCGCAGTGGAACACAAACAAGCCAACCGCGACAAAGACAACGGCCATCGGGAAAATGTCCCAAAACAGCTGGAAGGAGAAGTCCGTCACGGCGTTGGTGATGGGCACGGGACCCGTCAAGGTCATGTTCAATCCAAGGTCATCCCACGTGCAGAGGCCTGCTTCGGCGTTGGGGTCACCGTTCTCATCGAAGAGGCACGGACGATTTTTCGTGGAAATTTCGTCAAGCTGCCCTTGCGTTTCCTCGATGATTTGCTTTGCAGGCTTGTTTTCAGTGACCGCGATGGCCATCACCGCACGGTCGAGGAGGTAGTCCTCGTCGTTGTCGCACATCCCACCGTTCAGGGTGCATGGGTTGGTGTTGCGCGCCAATTTGTCAAGACCTGGCGTTGGCGAACCGTCGTCCTCGTACATCTCACGAACGATGAGATCGATGGTGCCCTGAGTTGGAATGGCGCGAGCGCCAACGTCGGTGGTGGCCAAAATTTCGTTGAGGGCCTGTGCTGCTGTCCTGCTTGCACAATCTTCGGTGTCCGGTGGACAAGCCGATTCACCGAGCTCTTCGATGAGGGCCGTTCGGACACGCGGCGCACTGGAATTGACTTCCTTGATGACCGTGGAAAGTGAGAGGATGTAGATGACGTCGTCCAGTTCGGCATCGGAAATGTAGGGATTGAGCGTCTCTTCGACGTAACTGATCTCTTGGAGGATGCGTTGATCGGTGATGTTGTTCTTGTTCGATTCGATGTAGATGACCATCACGTCGGTTGTCCAATCTTCTTCCACCTTGGCGATGAGCGCACTGACCTCTGAACCGTCCGGAAGGTAGACTTCCATGTCGCCGTTGACGTTGAGGGCTGGGTTGTCGGGGTCCCGGTCGAGTCCCGTGTTGTCCAAGAATCCCGAGTGGGACACGAAAAACAGGGTCATGCCGAAGAAGGCCAGGACGGTCAACAGCGGAAAGCGGGTGATGGCCCCTATCGCACCGGTCCGTTGCCATTCTCGCCGAAGGCTCGACGGTGCCTCAAGCATCGCATCAACGGCGGATTTTGCATCGAAATTCTTCACGGCGCCGCTGACTTCTGTGGCCCTTCGGGACATGGATGCACGGCCTGCACGACGCAACGCGGAAAGGCGGCCTTCCGAAGAAGCGTCGCCACCTGCTGGCCCGTCTTCCTTGCCCATTCAGTTCATGGTCCGCGGACGCCGTTTGAAAGTCTGTTGCCGGTGCGTGCGGATTCCTGCTCAACACCCTTGTGATGGGATGGCTTGAAGAGATGCGACCCGAGGCCACAACGCCCTCTGGGCAAGGTGACCGCGATGCCCACCCCACGACTCAACGAGAAGCGGTGGAGCATCGACCTCGAAAAGCGCATCCAGGAAGCGCATTACAGCGACCCCGAAGCCTACAACGCCAGGTATGCCTTCGACCCTCAAAGCGAGCGTGAGCCCTTTGTCATCGATACGCCTCCACCTTACCCTTCCGGTACGTGGCACATCGGTGCTGTCGCTCAGTATTCGATGATCGACGTCATCGCCCGAAGCCAACGCTTGCTGGGCAAAGAGGTCTACTTCCCTTGGGGCGTGGACCGGAACGGCATCAACATCGAATTCACCGTGGAAAAGAACACCAAGCGCAAGATGCGGACGTACGAACGTGGGGAATTCCTCGACTTGTGCGCCTCGACGATTGAAACCTTCACGCAGGCCATGCGAACCACGGCGAAGCGCGTGGGGCTCTCGTGTGACTTTGATCGAGAGTACCTCACCGACGCACCGGATTACCGGAGCGTCACGCAAGCCATCTTCATCGATCTGTTTGAGCAGGGGGCCGTGGTTGAAGACCTCCGTCCGAACATCTACGACCCCGTCGAAGGCACCACCATCGCTGATGCCGAAGTCGAGCGCGTCACGCGCAAGACCAAGTTGGTCGACGTGCGATGGCACACCAACGACGGTCAAGAAGTCGTCATTTCAACGACGAGGCCAGAGATGATTTGCGCCTGCGGTGTTGTGGTGGTCCACCCAGACGACGAACGGTACCGTGATCTGATCGGCCAAACCTTGGCCCTCCCCATGCCGACAGAAGGACGAGACACCGTCGTCGAAGTTCGCACCCACCCGTCCGTGAAGATGGAATTTGGCTCGGGCGTGTTGATGGTGTGTTCCTTCGGAGATCAGAACGACGTGGCCGTCTTCCGTGAATTGGGGCTCGACCCCTTCCAAGCGATTGACCTCGAGGGCCAAATGACGGCCCTCGCTGGCCCCCTCTCAGGCATGACCGTGCACGAGGCCCGTGCAGCCGCCATTGAGCACTTGGAGTCAGAAGGCAAGATCGCGAACGTCGTTGAAAAAGAGCAGGAAGTTCCCGTCTCCGAGCGTGGCAAGAACCCCGTGGAAATCATCCTCCTGAAGGAATGGTATGTGCGGCAAACCCACATGCAAGATCGCCTCAGGGAACTGGTTGAGGACGTGGAGTTTCATCCCCCGCGGAACCGTCAATTCTTGTTGGATTGGATGGACAACATCACCATCGATTGGCCCATTTCACGCCGAAGGTGGTACCACACGGAAATCCCGGTGTGGTACGCGGACGACGGTTCGAAGGTGATCGTCCCCCCAAAGGGAACCTACGTGCAACCATGGCGTGAGGACCCACCTGCGGGGAGCCGTGTGCTCGACAGGAACGACCGGACGCTCCTCGGCAGCTGGGACGACATGAAAGCAACGCTCTCGGACGTCATCGGTGAAGAGAAGGTGTTCGACACGTGGATGGACTCCTCGAACTCCAACCTCTTTGTCAGCGGGCTTTTGGAAGACGATGACCGCTTCGCACGGTGCTTCCCAACCGCGCTCCGCCCACAGGGCAAGGAAATCGTCCGCACGTGGCTGTACTACACGATGCTCAAGAGCGCCCTGCTGCTCGACCAGCCCGCGTTCAAACACGTCTGGATCGACGGTTTGGGGATGGACCCATGGGGGCGAAAAATGTCGAAATCCCTCGGGAACGGCATCGATGCTGACTCGGTTCTCGAATGCGGCGCAGGAGGGCGGACGGGAAGTTGGCGCATCAAGGGTCCAGAAGGCTCAGTGGCCCTGAAGGCGAACAAGATCGGAAGCGAGTGCTTCCGGCTTTGGAAGGCGTGTGACGCACAGGTTGGTGACGACTTCCACATCAACCCTGAAGAAATCGAACAGAAGTATTTCGGGGTGCTGACCAAGGTCTACAACGTCGCTCGCTTTGCCTCTCAGTTCGATGTCCCTGAGGACCTTGAGCAGAAACCTGAGCACCTTGAACCAGAGGATCGGTGGATCCTGGCAGAACATCACAAGGTGATGGCCACGGCGCGCAAGGCCTGGTCGGAATTGGACATCTACACCGCCACACAAGCGCTCAAGAATTTCCTGACCGGAGTTTTGCCGAGCCATTGGCTTGAGATGGTCAAAACTCGACTCTACGACGAAGACACGACGGCGGCTTGGGTGCTTCATCGGGTGGTGCGTGACAGCCTCACTGCCTTCAGCCCAGTCTGCCCCTTCTTCACCCACCACATCACGAGCACCGTCTATGGCACCTCCTGTGTGGAGGCACGTGCGTTCCCCGCCCACGTCGACAGCCACCTCGCTGAAGGGCAGCACGAGGGGGACGACCTGCGCCAATTGACCGGCGATGTGACCGCCTTCAACAGCCTGGTGTGGTCAACAAAGCGCGAACAAGGCATCGCGTTGAATCAGCCGATTGAGGGCATGGAACTTCCCGAATCACTCGAGGCGTTCCGACCCGTGCTCACGTCCATGCACCGTTTGGCCTGATGGATCGAACCGCTCAAGGGTCACCTGTCGGGTCGGAGGGTCTTCCAAGTCCCCGAGACGGAAGCCCACCAACCGAACCGGTCGCTCACGCTCAAGGCTGGTGGCGAACAAACGCGTTGCAAGGGCCTTGAAGACCGCGGGATCGTCCATGGCGACGGGAATAGAACGCCGGTGGGTCCGGGTTTCGAAGCCCTTGTACCTCACTTTGACCTCCCCCAAGCGGCCCACGACACCGAGTTCTGACGCACGCTCCATGACCCGTGACACCAACGCAAGCAACTGCTCGAGAACGTGCTCTTCATCGTGTTGATCGCGTTCAAAGGTCGTCTCTTTGCCGATGGACTTTCGAGAGCGGAGGACACTGACGTCGTCGCTGGTGCGCTCCTCAACCACCGCCATCAACCAGGCGGCGAAACGTGGCCCAACCATGCGGGCCAAGGCCAATTCGCCGAGACCATAGGCCTCGTCCACGGTTTGAACGCCCCACTCCTGCATGGCGGTGGCCGTCGCTGGACCGATGCCAGGTATTTCTCGAAGCGGACGGCCCTGGAAAAAATCCGCCGCATCGCCCGGCATCAGCCTGAACAACCCTTGCGGTTTTCGTTCTTCACTGCTCATTTTCGCCAAGAGCCGTGTCGGTCCAAGACCAAACGATGCGGTCAACCCCGTGGCTTTGACAACGTCACGCTGCAAACGCTCGCACAAGGCCACCGCTTGGTCCCAATCACCCCCAGTGGCTTCGGTGACGTCGAGGTATGCCTCGTCAATGCTGGCCTGCTCAAAGGGCCCGCCGACCTCACGCAAGAGCGACATCACCCGTCGCGAAGCACGCGCGTAAAGCCGGTGCGAGCCACGCACATAGGTCGCTGGTCCTGCGGGAGCTGCCGGACAACGCCGCCATGCTTCGCTGATGGGCATGGCTGAGCGCACACCGTACGCGCGTGCGGCGTAATTGCAGGTGCTGACGATGCCTCGACCTCGTCCGGATTTTGGGTCCGCCCCAATGATCAGCGGAACTTCCGGATCAAGACCCCGATGAAGGGTTTCCACTGCTGCATAGAACGCATCCAAATCGCAGTGAACAAGGATCTTCCCACCTTGCTCCACGGATGCCTTTCGGTGTCGAAGGTGTTTGAGGCCTGCGCTTCACTTCCCACGACGGGTCATCGACAGGCTTCACCACCTCCTCGGGCGGACGCGAAGGTCCGGTGAGCCCATGCATCCAGCACCCGCGATTCGTTCCCGTGCTGCGGCCGAGTTCCGACCTCGCCAACCCGGTGTCCACGTGCTGGTGGGCGACGGACGGCACGGGCGACGTGCACGCCCCGTGGCCGAGGCGTGGGTTGCGCTCGCGTTGGCCAGCGGTCATGTCGTGCACTGGATCGATGGAGCATGTCGGCTGGATCCCGGACGGTTTTCACCCTGGCTTGCCCGCCTCGGCGTCGGACCACGGGCCCTCCGTTCGTTGCGGGTCGCTCGAGGCTTCACCGCACACCAATGCGCGGCCATGGTGAAACGGCTTCCTGATGAGGTGCGAGACAGCGGTTCACGCCTTGTTGTGGTCGATGCCCCGATGGCCATGTTCGACGACGATGAACTGCGGGCCCGGGAGAAACGGGACCTGGTACGTCACCTCTGCGCAGACTTGGAACGCACCGTGCACGCCAACGCCACCACCGTGGTCGTGATTGACGGGCGGCACGGATCAGGGGCGCATGCGTGGCGCGCGCAAAGGCTGGCCAACATTGCACAAAGTCGACTGGAGGTGAACAGTGGAAACGACGGCGTGCTCCGCCTTCGCCGCGAAGGAGGGGCATGGTGCCTCCTCCATCCGCTGCGTTCACGCTCCGTTACGGAGCACGGGCAACCGACCTTGGCCGAGTGGTCGTCGAAGGGGCTCCAACTTCCAGCCGAACGGTGCAAGCAGCGACCACGCCGCCCGGTCGAGGCGGCGGACATGGACCTCGAGCGCAGGCCTGAGATGGGTTGAGGCCATGCCGTCCAACTCTGTGGCCAACACAACCCCGTCGTCGTTGCCCTCCACCTCCACAAAACGAAGGCGAGAACCAAGGGCAACCGGCCAGCCCAACCGAGAAGAACGGGACATGGCGCGCTGCAACACGGTGTTCACGCTGCGTTCTTCCAGGCTTCGCTCAACCCGCTGAGCAACGAGCAAATCACGCAGAGCAACCTGTCCGGTCATCAAACGGTTCCGAGCCCGATCGTGGGCTTCAAGCAACAACGCTTCCATGGCGTCTTTGCTCACACCGTGGGCCAGCACGTGGAGGCGAAGGGCTTCGAGTGCCTCCGTTTGGAAACGCTTGACAAAAGGACTGGTCGAGTGCTGCCTTGCCTCAATGCCCCTGACTTTGACCGCATCGAAACCACAACCCCAGTACCGTGTTAACGCACCAGCACCGTCGGAACGACGTGGAAGAATGGCCAGTACGGGATAGCGGCCTTCCACCTCCAAGGGGATGCCTGTGGTGGCCCCAAGGCGGTCCGCCAAACGTTGGGCCGCCTCAGCCCGCTCGTTGAAACCACGCCCTGAGGCATCGGTGATCCACAAGCTGTCGACGATGCCATGAACGACGTCCCAACCGTCGGCCCGGGCTGCTTCAATGCCCTCCAGCATGACCTCGCGCGCCCACGCACAAATCGCTTCATGCGCCTCAATGCGCCCGAATCGTGCGTTGCGGTACCCTGTGTATCCAAAGCACGTCACAAGAAGCCACTTCAAGGCCGTTTGACGGCGGTCTGCATCGTCACGAGGACCCGTCCGTTGGGCTTTGAGTTCCGAACGACGCCGGATGAGGGGAGCCACCACGCGACCAAGCAAACCGTGCTGCTGGAGGCATGTGCGCAATTCAAGACCGGGGACGCTCAAGGCTGCGGGAGGTGAGCGTGGACCAGGATCCAACCGTCGACTGACGGAACGCTGTCGAAACCACCGCTTGGCGTCATCGGGGTCAAGCGGGACAAAGGAGCCGCGACCGTGCCCGGTGCAACAGGTGCATCCAAGGGTCTCGGGTGAGATGTTTCGCGTGGCGATGATGCTTGGAAAGAGGCTGGCAAAGTCCAGTTCAAACACGTCGTCATAGAGGCCCGGCCTCGGGTCGAGATGCAGGCCTCCGCGATCCGCGTGAAGCAAGTCCCACCCGGTCGTGGTGTCTTCGGGTCGGTTCTTGCGCCATGGAATCAGCACGCCGTCCTGCATGGCCGTACGCACCTGGATGGCGCTGATCACGGCACCTGGTGAGCGCCGAGCCACCGCATCAAGAGGACGGCCAGAAGCCTGCGCCAGTTCGATCAAGCCTGGGAGCCCAGCCTCTCGTCCGAGAAAACTCGTGGCAAGGTCGATGTGCACACGTCCTTCCAAGCGATGGTGTCCGCCTCGTCGCAGCAAACGGCCGTACGAACGCACGGTGGTTCGTCGCGTCGGCGTCGGTACGGCCGATGCCGAGCGCCCAAGGCGCAGATGAACACCCCATGCCTCCGCCCGTTGACGCAAGGCAGGCAAGAGGTGGGCATCGCCCCCCTCGGTCAAAACGACATCTGGATCGTGCCGGTCAAACGCATCCATCAGGCGTTCCATCCCATCTGCGGCCTCGAGCAAAACCACGTCCGTTTGCTGAAGCGGCGTGAACCCAACCGCCTCCACCGGCGTCAAGTGGACCGCCCGCAGCCGACCGTCGTGCAGCGGACCGTCCCAGTCGCCGTCCATGCGAAGCACGCGCACATCGTGCATGACGTCCGCACAGGGGAGGGGGTTGAGCGAAGCGGTCGAGAACTGCACCCCACCAAAGAGTTCGATGCCATGGGCCGTCAACCAGGCTTGGACTGGGTCGACGTCGACCGAGAGCAACGTGTGGTGACGGTGAAGCCCTCGGTCGTCGATGGCGCGAGCCAGTCGGAGGCGCTCTCGTGGTCGGTGAAGCGTCACTTCGAGCACAGGATGCATGGGGCCTCCCAACGCGATCGGGGCTTCGATGGACGTGCATTCCATCACGCCATAGTGCAACCGAACCTCGGGCTGATCAAGCCACACCTGAAGCGCACGGAGACGTTCGGGAATGGCCGTGATGTGGAGCATGCACGGAGCCACAAAACGCCACGAGCGAGCCGGCCCTCCTTGCTGGCGGACCCATGCCGTGAGCACGCCAGTGCCCTCGTCGTGCACATCGAGCAACCAACTAGGCTGCATCCCGTTCCCCCAAGGCATCTTCCAGGGACCGAAGGCGAACCCATGCTTCGAGCAGGGCCGTCAAGAGCAGGGGCGTCCACGGGTCATGGGCGGGGAGCATACCAGCCACTCCGCGTCGTTGGCGGAGATGAGCAAGCATGTCATCGAACACCGCTTGTTCATCGTGAGGCAACAAACGTCGGTATGGCGCCAACGCCTGCAACTCTTGATCCACACGCACCCGCCATGTTGGTACACTTCGGCCCATGCCTCGGCCACCGCATCAGGGATGGAGGAAGCCACGCAGGGAGGGTGCGCTGAAGGTGAAGTGATCAGAGCACATCACGGTTGACGACGGTGGAGCAGCTGCCTGTGTCGAGCGTCTCGAGCACGGCAGCGGCGATGTCCATGCCGACGCGGCGTTGTGCCTCATGGGTGGAAGCGCCGATGTGCGGTGTGCCGCTGAAGCGCGTGTGTTCAACCAGCGGATGACCTGAGCCCACCGGTTCTTCCTCAAACACATCGAGGGCCAAACTGGCGAGCACCCCGTCGCGAAGCGCCGCTGAGGCGGCGTGTTCATCGACCAAGCCGCCCCGGGCGCAGTTGACCAAATGGGCTCCGCAGGCCACGCCGTCAGCACCGACCTGCGGCATCAGGTTGAGGCGACGAGCATCGACCATGTGGTGGGTTTCTGGGGTGAGGCCACAATGCAGGCTGATGTGGGTGCACGACCGAAACAAATCGTCCAGGCCTGCATGCAGGGTGGTGGCAGGAGCGATGTCCACGCCTTCAGGAAGGTAAGGGTCGTACGCGTGCACCTCCATGCCGAGGGCGACGGCCACCGCGGCAACACCTCGCGCGATGCGTCCATAGCCGACCAAGCCGAGCCGCTTTCCGGACAACTCTGTGCCTTTGGCCTCCTTCTTGATCCAGCGCCCTTCGCGCATGGCACGGTCTGAGGGACCGAGGAAGCGAACCGAACCAAGCAAGTGGGCCATGGTCAACTCCACGACGGAGTGGGTGGACGCCCGAGGGGCGTTGACGACGCGAACGCCTGCGGCCGTGGCGGCATCCAGATCGATGTTGTCCACACCCACACCAGCACGCCCAACCACACGCAAGGAGGGGAGCGCGGCCATCACGTCGGCCGTCACCTTGGTGCGGCTTCGAACGATGAGCGCAGTGATTGGGACCCCGCCATCTGCTCCGAGTGATTCCGGCTCAAGTTCATCCACTTCACCGCCACATTCGGCGCGGAGTTTGGCGATGGCGTCAGGGTGCAGTCCGTCCGTGATGGCGATGCGCATGTGGGTGGCCTAGTCCGACGGAACAAGAAGGTTGCATCCGATGCATTGAGAGGGGGAAGGGTTGTGAGCCAACCGTGGCCACCGAGCCGGGCATGGACGCCCTTGCTTCTGCGCTGGGCATCCTGCTCATCCCAGTGCTGCTTGCCCTGCCGCTCCGCATCGCGTGGCAACTTCGCGTCGGGTCTTCCATCGACAACATGAGCTACCGGGCTGACGTACGTCGAATCTTGCACGCGGGCATGCCCCTCGAAGCCTTCCGAACAGCCCTCAATGACCGCGCAAGGGAAGCCGGCATCAGCCCACAACGCCAGCGCTTGTTGGAAGCCGACACCATCTATCCTCTGGGCCTTGGTCACTTCATCCTCCTTCCGGCCTTGTTTGTCTTCCCCATTGCCTTGCTGCTCGCGGCACCGGTGATTTTGCTGGCTTTCCCCGTTTTCATGGCCACGGAATTCCTGCTCATCCGGCGCAACCTTCTGGCCACGGCGTTGAACATCCTGCGACGGCTCACCAATTGGCAGATCATCCACATTCCACGCACCTTGGACACCGGTGAGGTGTCGCGAGAACACGTGATGGAACTCTCGCACCACCTGCGCCACTTCCAACGTGCGCCGCGCTTGGCCTTCTTGGGCCTCTTCGCATGGCTGGTTGTGCTCTGGACCTTCCGCATCGATTCAACCGGCATCCAAGCGCTCCTTGCGATCCTGCTGTACGTGGTGCTGCTCGCGCTGGTTGGCGTGCTCGGGGCGGCCTTCGAAACGGACCTCGTTTTCGCCGACCCGGCCAACGCTTCCCTAACGCCCATCGACCTCTGGCTTGATTCGCTGCTCAAACCCGTGGTCGGATTTGGCTTGATGCTCCTGCTCGTTCGGGCGATGATGGAAGAAATCCGCAACGGCAACCCGGTGCTGTTCTCGGCGGTGGTCATCGCGGTGCTGTACGGTGCAGCCTTGGTGGGCTTCGCCTACCAGTGGGGTTATGCATTGGTGCGGGGGAAGTCGGTGCGGGACGTGTTCGAATCCCAAGCGATGGACCAATTCTCCCCGCTGATTTCCTACGACTTGACACGCGCAGAAGGGCGCTTGGTGTTCGGAGCGAAGATGTCGATGGCCGAGCGCAAGGAGCAATCCAAAGAATTGGTCAGCGGCGGCATGTCCTTTGCAGATCTTGAGGCCCTGCCTCGCTCGGACACGGCCGGTGAGATTCCCAAGCGGCCCTCCATTTGAGAAAAGAACCGCACGATGTTCCTAACGGCGACATCAAGAGGGGTCTCTCACCTTATTTGTACATGTCAAACCGACTCAAGCCAGGGGACGTTGCTCCTTCCTTCTCGCTCCCGTCATTGGATGGACGAAACATCTCATTGGAAGATTTCCGCGGCCGAAGGGTCATTTTCACGTTTTTCAGGTTCGCATCCTGTCCTTTTTGCAACATCCGCATTGATCGGCTCATAAAGCGATGGAATGAGTTTCCAGATGACGCGGTGATGGTCGGTGTGTTCGACGCCAACATCGACGAGCTGAGGAAGCGTATGGGTGGACGGAAGGTCCCGTTTTTCCTTGTGGCTGACGAAACCTACGAACACTTTGACCGGCATGGTGTGGTCAAATCATTCGGCCGGTTCATGTGGGGCGCCATGCGCTCTCCTTTGACGTTCATGGCCGCGACGCTCAGGGGATATTTCCCTCGAACACTGTCGCCGTCCCGGATGGCGACGATTCCGGTCGATGTGCTGATCGACGAAGAGGGGCGCGTGGTGGAGGCCCATTACTGCAAAGATACGGTGGACCACATACCAATCGACAGAATGATTGCGTTTGCCCGAGGCGAGTGAACCCGCCACCAATCAATCCACTGGGATGCTAAATCGATCCAAACCTCGCAAGCGACTTCGTGGCACATCACTGCCCTTCAGTCCTCGAGTTCCGCGTCCAGAGGGTCGTCGCTCTTGAGCAGGATTGGCGTATCGATACGGGCGTTCCTGACCAGCGTGCTGACACCAAGGGCCAGCAAAATGACCAGCATCAGGGCCACGAAACTCGAACCGGTGTAGGTGATGATGAGATCGGCCAGGGCACCAAAGAAGCCCAGGTCCTCCTCGCTGGTCGCATCCTCGATGAGTCCGTTGGCCAGAGCGGCCACGGCGGCTTGGTCAAACACGCCGCGCGTGAACGTCAACCGTCCGTCCATGTCCGAGGTGTAGGTCGGAGACGGTGAGGTCGGATCAAGGTCCGAGTAACTCCCGGGCCGTTGGTCAAACGCAATGTCACGGGGCTCACTGAGGTCGAGCGTCAACACGACATCGACCGTGTACGCCACGCTGGACTCAAAGAACTCCGAATCCTGAACCGCCCCCCACACGGTGATGGCTTGCCCTTCCACGTCGAACTCCGTCCACGTGCCCCAATCGGCCGGGTCCACCTCGAGGGTGTAGATCCAAGTGTCGCTTTCACGGGTCCCAACGCCCTCGTCGTTGGTGCCGTCTTCACCCATGTCAATGCGCAGTTGGAGCGCCCCGACCTGCCCGGTGTCAAGTTCGTATTCGGTCGGCGTGAAGTAGGCCTCCAAGGTGGTCGTTCCGTTCGGGATGAACATGTGGTGCGCGTCGTTGGTGGTGTACACGCCGAACACGCCGCCAGGCCCGTTGTTGAAGTGGTTCCAATCGCCTTTCCACTGGTGCCTGACACGGTCCGTATTCACAGGAATCGTTCGTTCAGTCAGCATAACATCGCTGATCTCAGCCGCGTCCCAGACGGTGAAATCCGGGAAATCAACAAAGCCGTCAAGGTTCGGGTCGCGCAATTGCTGCAGCGTTCGCGCCAATCCCATGGCCGCGTCGACGTCCACCAAACCATGACCGAGGCGCCAATCGTGGCACTGCCCGGTCGCTGAGCGGTAGCAGGCCTCAGGAATGTCGTTGCAGTTGTCTTCGTCGTTGCCGTCCTCACAGCTGTTGGCCATCCCCTCGTAACGCGAGGTCAATTCGAGGATCAACTCCACTTCGTGGACCCGTGAATAGTTGGCCGTGTCCCAATCTTCGAACTGCCTGTAGGCTGCAGCACCATCACCGTTGACGAGGCTTGAACCCTCGTCGTGATCGTCACGGTGGTAGTCCGCAACACCGAGCGACGGAGCCACGTCGATAAGCAAACCCGCAATGCCACCCACGTGCGGTGTGGCCATGGATGTGCCAGAGATAGCCATGTAGTACAGGTCACCCTGCGTTCGGGTGGAGGCATCGATGGCCGTCCCGCGTGGTGCGGTCGCCCAGATGTCTCGGCCAGGCGCACCCACGTCGGGCCAGGTGTGTTGTTGGTCCATGCAGCCTCGCGAGGAGAAGGAAGTCACGGCGGAGCCGTCGTGGGTCAAGGCCGCCACAGAAATCGCGGAAGGCGTGTTGGCGTAGACGTTGGTGCGCAAATCACCCGAGCACTCGGCACCAGACCCACCTGAGTTCGACGCAGCAAAAATGACCGCAACGCCATGCTCGAAGGTGAGTTTGTCGGTCAATGTGGCGATCGCACCTTCGGGGTCGTAGTCACCGTCAGAGCCCCATGAATTGGACACCACACGGATGTGGTATTCGTTCGCTCCTGGCCGAGAGTGCTCGTAGGTCCATTCGAGGCCTTGCACACCGGCAAAAATCGAGGCACCGTCTCCGGCACCAAGGGCGATGAGTTGTCCACCCTTGGCAACCCCCGCTCGACGGCCTGCGGAGGCGTCACCGTTGCCGGCGATCGTTCCACCAACGTGGGTGCCGTGACCCGAAGAAGTGTCGGAATTCCTGGTTTCGACCCAGCCATCGCCCGGTGTCCATTTCGCAGAATACAGCGTCTTCTCGCCGGTCCATGGTTCGAGGTAATCGTAGTCGGGGTGACCGGCGTCCACACCCGTGTCGAGATCGACGATGGCCGTACCGTCGCCGTCCCATTCCGTGAACCCGAGGTCGAGGTCATAGGAGATCGACCCGTCAGGTTGCACGATCACACGGTGCCAAGCGTCCGTGGCGTCCACCACGTGGACGGTTTCATGCATCAGCGCACCAACGTCCCCGGTCGGCGCACCTCCTGGTGCGGTTGGGAGGTAGAAGTACTCCAGGAGCCGGTCAAGCTCCATGTAGTGCACGTGTTCATGGATGCTGAGTTGCCGTATGGCATGCGGGTTGGCCTTGATCAACAACGCGTTCAGAAGCGGCGCTTCGCCTTCGACCGTGGCTCCGAAACGCGAGAGCATGGCACGGTCGGCCTCAGAGACTGGTGCTTCGCACTGAATGATGACTGGGAGGTGTTAATCGAGTTCAGCGGACCAGAGGGCATCCTCAAGCGAGGCGTCCATGCGATCAGCATCACCCATGGTTTGGCTGCCGGCAGCCAGCGGGCTCATCGTCATCAGTACGAACAAGGCCAGCAGCACCACGGCTGTCGGTCGCTTGAACTCAAAGGCCATGTGTTCCGGCCCGCGCGGTGATTGAAAGCCCTTCGCCATCAGCGCTCATTCCAACCATGGAACATGTTCAGGAATCTCGGCGAAAATGTTCGCTGGTAGGGCGGTTTTGATTTTCGATACACCGCCCAATCGGGCGCTGGTCTCGGCTTGCCACGCCGCAAATTCATCGAAAGAAGTCATGTTGAGCACGGGATTGTTGGCTTGATTCCATGAAAGGCTCTGCATCGTGGTACCTGGCGGGTCGTGGCCCGTGCAGACGACGGTATCTCCAGCAAATCGCGAAAGCACCGAGAGGGCTTCCCAATGCTCGTCCACACGGCCGCTGGGAAGATCGTCGCGTCCCACCCCACCGTCGCCTGTGAAGAGGAAATCTCCGGTCATGATGTGTCCCGCGACATCGATGATCATCGAATCGTTGGTGTGACCTGGAGCGTGATGAAAATGGACGCTGTGTGTACCGACGCTCAGCGTGTCGTTTTCACCGACGAGGACGTTGACGCCCAACGACGCCGTTGAATGCCACATCACGTAATCGCATCCTGTGCGCTCTCGCATCGCAAAGCAGGCGGTGATGTGATCGGCGTGTGTGTGCGTGGCAATGGCGTGGAGCAAACGCAAACCACGCGCCTCAAGCAAGGCGAGGTCCTCATCGACCGTGTCCCACACGGGGTCCACGTAAGAGGCAACACCTGCATGTTCATCGACGATGAGGTAGGTCTTCGCCCATCGGTCCCCGTGGAGTTGTTCAACGCCCATGCCCCCCAACCTCCGGCTCCGTCCAAGAAGGTGGCGCTGGTTGGACCGCATCGTTCATGCCGGTGAGGGTTCACAGGACAACCATGGACCACCCATCTGTCGTGGTTCATCTCGAGCATGACGGGAAGGTCTTGCTCGTCGATGCCCACGGCCAAGGCCCACAGCCTGCGCGACGGGGCAGGTTGGTGGATTCTCCCTCGTTGCGGTTCCCCACGCCCGAAGAAGTGCAAGCCATGGGCATCGAGCACGGGCCTGCTCGCCGCGTCAACCACGATGACGTGACCGAGGGCGTCGTGGTGCTCAAAGCCTACCCACACATCGCTTGGCCCGAAACATGGCCGTGGAAAGACGACCTCATCAGCGACAATGCGGTTCACCCTGTCGCACGAGAGAGCGTGTACCGTAGCCTGCACCGGGTGGTCAGCAAAGCCATCGTGATCAACCGTGAAGGGCACGTGCTGATGGGGCGTGTGGCTCGGGGTCATTTTGTTGGCCATTGGACCCTCCCTGGCGGCTATCTGGATCACGACGAGCACCCGCGGGCCGGATGCATCCGAGAAGCCTTCGAAGAATTCGGCCTTTCCATCGACCTTGATGACACTGCGCCTGTGGTGACCCAACGCGTCTTTGACGGGCGAGGCTTGTCCTTCCTTTCGTTTACCTACACCTCGACAGCGACGGACGGTCAAGAGATCAAAGTCGAACCCTCAGAAATCGCAGAAGGTGCATGGTTTTCCCCAGAGGAAGCCTTCGCCCAAGCCGTGTCGTTCTTTGACCGGACAGCGCTCAAGGCTCACCTCGGCCAGTGATTCAAGCCCCAAGAATGGATTTGGCTTCGGCCAACGCCTCTGGAAGTCCGTCAGGGTATGAGCCGCCACCTTGGGCGAACGTTGGCCTGCCACCGCCACCGCCTTTGATGTGAGGGGAAATTGCGCGAAGAAGCGTCACGGCGTCATAGCGCTCTGCCGCAACCGTGCCTTCTGTGACGGCGACGAGCAGTTTACCACCGCCCTCACGGGAACCCAAGACTGCAACAGTGGGTTGTTCTGGGTCACGTGTCATCGCGCCAAGCATGTTCGTGAGTTGCTTGAGGTCAGCGTCCACCTCTTGCACGATGATGCGTACACCGTCGACCATCGTGGAACCACCGTCGCCACCGCTCGTTCGGAGCTTGGCGATCTCCTGTTCCATGCGCTTGATCCGCTTTTGTTGGTCCTTCCATTCGGTGAAGAACCGCTCTGCAGCCCGGGGCAAATCTTCGGGCGTCACGCTCAGGGCATCGGACGCCGCCCGAAGCAGAGCATCCTGTTGGCGTGCGTAGCGAAGCGCTGCTTGTCCCGCCACGATGGTCAGCCGTTCGACGCCGTCCTGAACGGCCGATGAACGGACGATGCGAATGGAGCCGATCCGCCCGGGTTCGTCGTGATGGGTTCCACCGCAGGCCTGAATGTCATGATCTGCGATGCGGAGGATGCGAACAGAGGACCCTTTCGGCGCTCCACCTTGGTACAGATCAAAGCCGTGTTTTCTGTCCGCATCTCGCCGGTCCAATTCCGTTTTCTCTGTCCGTTGAACGTGAGCAAGAACGTCGTTGGCCAAGCGTTCGATGGCGTCGAGGTCTTCACGCTGCAAGCGCGTGTGGTGGGTGATGTCGAGGCGAGCGCTGTCCACGGACTTGTTGGCGCCTGCTTGGAAAATGTGTGGACCAAGGATGCGGCGTGCCGCCCCACCCACAATGTGCACGGCCGTGTGGTGGTCCATGAGTTGCTGGCGCCTCGTGGCATCAAGCCTTCCGTGAATCAGGTCACCGACTTCCATCGGGCCGTCGACAAGGTGGAGCACGTGATTCCCTTGCTTCCTGGTGTCCAAGACACGTCGGTCACTGGCCTCGGTGGACAACCGGCCATGATCGCCTTCTTGACCGCCGCCTTCTGGGTAGAAACACGTCTTGTCCAATACAACGGCATGCGTTGCCCCCTCAACCTCAGCGTGAGCGAGGGGCTTGCACGCGAGGACGCTGGCTTCCATCTCCACCATATGCACGTCGTCGTAGAACAACAGCGTGGTTTCGGGAAGATCGGGAAGGTCGGCCACCAAAGTCGAATCTTTGCTTGAGGAAGCGGCTTCTTTCGCCAAGCGAGCGTGGCGCTCCGCCATTTCTGCGGCAAAACCTGCCCGGACCACCAGGTGCTCCCAACCCGCGTCGCGACCGACACCAACGACGATTTCAGGCTGCAAACCGTGCACGTCGGCCAACTCGAAGAGCACATCATCGTGCACAGCGGTCGCGTCTTGTGGCGTTGATTCGAGCGCTTTTCGTACCAGACGGTCTGATTTTCGCATCATCTCGTTGTAGCGGGATTCTTCGAGGTCAAGGATATGCAGCATGCCTTCTCGCGTCTGCTTCATCTTGCGGTTGGGAAGGTGGTGATCGAGATGGTGGCCCATCAGTTCGGCCAGGGAAACGCCAAGGTCGAGTTCATTGGCCATACGAAGGACCCGCCGTGCAAGCATGCGGGCAAGGTAACCGTCCTTCGCGTTGGAGGGAACAAGGCCGTCGCCCAACATGTGAGCAAGTGCGTGAAGGTGGTCAGGAATCGCGTAAATCCGTGCCAAAGGCTCGGTCAACGCCGTCAAGACCTCAACATCGACCTCAACCCCCGCTTCAGAGAGGCGTTGAATCAAGGTGCCCTGCAAGGCATCGGCATCAACGCCAGCTTCGATGTTCATGATGCCGTTCAACCGGCTCAATTCACCAAGCAGACGTTCGACGTCAATGCCCGAATGATCGTCCAAGACCTTGTCGAAGTGAGCCAACGATTTCAACCACGTCACAGATTCCGGATAGATGGCTTCGTAGATGGTCGGCGTGCCAGCCGCAGCCCAACAGAAGCGCTCCAATCCGTAGCCAGTATCGATGATTTGCAAAGGCATGGTGCGGTAACGGAGTCCTTTCAGTTCAACGTCACCCTCAGGATGCTCCTCAAGGTCCATGAAAACAAGCGTGGCCAATTCCAAACCACCCACGATGACTTCCACCGCAGCCCCAGCGTTGCCACCACCGCTCCATGGATTTTCGACGTAGGTGACTTCGTTTGGGTCGATGCCAAAGGTGTCCGTCAGCAGGCGGTGACACAAGTCAACACACGTCTCGATCCAGTAATGCTCGATGCCGTCCTCCGGGCGATTGAACACGTGGTGAGCCATCATCTCAAAGGTCGTCAAGTGACGTCCTGAACGACCAACGGCGTCAACGTCCGTCAAGCGGATGCACGGTTGTGAAATCGTCAGCGGGTTGGCGGGTGGTTCTGCCAGCCCACTGGTAACGTGGGGTTGGAAATCAGCGATTGAGGCGATGGTCAAGTGGATGTCATCGCGCCATCGGGCCAGCACCGGATAGGGCTCAATCCGGGTATGCTCTGAGGCTTCAAAGGCCGACAAGAAGGCTTCACGCATGCGCTCTTTGAGGGCATGCCCGCGCTCCTCAAAACCGGGAAGAATCGGGTTTCCGATGAAGGTGTACGGGTCTTGATCGGTGTCTCCGCTCGTGGTCCGGTTCGGATCACACGTCCAGTACGGCAAGCCGCTGACCTCACAGGTACGGCGGTCGTAACCGCGGTCGATGAGGGTCTGAAACCTGAGGCCGTCCATTGCCGCTCCCCGGCCTCGGGTCATGACACCGCTCCTTGAAGGCTCGCCCGTCAAAAGCGTGAAGGCAACCTGTGTGCACCATCTTCCATGCCGGATTGGCGGGATCATGTGGAGGCCTTAGGGCCCAGCGTGATTGGCATCGCAAAGCATGGCCGCATGGTCACGGATGCGGCCATCGTCGGCTCAGACCTCCATGGTCTGCTCAACGGCGATGAGCGTGCACCAGAACAACTGGTGAACGCCGCATCCTTGCCGGGTGCTGTGGGCCGCGTTTGGGCCATGGCCGACCACCACTTTGGCTACGGATTGCCCATTGGAGGTGTCTTGGCCACCGACCATGAGGCAGGTGAGCAAGGCGGCGCCGTCAGCCCTGGAGCGGTGGGATTCGACATCAACTGCGGCGTGCGCATGCTCGCCTTCGACATGATGGCCGACGATCTGCCGGACCCGGCCAAGTTTGCGCGTCGCCTTGGTGGGCGCGTGCCCTCGGGGACTTCTGGGCGAGGTGGCGTGGACCTGACGACGCGTGATTTGATGTCGGTCCTCGAAGAGGGTGCTGCAGCGGTGGGAGACCTCGGCCTCGGGGCCGTCGATGATGTGCAACGCCTCGAATCCAAAGGTCGCTTGGACGCTGACATCGATGCCGTTTCATCCCGAGCCCTCGAGCGGGGTGCCACGAGCCTTGGCACCTTAGGAAGCGGGAATCATTTCGCTGAACTGCAGGCCGTTGAGGACGTCATCGACCACGACACGGCCGAGGCTTGGGGGCTTTACGAAGGACAACTCGTCGCCATGATTCACTCGGGAAGCCGAGGACTCGGGCATCAGGTCTGCACCGATCACGTCCGTCACCTCGAGCGGCAATTCGTATCAGATGACGGAGGGTGGCGCCATGAGGGCTACGGTTGGTGGATCCCCGACCGTCAACTGGCCGCAGCACCGAGGCATTCACCTGAAGCAGAGGCTTACCTTGGCGCCATGGGCGCCGCGGCCAACTATGCCTTCGCCAACCGTGCGGTGCTTGCTCAACGTTTGATCACCGCTCTGGAAGCACACACCCGCTCGTCCGTTGAATGGTCGACGGTCTACGACGTGGCCCACAACATCGCCAAGGACGAGGAACACGTCATCGATGGGAAACGGTGCATGTGCAGCGTTCATCGCAAGGGAGCGACACGTGCCTTCCCAGGAAGTCACGATGCCCTCTGCCCCGAGCACAAAAAGACCGGCCAACCTGTGCTCGTCCCAGGGGACATGGGGACAGGCTCGTGGCTGCTGGCAGGGCCTGAGACCGAGATGAACCCGGCCTTTGGCTCGTCATGTCACGGCGCAGGTCGACGCTTGTCCCGAGCAGCCGCACGTGAACAAGTGGACGTGCCTGCGCTGATGGAACGCCTCCGAGCTTCGGGCGTTCACCTGAAGCACGGAACGGAGCGAGGTTTGGCCGAAGAGGCCCCTGAAGCCTACAAGCCCGTTGACGGTGTCGTCGAGGCCACAGAAGATGCAGGTTTGGCCCGCCGTGTGGCGAAGCTTTCACCGCGAATCGTGGTGAAAGGCTGAGCCTCACATGCAGTAGGCCGTTGACGGGCCACCCGCGAGATCGGGAGCCGCACCGGAGTGCTGACCGTCCGGCTCCTCACAGATCACGCTGAGCAGGGTGTTGACGAGGGCCTTGAGGTCCTCCACCTGCGTCTGCAGTTCGTTCACTCTTTGCTTCATGTCAATGCCTTGCTGGCGCTCGTTCATCGTGCATCCCATCTGGAAGAGTTGCCCCCTCCATTTGCCAAATCACAAAATTCGCACCTTAATGATTGACGGTCGAACCGGCGTAGGACGTGGATTCGTGAGGAAGGAGCCACCGGCGAGAATCGAACTCGCGACCTCCTCATTACCAATGAGGTGCTATACCGCTAAGCCACGGTGGCGTGCTTCGGCCCACCTGAAGGGTGGATATAACCGCTTCGCGATGGGCAAACGGTGGAAACATGGGTTCAAGTTCACGTCCAAGCAGGTCAACCCATGGAAGCAGCCTCCGCAAAAGCGGTGGATGCGTCCCTCCCACGCTGGTCATGGTGGGCAGCGGCCCTTGTCGGCATGAGCATCGAACTGGTCCCGATTTGGCTACGGCTCCTCGACGGAGAGCCTCCTGCTGATGCCTTCTGGCCGTCTGTGCTCCGTGCCCTTTGGCTTGATTTTCTCCTGCGTGAACGCGGAGGATTGCTCTTGGTGGGCATCGTCGTCGCTCTCGGGCTTGGTCGCGTTGAGCGTTACCTCAACGGTTGGGCCAACCTCGCGTTCCGAATGGTCGGCGTGGGCCTCATGGGGTGGTGCTTGGCGTTGCTTGGAACACACGTGTTGCTGGACAGAGGGTTCTACCGTGGCGCCTTCCTTCTCGCGCCAGCAGTCATGGCGCTTGGGGTCGTACCGATCACCCTGATTTGGGGGCTCGATACGAACGGCAAGCGCGTGCTGAAACAGGGCGCAGCCGCATTGGGCGTGGTGGCTTTGCTGGCCATCACTCCCGCACTTCCTGCCACCATGAACCTCATGCCCAGTCCTCCCCCCTCTCCGGTTCAGGGCTACGGTGCTGCACCCGGGCCCTTCACCACAGAGACGACAACCTTGGCGTATCCGATTCCTGACCACGTGACCGACCACCTCGTCAGGGAAGATCCAGACGTGGTCTCGCTCATGACCGTCACCTGGCCGAAATATACGGTTGAGCCTCCAGGAATGCGTGTTCCACTCGGGCTGGTGTTCCCCGGATTTGGCGCCCCACAGGCTTCGGACTACACGGATTGGACCGTACATTTGGCGGCGAAAGGCATGGTTGTGGTGCATGTGGCCTATCCGTCACATTTGCTGATTGAGGGACAGGAAGAACCCGTGATTTCTGGGGGCCAATCGAACCATCCGCAGCATGCTTTGAGGATGGACGCGATGATTTCGGCGATGGACGTCCTTGAACGGGACCTGTTGATGCAAACGGAAGCGGACCCACAAGGGTGGTTGATGGGCGCAGTCGTGGACCCGTCGGCGCTGTACCTCGGCGGACATAGCTTGGGAGCAGGGATGGCCATGATGGTCGCGTCATCGGCCATGGAACGTGGATGGGCATCGGAAGCACTCGCCGTTGACTTGGAACAACCTTACACGCACGCCAGCGACCCGAACGTTCACGGTACGCTGAACGCCACTCCCGACGCAACGCTCGTCCATGTAGCGCTCTCGGAAGACGACACCAGCGTCGATCCATGCCACGGTGTGGGCCATGCGATGAGGTGGTACGAGGAGGCCGGCGTGGAGGATGTGGTCCTGATGCAAATTCCAAGCGACAGGCACGGGTTCCCACCGCTCATTGCATCGCATTACCTGGCCTCTACACCCGTGCACGACACCTTGGCTGACCACGCGTTCTACCGCCGGGTTGACGCGCAAGCCGAGTGGTTGGTGGCCACGCAACGAGGCGACACCACCACCGCAGCGTTCGCATCGGCCCATCTCCTCGATCATGAACTCCTTCTGCCCATGGGGTCGTGGTCCGACGGGACGGCGGCCAAGCCGCTCGAAGTGGTTGATGCTCCGTTTGTTGGAGGAGCCCCCTGGGTCGAAGGATGCCAGGAACAAGTCGACGTGTGGTCGTGAATGGCGCCGAGAGAGAGATTTGAACTCCCGAGGGACGGACCCACGCGATTTCCAGTCGCGCGCACTACCAGGCTATGCGATCTCGGCTTAGCCTGCCGAGCGGCCACCCACGTTTAACGCTCACTCTCCGCCGTAGGCAGCAGGGGAAAGGCCTCAAAGGGCCTCGCTCGAGCAACGACCATGGCCGAGGCCACGGCGGGCGAAGATGCCGCGCCAGTTGACCATCGCTTGCGCCTTTCGGCCGTGGTCCTCAAGCGCCCCACGCCGGCCATGGGCCCGCTCACGGAGCCCGTGGATCGAATCCGTCGAGAGTGGACCTTCATCGCCACCCTGACCCAACCGGAGGACCGCCGTCAAGGTGCGATCACCCTCGGCGTTGGCATGCTCGCTTTCCTGCTTGGAAGCATAAGCGGTGAAGTGTTCAGTGGCGGCGACCCCACCACCACAGGCCTCACCTCGGTGTCTGGGGCAGCCTATGTCCAAACCTTGTCAGCCTTGGCCGGTTGGATTTGGTTCGTTGTACGGTTGTGGACGACCTACCCTGTGATGCGCATCCATGCCATGACGATGTTCGTCAGTTGGGGGATGCTGTTCTTCGCTCAATTGCTCTTTCACGTCGAGAATCCCAATTTCCCACTTGAAGCCACGCTCTCA
>CAXRAI010000070.1:0-7293 GCA_964228865.1 Salinimicrobium sp. | reverse complement strand
AAAGAGGAAGCCGATTTCGCGCGCTTCGGTGGGCAGCGCGCTCACGTCGCGGTCATGGAGCACGACCTCTCCGGCTTCCATGGCCTGCAGGCCAACGATGGAGCGGAGCAGGGTCGATTTGCCACACCCGCTGGGGCCGAGGACGGCCACGATTTCACCCGGCGCGACGCGCAGGTCGAGTCCGTCGAGCACCGGAGGGCCGTCGAAGCGGACCACGGCACCGCGCACCTCCAGCCCGCTCATCTCAGAGTCCTCCATGCACCCGGTCTTCACGCCACCGCTCAAGCAGCACCATCAGCACCATCGTCACGGCGCCAAGAACAACGGCGACCGCCATCGCGGCAGGCCGCGTGGTGGGATCAAAGCCGGGTCGAGCGAGACACGTGTCCACGAGTACGGCAAGCGTGGAGGCATCCGTTGAGCGGACCACGATCCACGACGCACCAAACTCGCCCAATGAGAAGGCCAGTGCAAGGACAGCGGCCACGACCGCGGCCGGCCGGAGCATGGGCCATCGCACCAGGGCAAATCGCCGCCAAGGTCCGAGGCCCAAGGTGGCGGCACATGCTTCGAAATCCGGGGACATCTGACGCATGGCGGGCAGCAGCACGCGCACCACGATGGGCAGCACAAGGGTCGCGTGCGCGACGGGAAGGAGCCACGGTGAAGCCAGCATCCCGGGAGCGAAACGGAGCAGGCCAAGCAGGCTTCCAAGGCCCACCATCGCGCCGGACACCACCAGCGGCACCATCGCGAGCAGGTCGATGACGCGGGCCAGCCTCGCCCTCCCCTCGCGTTCAGCACGGTGGACCTGCGCGGCCAGGTACCAACCCGCAGGCACGGCCAGTGCCACGGTCAGGGCCGCGGTGTGGAAGGTGCTCCAAAATGCCTCCATCAGCGTCACGCCGCCCGCATCGCCGGCCAAGGCGCGCCGCCATCCGTCCAGGCTCATCGTCCATCCTTCCGGTGTGCGCATGCGCAGGGAGCCGATGCCAATCAGGACGAGGGGCAGCACCGCGAAGGCCGCTGCGCTGGCGCAGACGGTCCAGCGAAGCCACGCTTCGCCCCAGAGGCCCGAGGCCAAGCCTGACCGGACGGCTTCGCTGGGCGCGGCGTCCAACGCGAAGGCATGTCGCCGCTGCATGGCGTTGATGACGCTCACCGCGACCAGAAGAACCGCCGCTTGAGCCACGGCGGCACCGAGGACCAGCCGGCTGAGGTCAACCCGGTAACCGGGGATTCCCGCACCGCTGCCTTGCTCAGCAAGGAGGACTTCGAGCGTCAGGGTGTCCGGGGCCAACCAGCGCACGAGGGCGAAGGACGTGAAGGCGAAGGTGAAGGTCAGCCCAGCCGCAGCCATGAGGCCCGGTCCGAGGAGCTGCGCCCACCAGGCCTGGATTCGACCGGCAAGGGTCTGGCCTTGCGGAAGAAGGCGCAACTGTTCGAGGTACCTTGGGTCGGCCCGCGCGAGGCTTGGCTCCACCACGCGAACCGCCAAGGAGAGGTTGAACCACACCATCGCCACCAGCAGCACGACGGTGCCTGGGCCAGCCTCTGGCCAGGCCGACATGGCACGCAACCGTTGACCGCCCTCGCCCAAGAGGTCCATCAGCGCGAGAAATCCAACCGCGGCCACGATGGACGGGCACACGAACGGCAGCGCGATGAGGGCACGAAACCTCCGCCGCCACGGGTCAGGTGTCGCAGCAAGCGCAAAGGCGACCGGTACGCCGAGCACTACGGTCCCCACCGCAGCCAAGGTCGCCAAGGCGGTCGCGGTCCACAGCGCTTGCTGACCGGTCGGCGACAAATCGAGGAGGGCCGCGATCGGTGACGTTCCCGTGACCGCCCAGAGGCGATCGACGGCGACGAACATCGGGCCAAGGATGACCAGCGCCAAGCCAAACAGCGGAAGGGACTCCGCAAGAACAGCACGGCGGTGACGCACGCTCAGCCCTCAAGCAGGGCGCTGAAGGTGGCGAGCATCACTTCGAGGGTGGCGACGTCCATGCCGCCGAGGGCAGCGGCTGCATCCTCAGGTACCAGACTGTGGTGGCGGTAGCCGTTGGTTTCAGGCAGGTCCGCTCCTTCCAGAACGCTGTACATCAGGTTCTCGTACGGCATCTGAGCGTTGGCTTCGGGGCTCACAAGGTGAGCAAGGAAGGCCTCGGCGGCCGTGGTGTTCGCCGCACCGGCCAGCACGGCACCGTACTCGATCTGGTGGTACACCGCGCCGGGAAGCGCGATGGCCGTGGATTGCGTGCTGTTGTCGCTGTAGTAGGCCTCCACGCCGGGCGAGTGGCAGTAGGAGACGGTGGCCGCGGCATCGCCGACATGGCCTTCTTCCCACACGCCGTAACCGCCGCTGTAGTGGATTTCGTAGGCTTCCGACCAGCCGGTGGTGATGATCGGCTCGTTGAGGAGCATCGCTTCCCACCACGACCATGCGTCGTCGCCGAGCCCTTGCAAGGTCGCGAGGAAGAAGGCCCGTCCGGGCGAGGAACTGAGCGGTGAGGGAATCGCCACTTTGCCCGTCCATTCTTCTTCGGTCAGGTTCCACAGGCTCGTGGGCATGGTCTCCACCACGGCGCCGTCGACGTTGAGGCAGATGTAGCCGTGATCGAAGGGGACGCCGTGGTCCGTCAGGCTGGCACCTTCCTCGAGCACAGCGCCGTCAAGTCCTGTGAGGTCAACGCCGTGAAGGTGGATGAGGCAGCGGTTGACGGCGAAGGGAAGGTAACTTCCGTCCAACCCAAGAGCCACGTCCACTTGCGGCGCACCTCCGTACAGCAGCACCTGTTCGAGGATGCTTCCCGCATCGTCGGCACGAATGAGTTCGACCTCAATGCCCGTCTCGTTGGTGAAGTCTTGGAGGAACTCCTCGGACAGCGAGGCAATGTCGTAGGTCAAGACCCGCAACACACCGTCGTCTTCTCGCAGCGTGGCTTCGAATTCGCTGCAGTCTTCGGCCAGCAGCAAGTCTTCGCCCAAGCATCCGCTAAGGCTGGCACAGAGCAACAAGGTGACCATGAACAGGGCCCTCATGCCGTCGCCTCCGTCACGTGAAGCACGGCCATGAGGCGGTTCGCCCGGTCGACCACGTCCAAGGGGTGGTGTCCGAGCACGTACAGCCCCGGCTCCCAGCCGTAACCGCCTCGGTCCAGCACCACATCGATGGGCCCGTCTCGTCCGTCAAGCACCCCGCGGGGTGCTTCGGCCACGTTCCACTCGAGGGCGCCCAAGGCGCGGTCAATGATGTCCATCCGCGGGCCCTGCTCGTTGGAGGGGGCCCGCAGGTTGAGCACGGCCGTGCGCTCGGGGTCGTGGGCGCGCACGTCCATCAACAAGCTTGCAAGGCTCTTGGAAGCGCCCATGGCCGGGGTTGAGTGGTGCTTGAGGGCGCCGTCGACCACGGTGATTTTCCCGGGATAAGCGGCCACTTCTTCAGTGGACGTGGCTTGTTCTGCACAGGCGGCGAGGTTGAATCCAACCGCGGGAATCCAATCCATCAAGCGTGTGGGGTCGAGGCGTCCTCGAGCCCACTCCAGCCGTCGCAAGAGGGCCAAATCTGCCTGATCGCCGGTCAGGTCGGTGCCGGTCAGGGATTTGTCGTAGCGAAGGGTTTGGTTTCCAGACAGCTGAAGTTCGACGATGAAACGCTGACGCAGCACACGGACATCTTCTCCGCTTTGGTCCAGGGCGTTGGCGAGTTCGTTGGCCCATCCGTCCACCATGACCTCGTCTGCGGACGGGCCCATGGACGGCGCATCCCGGTGGTATTGGCGCGACACGGTGGACTGTGTGGTGCCGAGGATGTCTGCAATGTTGGCTTGGGACCACCCCCGTGAGCGCAGGCCGAGTCCGAGTTGATGGTGCAGTCGTTCAAGCCACGTCGCGGCGGTTTGTCCAAGCATGGTCCATCCTGTGCATGGCGGTATTTAGGTTGAATCATCATCCATGCATCATGCATTTTATTTTCACACCACATTGCTTCGAAACGGGAGAAGAGTGTGCTTCAAAGGCCGTCAATGGCCCCGGCGGTCCATGGAGGAGGACAGCAAGCGCTTCCTCGAGACCGTCCTCGCCGAGGTCTTGGCCCACTTGGAACCTCCTCGCGACGGCCGAATCCGTCATGATTGGTCACCCAGAAGCCTTCGAAAGACGACCGACCTCGAGTTGCCCCTCGTCGGTTCCGGCTTGGACCGCGTGCTGGAGGACATTCGCACTTACCTTTCCAATGCCGTCAGGACCGACCAGCCGGGGTTCATGAATCCGCTTTGGGGCGGCTTGACACCAGAAGGTCTGGCCGGAGAACTGGTCACGGCCGCCACGAACACGTCGATGTACACGTACGAAATTGCCCCCTTGGCCAGCCTGATCGAAACGGCCGTTTTGGACAGAATGCGGCAGCACCTCCGCATGCCGTCAGGTGCAGGGACCTTGACCACCGGGGGCTCAAACGGGAACCTCATGGGCGTCTTGTGCGCCCGACATGCTGCCCTTCCAGCCTCTGGTCATGATGGGTTCGACGGGCGTTCGTGGTGCATGTTTGTGTCCGAAGAGGCCCATTATTCGGTGGCCATGGCAGCCAATGTGCTCGGCATCGGCCGAGCCAACCTGATCAAAGTCGATACCGATGGGCAAGGTCGTATGGACCCTGCTGCATTGGACCATGCCATTCGACGCGAATCCAACCTCGGCCGTACGCCCTTGTGCGTGGTGGCCACCAGCGGCACGACGGTTCGCGGTGCCTTCGACCCCATCGACGGGATTGCAGACGTCTGTGAGGCCCACGGCGTTTGGTTGCACGTCGACGCCGCTTGGGGCGGTTCATGCCTCTTTTCGACCACCCATCGCCACCTGATGGACGGCGTGGAACGCGCGGACAGCGTGTGTTGGGATGCCCACAAAATGATGGGTTTGCCCTTGGTTTGCAGCGCCTTCATCGTCAAGCGAGCCGAGGTGCTCCGTGCAGCCTGCGCTCACGGCGACGAGGCCCACTACCTCTTCCATGACGACGCACAAGAACAGGACCTCGGCCGTCTTTCCCTTCAATGCGGCCGTCGAAACGATGCCCTCAAACTCTTCCTCGCATGGCGCTCTCGTGGTGATGCAGGCTGGGGGGCCTTGGTGGACCAATACATGGATCTCGCCGCCCATTTGGCCGATCGCGTTCGTCGCGAACCCTTGCTCGAGTTGGTCGGCGACCCCACGTGGACCAACGTCTGCTTCCGTCACGTGCCAAAGGGCATGCCCGAGTTTGGTACGAGCATCGACGCCCACAACGCCGCTTTGCGTGCTGCTCTGCTGGAGGAAGGGCGCTTTATGGTGAGTCGGGCCGAGCTCGATCAGCGCGTCGTGCTTCGGTCGGTCATTGCGAACCCAGCGGTGGATGCCTCCACCTTGGACGCCTTGGTCGACCACGTGCTGCGTTTGGCGCGAACCCTTCCGGGGGATGACGGGTCACAGGTTGAAGAACCGCGGACCTGAGTCAAACGCATGAGCGACGGGCCGCTTGTGCGCACCCCACTGTATGACGAACACGTCGCCCTTGGGGGGCGTATCGTGGATTTCCATGGATTTGAATTGCCGATTTGGTACAGTTCAATTTCAGAGGAACACGTGGCCACGCGCAGCGGCGTTGGACTGTTCGATGTGTCTCACATGGGCCTGTTTCGGTTCAAGGGCGCGGACGTGCGCGGTTGGCTCCAGACCCTCGCGACCCAGCGGGTGACGGCCGTGTCGCCGGGCCGCTGCGCCTACACCCACTTCATGGACGACGACGGCCACATCATCGACGACATGATCTTCGCCGTGACTTCGGAAGAGGAAATCTTGGGCGTTCCCAACGCCTCGATGATCGCCGTCATGCACCGGTGGTTCAGCGAACACCTGCCTTCCGATGGCTCGGTCACCCTTGAGGATCTGTCCGACGAGACGGCGATTGTGGCGCTCCAGGGTCCTCAGGCCCAAGACGTGCTCTCTGCCGTGCTCGGTGAGGCAGCGCACGTCGGACGGTTCCGATGGTCACCCCTCGACGGCGCTGCCCTCGGCATCAGCGGCTACATTCAGGGGACGGGCTACACCGGCGAGGCCGGCTACGAGATCCTCGTGCCGAACGCTGATGCTGCGCCTTTGTGGCGTGCGCTGGTCGCGGCCGGAGCAACACCGGTTGGTCTCGGAGCGCGCGATACGCTCCGGCTTGAGAAGGGGTTCTTGCTTTCTGGCGTTGACTTCCTTTGGCCGTCCTTGGCCACCACAGAAGCCGAGGCCTTCCTTGCGCGTGACTCGTGGGAGACAAACGTACCCTTCGGTTGGGGCTTTGACCATGCGCACCCCGGAGCCGAAAAGATGCGGAGCCACGACGAAAGTGAGGCCCGTTGGTGGGGTGTTCGTTACCTCGAGAAGGGCCCCTTGCCTCGGCCCGGGAAGCCCGTCACTTCAGTTGACGGCTCAGCCATCGGGCAACTCACGTCCGGCGCGCCAGCGCCCTCGTTGGACAACGTGGGCATCGGCATTGGGTACTTGGCTGGCGTGAGCGAAGGCGACGAAGTGCTGGTTCAGGCCAGCCCACGGAAATCGGTTCGTGCCGTGGTGGTACGGCCACCTTTCGTGTGACGGTCACACCATCAGCTGCTCGATGGCTTCGAGCCATGACGCTCGCATGCCGTCCGGCATCTTTCCTGCCCGTTCGGGAACGACCAGGTTCCGCGCGTGGCTGAGCGCGGCGACCAACGCATCCACATCGTTCCAGATGCACGGCACACCAAAGCCCTCCGCATCGGCCAACTCGGCCATGAGCACGTCGGCGTTGACCACGCTCGGAACACCCCGCACCGCCGCTTCGAACATTCGAACGGGCAGGGCGCCGTCGGCGATGTTTCCACGGCTTGGGTCATAGAGCGCAAGAGCGACGTCCACACCGTCGTGGAGTCGGTCGAGGTCGTCATGGCCGAATCCTCCTTCGAATTCCACCACCAAATCAGAACGTTCGAGGCGTTGTCGGGCTTCATCAGCGGCCACACCGTCACCCGCCCATCGAAGAACTGGCCGTTGAGCTTCGGGCATCGCGAGAAGGGTTCGAATCACCAAGTCGACGGTGGCGAGGTCACGCACCCGGCCCAAGCACGCCACCCGCCACGTGCTGTCGGGGACGGCTGTTCGGAAGGTTCCAGGGTCCGGTCTGTTTTCGAGGACGAAGGCGTCGCGCCCCCACGCCTCCACCTGCTGTTGAAGGCCGGGCTTGCCTCCTTCCTTTGCCTCTCCGCTGGTCGTGACGATCAGGTCCGCATG
>CAXRAI010000069.1:0-18519 GCA_964228865.1 Salinimicrobium sp. | reverse complement strand
AATGTAGAGTGAGAATTGTGTGCCACCAAGGTCGCTTTCCGTGAGGCTCATGAGCAGGGCGATGACGTTGTTGCCGACGATGCCCCACACGAAGGTCCACGCGATCCACACGAGGGTCATGACGCCCGCATCGCTCCACTGAGAACGGCCAATGGACCACAACGTGGTCATTGATGCGCCAACGATGATGCCCCACCACAGGACGTTCTGGATGCCGAAGCGGCGTCCAAGTTCACCGCCGGTCAGGACGCCCAACAGGGTGGCCAACGTGATGAGTCCACCCTTCAAGGCGAGGTATTCGGTGTCGCTCCATCCAAGTTCTTCGATGAACAGGAAGGGGAATTGGATGTCGATGAGGCCCATGCCGGCACCCATGCCACCACCGATCCACATCATGACGGCAAACATCAGCGCCCAAGCCGGGGCGCCACCGCTCAAGGCAGAACGGAGTCCAGAGACGATCTCGCCGAAACTCATGGTGTCCGACTCAGCCGAAGACCCCCCCTCGCCGGTCGCCGCATCCCATGGGAAACGACGGTCGCCTGGACGCTCTCGCAAGAAGATGGGCACGAGCATGATGACGGCAAGCACGGGCAACTGGACCGTCAGGGCAGCTTGGAAACCAGAATCAGAAAGAATGCCGCCCAGCACGATGGCCGAGAACATGAATCCGAAGCCCTTTGAGGCGAACATGAAGCCGTTTGCGCGGGAAAGGTCCTCTTCTGGAATGAGGTCCACGGCAAGAGCGTCTGAACTCACGTCCTGCAGGGTTGCAAAGATGTTGTGAATCAGGAAAAAGAGCATGATGGTCGGAAGACCGGCTTCCAGGTTCTCAGCCACGAGCGGGTCGTCGATGGTCAGGAAAATGCCCATGGTGATGATCATCCCCAGTTGCGCGATGATGATCCATGGACGGCGCAGCCCGTAAGCGGGAAAGCGGACGCGGTCGATGAGCGGGCCGAGCACCAATTTTCCAAACATCCACGGAAGCGTACCGGCAAAGGTCAACGCAGCGACTTGTTCGTCAGAGATCGCATCGTTGTTGACGAGCACGGCCACAAAAGCGACGGTGATGAAGGCCCACGGAACGCCTTGTGCAAAATACAGGGCACAGAGGGTTCCCAGACGGGCGCGCTTGCTCTCTTGCAGGGTGGCCATGGGTCCCAAAGCATTCGTTCACTTTCTGAACTTTCCTTCAGATGAAAGGTCCCACACACCCATTTTCTCAATCATGAGGAAGGCTCATCCCCGTGACGGTCCACGTGCGTGCATGGACCTTGAGTCGGCCGCGAACATCGGCGAGGCGCTCAGCGGCTTGGCCATCATGTTCACCTTGCTCTTTGGTCTACGTCAGGTCCTCGAAGTCAACCGAAATCGGCGCTTTGAGATCTCCCAAACCATCGCGAACTCGCTGGAAAACCCCCTGGTCCAACGTGGGTTCGCCAACTTAGGACGCATTCAACCAGGCATGACCCTCCAAGAATTCGGCGACATGCCCAGGGAAGACAAAGACGCCATCAACGCCGTCATCGTGCTGATGGCCAACCACGCCGTCATGACCTTCCACCGAAACCTTTCGTTCGACATCGTGGCCTCCTTTTACCGCGGCTATTTGCCATTGATTGGCGCAGGGTTGCGGCACGTCATGCAACTGGTCGAAAACGCCTACATTCACCACGAGGCCAGCGCGGTCACCGAGGAAAACGGACTGGGCACGAACCATTGGGTGTTCTGGTTGCTGGATCGAATGGGAGAGACGACAAACCCGATGGAATACAAGCCCCACCTCAACCAAACCGACTGGCGCCCCTGAAAGGTGTCCGGATGGACCATGAAGGATGGACGTGACCGTCCCTTCATGCACGAGGCGAAGGGGTGGCCTGGCCACCTTTGGTTGGAGGGAGCCACGCTGGTTCATCTCCCCGCTGAGCAACCTCGTCCCGAGGCACGCCCCCGCGGACCTGCCAAGCGCATTGGTCCTGGTTTCCTCAACCCTGCCATGGCGCCGGCTCGGACTCGATCCGTGATGCTGCTGGCCGATGCACTGGAACACGACTGGTTGGTGCCAGAGGGCGCACCCATCCGTGTTTTGGACGCGCTGTGCTCGACCGGCGTTCGCATTCGACGATGGCGTCAGGAACTTCCTGAACCGCAGGTTGAACGGGTGGTCATGACCGGGAATGACCTGGATGTGCATGCCCTTGACTGGGCCGTCGCCTCCTTCGAAGCGCACCCGAGTCATCGCCCTGTCGCGACCCGCCCTGAACATCGACAGCATGCCGTCGAGCCACGCGAGGTTGAGGGCGTTCATTTCACACAAGAAGACGCCCGTGTCGCCCTTCTTCGAGGCGGTTGGCAGTGGATTGACCTCGATCCCTTTGGCTCACCCATGCCCTTCCTCGACGCTGCCCTCCAAGGCATGGCCCGACGTGGCGTGCTGGAAGTCACCGCCACCGACACGGCGGCTTTGACCGGATCGAGTGCGGCGAGCGGTCGGCGTCGGTACGGGTTCAAGGGCATCGTGGATCACTACGCGCACGACGATGCCGTGCGGGTTTTGTTGGCGAATGTCGCCTTGGCCGCCGCCAGGCAGGACCGGGAAATCACGCCACTCATGGCCCTGTTTGACGGGCACCACGTCCGGATTTCCGTGATGGTGCGAACCTCAAAGAACGGAGCGAGCACCGTGCACGAGCGCATCGGTTGGCGCATTCGAGAAAGCGACGTCCCCTACCGTTTCGTTCAACATCCAACGCCGGAGGAAACTGAACGGGGCAGCGGCCCACTGTGGACAGGCCCGCTCTGGCATGCAGGCGTCGCGGGTCGAATGACCGAAGATCGGGCGCTTGCGTTGTTGCGTCCGAAGGAAGGCATGTTGGATGCATGGCGGGCGCAGGGCTTGACGTGGGACGACGACGACGAAGAACACGCCACGCGTGAAACCAAGCGCGGAGTCCGCCACATCGCCGAAGCTGCGGACCTGATGGCCATGGCCGGACATCAGACGATCCTGGTGAACCTCGACGACCTGCCCCGTTGGACCGGAACAGGACGAACCCCCCGGCTTCAACATCTGATCGACGCCCTGCACGCCGCAGGCCACAACGCAGCGCGTGCCCCTGACCTGAATCCCTTCGTGGTCACCGATGCACCCTTCGAGGACGTGGTGCGGATTGCACAAGCGATGTGAGCTTCACATCACGGACGGATCGAGATCGGGTTCATCACCGACGCCGAGTTGATGGCCGGGCCCGATGGGGTCGGGCAAGACCGATTTTGCCCGTTCAATCATCTCACGAACGCTGTCTTCGATGGTCCTTGCATTCTCCAGCAGATCGCTGAGCGGAAGATCCAATCCAGTCAGATCTGATATGGCCTCGACCGCGATGGCCGCCGCCCGAGCATCAGGGTACATCGGATGCGCTTCGGCCAGCAGGGCGATGATGTCCAGATCCAATCGATCGCCTTCCCCGAGCAGGAAGCCTGTGATGCCGGACACCACGCCTTGGCGGATGGGTTCGATGTCGGCAGACCGGAGGGCGTTTCGCATGGCATCGGAGGTCCCAACACCGTACAAGTCACCGCCTTCGAATTCCTTGTCCGGCCTCAGCAACCCGTCGACGATGATGAGTTGGTCGAATCCACCTTTGGAAAACCACTCCAGCACCGTGGTGGCCAGTGCGATGTCCTTGTCGTCATCGAACTGGATTTCTGCCGTGAACACACCGATGCCTTCGCCCTGGTAGACCCTGACCGGGTGTTTAGGGACCTCATCTTGAATCAGGGCAACCGCTGGAAATTCTGCGTTCAGCACGGTTCCTTGCTGCTCAAGTCCAAGGGCGCTGATGACGTGTGAGGCTGCGATGACGCCGACCATGCCAGAACTCGAAAAGCCACAGATGGCCACGCCACCTGTGCGAGGGTCAGCGCCTTTGTTCAGCACCAACGCGTAGGGCTTGAACGGCGTCTCCACGTTTTCACCTCACTTGGGGGGTCAGCGCTTCGCTCAAGAATCCTCGCTCGAATCACTCGGTGTATTCGGACCAGTCCTCTTGTCCGGCTTCCCTGTACCACCACGTTCCGACCTCGTCTTCGTACCACTCCGTGCCGAATTCGTCAACGTTGATGCCGTCGTCTTCAGACGCCTCCTCCGTGACCTCTTCTTCCTCCTCGGGAAGTTCTTCTTCTGCACCCGAAGCCTCGGAAATCAAGGCGTCACTGGGGCGCTCTTTGACTTCTGGTTGGACGTCATCGACGGTGGCTCCAGTGGCCTTCAATTCCGACAGGCTGGTGGTGGTGGTCAAATCGACTGAACGGTCCGCACGGGACTCGGCCGGCCCGTAGTCAAAGTCCTCGAGATCATCCACGGTGAAATCTTCGTCATCCTCCGGTTGCCGCAACACCACCACGGCCACCACGAGGCCGGCGATGATGGCCACGGCACCAAGACCGAGGATGAGGCCGTTTGAACCTGAAGAAGCGTCGTCGTTGCTGTTGGCTTGCGTTCGCGCCTCAAGCGTCCATTCGAGGAGGATTGAGCCGTCGTAGCTCAGGCTGGCGTTGGACGCCGTGGAGAGTGAGTATGCCGTGGTCGCTTCAAACGCCGTCCCTTCTTCCTCGCCCAAATCCCGCAGGGTGGTCATCGACCAGACGACTTGTCGCTCACCGTTGGCAGGAATGTCTCCATCGCCTTGAACGAGTTCGAACCGCATCAATCCGACGGTCTCTGCGCTTGCGTCAAGGGAAACCGTCACCGGGAAGGCGTTCGGGTTGCGAAGGGTGCACTGGGTGTTTTGTTCAATGGTCACGTCACGAGGGAACGAGCGTGTGGTGCAGTCGCTGACCTGCAAGGCGAGAAGTTCCGTCGCTTCAGCGGGCTCGTCCGTCCCGCCACTGCCTCCCGTGGACTGGTTGCCGGTGTCCGGACCGCCGGTGTCCGTTGTTCGTTCGATGGTGACCTCGTGGACGGCGGGAACGTTGAGCCAAGGTTGAGCGCTGTTGTTGAGTGAAAATTGGACCAAGGCGGCCTCGGTTGAAGGTGATTCAAGCAGGTACATGCCGTCGATCGGCGACAGTGAACCGGTCCCAAGCGAACTGCCATCAGAAGCCAGGACGGTGTAGTCAAGCGGGAGCGGCGGGGCAGCCCCGAGTTGTTCCACCAGGGACTCTTCGACCGTGACGGTGATCGACCATGTTGAGTTGTCCTGCACCTGAAGGATCGTGGGTGCATCCACGTCCACCTGAACAATACCGTAGCCGGTCATGCTCTGAGAGGCATCGCCCCAGGGCTGGCGCAGCGGATCATCGTCCACGCCAACAACACCGTAGGTGAAGGTCAATTCGCCGACGTTCTGCGCCATCTGCAGGTTCCACGACATCAAGCTCGCCTCATCGAGGCCAACAAAGTGCCCGTTGGCGTCGGTGGTCCCCGTGATGTTTCGAACAAATCCACTGGCTGGATGCTCAAGGCTGAACCAAGCAGCTGCGCCCTCCAGTGCCTCGCCGCCGACGGTGACCTCGACGGTCGCCTTGAGGGGAGAATCCAGTGGAATCAACCGAACGCCGGAGGTGGTCACATCACCTTCCACGACCAACGACGCATCCGTCGTCCGAAGGCTGTCGTTTCGAGGCGCAACCGGGCCGGTGGTGACCAAAGAACTCGCGTTGCCGTGTTCGTCGACCGCCACGACGCCGATGTGGTAGAATGTTCCATCGGACAGGGGTGCGGGCGGGGTCAGCACCGATGTTCCGTCCGTAAGGGCGGAAGTCATGTCGATCGTCACCGGAAGGGACGCTCCCGCATCGAGGTTCACGGCCGGGGCCATGCCCGAGGTTGCGTTGAAGGGCTGAGCACCCACAAACACCTGATACGATTGCGCCGTGGTGACCGTCGAGTTGTCCCACGTCACCGACAAGCGGCCCCCTTGGTCGGCTGCGATGTCGGCTGCAGTCAGGCCCGTGACCGCAGGTGGGGGCGCGGGGTAAGGCACCTGAACAGTCAAGACATCTGAGAGGTTGCTGCGCAAGCCGTAGATGTGGCGCGAACGAACCGCGTAGTCGTACACGTCGCCATAATTCACGTTCATGTCCACGGTCATGTTCAAGCCAGCATCTGCGTACGGCGTCGCGAGATCGATGGTCGTGCCGTTGAGGACACGGTACACGTCGAAGCCCAGCAGGCCTTCGCTGAACTCGTTGACGTCTTGCCACGTGAACTCGACCATGGTTGGCGTCAAGGCTGTCAGGGTCAACTCAGGTGCGGGAGGGCGTGCAATGTTTGGCGCTCCATCGATGTAAGGGCCGATGACGTCGGTCAGCCTCAACACGCCTGCTTCGGTGCTGTTGAAGGGAAGTGCGAGACGGAAATTCCCAGTTCCAAGTTGCATCCGCTGGTTTACGAGGTTCGATAGATTGCCCGCCACGCTTGGGTTGTCCTCGATGGTGAGTCGAGCGTCGTAAGCGATGTCCAGCAAGGTGGTGGTGAGCATACCGTCGCCGGTGGCTTCGAGGGTGAAATTCAGGTGAGCCATGCTCACGCCAAAACCGTCCGTGGTGGTTGGAAGCCCCACCACATGGCCCACAAGGGCTGTTTTGATGGCCCCCACCATGTCGCTCACGGTGATCACGCCGTGGTGCGTAGAATTGGGTGAGCCACCATAATCCGAGGTGCTGATTTCATGCGTACCGTCACCCTCGACGTCCAAGCCGATGTGGTGCCAACCTCCAACGAAAATCCCAGCCTGAGCCTCACCAGCGGCCACCACCTGTTCCTGATGACCGTCTCCATCAAGGTCGGCGAAGAGGATGTCAAGAGGCATGCTCCATGGGTTGAGTTTGACGGGGGACGCCAGATCTAATCCGCTTCCGTTTGATGGACGGTGCGTCAAGTTCCCCTCAAGGGTCGTCGCTAAACCGTCGCTGGCACCCAGTTCAACCATGAACAGCGAAGGTACACCGTCGCCGTCGTGGTCGCCGAAACTCGCATTGGTCGTGGTGAATGGATCGTAATCGGTGTGTTCGGTGACTTGCCACGTGTTGCCGTCGTTGATGGCCACCACGTGCTGAAGGCTGCCGGCCCCAGAAACGAAATCCGTATCTCCATCGCCGTCCAAGTCCACCGGGAGCATGCCCCCTCGTAGGTCATTGAAACGATCAGGACCTGGGGCCTCAATGACGAAGCGGCCGTCCCAGCTCAATTCCCAGCCTTGGTAGGAGCTCCACCCGCTGGACCCACGATGGACGATGATGGCCGTCACGTCGTCGTTTTGATTGCTCATGGCGCCAACGTACAGGTCTTGCAAATTGGCCAAGTTTGAACTCCCGTTGCGGTAAATGTTGGTGGTTGATTTCGTCAAGAAGCCGTTTCCGACCGGGGAGAACGGATTCATCACGAAGACGCCCTGCACGCTGCCTTGCCCGTGAATGGAAAGCACATCGGCATGCCCGTCGTTGGTGAAATCCCCCACTGCGGCCTTCTTCAATCGATCATCCATCGTGATGTTCAACGTCGCGTTGAAGCGGATGTGGGGCAGGGGGTCGCTGGAATTGACCAAGGTCGTGTTCGACACGTGCAGGCAGGCATCCACCTCAAGTTCGGCCCACGTGAACACGTCCTGGCGGCTGTCGTTGTTGAAATCGCCCAGTTCGATGTTCCGCACGTCATCGCACGTACCGGTCCAGTTTGACATGACCAATTGCCGGGTGGTAAGGTTGTAATCGAGCACGGCGAAGGCCGTGCCGTTTCCGGTCGTTGCGTTGTCGGCGGAGAGAACCACAATTTCGTCACCGCCGTCGCCGTCCATGTCGCCTGCCTTGATTTGCACGAAATCACCGATGGCTTGGAAAGCCGTGGTCACGTTCGGCATGAAACTGAGGCTCACGGCTGCCGCACCGACGGCCGCATTTTCGGGCAAGAGCACATCGCTGGTCACCGGGAGGGCGGTGGCGTTCGCCACGGTTGGAACGTGGTCCGAAGAACTGCCATGTGCGAACACGGACTGATGTCCAAGCGCCCCGTAACCTTGTCCTTCGAACGCCCATTCTTTGACGCCGTCCTCGTCGATGTCCAACCACACCTGTCCTGGGGTGTCCAAGGCGTCGTCAACGTCGACGACCATGGTCAGGCCGTTCAACGTCACGTCGCGCGGAATGGAAAGTCCGAGCGATGCGTTGCTGCTTGCGCCGAGGAGATCCACCTCTTCGTTGGCCATCCCCGTCTCAAAAGTGGTGAGCGTCCCCGTGCCGCCCCCGGCGCTCGAGAGCGGCATCGGTGAGAGGGAGAGAAGCATCAGAAGCACCAGCATGAGCGCTCGGGCTTGGGCTCGTCCTTTGGGGGACATGGTCGGGATGGAGCCCTCGGCCTTCATTTCCCTATCGCATCGGGGCATGAATCAGGTGGGGTGTTTCGCCACTTCGCACCGCTACGGGCGACCGCCAATGCTTAACTATGCAAGCAATTGGTTACGGAACATGACCGAAGCCGTTGTCCGTATCCTTGCTGGCGACATCGAAGTGAAGATCTCTGGTACGAAAAACCAGGTGGAAGAACGCATTGCTGAATTGCAAGAAGAGGGCGTCTGGTCCTCGGTGTTGGACCGCCTGCGCTTGGCCCGAGAAGCCGCCGTTGAAGCGGCTGCGAAAACCATTGGCAGCGCAGAACTCCCCGAGCGCGGTGCAGCCTTCCACCACCTGGTGACAGGGGCTGGATTTGAGCGCAAGCCGGACATGGTCCTCGCGGCCATCCACTACTTGCGTGACGTCGAAGGCGTGCACGACTCGCCCCCCCGTGTGGTGGCCCAACTCTTCGAAGACGCTGGGCTCGAAGCTCCCGGAAACCTCTCCCTGTACCTGAACCGCCTCCGCGAGCGAGGGCTCTTGGAGATCCCAGAAAGCGGCGCGGGAAAGAATCGCTTTGTGGTGCTGACCCCCGCAGGCCGTCGTCACCTTGATGAACGCACCATGTGAGGTTCTGGCATGGTCATGTCCGCGTCCGGGGACGATCCCCGGGACGGACCCAGCGACGATGCAGAGGTCCTCGATTGGTCCTTCCAAAACAAGACCAACGCCTTGTTGCGTGGTGGCAGGCACCGTGGCTCGTCGTTTCGAAGGGCCATCCTCGACGGAGCGGATTTGACGCAGGCGGATTTCACCGAGTGTGACTTCCGACGGGCGTCCATGGTTGGAGCCGACCTGATGAAGAGCGCCTTCGACGGTGCCGATTTACGTGGTGCCGACCTCAGAAAAGCAAGGATGAACCTCTCCAACTTTCGGAACTGCAAACTCGCTGGAGCGGATCTTCGAGGCATCCGCGGCAAGTACGCCATCTGGCAAGGCAGCGATTGGTGGAACGCCACGCTTGACGAGAAACTCGAGAAGGCGTTGAAGAAAAAGTGGCCAAAGCCTGATGAGGCGTGATCACTCTTCTTCTGGAAACAGCGCCAACCTTGCTCGGTGGTTGAACAAAGGCATGGCCGCCATGGCAAGGCAAAGGCCAGTCATGACGCTGCACGCAAGGGCGAGGTAGGTCTGCGTGTCCACGAGCATGCCCTCCATCGTCGCTTCAGCAGCGGCTTGGAAGCGGAAGCCCCCGATGGAGCCTCCCACCAAACCAACAACGGCCCCGAGGCAACTCAACCGTGCGCCCCATGGTTTCAGTGCATAGAGGCCAACGCTGCCGATGACGACAAGGGACATGCCGGCCACAAGGGACCACCCGCGCCATGCGTAGGCTCCGCTGTCTCGTGCCTCATCGTGGAAGGCTTGGTACTGTTCTGGCGTCACCTCAACGTCGTCGTTCAAGTTCGGTGTCTCGATGGTCATCTCAACTTGCCCAGCAGGCAAATCCTCCAACGCGTGGTGCTGAAGCGCATCAAGCCCTGCAAGACCGAGGAGCACAGCTCCAAGGGCAAGAAGCACAGCGATGGAACGTGGCCCACGTCGGTCTGGTCGGGGGTCGATGGCCCAAGGATCCATGCTCATGCTCATGCCTCCGTGGGTGGGCCACAAGCCAACAGGCCCTCGCGTAGGTCGTCTGGGACCTGGCGCGGTTCCATGGTTTGCATGTCCACGCCCACGGTCACCTGCTTGGAGGTCCACGCCAACTGCCCAAGATCGTCCTCAAGGCGGTACTGCCAGGTCACGCTTGTCGTGCCCACCGATTCGATCCACATCGTCATGACCGCCGTACGACCGTATCGAAGCGGGCCGTGGAAGGTGGATTGGACGTCCACCACGGGGTAGCCAAGGTTGCGTTCGGTCACCAGTGTGGCGTATTCGACACCGCAGATGAGGGCCCATGCTTCTTCGAAGCAGCGGTGTGCAAGGTCGTAAATGCGGGGGTAATACGTGATGTTCGCCATGTCAACCATGGGGAAATCGACTCGGCGCCTGACGGTGACCGCCATGGGCCGTGCTTTCGGCCCTGAGCCATGAACCCTCGTCGGGAAGCGCACCCGTCGGGCTTATATCGGGTTGGCAGGTCGCCGGAGCGAGGCCTGTTAGGGTAGTCTGGATATCCTTCATCCCTGCGGAGGATGAGACCCGTGTTCGAATCGCGGACGGGCCGCCACACGATACGATGAGGGCACGCCGTGCCTCACACAGCGCGCCACTGCACCTGGTCCCAGCCTCGTGCTTGGGCTTCTTTCATCAAGGCTCCTTCAGGATTGACGGCGATGGCATGCCCGCATTCGCGCATGAACCAACTGTCGGCATGGGTGTTGCCGTAGGCCCAACATTGCGTCAGATCGTGGCCGTTGGCTTCCGCGTCGGCCTTCACCACCGGTACCTTGCCTTTCCTTCGCGGTACGGACCAGCCTCGTTCCGAGCCTGAAAGTCGGCCTGAGCGCTCCACTGGGCCGCAACCATAGGTGGCATCCATGCCCAATTGTCGGCCCATCGCTTCAGCCATCGGCGCGACGGTGGCGGTCACCAGAATGCAGCGATGGCCTTGTTCTCGGTGCCAAGCAAGACGGTCCAGGGCCGCCTGTGGAACCTTCCCCATCAGCACCTGCTCGGCCAATTCGTCCGAGAGGGCCTCAAGGGTGGCCCACGTGGCGCCGGTGAAATGCCCACGGTTGCGCAGGGCATCGTACGGCGCGCGTCCTCTGAGCAGATTCACCAACGTTCGGAGTGACCATGACGTCAACCCCACCGGCAAGCGCCACGGCCGACGACGGAGCAGGGTGGCGGTGAGCGTTTTTTCGCTTGAGGCATCGAGCAACGTGCCGTCCAGGTCGAAGTATGCCGCCACCTCGCCCATGCCCTGAGGACGGGCCTTCTCCACATGGGCGTTGCGTCGTCAACGCTTCGGGATGGCATCATGTCCGATTTCGCCGTACACCCGGCGGCCTGCGCCGTGGTCCTGCCACCACGTCACGCGATCGGCGAGGTACCGTGGGATGAAGAAGCCAATTTTCCGAGGCGTAAGGCCATGGTTTCGCATGGCCTTGTCGTTGGCCAATTCGGCCACGATGGACTGGGCTGAACAACCGGGGTTGGCCAACACGAAACGCAACACTTCGCGCTTCAATCGCTCAAGACGTGCTTGCTTTTGGCTCCCGGTTCCAACCCTTCGAGGCATAGGTGGAGCATCCCGCTCCAACGGCTATAACGGTCCTGTGGGACCTCCCGTCACGCCATGTGGACGGGGAGGGTGGTCTTCCAATTGGCATTGGCGAGTTTCTTCGCCTTGCCGTCTGCGATGATGGGGTGGATGATGTTGAGCCGGCCATGCATCCCGGTCACGCTGAATTTGACCCTCAACGTGGCCGAGCCGTCGGCCATCAAGGCGTTGATTTGTTCTTGGTCAAGCGTTATTTCGGCCATCACGCTGCCGTCGGTTTGACTCCTCACGGTCAGCGTGGTGTGCTCAAAGTGAAGCGAAGGTCGGAAATCGTAGTCCCGTGGATCTTCCATTTGCACGGTGAGGTCCACAGAAAGGCCGTCGCGGATGCCGACTCGGCTGACCTCAACTTCACCGACCATGATGCTCAGTCAAGCCCAATGGTCGGGCCTTCATAGCCTTGTCCGCCACAGCAGGTGGGGCTCACTCGTAGGCGATCTCAACCAACCGAGGCACAAGCACGGTGATGCGCACCTCAAGGGTCCAATCGTTGCCCGGATCTGGGTCGGGTGCACCGGGGATGATGCCGTCTGGATCGGCCTGGTCGGCGATGACCGCCCATGTCCAGTTGCCTTGCCCGAACCGGGCGCCAGGTTGGTTGAGGACACGTCCGAGCACCTCGTCAGCAGAGTTGCCCTCGTACACCTCATCCTCTGGCATCGGGTTGAGTCCATCATCGCTGATTTCGGCCGATGCCGGTGTGTTTTGAGTGATGTTGCCCGGACTGGTCCGGGCCTTGTTGGTGTAACCGTCGGCAGGAACCTCGAGCACGAGCGTGAAGTTGTCCGCAGGAACCAGCACGTCCTGTTCCAGCTCGAGCAGCGCCTCGTAGGCCATCACGCGCACGCCCTCGCCTGGAAGGTGGTTGGTTTCCCAACGGTCACCTTGGTCAAGGTAACCGTCCCACGATACGCTGACCGTTTCCTCGACCCAGGTCAGCGAAAATCGCCGTGCGGTGACGTTCAGCTCGAAGTCTTCCGTGACCGTCCCGCCGTCGGTGTCTTCAACGGTCAAACGTCCACGGATCAGTCCACTGGTTTCGGTTGGAACGAGGACCTCTGGCGTGATGGCATCGGCGTCGTCCTCGGGTTGGCCGTTTCCATCGCTATCCACGGCAAGGTTCAGGTCCCATACGAAACTCAAGGGTGCACCTTCTGGATCGGTGGAAGCGCTGGCGTCAAGCAAGGCCGTGTCGCCTGAACGAATCAAGGTGGGTACGTTGAGGACGATGGTTGGCGCACCGTTCACGGTCACCAAGGAAGACGATTCATCATCCCCGCCTTGATCGTTCACCACCGTGACCGAGACCGTGTACATCCCATGAGCGGTGTAGCGGTGTGAGGTAAAACCGATGACCGTGCTGGCGGTGGTACCGTCCCCGAAGTCCCACAGGTATTCGGTCAGGACGCCTTCGACCGCATCTGAAGCGCGGGCGTCGAGGGTCACCATCTCGCCTTCTTGGATGACGGCGGGGTACACCTCGAGTTCCGCCTTCGGGTTCACGGTCAGGTCGAGGGCCTCCATGCACCCAGGCAAAGCGAGGCTTGCAAGGAGCATGGCGAGCATGGCGACGGCCCGTCGAATGGACGCTCCGCCTCCCACCATGAGACGTGACGGATGCCCACTCCTTCTGAACCGTGCGGTCCAACCAAGGTCAAGCGTCGTCGTTCTCGAACTCGATTTCTTCAGGCACATCGCCCATCACGGGCGCGCCGGCCAAAGGATCGGCAAGGTCCGCGACATCCTCATGCACGACCACGTTCAGTTGCGAATGGTCGATGCTCGGCTCGAGGGGGCCGTCGTTGAGCAACGCATCGACCTCCACCTCACCGGCGTCGTATTCTGGCGTGGGTGTGGCCTCCGCTTCCTCGGCCTTCATGCCGACCGTGGGGCCTTCAAGCAAGGCACCAGCGGCTTCCACCGCATCGAGGCGAGCCGCGGACAAGTGATCCGCGTCGGCCTGAGACAAGCCTGCCAGCGGGTCCTCATCTTCCTCCGCGTCCTCGGGGGCCTCGCCCCGCTTCCACCAGCGCATGATGGCTCATACCGGCCCAGAGGAAGGACCCTGCGGTGAGCGGAGAGGTTGAAGGAGGGTCGGACCGAAGCCGTGCCATGGCCGTGGACCCCCTCGCTGGCGAGCGGGTGTTGGCCTTTGACACCGAAACGACCGGGATTTCGACCTCGCGCTCGCGCATCGTCCAATTCGCACTGGTGGGCAGCGACGTGGACGGGGCGCCTGTGCACATTGAGCACCTCATCGACCCCCGTTGTCCGATCCCCATCGAAGCCAGTCGCGTCCACGGCATCTACGACGGCGACGTGCGCGGTGCTCCCTTGTTCCGCGACGTGGCTGACGAACTCCACGACGCCATCGAGGGCGCGGTCCTGGTCGGCCACAACGTCCGACGTTTCGACATGGGCATGGTGGAAGCCGAATTCATGCGTTTAGGTCGACTTCCACCCAAGCCGAAAGCCGTCTTGGACACGCTCGAAGCCGCGAGGCGGCTCAAGGTCGGACGCCCGCACAACCTCGGCTCCCTCTGCCAGCGTCACGGCATCAGGCTGGAGAAGGCTCACACGGCGGGTGCCGACGCTGCTGCCTCGCTGATGCTGCTGTGGAGGTTCACCGTGGACCATGCCCATGCCTTCCGGCGTTCGATCGAAGACCTGGAACATTGGCTCATCCATGGTGAAGGACGGCGGGATGCTCAGGCCCTTGGTCGTGGCTTGCAGGACCTGACTCCTTTGGACGCCGAAGGGCGTATTCGACAAGATGAGGGGCGATTTATCCTCGCCTTCGGGCGTCATCGTAGCCGCAGTTTGCGTGAGGTCGCAGCGGAAGATCCGGCCTACCTGAACTGGTTGTTGTCGCCGGCCTCCGGGCTTGCGCCCGAGGACGTGGAAGAACTCCGAGCCCACCTTACGTGATCACACCGCATGCGGTGACCACGCAAGCACATCGCACCAATCGCCAACGCGCCATTGGTTCCCTTTGGCCAACGCGCTGCCGACAAAGATTGGGGCGGCCGCGTCCGCTTCCATCAATGCGTCCAATTTGGGAAGCGCGCTGCCGACAAAGTGCATGGAATACCGGCCACCGCCATCGATGACCTCGCCCGGGCCATCGCCCGGCAGCAGCCGCTCCACCTCAACCGTGGACGAGCCGGCAGGGCGCGCAACCACCCGAACCACGGCATCGCGGAAATCCCCGTCGTCCATGAGTTTCGAGTCATGGCGCCACCGCAACCAGTGGCCGCACCACGCCTTCCAGTCGCAAAAGCCGCCACAACTGTCCGGCCCAGGAGTTGGATCGAGCGGTGCCTCGGTGGGTTGCGTGGCTTCCCAAGCAGCATAGGCATCTTCGAGAACGGCGGCCTTGGACGCTCGCCACGTGCTTCTGTTGAGCGTGTACCAGCCTTCTGCTCGGACGTTTGGAGCGTTTGGGTTGTTGGCCAGCAGAAGGTCTCGGTAGAACCTGAGTTGCCGATCAACTTCGGGTTTCAACTTCCCTTCCGGTGTTCGTCCGGTTTTGAGGTCAGCCACGACCCAAGCCACGGTCTCTCCAGCATCGTCAACCTCGTTCAACAGCAGATCGACGCGCCCGCCCAACCGGCCGTCACGGGAGATGAGTTCACCCTCCACGGCGATCATGCGTTCCTGAACGCGCGCCCAAAGGGCGGCAGTGATGCGCTCGTGCGACAGGCCTTCGACACCTACCCACCTGAGCAGAAGGTCGATGCCGCCCTTGTGCCCGTCGACGGCCTCCTTCCAGCGGTCATCTTTCCAACGGCCATGGCGGGGCGTGGCGTGAAAAGCGGCTTTCTCCTCGTTCCAACGGTCCTTGAGAAAGGCCTCACCGACCTCGGGAAGCCACCCCATGCTGGCCTTTGGCCGCTCGCTGATGTCCATGTTGAGCAGGTCTTCGATCGAGGCATGGATGGCGGTGCCGAGTGAAGCGGCCATGCCAGCCTTGCGCGGCAAGCCTTGACGGCTTAACCAATACATGCGGGGGCAGGTCTCGTACCTGTTCCACGCGGAAGGGGAGAGCCGGTGCGCGTCCGCCATGCGCTTGCTCTCTGCTCAGGCGTCATGAAGCCTCGCCCACGCAGCCGGAAGGGTTGAGGCCCACGGGCGAACAGGGAGGTGCATGACCGCCGGTCCCAAGGTTCGCATTCGGAGCGACATCGACACAGAAAACGCGCTGGTGATTTCCTGCTTTCCAACGGTCGGTATGGTCAGCCCAATCGTGGCCGCCTACCTCATTGAGCACCTTGAGTTGGACTACATCGGTGGCATCTTCGACTCCCGCTTGCCCGCCGTGGCCATCGTCAACGACGGATGGGCCCTTCCACCCGTGCGCGCATACGGTGGCAGCCCGGTCTGTTCCATCGACGGATGCGACCAGGTCATCCTTCTGACCAGCGAGTTGATGATCAACGACCTGATCGGCAACGAGCTCGTTTGGGCCCTTTTCGACTGGTCGAAGGAAGCCAAGATTGGACGTGGGTTGACCGTTGATGCTTTTCCCAAGGCCGGAATGAAGGCGGTGGGCATGGACGGAAACGAACCCACCATCGAATACGACGACGATGAGGAGAAGGTCGACCTGCTTGGCCTTGCTTCAAACGACGCCATGCGCGAGGCGGTTCAGGCCCTTGGCCTGACGATGGTCAAGCGCGGTGTGCTTCGTGGCATGAACGCAGCCATCCACGGCGAAGCCCACCGGCGAGGCATCGACGTCATGGGCATCATGGCCGAAGCCGACCCTCGTTACCCGGACGCTCGGGCGGCGGCTGAAATCATCCGTTGCATCGACCAATTGCTGCCCATCACCTCCCTCGATATCGAGGAATTGATTGAGGAAGCTGAGGCGATCGAAGAACAGGTTTCTGCGATGATGAACGCTGCCATGCAAGACGAGCAAGGTGCCAGCGGCGCCAACGCGATGCTGTACGGTTGAGTCACGACATCCAGCGGTCCAAGGTATTTGGAGCCGGGTCCGGCGTCCCGGTCTTCCCCAACTCCTGCTCAAGGCGCGCCTCGTCCCAAATTTCGATGCCCAAGGACTCCGCTTTGGTCAACTTCGAGCCAGCAGAGGAACCGGCCACGAGCACGTCCAAGGCTTTGGAGACGCTTCCGACCACTCGTCCCCCTGCGGCCTTGATGGCGTCCTGTGCTTGCTTTCTGGGCATGGTGAGTGTCCCGGTCAAGCAGAAGGATCGCCCTTCCAACACGCCTCCCGATGCAGGTCGGGATTCTTCGGTCACGTCAAGGGCCTCAAGCAAGGCTTCGACGGTGCTGCGTCGGCGGTGGAGGCCGTCCCTGAACGCATGAGCGACGACCGTTCCAACCCCCTCCACCGAGCACAACTCCCGGATGGCTTGTGGCTGGTCATGTGGCTTCCCGCGGTCGTCTTCCGGGGGCCCAAAGGCCTCCTCTCCAACCGTAGCCAAGGCTCGATCGACCCACGGCAGCACCGCGTCGGATGCACCGAAATGTTGGGCCATCGCCGTGGCGAGTTCTGGACCGATGCCAGGAAGTCCAAGGGCGTGAAGGAAACGTCCGAGAGGCATCGTTCGGGAGGATTCAACCTGGGCCAACACGTTTCCAGCCGACGTGGCCCCCATGCGTTCCAATGACATCAGTTGGTCCAAGGTCAGCGCGTAGAGGTCTTCGAGGCCTGCTACCAAGCCTTGCTCCAGCAGTTGGTCAACCAATTTCTCGCCAATGCCGTCCATCTCAAGGGCACGGCACCAATACAGCACCGCACGTGAGGTCCGCGCATCGCACATCAGGTCGTCGCATCGCAAGAAGGCCCCGTCCAAGCGAAGCGTGGCTCCACACGAGGGGCAAGCCGTGGGCGTCGAGATGACGGTGGATTCGGGCAAGTTGCCCTCAAAGGGCCGGCCATCGGCGTGGGCTCGGCCGGTGAGGTCGTGCTGCTCGGCTCGGCCGAGGCCGGCTTCGATCTTCGGAATGACGTCGCCGCGGCGCACGATGCGGACCTTGTCGCCCAACCGCAGGTTGAGGCGCTCAACTTCACCGGCGTTGTGCAGGGTGGTGTTTTCCACCGTCACGCCCGCCACGACTTGGGGCGCGATGCGAGCGACCGGAGTCACCGCTCCAGTGCGTCCTGTTTGCCAGTCCACCGCCAACAGCACGGAGACGGCCTCCTCCGGTGGGAACTTCCACGCCAAGGCCCAACGTGGATGGTGGGCGGTCATCCCCAACCGTTCTCGATGTCTTCGAGACGTGACCTTGTAGACCACACCATCGATTTCGAAGGGGAAGGTTGGGCGGGCCTTGGTCCATGTCTGGGTCGAGGCGATGAGGGCTTGAGCCACTTCGGCCGGTGTCTCCGCCTCGATCACCGTCCAGTCTGCGGGCCGGATGCCCGCCGCTTCGAGCCAGACCAGCAGTGCATCGTCTTCGTCGTCGCTTGGTGGAGCAGCGGACTCCGGATGTTGTTCCTCTGGGGGCAAGAACCGGACGTCGTAGGCATGGAACACGAGGTCGCTTGCATCGGCTTTCCCGACGTCATGCTTCTGGCGCAAGGCGCCAGCAGCAAGGTTTCTCGGGTTGGGAGAGACCTCGCGGTATTTCGCTTCAAACACCTCGAGGGGCATCACGACTTCGCCACGCACGTGTGCATCAACAGGTGCCGAAAGGCGGTCTGGCACATTGGCCACCTTCCGCGCATTCCGGGTCACGTCTTCCCCGCGGTCGCCGCTTCCGCGCGTGGCCGCCCGCACGAGGCGCCCGCAACGGTATTCCAAGGACAGGGCGGAGCCGTCCAGCTTGGGTTGGGCCAGAATTCGGGTTGCACCGCCGGCGGTCTGCTGGACGAAATGCACCAAATCGGCGTCTTCGGTTCCCTTGTCGAGGCTGCGCATCGG
>CAXRAI010000068.1:0-4529 GCA_964228865.1 Salinimicrobium sp. | reverse complement strand
CGGCAAGACCAAGCAGATTTTCAGCGATCCGCGCGAGGAATTGACCAGCCGATACATCTCAGGACGGTTCGGGTGAAACCCTCAGCCTGATAGGTGCTCGTCGCAGGTTGTTGTCATGCGCGCCACCTTCGCTCACGGCCTGTGGAGCAGCCCGGACAGCGGCAAGGCCGAATGGCTTCGTTCGCACGGCTGGGAGGTCCACGCGCTCGACATGCGCAAGCACGGCTGGGATCAAGCGAGCCAAACGCGCGTCGTCCTCGAGGCCATCGACGAAATGGGGCCCTTCGACGTGCTCATCGGGTCGTCCTTCGGTGGTCTCGCCACCGCCAATGCCGCGGCTCAGCGGCCCGAGCTTGACCTTCGTTTGGTGCTGCTCGCTCCGGCCTTTGGCTACCTCGACCTGCTTCGGGCCGACCTCGGTGAAGCGGGCATGGCGGCCTGGGAAGCGTCGGGAGCGCACACCTTCCACCCGCCCGGCTGGGAGGAGCCGGTGGTGATGCCGTGGTCCTTCGTGGAGGCGGCCAAGCCGCTGGCGTGGCCCGCCTTGCCGCATCCAACGGCCATCCTCCACGGCTCGAACGACGTGGTCGTGCCACTGGCGCACAGCCAGAAGGCCTTGGAAGCGAACCCAGGTGCAACGCTCACGGTGGTCGACGACGACCACCGCTTGCAGGCCAGTTATGCCGAGATGAAGCGCTTGGCCGAGGGTCTGCAAACCGGTTGAATTTCCACACCGGTGCAGAAATTGCATCAGCGGTGTGCCTCAGTTTACCGCTGATTTATATCGGACCGGCACCAAGTATTGGGTGAGGAACACACCCATGGACATCTACCTGGAACGCTTTGTGAACGACGTGATGGACCGTCAGGTCCACAGGAACGGCATCTTTGGGCAGCGGATGCGCAAGCTCACCCGCACGCTCCTTGGATGCCCTGCGCTGCGCTACGGCGGCACCCACACGATCAGCAGCCGCACGGGGGTGAAGGCATGAGGGATCCTTGGCTGGACCTCTACGTGACCGACGTGCTCGACCGTCAGGTCCACCGCAACGGCATCCGGCTGATGCCCAAGTGGCTGCGCTGGCTCCGACCGTGATGCACGTCACGCCATCGTGAACATGGGTTGAAATACCATTTTCACGGCCGGAAAATCACATGATGCTCCGCATAAAATCCCTCACAAAGGCATTCGGGTCTGGAGCGAACAAACTCCACGTCCTGAAAGGCGTGGACATGACCATCGAAGAAGGTGAGATGGTCGCCCTCATGGGACCGTCTGGTTCGGGGAAATCGACCCTGTTGAACATCATCGGCGGCCTGCTGGCCGCCGACGCAGGGAGCATCGCCCTGGACGACCGCACCTACGGCCTGAAGGGCCCGGCCAGCGTGGTTGACGTGCGTCGAAACCAGGTCGGATGGATTTTCCAAGACTTCCACCTCATCGACGGTTTGTCGGCCATCGACAACGTGGCCTTCGCCCTCGAAGTGGCCGGTGTCTCCTCCAAGGAAGCGGAGCAGCGCGCCATCGAAGCGCTGGAGCGCGTCGGCCTTGGCGATCGCATGCAGTTCGTGCCGGAGCAACTCTCGGGCGGTCAGCAGCAGCGCGTGGCCATCGCCCGCGCCATCGCCGGCGACCGACGCTTGCTGCTCGCCGACGAGCCAACGGGCAACCTCGACATCGCCAGCGCTGCTGAAGTCCTCGACCTGTTCAAGTCGCTGTGCGCGGACGAATCGAAGTCCATGTCCATCCTCATGGTCACGCACGATCCTGATTTGGCCTCGAAGGCCGATCGAATGCTGTTGCTGCGTGACGGCCAGACGGTGGCCTCCGACATCAGGAGCGCCTGGGGCCTCGACGAAGGCGGTGAGGAAGAATGAGCGACGAAGGCCGTATGGCTCGCATGAAGGAGCGCCTCGCCTCGCTCCAAGACGCGCCGAACGCGCTCCGCTTGGCCACCCAATCCGCATGGCGCGGGCGCGAGCGAGGTCTGGCCGTGGTCGCCGGTGTGTTCCTGGCCAGCTTGGTCATCACCACGGTGCTGTCCTACGGTGTGGGGCTGTCCCAGATTTTCTTCCAAGAATCGCTCGAAACCGAGGTGTACGACGCCAAGGTGGAGTTCCGTCGTGCCCCCGCTGAAGGGTCGTCCGGCTGGACGAACAACACCACGGTCCTGCAGGACGTCTGCGGTGAATTGCTGGACGGGTTCGATGAATTCGAGGACTGCATGATCGTGCTCGGTCGGCAAGGCCTCCACACGACCTCGTTCTTCTCCGAGGAGTTCGCCTACGCCCAACCTCTCGAAATTCTCGAGGTGGTGGACGACACCAACCTCAATTGGACCTCCGACGTGTTCGAATATCCAGAATTGGCCGACGCCGGTCCACCCAGTTCCACGGTCCGTGCGGTGCGCTTCATCGACGACAGCGGCTTTGACGGCGTCTTTGCGGACCGCGTCAAGGACACGGTCATCACCGGCCTTGGCGAGTGGCCCAACGCGTCCACGGCCGTGGACCAGCGCAGCATCATGCTGCCCGCCAGCGTCGCCTCCGATGCCCGTGCCGAAGTCGGCGACGTGCTGGAATCGCTGACCTTCGCGATGGTCGTGGACCGCAACCTCGCGGTCGAAGGCGGCATTGCTGAAGCCGATTGCCAAGGCGGCGACATCAAGCCGAGCGAGAACGGCATGGTCTACTGCCGCATGCTGGTGACCGTCAACAACCTCACCGTGGCCGGCGTGTACGAAGAGGCGCCCTTGGCCAACCCAACGATTCCTGCCAACGCCCTCATCCTCCACCTCGACGTGCTGGAGGAAGCGCAGCGTCAGGCCCTGATGAACAACGATCACGTCTACCTCGCGGTGGCCGTGGACCGCGCTGCTTTGCCGACCTCCTCGACGGCGGACGCGGCCGAATGGCTGGACGACGTGCAGCGCCGTGTCGGTCAAGGCAACTACACCGATGCCGGCATCTCGCTGGTGTACATCGACATCATCGGCGGCACCATCAGCTTCCTGAACATCTTCCTCGGGCTCATCCAGACCTTCGATTACATCATCATGGTCCCCATCGTCATCCTCTCCCTGTCCGTGCTCGTGTACGGATTGGTGCTCTCCCTCGAGCAACGGCGGCGTGAAATTTCGATCCATCGGGTGATCGGCGCCGACGCCGACCGCTTGCAGCGGATGGTGCTGGTCGAGCTTGGGGTCATGTCGCTCGTGGCGTGGCTGGCCGGCTACGTGCTGGCCCTGGCGGCTGTTCCGGGCGTGCTGTCTGCGGTCGGTTTCATGGCCTTCGAGCCCTCGGGCGTGAACGTCAATCCCGCCCTTGGGTTGGCTTCGACCATCGTGACGGCGCTGGCCACCATCGGCCTCGCGCTGCTGTTTGGTCGCAGCCGTTCCCGCCGCTTCCTCGAGATGGAAATCGAGGAGGGTGTGCGCCGCACCAGCGAGGCCGCGAAGCCCAAGACGTGGCTCCACGCCCTTTGCTTTGGTGTCGGTGGCATCGGCACCCTTGACACTTGGCTCGAACTGCAAACCGGCGGCGACGGCCTCTACTCGAACTTCTTCCTCGAAGGGTTGCTCGGTATTTTCGGGCCCTTCCTGCTGTGGATCGGCGGCGCCCTGCTGCTGGGTCGCTTGGGCGCCCTTGGACCTCAACTGATGCAACTCTTGCTCGGTCGAACACCGCTGCTCAAGGACGTGCGCCGCGGCCTGAAGGGCTCGGGTTCGACCGAATCGGTCAACCGATTGGCGGTCATCATGCTGCTCACGCTGTCCATCGTGACCCTTGCTGCTGTGCAGGGCTACACGGGGACCCTCGTCGACGAGCGCACCGCGGATGCACAGGTGGGCGGTGACCTGCAGGTGAATTTCGAAACACCGGTCAACATGAGCACCTCCATCGAGGTGCTTCGTGACGTCGGTGGCCAAGACCTTGCGGTGTCTGCAACGACCACGCCGAGCCTGTTCTTGCGCTCCAGCGACGGCGATGCCTACCAGACATGGATTGTCATGAACGGTTCAGAAGACGTGCTTCGGTGGGGCGAACAATCGCTGCCGGGCGACGACGTCGGCACGAGCCTTGGCGTCTTGGCCAACGGGACCTTCTCCGTTGGAGAAGACGCGGCCTTCTCCCTCGATCTCTGGGGCAGCGGGCGCGACGGACGTTCGGACCGTGGCGATGACCTTCTCGAGGCCGATGACGACCGCTCAGAGGTTCGCCGCTTCACCTACGAAGAGGTGAACATCACCGTCAACACCGACGACGCCGGCGGCCTGCCCGACCTGAACGTGCTGCTGGAAGCCTACCGCCTGACCCTCGCGCTGGACCTGTCCTACGTCGATTTGTCCGGAAGCGACCTGTCCGAGCGCGACTTCGGCGTGACCGATTTGTCCCGCACGAACCTCTCCGGTGCCGACTTGACGGGAGCCAACCTCTCCGGCGCGCTGATGATTGGTACCGATCTTTCAGGCGCCGATTTGTCCGGCGCAGACCTTTCCGGCGCCGTGTGGGCTCCGGTGCTGAGTCCC
>CAXRAI010000067.1:0-14868 GCA_964228865.1 Salinimicrobium sp. | reverse complement strand
TGGCAGGAGCAATGGCAATGAACACCATGGAAGCGCGTCACTTGGTCAACACGGTTGGCGACATCATCCACAGCCTTCCTGATGATGATCGAGCCATCAGCGAAGACCGCTACATCGCCGAACACACCGGCATGGAGCTGTTCGAATCTGTTTTGGCGTCTTCAAAGCGCTGGACCATCAACGGCACGAATCTGCTCATGGAACATCCTGCTGGCGTGACGGTCGACATCGACGTGGTCGGCTCCATGCTCGTGGCCGTTCAATTGGATGAACACCACCTCGTGATTTCGGTTGACGGCAAGCCGATTTGTGTCGCTGGAGAAGGGCTCTACCACGACGTGCCCATGTCGGACCACCTCACGACGGTGGTGCTTCTCGGGGAGGCCGGCTTCCCCGTGTCGCACACCCCAGACACGCTCTACATGCTCCATTCGCCAACCGATCTGTTGGCGATCATGGGCAACGAATACTTCTCCCTACAGGAACGTGTTGCTGCGGCAAAAATGCTCGCCGCCTACGTGCACGAAGAGGAAGGAGAAGGGCCCATTTCAACGCGAGCCTTTGCCCTCGCCGCAAAGGGAAACCTTCCGCCTCAGGCGGAGTTGGAGCTCCTGAACTCAGAACTCTATCCGATGTTTGTTCCGTCCCATGAGGAGGGTGGAGGAGCCATGGTTGACGCCTTCCTGAACCTCATCCTTCGCCTGACCCGCCACCGGCCCGACGAGTACTCCGACGAGCTGCACCGCTTCATCGACCTTCACGTCCGGACCATGTCCCGCGCGGATCAGGAGCGGGTGCGGGACAAACTCCTCATGCTGAGCGAAACCTTTCGCCCTGACCTGGAGCCGTTGTTCGAGACCGCCGACGGCGTCTACCTGAACACGTGGGACTTCGACCACCATCAGAACCTGCACGAGGAGATCGTCTACCTTCCACCGCACCTTCGCGCAGAGCATTACGGCGCTCCGGCCGATGCCTACGCGAACGTCCACGACGTTGAGGACATCATGGATTTCTGAGGTGACCCTCGTGACATGGCAGCCGAACATGAACAACTTCGTCAAGCACTGGTTGAGCGACCCCGCCCCTCCACGCCTTGTGCCTTGGTTTGAACGCGACGTCCGCCGCCCACCCCCCGGATGGGTCATGCATCTCCAGAACGTCCCGGACATCGTTCCAAACGTGTCCGGTCCGCAATACATGGGCCGAGGGCGCGGTCATCACGACCTCAACCTCGAACACCAGTTGGAGGCACGTGCGCGCGTCAGCCACGAGATGCTGACCTGGTTGGAGTGGATTTCACTCTCACCGTACGTCAGGCCAACAGACGAAGGAGGATTCACGTGGAACCACAACGATCGTGCAGGCGTCAACGACGGGCAATACGAAGCGTGGTTGGACGGCTGGTTTGGGCAGCGTGGTGCAGAGGAGGCCATCGAATTGCGCCGGTCTGTCATGGACGCCATTGAGTCCACGATCGACCTTCAACGGGTGCCGTGGTCCACGGCGAACAACGATGAGGTGCATCAAGAGCAAATCATGGCGCCTCAATCCCACGTTGCAGAAGCATGGAAGGCATCGGGCCAACTCATGCGAAATGCCGTCAAGGCCTTGGAAGGACGAGTCTGGGTGGATGCCAAGCATCGGATTCGAATCATCGGCCCCTCCAGCCTCGTCTGGGTGTTGACACGCAAATCGCCAAGCGGAGGACAAGAATACGGTGTTCGCGTGCATTTGGAAGGAACCGGCCACATCCCATGCATTCAGCCTCAAGGGCCACGGGTCCACGGTTTCGATGTGCTGGCCGGCTACATGCTGGCCTTCGCAAACGACCTCAGCACATCGTACGAGGTGTCAACGCTCAGCGACGGTTTGGTGCGGGAACAACGCATGGTGAATGATCCGAAGAACGTGGACGTCCAACCCAGTGATGTGTTCGCATGGCCACCTGCTCTCGTGCATCGAACACCCCCGAAATGGATGTCCACCACCAAATGGACGCCGTTAACGGTCGCAGATTTTGATCGCGTTGGTTGACCTCAAACACCCGTGTACGTCGCTCGACGCCCTTCGATCAGGGCCGAGAGGCCTTCCAAGGCGTCGTCGGTGGAGAAGATGGCTTCCAAACCGTCGAGCTCCATCTGAAGCCCAGCCGCCAACGTTGTGCCTTCCGTGGCGTCGATGAGATCGCTCGCCATCTTCAGGCCGACCGGAGCAACCCGGGAGAGGAACTTCATCTGACGAGCCACCTGCTTGTCGTCTGGGTCTTGTCCGTCAGGACAGCCGCCAGACAGGAGCGTGCTGACGTGCTCGTCGGCATAGAAGGTCGCGGCAAAGGCGGCGACGGGATGCTCTGCATCGCTCGGCTGACCCGGATATTTTGCCTCGGGCTTTCCTGCAGCCGCAATGGCCGCAACGGTCGCGTCCACGTCGCTGATGGGCACCAGATGGGTCAGGATGCCCAGGGCATGGGCCGTCCCCGCGTCCATCATGTTGCCCGCAAGCACCGCCCAGCGCGCACAGGGCCGTCCCATGATGCGGGCGGGCCGTTGGGAACCGCCCAATCCCGGATAGATGCCGATGCCCGTTTCTGGGAAGCGGAAGGAGGAACGTCGTGTTCCGACGCGGTAATCGCACGCCAACGCGAGTTCAAGTCCGCCACCAAGGGCAAGCCCTGTGGTCAGCGCAACCGTGGTCAGCGGTGAGGCTTCGATGGTGTCCAGGACGACGTGGCCGCCCGCGGTGAAGACCTCGATGTCAGGAATGGCTTCTGCCCGGATTTTGTCGACAAAGAACTTCACGTCCGCTCCGGCCACGAAGGCCTTGCCCGCTCCGTCCAGCACCATGGTGTGGATGCCTTCGGCCGCGTGGACCTTGGCCACGGCGAGGCCCAGTTGTTCCACCACGGTTTCGTTGAGCGCATTCATGGCCTCAGGCCGGTTGATGGTGATCGTCGCAATGCCGTTGTCCATGTGAACGTCGACGTAACTGAAGTCCCAACCTTCCCCGTCCTCAGCTTGCCGGGAGAAGAAATCGGGCACGGACCAACCTTCCCCCGCGAGGGACGCATATGCAGCAGCCATGCGATGGGCTTCCTTGAGGCCAACACGGTTCATCAGCTCAAACGGACCCTTGGCCCAACGCAAGCCCACCTTCGCTCCGCGGTCAACGTCTTCCATGGAGCAGACGTCTTCCTCCACGATCTGTGCAGCCACGCCGAAGACAACGCCGAGCAGGCGTTCGCTGACCGCTGCGTAGGTCGCGTCATCGTACGTGGATTCGTCCTCGATCGGCCACATGTCACCCGCTTCAACCAGCGCACGAAGGTTGCTGGCGCCCGTGTACCGAGGGGTGTTCAGTTGCTCTGCAAGGTAATCGGTGGAATGCAGCGCAATGGGCGGGCCGGTGAGGTTCATCAGACCAAAGGGGCCGAGCCCGATGCGGAAGGCCTTGCACGCGATGGCGTCGATTTGCGCTGCGTTGGCAACACCTTCCTCGAGCAGCAAGCAAGCTTCGTTGAGCCACGGCACGAAGAAGCGGTTGACCACGAAGCCTGGGCGGTCGGCGCACACGATGACCACCTTGCCGAGGGTTTTGCAGTACTGGACGGTGCGCTCGATGGTCTCCGCGCTGGTGGTATCGGCGGGAATGACCTCGACCAAACGGTTCTTTGCGGGATGGTAGAAGAAGTGCAGGCCGACGAATCGATCGGGCCTGCCTGTGGCCTCAGCCAACGCGTTCACCGACAACGAAGAGGTGTTGGACGCGAGGATGGTGTGCGCCTCGCACACGTCGTCGAGGGTGGAGAACACCGCGGTCTTGACGTCAAAGTCCTCGAACACCGCTTCGATGACCAAATCGGTGGATGGAGCCGTGTTTTCCGTGCCCACCACGCCCTTGACGCGGCCCTTGATGGCGTCGACCTCGGCTTCAGAGAAGATCCGTCGCTCCACCGCTTCTTCGAGGAAGCCGGCGATGATGCCTTGCCCACGATCGACCCAAGGTTGCTCGCGGTCCACCATTTGGACGTCAAAGCCTTCTTGGGCGGATTTTTGCGCGATGCCTGACCCCATGTTGCCTGCACCGATGATGGCGACGTGCTGAACAGGTTCCATGGAACCCCCGAACCAAAGGCGCTTCATCAATCAATCCACGGCCCGTCCATCGCCATCGTTCACGAGGGCATCAAGCGCGAGCCCAAGGGCGGTGGATTGCGCATCAAAGGAGAACCGTTGCACATGGCTGAGAAGGGCCTCATCGGCTGGCCTTGGAACAAGGTCTGCACCTCCGTTGGTGCGTTGAGCCCATGTGGCGTGCACGTCGGTGATGGCGTCGATCCATGCTTCCACGTCGTCCACCGGCAACCGGCGTTCGACCGGAACCATGCTGCCATGGTTTGGCATGTCGGCCACAAGCACAGGCAAGCCGGCCGCCATGGCCTCGACAGGCGGGTAGCCGTAGCCCTCGGCGGCTGAAGGGAAGAGCAGCGCTTCACATGAGAGCCGCAACTGCTGGAGTTCGTCGTCTTCGATGCGGCCTTTTAGGCTCAGGCGGACCCCAGCGGCTTCCATGGCGCCAGCAAGGTCCCGCCGCCCCGCATCGGTTTGACCACCACCAACCCGAATCAGATGGAGGTCCTTCCGAACATCCTCTGGGCAGGCAGCGAGGACCTTGGCGAGGAAATTCATCCGCTTGCGGGCATGATCGTTGCCGACCACCAACAGCGGACACCCGGGTTCGGGCACGACCTCCGCGTCCTGCGTTGGGGCATAACGCTGCACGCTGATGCCTGTGGGCACGTGCGCCACAGGGACCTTGCGGAACACCTCTTGGCAACGGTCCGCGGTGGCTTGGGAGACACAGATCAGCAGGTCGGCCCGCTTGAGGCCCCGCCGCAACCGTCGCAAATCCAGCCTGCGGACAAGCCCACGACGGCCGGTCCATTCCTTCATCGGGCCGTCAGCAAGGGGGATGACGCGAGGTGCGAGGATGAAGAGGTCGTGGACGATGACCGCTTTCTTGACGTTGCGTGGCACGCGACGAGGGACGAGGTGGGCCTGTTCTTGATCGGTCACAAGCAACACCAGTTGCCCTCCCTCACGTGCGCGTTGCTTCAGGCGCTGACGCACACGACGAGGATGAAACACCCACCTGCGCAGAAGGCGGGTGGGGCCGCTGCCGCCAAGCGGATGGTCGACCTCAGCGCTCAACCCCCACCCTTCGACCTCGTTGCTGGCCAACAACCGCACGACACCGGCGTGGGCAGCGCCCAATCCAGTGTCGCGGCCGAGGGCCCCGCCACGAACGACGAACACACCCCGGTCCATGCAGGGTCACCTGCACGAACCGGTTTCAAGGTGGCCCCTGTGAAGGTGCATTTTCGACATCAGGTTGAAACCGTCAACCGGGGAATGGGGGTTGAGCGCCATGCCGAACCCACCCCGTGACCTGTCCGCTGGCGCGATGGATGAGGTCAAGGAACGCATTGAGTCGACCATCGGTCACGGTTCCAACATCCGTGACATCTTGGCCAAGCATACCGGTGACGGTCCGGCCGCCATCGGGTGGGAAGTTCAAGCCGCGGTCGAGGCCTTGGACGTCTTCGGATCGCGGTGGACCATCGAAATCCTGACCGCTTTGTACATTGCCGGCCCGGCTCGATTCAACCAGATGAAGACCCTCCTCGACGGCATCTCGTCGCGTACTTTGTCCGACAAGCTCCGCCTGCTGGCTGATCGAGACCTTGTGATCCGAAAGGTGGAGACCGGCCCACCTGAGCGCGTCCAATACTTCCTGTCCGAGCACGGTCGAACCTGCGGACGCCTGCTCTCTCCCCTGGTGGCGCATCTGAAGATCCGCTCCGGCGCCCTGCGCACCTCTCGATGAGGATGCATCTGAAGCGAGCCTTCAGATAGGATGGGTCCAGACTGTGGACCATGCCTCTGCTCCAACAGTGGGTGCGACAGCGCCCTTGGCTGGCCGCAGGATTGGCAGTCAGCGCAACCGGTTTGGCCGGGCTCAGCGGTGGCGCCTTGGCCGCAGCAGGGGCGCTTGGACTGGCCGTGGGCGGCATCGCAGGTTCCCGTCCGGTTGACGACGCGACACACCCGCTCCGCCGACGAATTTTGAGCACGTTGGAAGACCATCCGGGGCTCTGTTACCGTGAACTTCAGCAGAGCCTCGGGGCAGCAAACGGCACCCTCCGTCACCACTTGGACGTCCTCCAGGGCACCTCCCGCCTGACCGTCATGCACGTCAACGGCCGAACGTGTTACTTCGCAGGGCCACCCGAAAGCGTGGAATTGCTGCAGGGACAACTCGGCATGTCAAGGGCCGCAGAGCGTTTGCCCATCGGGCTCTCGCTGGTCCAGCGCTCCGTGATCCTCTCCATTCGCGAAGACGGCGTACCCAAGAGCCAATCGGACCTTGCCCGCCGGCTCGGGCGTACACGTGCAAGCGTCCACTCCGCGGTCAAGGTCTTGCAACGTCGCGGTCTTTTGCGCCAGGATGGCCTCAGCCTTTCCCCCCACCTTCAGGACGACGACGCATGGCGTGCAGGTGTGGTCTCGGGCTTCGGTGACGAGCCCTGAATCAGGCCCCTCAGCCCCTGTCAGGAGCGGACGCTTCAAGTGCCCCGCGGCTCGGCTTCCGGCTGAGGTTCGACATGTTTCGCGCAAGGGTGGTTGAAGCCCCTCTGCCCACGGCACGGCGGGACCTCGATTCCTTGGTGTCGTGGCTCATCGACGCGTTTGCCTTGGTGCGACGCTCCGGACCGGCCTCCGCTGACGGCGGCCGTGCTTCTCCTGTCCACAGGTTGCTCCGAGAACACGTCCTCCTTGACCAAGCCGGGGCGTGGGACGCCGGTCAATTGGCCGACGACCTCGGCTTGGCCCCTGCTTCATTGAACCACCATTTGACCCGCCTCGTCGAAACGGGGCTTCTCGGCCACACCGATGAGGGCAAGGGGTGGCGGAGGTACTACCTCCAGGGCGGGAGCCTTCGTTTGGCCGTGGAACGCGTCCGCGTCAACGCACGTTTGGTGACCGCCCAACGCCTGCAGACCTTGGCCTCCTCTTGGACCCGTGAAGGGACACCGCTGGAGCTTGATCTTGGTGAGGAAGACCCCTTGCCGTTGTCCTTGGGCATGGCCGACCAACGTCCGCCAAGCCCAGAAAGCGACGCGGATGCGATGACCCTGTGGATGGCCGATACCGGCTTGCTTGGCGATCGACCGGGTGGGGAAATCTCCAGCGGTTCAGCCTCGCACCGCCTCTTCCTGATGCTCTTGCAACGCGACGCACCGTTGTCCACCGACGAGGCTGCAGAGGCCGTTGGCTTACCGGCAGCACGCGCGGGTCGAATCTTGGAACGTTTCCGAGCGACCGGTGTGGTCGAACGCGTGCCGAGAACGGACCGCTTGGCGACCTCCCTCTGGTCCGCCATGGTCGCACAGCATGAACGTCGAGGCTCGGATTGGCTCTTGCTGAAAGGTGGATTCCAACGCTTGCTCTCAGAGGAGCAACAAAGCACCCTGCTGAAGGGGTTGGATGCGGGCTCACTCCGTCCAGACGACGTGACGGAGGCGATGAAGGGCAGCTCTGCACAGGATCAAATGTTGCTGCTCAACTTGCTCGGCGGCCGCCTGGCCATGGGTCATCGCATGGCTGGTTCAAACCTCGAACAGGTCGAGCGTCGGGTGCTTGAGCGTCTGGAGCGCACCCTTCGGCGGATTGACCGCGTGGCGGAACTCATCGATGAGGCCTTGGCCGATGGGTCCGACTGACGGACTTGCGTTGATATGCAAGCAGAACGAGGTGCGGTCATGGGCACAGGGCCATGGGAGCCGTTGGGGCCGTGGGAAGGTGAGCCACGCTCGCTGATGTTGGCCCCCATGGCCGGCGTGACTGACCTTCCCTTTCGCTTGCTTGCCAGAGAGTGCGGTGCGAGCCTGGCCATCACGGAATTCACCAATTCAACCGCCTTGACCCGGGAGGCCACGACCTCCTGGCGCCGGATGGAAACCCATCCCATGGAAGACCCGTTTATTCCGCAAATTTTCGGTGGCGATTTGGACGACATGGTCACCGCTGCTGGGCTGCTTGAACCTCAGGCCCAGATCATCGACCTCAACTTCGGCTGCCCGGCCCCAAAAGTGACCCGGGTGTGCGCCGGCGCTGCACTGATGGGGCATCCTGAGACCCTGCTTGACATCGTGCGGGCCGTCTCTGAACGTGTGGAAATCCCTGTCACTGCAAAGATGCGACTTGGTACAGGTCAGGGACCGGACACCGTTCTTGATCTGGTGGAACGGCTCCCCGATGCAGGGGCCAAACGGATTTGCATTCACGGACGGACGTTGAAGCAACGTTACGCTGGAGTGGCGAATTGGGACACCATCGCTGAAGCGGTTGAACGCAGCAGCGTTCCTGTCATCGCCAACGGTGATGTCGTGGATGCAGCCTCCGCGGCGGCTTGCTTGGAGCGGACGGCTGCCTCTGGGGTGATGATCGGTCGTGGCGCCATCGGCCGTCCACAGGTCTTTGGCGAAATTCGCGTGGGTCTTGGCTGGATGGAAGAACATGACTTGCCTTGGGTGGCCAACGACCCGGAGGCTTGGGACGCAGCCGGTGAAATCGAACGGGCCTTCATGACCCGTCAGTGGTGTTGGTCACGCTACATCGAATTGGCCGAAGCCACCACGGGGTTGCGCGCCAAATGGATGCAACGTCATGCTGTAGCGTTCACAAAAGGGCTGCCCGGTGGACGCGCCATCCGAGCCGCCATGCACAGTCAACCTGACGAGCATGCGTTTGCTGCTTCGGTGGTTGACTTCCTCAAGGGCGGCATCGCCCAATGAGGCTCAGAAGGAGGACTGCCACTCTTCGATGTCTTGGGCTTCAGCCCATGCTTCGTCCGTGGTTTCTCCACGGATCTTGAGGACTTCCCGTGCGAGCAGCCAATAGATGAGCGCCAGAGACCGGCGACCCTTGTTGTTCGCGGGGATGGCGACGTCGACGTTTCGCAGGTTGTTGTTCGCGTCCACCAGACCGACGATGGGCAAGCCGGTGTTGACCGCTTCAATCAACGCCTGCTGGTCTGCAGCGGGGTCGGTCACAAAGAGCATGTCGGGCTCCACGTAGGAACGCAGGGCGGGGTTGGTCAGGCTTCCTGGAATGAAACGGCCGACGGAGGCCTTGGCACCGATCGCCTCAGAAAAGAGACGCGCCGGGCGCTGACCGTATTGCCGAGCGGAGACGACCATCACGCGGCCGGGCTCGTAGCGGCAGAGGAATTGGGCGACGAGGCGGATGCGCTGGTCGGTGGAGGCCACGTCGAGGAGGTAGAGACCGTCGTCACGGACGGTCTGAATGAAACGGGCCATGTCGGCGCTCTTTTGCTGGGTACCGATGTTGACAGCGTTCTCTTCGTATTCAGAGAAGGGAACGAGAAGGGCGACGTCGTCGGACATTCGAGAAACCTCAGCACTCGCGCGACTTGAAGCCTCTATTAAACCGCTTCGCTGAGGCACACCCTGCGATTGAATCAGGCAGGCGAATCAGTCAAGGCATAGAGCATCCCCCTGGAAACGTCTCATGCCGATGGAGGAGGAGGTTGACCCGGCCTTGTTCATCAGCGCAAGCGATCTCGAACGTCACGCCTACTGCCCGATGTCGTGGCATCTTTCGCGCGAAGGGGTGGGCGCCGAAGGGGAGGCCGTCGTCGAAGGCGTTCGGCGCCACGCTGAGATTCACTCGAGCATGGAAGACGCCCGTGCCGGCCAGCAGGCTTTCCGTCGCTCCGCCACCATCTGGTCATGGTGGTTTACCGTGGTGCTGGTGTTTTCCCTTGAGAGCTTCATCATCTACCGCCTGCTCAACAGCGATGCCTCACCTGTGGAGATGGCCCGTTTCTTGTCCTCGCTCGGCCTGAGTTCCTTGTTGGCCGGTGTGTTGCTCATTCTGCTGCCGTGGCGCGAGCCGCTGAATTGGTCGATCCCCGATTCAACCTCGGAGTTCGAAGCCAGCGGAGTGATGCCGATCCTCAACCCTCCCGATTTCATCGGCGGGTGGTTCCAAGGGGGCCGACTGGAAGCCAGTTTCCTGCTCGCTTCCATCGTGTTTGGTTTGCATGCCTTGGCCCTGGGCACCTTCCTCGATGCGGAAAACGCCGCCTTCGTGTTGGTGATTTCCGCCTTCCTCTGGACCGGTCTGGCCTCGTGGCGGCTTCAGGTGCTGCTGTTGGCCCACCAACGCTCGGAGGTGGCCCGCGTCAAGGCAGGCCTGGACGAGAAAACGGAAGTGGTCTATTCCGACGACGATCAGGGCGCTGGTCTCCTGAAAGATACAACCACGGGCCTTCGAGGACGTCCGGATCAAATCGTCATCGTTGACGGCGATTTCATCCCAGTGGAACAAAAAACCGGAAAAATTCCTTCGAAGCCACACGATTCACATCGAATGCAACTCTTGGCGTATTTGCATCTGGTGGAATGCGAGACGGGTCGTTCCTCCCCCTATGGCGTGATCCGTTACGGCGAGGAGCACATCTTCCAGGTGCCGTGGGACGACGGTGCCCGAGAAGACCTCTTTTCAGCGGTCAAGGAGGTCCAACGCCTCATGACCGAGGGCGGAGCCACACGAAACCATGACCGCATTGGGAAGTGCCGAAATTGTTCACGTCGGCACGCGTGCCCTGAACGCCTCGACGCGTCAGCATGAATCCTCGAGCGGGTACTTCAGGCAGTTCCGATGGATGGTCACGACGACGTTGAAGTTGTCCTTGAACTGGTTGAGGAAACGCTCTCCACCACCCTGCGCCTCCACGGTGAGGACCCACTCGCCACGGGCGAACTCGGGGGTTGCAAAGTAGCTCTCTTCTGGCGGGTTGGAGTCGGAGCACACATCTGTGGACCACAACACACCCCCTTCGGGGTCGGTGAGGGTCGCCTGAACGTAGCGAAGGGTCCCACCTGCATCCAGACAACCGACGGAGTCGGAAGCCACGAAGCTGGCCTTGAAGTAGACGTCAATCTGGGTCACGGAATCATCGACGTAGAAGGACGAGGAGTTGCTGTAGGTCTCGACCAGGTTGGTGAACGTGTGCGAGAAGGCCACACGGTCGTAGACCGTGACGGTTTCCACGCTGTCGCGTCGCGTTTCGAGAAATTCTCGTGCAGGGACCAAACCGATGCACCCCACGAGGGTGCTGCTCATGAGCAGCACGATGAGCGCCACGACCGTCGGACGGGGCCCCATGGTGGGTGGGGTGAGGGCCGCGGTTGTCAAGATGTCGTCGATGCTCACTCAAAGGTGGCTCCACACACCGAACAGGACGTGGCGTCTGCAGGGATCTCCGCCCCACAGGCGCCGCACTCTGCGGTGGCTGGGGCTGCTTCTTCCTCATCAGGGCGACGGCGGGTGGCCGAGCGGCGACGCTTTGGCTTGGCCCGCTTCGGTGACAACTCATCGTCGGGCTGATCGGCACCGGACGCGCTCTTGGGCAGAGGATCGCTGTCCTCGAAGGAAAAGTCCGCCGTGGCTTCTTCGATTTCGTTGCCGGCCAAACCACTGTCCGTCAGACCGATCTCAACGCGCACCTTCTCGCCTGGGAGCACGCCCTCTTCGCCGGTCAATTCGAACAAACGCTCGCGAATGCCTGCATCTGAGGCTGAGAGTTCGCTGCCGTCGTCCTTGAGCGCTTGGACGTCGCCCTTCGCCGCGATGATGTCGTCAATGTCTTGCCCCCCGAAGGCCTCTTTGGTGGACCGAAGCGTTGGGGTCACCGAGTTTTGCCAAGCTTCGAGTTCTTCCTCGGTCATGGCATCGAGGTCCACGTCCATGGCGTCCAAGCGGCCCTGTGCCTCCGTCACCTCGGCCTCAGCCAGATCCATGTTCTCGTCCCACTCTTCTTCGAGGTCGTCCTCATCGTACCCGAAGGCTTGGACCGTCGAGGCGAAGTCTTCCGTCCCGCTCACGATCTCATCCTCGTCCTCTTCTTCCTCAACAGGGAGCGCAACCTCGACGTCCACCTTCCGCGCAATGCGCTTGCGTTGTTCAAAGAAGGACGCCACGTCTTGTGGTGCACCGCAGTACGCACAATTCTCCATGAGGTCAGGAATGGATTCACCGCAGGCGTTGCACTCATGGAATTGGAGGCGGGCCTTGGCGAGGTTGAAGTTGCAGTGCGGACACTTGTCTTCGTCGCCTTCCAACTCGCCGTCGCAGGACGGACAATATTCGAAGATGTCCCGTTCGACGTCCTCGTCTCGGTCCCTGGTGATGATGACACCAAGCACGAGGACGCCAATGAGGACCAGAACGAGGAGGCCAGCCCAACTGAGAAGCCCCCGGAGCGAGCGCTGCTCGTCCGTGATGGTGTCATCGAGCACCGCCGCACTTGCATAGGCGCGGGTAAAGACCGATGAAACGTCCACGTCATCAGGAACCAGTCGGACGGCGGTCTGTCCGGTTTGGGCTTCGAAGGTGCACGAAACGGTGGCACGCTGGCCACGGGTCTCGATGACCACCGGGATGACCTCGAACACGTTACCGGCACCGTCGTCACAGGTGTAGTTCACAGGACCGGTCTCGATCGAGGTGACGCCAATGGACATGGTGTAGGTCTGCCCTGGGGTCAGTGGGGCCGCTGCAGGAGCCTGATTGGCATCGACCAATTCGAGGGTCGGGGTGTTCCATTCGAGCCGCAAAGGCGCGTTAACCTCGATGCTGACCGTGGCACGGCTGTTGTCTGGATCGTAGTCCCACGAATCCGAGTCAGCAACATAGCGCGCGGTGAATTCGGCCGTGTGTTCACCGAGGGCCGTTGGCAAAGGATTCTCAGGACGCCACATGATGTTCTCAGCGGCCTCAAGGAAAATCCGGTCGGTGTAGTCAATGCCCTCGAAACTGTACTCCAGCGTCCCTCGCACAGGGATTTCTCCAACGTTGGAGATACCAACGTACCACAACACGGGTTCACCCGAGTTTGGCTCCTTTGGCTCAGCAATGGGTGGGTCGAGTTGGACGTCGGGGATGGGGAGCAGGTCCAGGTTCCCCGCCGGGCTACGGTCGTTGGTGGTCGACTCTTGGACAAAGGGAGCGGTGCCATAGGGATCGATGACGGCCACCACTTCGCGCGAAACGCGCTGGAGGCCGATGACATCGGTCGATTCGATGGTCGTCTGCCACGAGGTGGAGGCGTACCCTTGTCCTGCAACGGTCACGCTAAAGGTTCCCAACATGAGGGTCCCGCCGTTGTCGTTGGGCACCTCCAAACGCATCGGGACCTCAACCGTGCCGTCACCGTCGAAGCGCTCGATTTCTCCAGTGATGGTCCATGGTCCGTTCAGGGCCCCTTCAGCGGCGCTCACCGTTGGCGCGCCTTTGTGGCGCAGGTCCATGCGAGGATGCACGGTGAAGGTGAGATCGTAGTCTTGGTCCTCCTCCTGAGATTCCACCACGGCGTCCTCGGCATCAGGGGTGAGGCGCAACACGTACTCGCCGGTCGGTGGTGCCGTGAAGTTCACCGTCACCGTGGTCGATGCCCCTGCATCCAGGGCGACGACGGCGAGGCTGTCCATCGCCACACCGTTCAGCGCCACGCCGAGCACGCTGGCGCCCGCAGGCTCAGTCCCGATGTTGCTCACATCAACCTCGACCGAGGCGGCGTCTCCGGTTTTCAGGGTCGAAGCCTGGAGGACCTCTGCTCCCGTAACGCGAAGGTCAGGAAGGCCGCTGACGTCAAAGGGAACGGAGAAGCTCTGACGGGTGTCGCCGTTGTGTTCGAAAGCCACCCAGACGCGATGGGTTCCCTCGGTCAATCCGTTCCAGTAGACCGTTTTCGAGGAAATGCTGTCGGCTTGAATCTCGTTGATGATGCCTTCCTCAAGCAAATAGTCTGGGTTGACCGCATCCTTGTAGACGAAGTACCTCACTTCGTAGGCACTTTGACTGGCGGTGTTCAGGAAGGCGATGGTGATCGCCATGTCGTCACCCGCGGAAGGGGCAGAGGGTTGGAGGGTCAGCGTTGACGCGCTGGCTTCAATGGAGCCGCTTTGCTCGGCGCTGACCACCATGGGACCGGCCAAACTGCAGAGCAAAAGCGTCAGCAGCACCACGGCAGGTCGCTTGGACATGAGTCTAAACACGCTCGCACAGCACTTGAACCTCTCTCCACGCAACGTGGTTTCGGGCCCCGGTCCCTCGGTGAATGGGAGCATTGAAGGACGGCAGGAGCGGTCTATGGGCCATGAGGGGAGTCGGTTCCGTGCTTCTCCTCGCCATGATGGTGCTGGCCTTGGCCGAACCGATGGCTCCTTCACCCACCTTGAACGAGGCACGGGAGCCGTTTTCCACCACCAGTTCCCTCGCTTTGGCCTTCAGCGGACCCTCCGAAGGTGAATCGGTGACCGGACTGCTGTCGGTCACCGTCACCGCCACCGGAACGGGCAACCTCTCATGGGTCCGCATTGACGTCAGCGACGGCAGCGGTTGGAGCGAGGTCGCAAACCGCAGCACAAGCCCCTGGTTTGCGCAAATTGACACCACGACGCTGACCAACGGATCCTACCAACTGCGTGCCGTGGGCCATGACGCCGACGTCGACGATGAAGTGACGGGCTTCTCCGAGAACTTCACCGTGGCGAATCAGGTTCCGGTCATCACCGCCTTCACCGTGCTCAACCCAGGGGCAGGAAGCGGAACGTCGTCCAACGACCGCTGGTGGTTCGCCACACCGGCCAACGGCACCTTGCAATTCCGCTGGGGAGCCAGCGACGACGACCTCGAGCGGGCCACCCTGTCGAACGTCCCGGGGACAGGAAATCCCTCAACGGACGGCCCGGGAACGCTGGCCTACGGATGGGATTGG
>CAXRAI010000066.1:0-11005 GCA_964228865.1 Salinimicrobium sp. | reverse complement strand
CCCGGTCGGGGTGTTCAAATACAGGAGGACGGACCGACGGCCTGCACGCAGGAGTCGCCCAGCTTGGTCAAAGGCGCTGGGATGAGGTCCCAGTCCGTAACGGTTCGCAGGTTCGAATCCTGCCTCCTGCACCACATCGCTCTTTCATGGCGCTCGTGAGCGGGGAATACCGATCTTCGCTCAATCGAGAATGATGTTCTCGTTGTTGAGCGCATGGTGCCACATGCCGTTGAGACGGACGATGTTGTAGGCCGAGCGGTCGACGCGGTTGACGATGTTGATGACCTCGAGGCGCGCAAGCTTGCCGCCCATGGCATCAGATTTTAGCACAGAAAGCGCGGCCACGGCTTCGGCGTGCGATGCTTTGACCGCACTCCACAACGCCCTCACCTCGTCTGCAGGGACTTCGCTCCCGTTGGTTAGGCACTCGACCGTGATGTCAATCAGGGCATTGAGCGAACGGTGCATGTCACACACAGGCTGCACGATCTCTTCGGGAAGTTCGTCCGCGTTTTCGTCGATGGAGCGGTCCGATCGCGCGATGTCGCGCGCGTGGCGGATCAGCCGTTCGACCGTGTCCACCGCGCGCAGGTAGGTCGCGACGATCCTGAGGTCCTTCATGAGCGGTTGGTTGAGCGAGAGAATGAGCAGCAGGTTGTTCGTGAGGTCCCAGTTGACTTCACGCGCTTTGGCTCGGACCGCTTTCGCTTCTGAGTACACTTGGGAATCCAATTTCGTGAACGCGTCAATGGCATCGGCGTACACGTGCTGGGCTTCCTCGAAGTATTCCTTCAGCTCGTGCTGAATGCTCTTCATGCGTTCGTCAAGTCCTGTTCGAATCGGGGGCATGCGTGTTCACCTCATCCAAAGCGTCCGGTGATGTACCGTTGCGTGAGTTCCTGGTCAGGTTCCGAGAAAATTTTCTCGGTTTTGTTGAATTCCACCATGCGACCAAGGTACATGAAGCCGGTGTAATCGCTGACCCGTGCGGCTTGGGACATGGAGTGGGTCACGATGACCACGGTGAAGTCCTTCTTCAGCTCAAGGATCAGTTCCTCGATGGCGGCTGTGGCAATCGGATCCAACGCACTGCACGGCTCATCCATCAAGATCACATCGGGTTCAATCGCAATGGTTCGCGCAATGCACAAGCGCTGTTGTTGGCCGCCGGAAAGCGATGTCCCCAGGTCGTGGAGGCGCTCCGCCACCTCGTTCCAAATCGCAGCCCGCTTGAGGCTCTTCTCGACGATGGCGTCCAGTTCATCGCGCGTGGGTTGATGGTGAAGGCGCACGCCATACCCGACGTTGTCGTAGATGGATTTCGGGAAAGGGTTCGGCCGTTGGAAGACCATACCGATGCTCTTCCTCAATTCGACCAAATCTGCCCCTTTGTCCGTGATGACCACGTCTCCCTTGGTGATGGTGCCTACATACTTGCAGATGGGAATGAGGTCGTTCATGCGGTTGATGGTTCGAAGCAGGGTGCTCTTTCCGCATCCAGACGGGCCGATGAGGGCGGTGACGCTGTTCTTTGCGATGGGCAGGGACACACCGTGCAAGGCCTGTTTTGTGCCGTACCAGAGGTCCAAATCCTCGATCATGATGTCCAGTTCACCGTCGATGTTCAGCTCCCTGGTGGAGTCCGGGACCATTTCGCCGCCAATTTCTTCGCTCATGAGTTCAGCCTCTTTCGGAAATGTTGTCGAAGCACGATGGCGACGCTGTTCATCGCTGCGAGCAGCAAAATCAGCGTGATGCTTGCCGCCGCGGCCATCGAGTGCCATGCGTGTTCTGGTTCTGAGGTCCAGAAGTAAATCTGGATTGGAATGACGGTGAAACCCTTGTTTCCGCCGAGCAGGCCTGCCAGCGGTTCTGGATCAAACAAGACCAATGCCGCTGCACCGACCACCACGAGGGGCGCCGCTTCGCCCATGATGCGGCTCATGGCAAGGATGCTCCCGGTCATGATGCCGGGCATGGCCGAAGGAAGCACGTGGTCGCGGGTCACTTGCCACTGCGTGCACCCGACCCCGTAGGCCGATTCCCGAAGGGAGGTGGGCACGCTGCGCAGGGCCTCTTGGCTGGCCAACACGATGATTGGCATGGCCATCACGCCCATCGTGAGGCCCGCTGCGAGGATGGACGGTCCAAGCCCGAGCCCGATGCCGCCCTGCTTGACGAAAATGGCCAGCCCAAACATGCCGAACACGATGGACGGGACACCCGCGAGGTTGGTCACAAGGGCCTGAATCAACTTCGTGGTCTTGGTGGGCGCAGCATACTCTTCGAGATAAATGGCTGCGCCAATGGACACGGGCATGGACACCACCATCGCGATGCCCATGACCCAAATGGTCCCGAAGAAGGCCGAGCGAATGCCGGACGCGTACGGCTGGAAGATGTCCTGATAACGCTCGGTCAGGAAAGGCACGTCGATCAGCAAGGGGATGAACAGGGTAGAGAACACCAAGAGCATCCTGGACCACATCAACACGCCTTCACGGTTGGTGATCGAATGCTTGAGCCGATCAAATTGTGTGACGTCTCGTCCTTGTGACTTCAACCGCTCCATGCCCTGGAGCGTTCTGTTGATGCCAACGGCGCTCACCGTCCAGCATCCCGCACCCAGCCACGCCTCGAGGGTAAAGCCAGCCAAGGCGAGCGTGCCTGCTGCAAGGCCATAGAAGGTGTATCTGACCGCCGTCTGCCTGCTCAGCAAGGCCTCCATGGCGGAAAGCACGGCGGGCATGGGGAAGGAGAGCAACGCCACGACGAACACGAGCATCAACCACGCCACCATGGTCAGGGGATGGGACACGAAGCGACCGTCGTCGACCACCACGCTGACGTCCGCGCTAATCACGAAGGAGGAGACGGTAGGAGACCCGGTCTCGTCCGCCGCAGGAACCGGGCCGGAAGTCTGGTGGATGTCGATTGGGACCTGCAGACTTGACTGGATGTAGAACTTGGTCTTCTTCCCGACCTCGACCGCTTCCGTGGAGACGCCGGAGGCGTTGATCACGATGTCTTCCCTGAGGTTCCGTTCAGGCGTCACCGTCACCGCGATGCTGTGCGTCCGCTCCGTTCCGCCGTCGTCCCACGTGAGTTTCAGCACGACCGGATCACCGATGAGCGCACCGTCGTCGTCCACGGTCGGATGATCCCATTTCAGCACGTATTCCGACACAGGAATGAATTCAGAGGCAGGCTCGATCTGTCCAGTCTCTCCCTCGATGAAAGTCGGGACCGCGATTTGCCAGACGAGCACGGAGAGGAACATCAGGCCGATGAATCCCGAAAGCGCGAGCCCGGTCGAACCGGCACGCTCCATGAGGTCGCGGCGCTTCCGGTTACGCTTCTTCAGAAGGTCGATGTCCTTCTTCATCAGTACGCCTCCCGGTATGCGGACAACACTTTGTTGCCGAGCAGGTTCAAGCAGAGCGTGATGACGAAGAGGTAGAGGCCCACGGCAAAGATGGTCATGTAGCCGATCTCCCCGAAGGGCAGGTCACCACCAACACGCTGGGCGATGTATGCGGTCATGGTTTGCGCTGGAAGGAACATGTTGGACGTGTACACTGCGACGGTCCCGACCGCCAAGGTCACGGCCATGGTTTCGCCGACCGCCCGTGACAAGGCCAAGATGATGCTGGCCAAGATGCCGGACAGCGACGCCTGAATCATCACGCGGAAGGTGGTTTCAATGCGGGTGGCGCCCAAGGCGAGCGACCCCTCGCGGAGTTCGTTTGGAACCGCGCGCAAGGCATCCTCGGACATTGAGGCCACGAGGGGGAGGATCATCACGCCCACGACGATGGCCCCGTTGATCGGGTTCAGCACGTTTGGCGGCGCGTCAATCCAGCCTTGTGCGAAGGCATACTCCCCAAACTGAACCACCAGCGGACCGATGTAAATGAAGGCGAAGAAGCCGTAGACCACAGAAGGAATGCCAGCGAGCAGCTCCAAGGTCGGCTTGACCACCGACACGAGACGCGGTGAGGCGTATTCGCTCAGGTAGATGGCGCAACCCACACCAAGCGGCACCGCCAAAAACAGGGCACCAAAGGCCACTTGAATCGTGGTCAAGAGCAGACTGTTCACGCCGAAAGACATGTTTTCGCACAGGGCCCGTCGGTCAGCACAGGCACCGGTCGGCGTCCACTGCGTCGTGAAGAAAAACTCCCCGAAGGCCCCACCGTAATCCTTGGTCGCGCTGAAAAACAGGACGGTAACGGCTCCGCCGATCAGCGCGTACAGCACCGTTCTGTCGCTCTTGTTTGCGTTGCTGTTGGGCAACAAGACGAACACGTTGGCGGCACGCCTCCACATGAACAGGACCACGAGAAGCACAAGGCGGAGGACGAAGGAATCGATGAGCACCCACGCGAGCAGGGCGGCGACGGCGATGGCATATCTTGCGGATTTAGGAGGGAGCATCGCTTTCTCGGGCATCCGAATCAGCACCTTTGGATCGACCCGCATTCGCCACTCCAGAGCCGCACAGCCGACCAACATCAGTGCGCCAAGGCCGGCAGCAGAGGCCACGCCAGAGAGGTTCACGGTGAAGGAAAACCATCCACGGGTGTTGGCGACTTCGGAAAAGAACGCGATGGCCTCGAACAACAAGGTCTGGATGATCCCAAGCGTGATCAGGATGACCGAAGTGCTGGTGAAGAACAGGATGTACCTGGTCCGCTCCTTCGAAATCCGCTCCAGCATGGACATTTTGCCACCTCACACGGATTCCAATTGCTCGTTCATGAGCATGTTGAGCAGGGCCTCAGCGAAGTTGATGCCGTAGGCGCACAACCGCCGAATCGATTCGGAGATTCGAAACTCACAGAACAGCCGTTCTGCGGATTTTCGTCCGGTCCACAGGTCGCTTTCCGATGCTTCGATGTCCTCGATGAGTTGCACAAGGGAGGTTTTGGCCTGGTGAATGATGCTGACGTCCTTCGTGTACATGTTGTGAACGAGCGTCTTCAATTCCTGGCTCCAGGTCGGGATGGCTTGGAGCGGCATTTCCGTCGTTTTTGTCTTCACCAGATGCGAATTTTCCCGCACCAGCAACGCCAGCCTTGCCGCGTGGTCACCCATTCGCTCCAAAACCCGAGCAATGTTCGCGTGCTCCACCGCAGCGTAACGGTCGAGGTTCAACCCCTTCTCCACGGACGGGTTCTTGATGGCGGAGGCCACTTGGCGTTCGACCAACAGACGTCGCGCATCGATTTGCCGCTCCCGGTCTTGAATGTCTGAAAGCAACTCGTCGCTATCGCCTCCCAACACTTCGAAGGCGTCGTTGACCAAACTGGAGATGAGGATGTACATTCGGTTGATGGACACTTGAAGACGAAGTTCTGACAGGTTCAAGATGGACACGATGCGGATGCGCCGTTCGTCGTCTTCCTCGATTTCCATCCCACGCGTGTCACGCAGAAAGTCCCGGATTTCCGTGCGAATGGTCCGAGGAATGGGCTGCTTGCACGTCACGTCAATGGTGTTCGTGCCTGTGAGGTAGGCGCCGATGAGCAGGTCGGCCAATCCGTCGTTCAGCATGCAGCAATCGATGCTGATGCACGTCTTGCTGTCTTTCCCCTGCATTGGCGAGATGCGGAGATCTCCGGTAGCGAGCTCTTCGATGCTGACGATGTCGCCTTTGCCAAGTTGGTTGCTTCGAACCCAGGTCTTTGGCAGGGAGACAATCATCGTCGAGCCTCCGGTGACCTGAAGTTTTCGAAACTCACCGTCTGGCATGCAAGACTCCTCCTACAGCTCATTCCATATGGAAAGGGTGTAGATAGGCAATCTGTGTATTCTATTGTTATCTATGTAGATGTATGTAGAAGAAAATAGACTGTGGAGGCCAAACCCATGGTCCAGAGGTGGCTGGCCACCACAAGGAGCGAGAACCATGAAACTCGGAACGCATGCAAACACCCTGACCATCGTCCTCATGCTGCTGATCACCGGATTGGCCGGCTGCATTGGAGAAGGCGAAACCGATACTGAACAGCAGACGATTGCCATTGCTGGCAGCAGCACGGTCTTCCCCGTGGCCAGCGCCTGGGGCCAAGCGTACAGCGCGGCCAATGCGGACTACACCGTCACCGTGGCCGGCGGTGGATCTGGGGCAGGCGCCTCCAAGGTGTGCAGCACCGATGCCGATGCCGTCAACATCGGTGACATGAGCCGGGACTGGAAGGAGTCCGAAGCCACCGCGCAAGCCGAAGGCGTGTACGACTGCGCCAATTCTGATGTCACCGTCACCCAACTCGTCGTGGCCATCGACGGCCTCTCCGTCGTCATGAAGAAGGGCGGAGCGGCAGACCAGTGCGTCACCGACATGGGCGGTTTGTCCATGGCACAACTCCGCTGGATCTTCAGCGACTGGAGCGAAAGCGACCTTGCCAACCACGAAAAGGGCGGGCTCGACATGAACTCGACCACGCCGAACAACGACGACGACGGTGTCCGTGAGTGGGGCGACCTCCACAACTCCACGGCCTGCCCCGACCAGGAAATCAAGCTCTGGGGCGCAGACTCTGACTCTGGAACCTACGAGTACTTCGGTGAGCAGGTCTTCTGCAAGGAGTGCTTCGCTGACGCAGATCCAGTGGCGGAAAGCTTCGACTCCGCCCGCGGTTACCAAAACTCCGCGGACGACAACCAGATCGTCAACGGCCTGACCGGCGACGAGTACGCCATCGGCTACTTCGGCTACGCCTACTACGAGGAGAACGCCAACGAGCTCTCCGTGGCCGCCATCGCCAACAACGACACCCACGGTGTTCAGGACGCCGGAAACGCCGTCGCCCCCGAAACCAGCACCGTGGCCGATGGAAGCTACGCGCCCCTCTCCCGCTACATCTACATGAACGTCAACAACAACGACTGGGACCTCGTTCGAGGCTTCTTCGAGTACGGCTTCTCTGAGGCCGGCATGGATCACGTGGCCGACGTGGGCTACGTCCCACTGCCCGACGCCATGCTGAACGAGATGCTGGGCCGCTTGGGCTGAGAACTGCCACCAGCAGAAGATTGTGCGGGGGAGGGGCAATCGCCCCTTCTCCGCCTCATTCCGGAGCACTGAGGGCCATACACCTCGCGGGACTACGTCCCTGGGAGCATTTCACCCGGCTTGGATGCCGTATCATTCAAGACGCATAAATGGGTCATTCAAAGAAGACGGAAACATCCTCGAGGGCCTTTCGTTCGAGGTCAGGCACCTTGGCATCCTCCGCCGGGTACCCGACAGGAAGCACCAGCATCGCCGTCTCGTAATCGGGCCGTTCCAGCAAGGTTTGCAGGAAACCCATCGGCGAGGGCGTGTGGGTCAGGGTGACCAGGCCCATGCGGTGGACGGCTGCGATGAACATCCCGGCTGCGATGCCGCACGACTCCGTGGCGTAGTAGGTCGGGCCCCACTCGCCGTTCTCGCGCACGCGCTTGTTCTGCCGGAACAGGACCACCACCCACGGTGCGTCGGTCAGGTGCGCCTTGATCGCGTCCGTGCCAAGCGGGGCGAGGACTTCCCGCCAGGCCTCGGGCATACGCTCCTCGTAGGTGCGCCGCTCTTCGGCTTCGGCCGCGTCGCGCAAGCGCTGCTTGAGGTCAGCGTTGGAGACCGCCACAAAGGTCCACGGCTGAAGGTGGGCTCCGCTCGGGGCCGTGCCACCGGCCAAAATGGCGGTTTCGATCAGGTCACGCGGAACGGGGCGCGTCGAGAAATGACGGGTCGTGCGCCGGCCACGCAAATCCTCGAGGAAGCGTCGTCCGTCGTCGCGCATCTGCTCCATCGGGCGCTCCTGCCAAATCAGCGGCACCATCGACCCATCGTCCATGGTGGCGGGGACCTCGACATACCTCATGGCCCTGCCCCTTGTTCGGGGGTGGCTTGAAGGGCGTCGTGCTGATGTGTTGACGTGACGACCGGCGACGGGAACGACGTGTTCTGGGATTCCGGCTGGCAAAGCGGAGCCGCTGCGCCTGCGCCACAGCAACCCGCTATTCTCCCTGCGAACCCTGTTTCTTCGAACCAACCGTCCATCGCCATCGGCGCGAACGCGGCCACAGGCGGAAGCATGTCGGCCAAGCCAACGCGGTCCTTTGGTGGTCCAAAGCACCCGGTCGCCTTGGGCATCCTCGTCGTGGTGGCCGTCACCCTGATCATCGGCAACGTGACCTTGGTGAACGCCAGCAACGCCTACGTCCCTTGGTCCGAGGTGGATGCCACGGTGGTGGGAGGCCCCATCGCTCCAGAGGCCTTCTTGACCACGGCGACCGTGTACCTCGAGGAGAACAACGGGACGGCGTATTTTGAGGACAGGTACGAGCGGTCGGACACGCAATGCTCGACCTACACGGACGAATACGGCGACACGTACGAGGACTGCTGGACCGAATACTGGACCGAGTACGAGTGCTACGCGGATCTTGACTTGAGGTGGACCGTGAACGGGACAGAGCATCAAGCGTGGGAATACAGCCCGACCCTCTACGATTCGTACCCCTGCCTTTCAGCCATCGAGGACGCCTTCCCGAACGGGACCAACCTGACCATTGCCGTTGACCCCAACGACCCTTCATCACATCAGGCTTTTGAGTTGGCCCTCATGACCGAAGTGGACGAGGATCACCAGGGTTTCCGGACCGGATACCGTGAATCTTCCTTCCTTGAATGGGGCGGCTACGGCCGTGCCGTCCTCGTTTCCATGTGCAGCATGGACGCCGCTGTGGCGTACACCTTCGACGGCGAGGAATACGTCAGGGACATCTGGGGAGGAAGTCCAGTCACGGAAGGTTGGGGCTCGTCGTGCCTCGTCGACTACGTCGAAACCTTCGGGCCCGGAACCAACGTGACGGTGATGGTCGACACCGAAAACCCGTCAGAAGCGGCCTGGGAGGACCCCACCACCGACCCAGGCGAGTTCATCGGCACCGCGATGTGCTGTTCGGTCATCATCTTCCTCGCCGCTTTCGTGCTGACCGGCAAAGGCGGCACGGCCCGACCATGGGGTGCTCCCATTCGCCATCACAGCCCGTTCGACCACCATCCTTCGCGGCACCACCGGTACCGTGGTCGCCACCGCAGCAGGCATCACGGGCATGCGCACCGGTCTTCCAGGTCGAGGGGGTCAAGCCACCGGTCCAGCGGAGGCAGCCGGTCCAGCGGCGGTGGAGGTCGGCGCAGCGGAGGCGGTGGCCGAAGCGGCGGTGGCGGCCGCGGTCGTCGATGAAGATCAGTCGGCGGGGCGTCCGTCCGTGACGAATCCCTTCCAGCGGCGCATGTACCCGATGAAGACCGGACTGAGGTCGGCTGCGGCCAGCATGTCAGGCGAGAACGGTGGACGTGCTGGAGCATAGCCAGCTTCAGCCAACCCTTCTGGCCATGATGGATGGCCGATGGCCACGCGGGCCACGCCGACCAAGTCGGCGCCTTCTCTGAGCACGAAGGCCGCGTCGGCCGCGTCCCAGATGGCGCCCGTCGACAGCAAGGGGTAGCCTTCGGGCAGGGCAGCACGAAAGCGGCGCGTGAGGGTGCGTGGGTCATCGGGTTCGTCTGGCGCACCTTGGAAGGCGTCCCAGCAGGAGATGTGCAGCAGGTCCACGCCCCATGCCGGCAACCACGTCGCTAACTCGAGGCTCTCAGCCAGGCGAATGCCCATCGCATCGATCTGCGGTGAAAGGCGGACGGCGAGGAGGAATTCAGGCGAGGTCGCGGCCCGTACGCCGTTGACGATCGCTTTGAGGAAGGCGGCACGGCCGGTCAAATCACCGCCCCAGCGGTCGCTTCTGCGGTTCGTTTTGGTCCCGAGGAATTGGGCGATGAGGTAGCCGTGTGCCCCGTGCAACTCCACGCCGTCGAAGCCAGCACGTTCGCAGCGGACCGCGGCCTCGATGAAGGCCGTCACCAACCCTTCCACTTCCGATTCGGTCAACGCTCGGGCCGGTTCATCGGCCCCCTGGTCGTCCACATCGCTGGCCGAAACGGGTTGTCGACCCGTGACGGTGCGGGGGGCCCGAAGCCCACCGTGGAAGATCTGCACGAGGCTTGTCGTGCCGCGGGAGCGCAACCCGTCGGCCAATTCGGTCAGGCGCGGCAGCTGATGGTCGCCCCACACGCCCATTTCGCCCTCCCAGCCCTGACCGCCTTCGTCCACGTGGGCGGCGGCCGTCGTCACGATGCCGAATCCCCCCTCTGCACGACGCAACAGCCAGCGGATTTCCTCGTCTGAGAGAACGCCATCCGCACGGGATTGTTTGTTGGTCATCGCGGCGAGGACCGTGCGGTTGCGCAGCGTCGTCCGGCGGTTGCCGAACGAAAAAGGGTCGAGGGGATGAGCCATGGTGCATCACCTCAGGCTTCGGCTTCGGGCAGGCGCCCACGCATGCGCAGCCATCCTTCCGAGCCCCACATCAGCGCGAACAGTGAGGTCAACCAGAGCACGAGGTGCATCCATGCTGAATCCGGACCGGGCAAGCCGGTGCCTTTCGACATGGTGGGCAAGGCGATCAGGAGCAAGCAACCGAGCACGACGGTCACGCCGTGCACGATCCATCGCATGGCGGCGAGGATTTCAGCCGACGAGGCGCGCATGTCGCGCACTTGGGCTTCGGTCAGCACCGCGGTGATGCCCGACAACCTCGACCACGCGGAGTCACCGTCCCAGTGCAAGCGCCCAAGGCGGAAGCGGTGCAAGCCTTCGATGGCCAAGAAAAGCGTCGTCCACAGCACCACAACTTCCAGCAACGGTGCTGCTCCCAAGAGGTCCAACTCCCCCCACGTGGACCAAACGAGCAGGGTCCATAGCCAAACGACCAGGCCGATTTGGAATTGGCGCGTGAACTTCGAAATCCGAAGGAGCAGGTCTGCGTCGTGGGCCAAGAACCATTCCAAGGCAATGACCAAGCCCACGAGGCCCGAGACGCCAGCGCCAAACAGCAGCCACCACCAATCGAGGCCGTCGTCGCGCCATGCGACCAACAGCGCGATGAGGCACCACCC
>CAXRAI010000065.1:0-2638 GCA_964228865.1 Salinimicrobium sp. | reverse complement strand
CGTGCCCAAACTCACCGACGCTCGTCGTCACCTGATGATGGAGCGCATGGAATTCAACGAGTCCGTGGAAGAAGTGGTCCTCCCACTGATGTCGACCATCGAGAACATCGAGAACGAAGGCAACCCCTACGGCATCCCCGCCCACGAGCGCGGTGACTGGGCAGAAGGCCTCGACGTCAAGGTGGCCGAACCCGCCGAGTACATCTATTTCGCAGGCTGCGCGGCGTCCTTCGACGACCGCAACAAGAAGGTCGCCCGGGATACCATTTCCGTGATGAAGGAGGCCGGGCTTGACGTCGGCATCCTCGGGATGATGGAAACCTGCAACGGTGACCCTGCTCGCCGTGCGGGCAACGAGTACCTCTTCCAGATGCTGGCGGAGACCAACCTTGCAACCTTCGAAGAATTGGGCGTGAAGAAGATCGTCTCCTCCTGCCCGCACTGCTTCCACACGCTTGGAAAGGAGTACAAGGCGTTCGGCGGCGAGGACATTGAAGTCCTGCATCACAGCCAGTTGATCTCCACCCTCCAGCGCGACGGGAAGCTCCCTGCGCCAAAGCACGAGGGTGAGGTCACCTACCACGACCCGTGTTACCTCGGTCGCATCGGTGGTGAGACCAAGGCGCCTCGCGAAATCATCGGTGGCGTGGACGCTGAGCCCGCGCGCACGGGCGAGCAGTCCTTCTGCTGTGGCGCCGGTGGCGCCCAGATGTGGATGGAGGAGATCGTCGACGAGGACCATGACCGCGTGAACGTCATTCGGGCCCGTGAACTCGCCGCGACCGGTGCAGACACCGTCGCCGTGGGCTGTCCCTTCTGTTCCACGATGGTCACCGACGGGCTTGCGGCCATCGATGCCGACATGCAGGTCCAAGACGTTGCAGAGATGGTCTGGGCCCAAATCAAGGCCAACGATGCGGCCATCAAGGCGAACAAGGCGGCCGCTGAGACGCCCGAGGAAGCCGAGGCTTGAGGCCCGTGGACGCCGAGGCCCTCGCGCGATGGTACGCGAACGAGGCCCGCGATTTGCCGTGGCGTGCCACGTCCGAGCCATGGGCTATTTTGCTCTCCGAGGTGCTCCTTCAACAGACGCAAGTGGCGCGGGGCGTTGCGTATTGGCGACGCCTTCTGGACCGCTTCCCGACGGTTGCCTCGATGGCCGAAGCAGAACTTGACGAAGTGATGCACCTCTGGCAAGGCGCGGGCTACTACGCACGCGGTCGACGCTTGCATGCCCTTGCGGTGGAAGTGTGCGATCCACGCGGGCCTTGGCAGGGCGTCCTTCCCTCGCCGTCCACGTGCGATGACGTGGTGTCCGGTTTCCAATCGCTTCCTGGCATCGGCCCATACACCGCGGCTGCGGTGGCGTCGATCGCGCATGACGTGCCCGCCGCGGTGGTCGACGGGAACGTTCGCAGGGTCGTGGCTCGCCAGACCGGTGTGCACGAACCTCCGCCTGCAGACGTGACGTCCCTCGCCCAGGCATGGATGGACGATGCGTACACGCACGGTGTTGCCCCGAGCGTGTGGAACCAGGCGGTGATGGAACTCGGCGCGACCGTGTGCCGCCCCCGTGCGCCTCATTGCAGCGCTTGTCCGGTTCAGGCCACCTGCATCGCACGGGACCATCCGGACGGCGTTCACGCCTTCCCTGCACCGGCCAAACGACGGACGAAAACCGAACGGCTCGTGGCGCTGGTCGACGTGGACGCAGAGGGCCGCCCACATCTGGTGCAACGCCCCACCTCGGCCCGTTTTGGCGGCCTGTGGGGTCCACGCTACCTTCAGGCCAACGATGCTTCCGTGGTTGAAGAGCAGAGCCAACGCAGGAAGGTCGGTGAAGTGGTGCATCTCCTCAGCCATCGCCGCCTCGAGGTCGAAGTATGGGTGGGCCACACCGAACGCGGATTGGACCCTGCATCGAAGGCCATCAGCACGCTCGATGAACGCGTGTTGGACGCAGCCAAGGGCAACTGAATTCGTTTGGATGAAGGCCTATATCCCGACTCCTTCGAGCATCACGCATGGCCCTCACCTTCACGGACGCCATCGCTGCTTGGTCACGTGCAATCGACAAGACCAGTTCCACAGATTTTGAGCTCATGCTCGACGAATCTTTCGAATGGCACAGCACCAACAGCGGACGTACCACGTCGCGCGCAGACACCTTGCGTTGGGTGCGGGAGACGGAATTGAGGATTGGAAACTTCACGACCTTGCACAACAGCAGCACCGTGATTTGTGGCACCCACGAAGTGTATGAACCTGGGAAGGACGACACGATTGTGATGTGCGTGGCCCAACTTTCTGAGGACGGCAGCCGTCTGATGAACTGGACCATCACGCGTGCGAATTACTACACGAATCAGGATTCTCCGACCGCCCACATGGGCCTCGGTTTCTTTCTCTGACGTTGGTTCTGCACGACGATCATGCTACGCCGTCACGCGGTGGCGTGGTGCACATGCCCGCCGGGAACGAGGGGATCTCAACGCTCTTTGCATGGGTGCAGGACAAGTTCGGCGTAAACTGGCCACTCAACGTGGCGTGAGGGTTCAGCTCGCTGACGGGATTTCGGCGTCGCTCCCCTCACCAGTTCGGGCCACGTCCAACTCCATGGTGGCGATGCCCCACCACA
>CAXRAI010000064.1:0-81166 GCA_964228865.1 Salinimicrobium sp. | reverse complement strand
AGTGGACGCACGGAGACGAAAAGTATGGCAGCGAAGGCGAACATCAATGGAAGCACGGCAGACGACGGATGCGAAGACTGCGGAGGGCGCTTGAGCCTCGACGAGCACCGTGGGGAACTCGAGTGCATGGATTGCGGATTGACCGCGCCCGCGCCCCAGCAACCCATGAACCACACGCCCGAAGGCCACGGCACCACCCGCACCGGCAACCCCTACCACAAAGAAGCCACGGGCTCGAGCATTGGAACGAGTCCAGTGGACCTGCGTGACGTGCCCGCGAAGGAGCGTGCAAAGTTCCGTCGCATGGCAAAGCACAACAAGTTCGCAAAGCCCAACCAAGCACAGCACCATGCTGCGAAAGTGTGGGACATTGTCGCCGAAGAAAACGGCAACGTGTTGGCGGACGCCCTCTACGACACCAGCCTTCTCGACGATCTTCTGCGCCCTGTTCGCCCAGACGCCAAGGGCAACACCCTCACGCAACGTGCAAAGGCCATTCTGGCGGCTGCTGAAAAAGCAGGCATCCACCTGGTGCAGCCCAGCGGCAGCTGGTGCCGCAGCACGAGCAAGGGCAAGACCAAGGCCGAACGCGATGCCAACAAGCTGACCTCAGAACAGAAGGTGGCCATTCTGGCGGCTGCAAGCGTCGCCGTCTACGGCAGGTGGTACCCTGGTGCACCCACCGACATTGCCGCGACGCAAACCCGTCTGCTCGCACGTTCCGGTCTTGACATGCAGGTGGCCAAGGACCACTTGAAGTACGCCATCAAGGCCCTGTTTGCGCACCTCCAGGTGTTGAGCAGCCTCGGTTTCTTCACACCCCGCACCCGTGACGCAGCCACGCACGAGCAGTGGGTCGACGACCAGGTTGGCCACCACATGGAAGACGTCGCTCGCGTGCTCGGCCAGGATGCCTCGCTCGAACCCTACCTCGACAGCATCCTTCGCGATGCGGCCCAACGTCTGGACGCGATGAAGGCCGTCGACAAGGTGATGGGCACCAACAGCCCATACCTCCTTCTTCCGCCAGTCAAGCGTGCTGGCCTTGCCGTGTACTGTGCCCTCCGCGCCCTCGGTCTCGAACGCGGACGCCGTGCCCTTCTGGCGGAGGCTCTCATCCTTTGCCTGGACACCCTGCCGCTGCTGCGTGAGCGCCTGCTCAACACCCACAAGCACGGATTGGAACCGGTGGCTTAAGGGCGGAGCCTGCAAGGCACCTGCATGGACCTGCTGGGTGACGACTTCCCCTTTCACGCCGAAGCCCTTGCCGGCAAGCGGGTGCTGATCTGTGGCGCAAGCGGCGGCATCGGTGCGGCCACGGCTCGCATCATGGCGAAAGCAGGTGCCTCGACGGTGGTTGCCGCACGCTCGGTTGAGAAACTCGACACCTTGGTGAAGGAATTGGCAGGCCTTGGCCCCGGCCCGCACGTGGCCATGGCCCTCGACCTCGAGGACCTCTCTGCGGTCGATGCTGCGGTGGAGGCACTGCTGAGCGACGGGCCGGTCCACGTCTTGGTCAACAACGCGGGTGGACCGCCCGGCGGTGCGCTCATCGATGCCGAAGTGGACGAGTTCATCGCGCCCTTCCAGCGTCACCTCCACGCATCGCACACCTTGGTCAAGGGCCTGCTCCCCGGGATGGAAGCGGCCGGCTACGGCCGCATCCTCCAGATTATCTCCACCTCGGTCAAGGAGCCCATCCCCAACATTGGCGTGTCCAACACGCTGCGAGGGGCCATGGCGTCCTGGGCCAAGACGCTCTCTCGCGAGCTTCCACCCTGTGTGACCATCAACAACGTCCTCCCTGGCTTCACCGCAACCGACCGGCTCAGTTCCCTCGCCAACTCCATCCAAGCAAGAACCGGAAAGAGCGCTGAAGACGTGCATCGAGGATGGATGGAACAGGTGCCCATTGACCGGCTCATTGACCCGCTCGAAACAGCAGCCACCCTGACCTACCTCGCCTTGCCGGCGGCCGGCGCCATCCGCGGAGTCAGCCTCGCCGTCGACGGTGGCCGACTCCGTTCCATCTGAAGCGGTGCGTTCAAACCCCACCGGCGAAGCCAGAGGACATGGACGGTGAGGTCACCGCGGAACAGGCCCGTGAACTGCTCGACGCCTTGGTCGAGGGCGGTGGCATGAAGCACATCGACACGCCGCTCGCGCTCCGCCTCATTCCGCTGGCCGATGACGTGGGCCGGGATGACCTTGCGGCCGAACTGATGGAGCGCGCCGAAGCGGCGGCTTCGGATCATGTCGAGGAGGGATGGGTGCGGCTCGAACGTTTGCGCCGACAAGGTGGAGACGTCGACGAGGTGCTCGGATTGGCCACCGGCATGGAAAGCCTGGACCAAGGGAAGCGTCTCGCAGCAGCGGCCTACCACCACGCCGCGCTCCTTCACCACGCCAACCAATCGTGGGAAGAGGCACACGCTTTGGTCAGCCGATCGCTCCGATTGCGTCAGGATTTCGGCGATGAGGAAGGCCGGTCTTACGGGCTCGCGGTCCGAGCGGCATGTGAACGTGCCATGGAACAGATGACCGAAGCCATCGACACCCAAATGGAACGCTTGGGCGTCCTTGAGCGCCTGGACGATCAGGAAGGCGTGATGGAAACGCTCGCGGATTTGGCCCACCTCCACGCCACCATCGGCGAGGTGGATTTGGCCAGCGATCACCTCAACCGCTCGCTCGATCTTGCCAAGGGAATGGGCGATTTGTCTGGGCAGCTTGTCGCGGCATGGGGGCTTGCAGACGTCGCCGAAATCGCCGAAGATTGGTCCACGGCCATGCTCCATCTCTCCGATGTGGTTCACGCTTTCATGGCCGTCGGGCTTCCCGCGCCGGAGCAAGTACGGGAGCGCATTCAGGCGTTGACCGACCTTGCAGACCGTGCTTGACGTCCGTGCATCTCATAGGTTGCCGGCCGCTGGTCGTGGCGGGTGAGGGTGTGGAGCACGACATCTTCTTCTCCATCTCGCACACGCCGGACCACAACGGAACAATGCCCAGCGAGGCCGTGATGTTCGAGCATTACCTCGACCAACTTCGCTTGGCCGACGAACGTGGGTTTGGCGTGGCGTGGGTGGCTCAAGCGCACTTGTCCACCGAAGTTCAGAAGCGCAACACCCGTCCTGTCGTACCGCATTGGCCCGGTGAAGTCGGACTGTGCACCGATTTCCCACAACTTGCCCTCGAATCCTTCCGTGCAACGTCACGCATCGACCTCGGCAGCGCGGTGCTGTCCATCCTCGCCTCCGGCGGACCCATCGCTCAAGCCGAACGGATCTCAAACACCTTGACGCACCTCGAGCGCATCGACGCCGGTGGGCAACGCCGCCTCCACATCGGCTTCGCCTCGGGCCGCTTCGAGTTCATGGCGCGACCCTACGGCATCGACGCGCGTGACGAGGTCGAAGCCGCAGCGTGGCCGGCCTTGCGCGGTCAAATCTTCCTTGAGGCGGCCACGATTTTCCTCCGTTTGTTGAACGGTGAGGTCGTCAACAGTGATCAGGCGCGCCCAACGGTGCTCGAGCGTGGTCTGTTCCGCAGCGACGAGGATTGGGGGAAAGTTCAGACTGCGGCCATGGAGCGCGACGGGCTTTCCGATGCTCCTGAGCACGTTGATGTGGCCCCACGGTACGTCTTCGAGGATTTGTGCATCGTCCCAAGAAACCCACCGCGTGAGCGGTTGGTGCTGGTGGCCGGCACGCATGACCCGAAGGCGCAGGTGGAGCTCAACGCCCTCGCCCCCGTTCGCGTGTTCAACCTCTCGATCACCTCGCCTGAGGTCATCGAGGCCACCCATGAGCGGATGCGAACCTGCTTCCACCCCGACGGAGGCGTTTGGGAGCGAGGCCACATGCCGAGGACGGTGTTCGTGTTCCTGAACCACGAAGAGGGATTAACGCCAGAGGAACGCCGCGCCTCGGCTCATCTCGAAGCAAAAGCGGCCCTCGACGCGTACTGGACGGCCCTCGAAGGCACGCTTGATCCCAGCAAGGTCAACCGTGCGACAAACAACGCCTTGGTCGGCAACGTGGACGATGTTGTCGAGCAACTCCTCGAACGCTTCCACCCAGAGGACCGCGTCATGGCATGGTTCGATTTTTTCAACCACGACAACGAACGGGTCAAACGCAACATGCGCGCCTACATGACCGAAGTGGTCCCTCGCGTCGAAGCCCAACTCAAGGAGGGCAACCACGCATGAGCCGGGACGGTTCTGCCGTGGCCCCGGGGCTTCCCGGCTCCAGCCTCTACCCGAATTCACCGCTCGGTGAGCAGGTCGAGGGTGTTCCAACGGGCAGGGACGTCGAGTGGGAGCCCTTGGTCGACTACCGGCGCAACGGCGTTTCTGAAACGACCATCCACGGTGCCGTGGCCTGGGCCCACGGCGATGAAGTCATCCACTCCTTTGGTGGAAACGTGCTCTGTTACGGACGCTCGATGATGAAGCCCTTCATGATCAAGGCCTTCGTCGAGGAGATGGAAGGTTGCTCATGGGAGCAAAAGGCCATTGCGGTCGCCAGCCACAACGGCGACACGGAACACGTTGCAGCAGCCCAATCCTTGCTCAATGAATCCGAGTGGCCCTTGATGCTCACGCCCTTGGACGTACCTCTGATCCAGTTCGGACGGCAGGTCCGTCGTCCTCGACGGTGGTACCACACCTGCTCCGGCGAACACGCCGCCATCTTGCACGGCTGCCGCGCCAAAGGGTGGAACCGGGCGGGTTACACCCTCCCCACCCACGAAGTCTTTCACGCCTACATGCATCAAATCCGTCGTTTCCTTGGAGAAGAATGGACGCCACTGCGCATCGCCAAGGACGGCTGTGGCTTGCCGACGGTGTCGAACACCGTGGCCGAATTGGCGGTCATTTACGCCGGTTTGGTGGCGGACCGCCATGAGGATTGGATTTGGGAGGCCATGTGCCGCCATCCAGACCTCGTCGGCGGCTTCAACCGATTGGATTCGACCATCATCAAGGCGGGTGGAGGCGAGGTGATCGCCAAGGAAGGCGCCGACGGACTGCTCGGTTTGTCCATCGCTCATCCCAACTACCCGAAGGGGCTCGGCATCGTCGTGAAAATCGCGCACGGATGGAACGCGCAAGCCACGTGGTACGTGGCGCGAGCGGTGCTTGGTGTGCTTGGCATCGAATTGCGTAACCCCTACCCGCTCCACCGCCAGAAGGCCTTCCTTGTCCCCGGCATCGTCCCACCGGAACTGGTGCCCAAACTCGATGACGTGCCCACCTGGGACGAGTGGGATCCCGACACGGACCGCTGGCTCTACGACGTGGAGGCCTGAGCATGCCCGAACCCATCCGCGTGCTGAACGCCATCGGAGGCACATGGCGCGAGGCAGCCAGCACACGCCGCTTGGACGACGTCGGCCCCACCGATGGAGCCGTCATCGCGACGATCCCCCGGTCTTCCGCTCAGGACGTTGAAGAGGCCGTGTTGGCCGCTGAAGCAGCACAAGCGGCGTGGGGGGCTCGGTCCATGGAAGAACGGGCGGACATGCTCGACGCCATCGCAGACGTGATGGAGAGGCATGCCGATGCCTTGGCAGAACTGGAAGCCCTCGACACGGGAAAACCGTGGGACGTGGCCCGCAACGTGGACATCGACCGTTGCGTGCGCAACTTCCGATTCTTCGCTGAACTCGGCCGAACCTCGCCACAGCAAATCTTTGCGATGGACGACGCCATGAACCACGTCGTTCGCAAACCCATCGGGGTGGTCGGCCTCATTTCACCGTGGAACCTCCCGCTCTATTTGTTGACGTGGAAGGTCGCCCCGGCCCTGCTGATGGGAAACGCCATCGTCGCAAAGCCCTCCGAAATCACCCCCCTCACCGCGCATCGTTTCAGTGAACTGGCCCATGAAGCAGGCCTGCCTTCTGGTCTCCTGAACGTGCTCCATGGACTTGGGCCAGAGGTCGGTCAAGCGATCGTCGAACACCCCCGCATCGCGGCCATCTCCTTCACCGGTGGGACGTCGACGGGCCGAATCGTCGCCGCCACCGCAGCCCCGATGTTCAAGAAACTCAGCCTCGAATTGGGCGGAAAGAACGCCACGGTCATCCTCGACGACGCCGACCTTGACACCGTCCTGCCTGGCGTGGTTCGTGCAGGCTTCCTCAATTCGGGACAGATCTGCCTGTGCGGCTCGCGCGTGCTGGTGCACGCGTCGCTGTACGACGACTTCCTGAGCCGTTTTGTTGACGCCGTCAAGGACTTCCCGATTGGACCGGTGATTTCCGAAGCGCATCGAGACAAGGTCGAGGGATACCTTACCCTCGCCGTCGAAGAAGGGGGAGAGATCCTGACGGGCGGTACACGTGGTCCGGGCAGCGGTTTCCACCTGATGCCCGCGGTCATCGCAGGCCTCTCGCCGAACAGCCGCTGCGCCACGGAGGAAATCTTCGGCCCTGTGGTGACCGTGCATCCTTTCGAGACCGAGGAAGAAGCGCTCGCGATCGCCAACGGCACCGAATACGGCTTGGCCGGCTCAGTGTGGACCGGCGACGCCGAGCGGGGCCGTCGTTTCGCAGAGCAGATGGACACCGGCATGGTGTGGGTCAACACCTGGCTGCACCGTGATTTGCGCGTGCCCTTTGGCGGAGTGAAGCACTCGGGCGTCGGCCGCGAAGGCGGCGAATGGAGCCTCGGTTTCTTCTCTGAAGCCGTCAACATCTGCGTGGCGGACGACCCCTGAGCGCAGGGGTGGCTTGAAGTCGGGGCCCACGCACGACGGTGCGGGTTCCCGCCATGTCCGTTCACGCAGAGGCCCGCAAGGTCACGACCCACACCCTTCAGGAAATGAAGCGAGCGGGCGAGCCCATCACCATGCTGACCGCCTACGACTACTCGCTCGCCAAGCTGGTTGACGCCGGCGGTGTTGACGTGATCTTGGTCGGCGATTCAGCCTCCAACGTGATGGCCGGACAAGTCACGACGGTCCCCATCACGCTCGACCACATGATCTACCACGCCCAATGTGTGCAGCGTGCGGTGGACCGTGCCCTCATCGTGGTCGACCTGCCCTTCGGCTCCTACCAAGGCAACTCCAAGCAAGCGCTGGATTCATCCATTCGCATCATGAAAGAAGCCGAGGCGCATGCGGTGAAGCTTGAGGGAGGTTCAGAAGTCGTCGAGAGCGTTCGCCGCATCCTGACCGCCGGCATTCCCGTCATGGGCCACCTCGGCCTGACGCCCCAGTCCATCTACAAGTTCGGCACCTACACCGTGCGGGCCAAGGAAGACGAAGAAGCTGAGAAGCTGCTGGCGGACGCCCGGCTGCTCGAAGAAGCGGGCTGTTTCGCCTTGGTGCTGGAAAAAATCCCACGGGAACTCGCCGCCCGCGTGGCCAAGGAGTTGACCATCCCCGTCATCGGCATCGGTGCAGGTCCAGACGTCGACGGCCAAGTGCTCGTGCTTCACGACATGCTCGGCATCACCATGGACTTCTCACCCCGCTTCCTTCGCCGCTACCTGAACCTCGCCGAATCCATCGAGGGGGCCATCACCTCCTACTGCGAGGACGTGCGCTCCAAGGATTTCCCCAACGAAGAGGAATCCTACTCGTCCTGAGCACGCGCCATCCTGACCGCGCGGTCGTGGCGGAAGATGACCGTCCTGTTCAGCAGCCATTGCGTGATGCCCCACGCGCCGGTGTTGATGAGGGTGATGAACCAGATGTACCACGTGGTGAATTCGAGGATCAGCCCGAAGGTCGCTGAAGAGCCGAGGAAAGCAAGGGTGTAGATCGGCAAGCCTGTTGACGCGGAGTAGGCGAGGTTGGTCGAAGGCAAAAACGTGAACTCGCGATGGACCAAATGCGCCACAACGCTGGACCCCATCCACGCGATGCCCCACACGACGGCCCATGCCTCGGACTGTTCGCGCGTGACGCCACCCGCCCAACCGAGCACAACGAGCATGACGGCGAAGATGGCGGTGTTGAACACCCCCGCCACAGCATACCGGCCCAAGCTGCCCTTTGGGGCAAGCCGGTCGAACCATGCCGGCGCCTGCACCATGGCGGAACATGGTCAGGTGACACATGAACATGACACGTCAGGACGTCATGCCCAGCTGAACCCAAAAATGGCCCCGAGAAGCGCCCCCACCCCGACGCCCATCATGTGCCAGATGGCAAGGCGGAACGGCGGTTTTGGACCCATGGACCAGGCCGAGGTGATGCTCATCCACAGCACCCCCAGCAGGTAGCCCCCGCACAACAGGGCCTGCGGCCCGGGAATGGTCCAGACCACGCTGAGCGGCACGGCCACAGCGGCCCAGCCGACACCGTATTCCCACCACTCGTCCATCGGCCGACGGGCCAACGCTCGGTGAGCCAATGGCGAACACACAAGAGCGATCAGCAGCGCGCCATGGACCGGATTGGGAAGTTGCGTTGGCCCGAGTTGAGGCATCACCAGCACCTGCCAGAGCGCTCCTGCCACCGCACCAAAGAGAAGCGGAATCACGGCATGTTGAGCGACGCGGCGCAGCGCCGCTTGCCGCTCCTCACCGGTCGGGGCGACGGCGATGATTTCGCCGTCGTCATGTCCGGCCTCCATGGTGTGCGGTGCGGGCCGGGGCGTTTCAGGATTGAGGCCAGCGCACGGTGATGCTCATAGGTCGGAAGCGTGACCTGTGGCCATGGGCGGCGGACAAATCGTGGCGGGGTGCCTTGCACCGCATCCACCTCACTTGGTGTACGCTGAAAGTCCACCACAAAACGAACCGAAAGCGGAAGGAGGCTGGGAACAACTGCGTTGGGGCTACGATCGCCTCCGCGCCAGCCTCGCCGACATCGAGCACGATGTGGTGGTCATCCTTTCACCGCACTGGCAGACCTACGTCGGCACCCACTTCCTCGGCCTTCCGCACTTCGAGGGCTTCTCTGTGGACCCTGTGTTTCCAAACCTGTTCCGGTACACCTACGACCTTACGATCGATTTGGACTTGGCCGAGGGCATTCACGCTGAAGCCTTGGCCGCAGGCCTTGATGCCCACATGATGCGGAACCCCGAATTCCGCGTCGATTACGGGACCATCACCACCGCCCACCTCACCGACCCGTCCTGGTCGAAGCCCTTGGTGGTCATCTCCAGCAACCGCAGCCGACACTACTACTCCGTTGAGGTCATGCAAGAGATGATGGCCGAACTGGGTCGCGCCACCAAGCGAGCCATCGAAGCCAGCGGAAAGCGGGCCGTGGTCATGGCCAGCAATTCCCTCTCGCACCGGCACTTCACGACGGAACCCGAAGTTCCTGAAGACATGAGCCATGAGCACATCACGAGCCACGCGATGCACCTGTGGGACATGCGGATGATCGACCACATGGTCAAGGGGCGAAGCAAACAACTCCTCGATGAATTGCCCGAATTTACCGAGCAAGCCATCGCCGAGACCGATGGCGGCGCCCTGACGTGGTTGCTTCATGCGCTGGACCTTCCCGAGTACAACGCGACGCTGCACGGCTACGGCACGGTCATCGGCACCGGAAACGCCGTCGTCGAGTGGCCTGCTTGGCGCCATCAGGAGGGGGTTCCTTGAGCGTCGTCGCGTCCTTTGTGGTGCCGGTGCATCCGCATCCGTTGCTCGCCCCTGAAAGCAACGAGGGCTACGGCCGTTTGCGCGCTGCCTTCGAAGAGGCAGCCGACCGCATCGAAGCGAGCGGAGCGGATCTCCTCATCGTCTATTCCACCACGTGGCCGAGCATCATTGGCCACCAAATCCAGGCCGATCCAAACCCGGTCTGGAATTTGGTCGACCATGATTTCCACGACCTTGGCACCATGCACTACGATTTCCAAATCGATGCTGACTTTGCGCACGCCTGGCGCGCTGCTGCTGAGCGGCGTGGCTTGACGGCACGCACGGTCAACTACCACGGTTTCCCGATTGACGTGGGCTCGGTGGTTTCCCTGTCTTTGCTGAACCCGAACAACCGCATCCCAGCGGTCATCGTCTCCTCCAACGTGTACGCGAACCGGGCCGAAACGACCGTCCTCGCCAAATCCTGCATGGATGCTGCGAAGGCCGCAGGCAAGAAGGTGGCCGTCGTGGCCGCCATGTCCCTGTCCAACCGCATGTTCACCCGGCGCATTGAACCAGAAGACGATCGCATCCATTCGCTCAAAGACGACGAATGGAACCGAAAGATCCTCCAATTCTTGGGCGATGGACGGCTCGAAGACGTGGGCCAGCTTTCCCGCACCATCCACAACCAAATCCGCGTGCAGAAGGTCGTCGCCTTCAAGCCAATGTGGTTCCTTTCTGCCATGAACGACCACCGCAATGACCTGACCGGCGAAGTGCTGGCCTACGAGGCACTCCACGGCGCCGGAGGCGCCGTGGTTCACCTCGACCCAACCTCCAACGGCAAGGGCGACAAAGAGTACGATGAGGAAGACGTCGAGGTCTTCGGCGGAGACCGGAACGTGTTGGACACCGAAGCCGAAACAGAACACAGCCCCGCCTCCGCACCTACGGTCAGCGCAGGACGTGGCCCGGCGTTGTGGGATCCCGTTGAGGGTGAAGACGCCGTGAACACCGACACGGCCCCCAAGCCAGTGGGCGCTTACCCGCACGCACGACGTGTCGGTGACATGCTCTACCTGTCCGGTGTTGGCCCTCGCCAACCGGGCACCAACGCCATCCCCGGCGGCCCGATTCATGACGATGAAGGGAAGCCTTTGGAGTACGACATCAAGGCCCAAACCCATGCGGTCATCACCAACGTTGAACGTGTGCTGAAAGAGGCGGGAGGGTCCTTGGACGACGTGGTGGACGTGACCAGCTTCCTTGTCGACATGGACCGTGATTTTGCGGGATACAACGAGGTCTGGGCGGAGACCCTCGGGAAGGTCGGACCCACCCGCACCACGCTCGCCATTCGCGCGCTTCCCACACCCATCGCTGTGGAGATGAAGGTCGTCGCGCACCTCCCAAAATGACCGGATTCCGGCGAACATCGACCGCAAATGGACAATAGTTCAAGGGCAACCTTCGGTGGCACAGCCACGTAGGCCAAGCGCTTACCAGAATCCGGGGATTTTCGCATGGTTGGTGAAAAAACAGTTCAACTCGCACGGACCATCGGGCTGAAGACCCTGGTCATCCTTTCCTTGTCCTCGATGTTGGGGTCTGGCCTGTTCTTGCTTCCTGCTTTTGCTCAGGAAGTGGCTGGCCCTGGCATGTGGTTCGCCTTCCTGCTTGCTGGAAGCGTGGTGATCGCCAGCGCCTATTCGAAGGCAGAATTGGCCAGCGTGATGCCACAATCCGGTGGTTTCTACGTCTACGCTGAGCGCACCTACGGCCATCTGGTGGGGACCATCAGCGGGCTAGGACTCTTTGCGTCGTTCATGCTGAAGTCCGCCTTTGCCTTGGTCGGCTTTGCGGCGTACATGGAGGTCATCACCGGCCACTATGGCGTTGACGATGTCAATTCCAGAGGTATCGCAATGATCCTCCTCGCATTCATCTTGGTGGTCAACCTCACCGGAGTGAAGGCGATCAAGAAGGTGCAAGTTCCCATCGTGACCGGTGCTGTGGCCATGGTGGTGCTCTTGTGCATCATGGCCCTGTTTTCCAGCGACTTGGACCTTGCACGGCCCGTCCAAGACTTCCAACCCATCAGCCTCAGCATGGGGACGGCCGCTGCGCTGGTGTTTGTGGCCTTTTCTGGCGCCATCAAGGTCGGTGCCATCGGCGGCGAAGTCATGGAGCCAGAAACAACGCTTCCGCGTGGCATGATCCAATCCCTGGTCATCGCCACGTTGCTGTACGCCATTGTGGCTTACATCATGGTCGCCGTGATGGCACCTGATTGGTACATGGTTGACGGTCATGCGGTCGAGAACCCCATCACGGTCTTTGCCGATTCGGTCGCTGGCACCAACGTGGTGTTGCTTGCGTCCTTGGTCGCCATCATCGCCATGGCCTCCATGGCGTTGGCCGGGGTGCTGTCCTCGTCGCGCTTCATCTACGCCATGGCCAAGGACGGCGTGCTTCCGGCTGCACTCGGAGAGCTGAATGAGCGTTACAAAACGCCACATTGGCCCATCTTGCTGACGGGCGTCCTCATGGCCGTGTCCATTTATTCCTTCGACGTGCACGTCATCGCCGAGTTGGCATCAGGATTCATCCTCATGGTGTTCATTGTGCTCAACCTGACGGTGGTGGTGCTTCGTGGTGCGGGACCCAGTCATCCATGGAACCCGCCGTACCGTTCTCCTTGGTACCCTCTGCCCCAAATCTATGGCACGGCAGCAGGGCTGGCGATGTTGGTGCTGATGGGTGAAAAGGCGCTTTACGGAGGCAGCGGTGCCGTCGTCATCGGCCTCTTGGCTTGGTTCACCTACGGCCGCAGGAACGTCCAGCCCCGCGAGGGGGCAACGCCGCTCAGTGCTTTCTTTGGCCAAGGCGATGCTGAGGCCAGCGACGAGGAATGATCACGCCTGAGTCTTCGTCCATGAACCGTCTTCACCGACGGTCCAATGTTGCACCGTTGCGTTTGCATCCACATACCAACCGGTTGCACCTTGCTCAGTTCCAGGGATGGCTTGCATGACACCAGAAGTGGTGGCCTCTTGAGCCATGGCAGAAAGCACGTCTGGCTCCAAAATCGGCTCTTCCATCTTGGCGTCCACGATGGAGGCGGATTCGTCGGAGAGGTCGATGACAGATTTCTGCTCGTCCTCGTCAACAAGGCCCGTTTGGTCTTCGTCGAGCATGCCGTCAAGGACTTCCAGGCCCTGTCGACGCAGCAACACCACCATCAGCACAAGCAGTCCAATCAACAAGGCACCACCAAGGCTGACGACGCTGTTGGAGGACCCCAACGCACCTCCGAGCAACACCGATTCGACTTCGAACCACGTTTGAGCCTGCAAACCGTCTTCTGTTTCGGCGGTGCAACTTCGGTCTGTCCCCGCCTTGCGCAGATCAACGACCCACGTGGCGTCGACCAGATGACTGACCGATCCCGCGTTGCAGGACAGGCTGACATCGGCCTCGGTGAAGGACACAAGGTTGCCATGCACGTCGACGCCATAGACCGAAACAAGAGCGGTTTCACCTTGCGCCATTTGACGTCCATCGACGTCAACGAAAAGGCGCACTGCCATGCCCGGGTCAAAGATGAGGTCGAGGTTGAGCACCGCTTCGTCCGATTGCAAGGCGACCGTATGAGCGCCTGCCATCTTCGGAACCATGGTCCAATACCCTGGGCCAGACGTTGACGGTTCAAGGGTAAGCACCGAGGTGTTGAGATCGGTGGTCACGTTCACCGCTGGACCGACGTTTCCGTGAAGGTCAACTCGGTCCAAATGGAGCTCGACGGGAACCCCGGCCACCATCCTGTCTGCCAGGGCCTCCTTGAGGTCCAAGGTCGAGGCAGCACCCGGCTCAACCGTCAGGCGCACCAAACCGAAGACCCCGTCCGCGTTTGCCCGGATGACATGGCCCCCGAGCGACGTTGGCGCCCACTTCCCTTCTGTCGTCCGCAGGTCAAAGGTCGCGTCAACACCGTCGACGGTCCAGTTGAGGGCCACGCCTTCGATGGCGTGTCCGTACGCATCCGTCAACCGTGGTGAAAGGTCAACCGCCCGGTCTGCGGGAACGAGGTTCGCTTCCAAATCAAAGGTGATCGATGCCAAACGCCCGTGTCCCACCTCGGCGGACCATGTGCACGTGTAGGTGGCGTTGTCGGTTGGGTCTAGCCATGTGGCATCCATGCTCCAGGTTCCAATCGACGAAGGTTCGAGGAAGGCCACTCCTGGCGTCAGGACAACGTCGGCCTCGACCCCCGCGGTCAGGCTCCATGAGGCATTCACGGCCCGGCGGTTACCGGCTTCGTCCACAGCACGGGCGGTCAAGACCACATCATCGCCGGCAGTGACCGCATCGTGCGAGGTCTGGGCCTCCAAACGAACCACATCACCGAAGACCACGTTCACGTCAAGCGTCGCGGTCAATCCTGAATCTTCCACTTGGAGGCGCACCGGACCGATGTCCACAGGCGTCCAGACCGGTCCATCTTCGGACGCGGCCACTTGGCCTGAAGGGATGGTCCAGTTGGAGAGCGAAACGTGCACAGGCGCTGAGGCCCCCAGCGAATCGCTGAGCAAGGCCCGCAGCGTTACGGATTGACCGGCACGCAGCGCCATCGGGTCTTCGTCCAACTCAATGTCCAGCATCGCTGCGTCGGCCGGGAGGACAGCAACGCTGCCGTTGGCGCTAAGGTTCCCGGTAACTGACGTGGCCGTCACGTTCCAAACTCCGGGCCGGGTCGGGAAGAAGACCCCCTCGGTGTCAACCACACCATGGTTGGACGACCAGCGAAGTCCCCCCACCACATCGTAATCCATCGAAAAGCCGTTCATGTCCACGAGCGAAGGGCGCAGTTGGAAGCCTTGACCGCTCCGCATGGACATGCCCGTGGGGAACACGATGGCCACAGGATCGCCTGGAATGACTTCGATGTCGTGCACGGATTCGAGATCGAACAGCCGCATGTTCACCTCATAGGTGCCTGGAGTGGCGAGCACCACGACAGGAGATCCAACGCCTTGCTGCACCCCATCGATGGACCAGGCCACGTTGTTCAAGGCAGCCCGGTTCCCCTTCGCGTCCACGCCAACAGCGTTCAGACGGAAGGGGCTGCCCGCAACAGGCGTCTCGGTCAGCGACACTTCGAGGTCGACCGGACGACCTGGCTCCACCATGACCTGTCGGCTGGCCAGCAAACCCTCGTGTTCAGCGGTGACGTTGACCACACCCGAAGACCACGGAATGAAGAGACCGGTTTCCTCAATGCTGCCGTTGCTGACCGTCCAGTTGACAACCCCAGAAACCAGATTTCCTGCACCGTCGCGCAACTCTGCTTGGAACAACAAGGCTTGGTCGGCGGTGATGGTCGTCCGGTCCACGTCGAGCACGAGCGTGCTGGCCGAACTTCGCCACGGGGCCTGCACCCCCTCAAGGACCGGTCCAGAGGCGGGAAGGAGCATGAAAAGCAGGGTCACAAGGACCACGCCTCGCCATGCCACGCGTTCACACCCCATGCTGACCAACACCACATCGCTCCTTGGAACTTGAAAGGACCTCCGTTTCAGTCGGTCCATTCCTGCCAATCGTCCTCGCCTTGGGCGCGGTACCACCAGGTCCCGGCCTCGTCCTCATACCACTCTGTCCCGTCCTCGTCGACACGGTAGTCCGATTCTGTTGCTTCTTCAACAGGTTCAGGCTCTTCTTCCTGCTCAACTTCAGGAACGGTTTTGCTGGCATCAGGCGCTGGACCAGACGGTCCTGGAGCTGGGCCACTCGGGCCGGGGGCGGGTCCACTTGGACCGGCCGCAGCAGCGGCACGAGCCGGTGCTGGGCCGCTTGGACCGGGCACTTCATCGTCGTCGTCGTCCTCGTCCTCGTCGTCGTATTCGTCCGACCCGCTGCGCAGCACGCGAAGCACCAGCACAAGGAGGGTCACGAACACGATCGCGCCAAGGGCAGATCCGATGTAGGACACCGGTGAATTCGCGGCATAGAATCCAGAAAGGGTAGGCTCAACCATGATGTCCGCAGAAGCCGTGACGCTCCCCACGGTGATGGTGATGGTTTGGGTGTCCTTGTTCATGGTGTCCACCGTCCAGACTCCGTCTCCTTGAGCGGTCACGGTGGCCGCGACGTCAGAGAGGTCCGCACGGGTCGAGGGGGGAACAGGAATCGGGTTGTCGTAAGCGTCGAACGCCGAGACCGTCACCGTCACCCGACCAAGCTGTTCGACCGTGGTGGACGAGAGGTCAAGCACGAAGCGGTCCACGGTGGCCTGCGCCCGGACCGTGACGTTCCAAACACCTTCCACGCCGTTGACGGCGTACGTAAGGGAGTGGTCGCCCGCACGTCGTGCAAAGTAATCGTACGTGGCCTCATCCGTGGCGTTGATGTCTGGAGCGGTCGCCCCTGCTTCGGTCCAAAGCACGTCCTGTGGGAAGGCGTTGCCGTCGGCGTCAAATCCGGTGACGCTGATGCTTGCATGGTCACCGGCGGTCAACACGTAACCAGGCTCTGGAGCCTGCAAGGCCACGGCCACACCGTGTCGGATCACAAGGTCGACGTTCCGAACGATTGGCGTTCCCGCATCGGTCAACCCGGTCACGCTGACGCTGTAGTTGCCAACGAGCGTCGCGTCCCAGACCAGGCCCGCAGCCCGTAGGGCGTCGCCAATGTCGGTGGAAGTCCCAGCCTCATTCTCGATGACCCACGTGAATCCGTCCGTTGGAATCGGGTTGCTCTCCGCGTCGCTGGCTGAGACGCTAAATTGGACGCCATCGTCCGCCGTCAACTCAAGCGAATCGCCGGCATCGCCCTCTTCGAGGGTCACCGCATTCAGGTTGAGGACGTACAAGTCGCCGTGCACAACGGTCATCGAAATGCTCGCGGTGTAGGTCGTGCTCTCGTCCAACACATAGTTGGCCGTAAGCACGTATGCATCGGTGCTGGCCAGCACCGGCCGGAAGGTGGTGGCCGGTGCATCGATGTGCGACAGCGCGGATTGCTCGGTCCACGTGCTGTGGGAGAGGCTCCAGTTGACGCTCACGCTCCAACGGTTGCCCTTCTGATCCACGGCCTTCACGCTCGCGGTCAACATCTCATCGGCGGTCAATTGGAAGCCCATGCCGTTCACGTCTGCTGAATCCACGACCATGGTCAGATGCACCATCGCGCCCTCGCTCACGGAGACGGTCACCGAGGTGGTGAACGCTTCATAGCGGGCTTCGATGACTTTCGCTCCCCGGGAGGTTGGCGACCACACGGCCGGCTGACCAATCAGCATGGAGCCGTCGGCGATGCGCGTCCAGTTGCTCTGTGGGAGCACCACGGGCAACCGATTTCCACGAACGTCGATTCGTGTCGTGTTGAGGTAGACCACGTCGTCCGCGGTGATGCTCGTTGTGGACGCGACCAATTCCAAAGAGGCCATTTCTCCATGACCCACTTCAACCGTCAGTGAACCCTCTGCTCCAGAAGCGGAAGTGACGCTGAGCGTCCACGAACCGACATGGTCTGCGGTATACGCCATCGTTGACTCGGAGTAATTCCCGTTGGTCGTGCTCCATGACAGCCCACCCGCAAAGGCGGCGTCCATGGTGTTGCCGTATTGATCGATGACCGTATGGGTCACGTCGCAACTGGTGCCTGCGGGAACAACGCCCTCACAACCGCTCAAAACGATGGCCGTTGGGGAGCCTGCCAACACTTCCACGTTCACCGTGGTGCTGACCGTGCCCCACGTCACCTCAATCGTCTGTGCACCGGACGTGTACGGGGCAAACGTCGAGCCCGTCATGGTCCCGTTGCTGGGCGTGTACGTGATGACCTCCCCAGTGATGGGGTTGCCGTAATCGTCGGTCACCTGGGCGTTGATGGACAAGGTATCGTCTGCGGTGATGGTCGCCGTAAGCGGGTCCACGATCAAGGTCGTGGGCACGTCCGCAACGACGGTGATGGTGTGCGTGTCACAGATGGCCCCGTAACATGCCGTCACCGTTTGGGTCCCGGCGGTCACCGGAACCCATGTGCCAACTCCGTTCCCGGTCGAGGAGAACGTCCCGTCGGAGACGGTGATGCTGATGCCTGCTGGGAGGGTCATTGCAGCACCGCTGAAATCGTCGGCACCAGAGAAGACGCTGACGCTGTCGCCGGCGGTGTGGGTGGCACCCATCATGGTGTCAACGCTCATCGTGTACACCTCCGTGTAGTTGAGCGTCACTTCAGGACGGATCGAAGCCTCTGCCTCACTCGTGGAGACGGTGAAAGACGCAACACCCGTGTTCGGTGTGGCGATCAACAACCACACGTGATCGCCAGAGATGCTCATGCCCGTGAAGGTCAGCGGAACATCAAGCCAACCCGAGGTGCCGTATGGAACGGTCATCGTGGACAAGGCGGGCCCGTAGTCGACGCCCGAAGCAAGACCAGGAGCGGCCCACGCGTTTCCGGGGGAGCTCTCGTTCCACGTCGAGGAAGCCTCACCCCAAGCGCTGGGATTCAACACCTCGTGAACGGTGAGGGTCACCGAACTGGCCCCACCTGCACCGCTCCACCCGTTAACGGGCAGGTAGAGGCTCAAGTCCGCCGTGTGCGCGCGGAGCGTGGTCGACAACGGCACTTGCCCAAAGTCGACCCCGACCATCATGCGACAAGCGTCGACGACGTTCACACCGCCACAACCGACGCCCGTCCCGAGCATTGCCTGTGCCGCTGACCCGAAATTGGTGCTGGCGCTGGCGTTGGTGATCATGCCCTCTCGGACGCGTGTGTGACCGAAGTCAGCCACCTCGTTCCCGGTTTGGAACAGGTATTCCCACCGGTTGTCGGAAATCGCGTTGTTGTCTGGGTCTCCCAAGGCAAAGGACCATCGCGAAGACGACGGGCCCGGAATGGACTGATTGACGCCCTGAACCCACCACTCATACGCCACACCAACAAACAGCGTGGTGTCGATGCGGAAACTGGTGTTCGTCAGGAATTCACTGTCAACCCACGAACGGTAGGTGGACACTCCGGCTGGACCCGACAGGGTCAGGATGTAGTCCGTGGCGTCCGGCAGTGCAGACCAGGTCAACGTCGGTGCATCACCTGATTCAAGTTGGAATCCGCTTGTGTTGTAGAGCACGGTTCCATCGGCGGGAGCGGACAGCGTGGGTTGTGAGGGTGGCAGAATTCCGTCGACGTTGTCCACGTACTCAAGGTGAATCTGTGGGTGCCGTGAGGTGTTGCTCGTTGATTCGGAACTCACGAAGGTCATCGTCGATGCCGGGGTGCCGACCACTTCGAGGCGGACGGTCATGGACAGGTTTCCATTCGCAATGTTGGATTGAGCCAGACTGGTCAAATCGAAGTCCACGAACCCGTCAGGTGGGGTCAGCGTCAAGGTCGACCGGGTCGCTTCAGTGGTTGAACACGTGGGCGCTGAGTTCCACGTCACGCTGGATTCGGTGAATCCAGAACACGCGTAGGCGGCCACCGTCAACGAGGTGGGGCCGACGCTGGTCCGGTACAAGCGCAACAGCATTTGCGTCGGCGTCATGGCGGTCGGCCACGGCAGGTCAGAGAGGTCAACGTCGATCAGGATGGCGTCTTCTCCACTGCCGCCAGCCCCTTGGCCGAGGCTGAGGCTCGACGAAGCGCCATCGTTCGTGGTGGGGGTTACGGAGGATACCGTGGCGTCCTGCACCGAGGGCACACCGGGTGCGCTGGTAAACACAGAATTGCGGCTCAGCGTGATCGTGTGGTTGCCTTGTCCGTCGTCCGAACCTTGATCGTCGGCGTAACGGAACGACGCGGAATCCGACCACACACCGAGGCGGTGGTTTTGCTCTGCACGCACCATCCAGTGGTGCCACTGGTCCGTGTCCAAACCTTGCAAGGTTCGGTTGTACGTCGTTGACGCCGCATCAAATGTACCGACACCAGAACCAGAGGAGTCACGGCAGACAAGGTCGGTCAGGAAACGGTCATCGGAAGCGATGCAGACTTCCCACGCTGTGGCGTTCCCCACGTTCGAACTCCAATCCACCTCAACGGTTTCCGCACCGCTTGGGCGTGGAGCCGAGATGTTCCACAACGTGCTTCCGCTGGAAGGTGAGGTAAGTGTGGAGGATCCAGGAGACCACCCGGAGGTCGTTCGATACGTGATGTTCAGCACCGGCCGATCCTCGACCGAAGACGCATCGCTGGAGTGGAAGCTTTGCCGGCCCACGCCCGAACCGAGGTCTTCGGCTTGGAGCATGAAGGCCAGGGGGTCGCCCTGGTCTAACATCTGCTGAACCAGAGCGGTGACGTTCCAGCTGTAGGCCGTGTCCACGGCCGAAACCCACGTGGTCTGTCCGACTGCGGGAATGGTGGTGTCGCTGGAACTGTGGTAGCCGCCCGGAACGGCCCAAGTTCCACCGGTGCCAGGCCCGAACCACGTGGCGCTGCTGTTCCACAGGGTGGTGGTGCCTGAAACAGAGACGTGCACACCCGAACCCGGGGACGTACCGATGGTCGTCATCTCAAGGCTGGCGTTGATGACCTCCATCGTGGCCGGCAACGGGAGCGTGCTGAAGTCGAAGGATATGAGCGACGATGCACGCTGGCTGGTGCTCGATGAGAAGAACGAGCGCCCAACGTTCAGGCTGCTCGAAGAGGCGTATGCCGTGTTGACGGTTCCAGAGTCGACGGTGGTGTCGAGGACACCCGTGGGCATCACCACGCTTCCACTGACCAAGCTCCCGTATTGCATCCGGTACCACGCTTCATCGGCGTCGATTTCACCGGCCATCACTTCTGGGATGTGGACGGTTCGGGCGTTGGACCAGGGCCCATACATGCCGTCAACAAACTCGCGAACCTCCCACACCACAGATCCGATGTCGCCAAGGTCTTCCTGCGGTGTGTAACTGAACATGAAGAAACCTGCATCCTCTCGGCTGTCGTACGTCGTCCAACCTCCTGAAAGGAAGGTGTCCGCACTCCATGCATCATACACGCGAACTTGGTACCCGGTCGTGGAACCACCCGCCGCAACGGGGTTCCAACTGAGCACAGGACGTTGCTCTGGAACGAGGGCGTGGGATGACGAATCAAAGGCGACCTCGTCATCGGTTGGACTGAGCAACGTGGGGGAACCAGACGGCGCCGTGCCGGTGCCGCTCACCCACGTCAGGTTCAGCCACGGGCGCTGGTTGCTGGTCGCTTCGGTGCTGCTCAACAGCACTTGACCGGACGCATCTGAATCGACGAGAAGGAGGACGTCCAATTCGTCGTCACCGCTGGCCAGTGCGGCTTGGACCAGATCGGCCACGTCCCACGTCATCCAGCCGGCGCTGACCGAGGTTGCATAGGTCGTCACCCGTGCACCAAACTGGTTCACGCGATCCACGTCGCTGTAATGCCAGCCTGGTGTGAACGTGCTGCTGACGCCCGTCCAATTGGTGGTGCCGTCATAGGTGGTCTCGTTGGCCGAAGCGTTCCAGTCCACCAAGGCCGGCAAGATGCCCACGTTCACGCCAACGGCGGACGAGAGTTGAGAGAACATGTGCAGTTCGGCGCCCTCCACCCGCGCGTTCTGAGGGTTGGGGATGTCGGTCAATGGAATGCGCAACAGCGTAGCGGCCTGTTGCGTCGATGTGTCGCCAACCCGGAGGGTGCTGGACGTATCGTAGGTCTGACCGCTGCTGCCGCGAATCACGGTGGTGTCTTCGAAGCCCACGATGCCGAGGGACGGCATGGCTTGCTCATGGCGGAGTTCAACGGCCACCTTGTTGTTGCCAAGGTCCCACGTCGTGGTGTCCGGCAGCAGGAAGTGGTTCGTCTCCGACCAGTTCCCAAGTTGATTGGTCGTTGAAATGGCTCGAACACGCCAGTACCAGGTGGTGCCATCGTTGAGCTCTTGTTGCGGTTCGTAGGTCAGGTTGGTGGCGTCAAATCCTTGGTCGTTGAAGGAGGTAAGGTAACGCATGCCTGCGGTGTTGAACTGTGCAGAGGTGTCGAGTTGCAAAGCCCATCCACCGATCGTGAGGCCACCGGCATAGGTCCAGTTCAGCAGTGGCGTGGTGTCACCGGCCGGATTCAGGCCAGGGAGCACCGCCCACGAGCCGTTCGCAGGGCTGCTCGGAACGGGCTCGTCGGGAACGCTGTCCGAACCGGGCACGTACACGATGGTCATCTCGGCTCGATCGCTGGAGGTCGCCCCGTTGCCGTAGAGCAAGGCGTACTTCGAAACGGTGCTCGGGGTGGTGACCATGTCGAAGATGAAATCCACGGAGCGGTTTTCTCGCATGGCAGATTGAACGGCTTGGGTCACGTTCCAGTTCACGCGGTCCCCACCGGAATAGCTCGAATCCACCGTGGTGGAGGTCAGCAGGGCGCCGCGCTCCCAACCGCGAGCCCCGCTTGTGCCCCAGGCGTTGGTGCCGTCGTACGTGGCCCACGTGGCTCCGGACTCGGTCCAGTTGTGCTGGCGGCTTTCGAAGGCCCCAATGATCGGTGAGCCGCCAGCGGCGAGCGAGAGTTCCATGCTGACGTTCGCGCTTTGGACGGCGTACCCTGCTGGGAGGAGGTGGGTGGTCAGGTCGCATCCAAACAGGATGGTCTGACGCGCGCTGGTGTCGACGGCAATCAACATCTCTTCATCGGCGTCGTAATTGTCGGAGGGGGAAGAGGAATCCACGTAGGTGTCCATGCACACCGGCAAACGGCCGTCGGAGGTCCCGTTGCCGTGGCTGAGGCGCAACTCATAGCGGTCGCCACCAAGCCAATCCGAGGTCAAATCACTGACCACAAAGGACGACGTGGCCCATCCTCCAACACGGTCATCGGACGAGATGGACGCCATACGCCAGTGGTATCCGGTGCCCGTGTTGAGGCTCCCGGCGCCGCTCGGCGTGTAACTGCTGGACGTTGAAGAGAGGTCCGAGGAGGAACGGGTGTCCGCCAGAAGCACGCGCTCGCGGAATTCTGCGTCCTCGGCCAATTCAAAGAGGAAGTCATGGCCGGAAAGCGGCGTCCAGAGCAAGTCGGGCGTGGTGTTGCCGCTGAGGTTGTGGCCGCTGAGGTTCCAGACCGCATGCCCGTTGCTGGGAGCATCAAGGCTCGGTGCTGCGGGACCGGTGGTCGCGGTCGTGGTACGGTAGGTGATGCTCAGCGAGGGGTGATCGGAGCTCGAAGCCGCTTCGCTTGAGTGGAACACGGCAGCGTCTCCTGCGGTGTAGGCCTCGTTCAGGCCGCGCGAGGTGAGCAGGAACGCAGCGGATTCGTCCGCGGATCCCTGAAGGTGTGCTTGCATGGCGGTCGTGATGTTGAGGCTGAGGCTTGAATCCGTCGAGGACATTTCCACGGCATCCGTGGCAGCACCCGCGGTCGTACGCCCACCGTCGGACCAAGTCTGACTGGACGTGGCACGGTTCCACGTGATGGCATCTTCGTCCCATGCCGGCGCGTTGGTGGGGTGGACCGAGATGAGCGGCGTTCCACTGACCGAAGAGGCGGAGAGGTCGAGCGAAGCTTCGGTGATGGCGTAGGTCGCGTCCATGCCGACATGCTCCATCCGCATGCGAAGATGGCTGAAGGTCTCCTTGCTGCTGGTCATGGTGGCTTCGAAGGTTTGGCTGGCGCCAAATGCAGCGTTCTTGGACACCTCCGACACACTGGCGTCCTCAAAGAAGGCCGAAGAAAGACCGAGATCGACAAGGTTGACCGTGGACGTCCCGTCAGCGTTCACGATGACGTCGATGTCGGGCAGCACCAGATGCCCTTGTTCCCATGCACCGTAGACGCCGTTGCTGTCCAACCCACGTGCACGCCAGTGCACTTCGGTGCCGTTGTCAAACGCCACACCGGTAGGAAGTTCAACGGCACCAGACGTGGAGGTCATGGTAAACGCACCTGCGTCGGCAATGGAGTTCAACTCGCGGTCCTGGCCCGCGGCCACCAACCACGAATCGGAAAGGCCAAACTGCACCTGAACGTTTGAACTGCTTTGTGTGGTGTCCATCCATTCGAAGGACGGCGTGGTGTCGGCCTGAAGGATCGGTGCGTGGTTGACCAGCGCCGTGCCGTTGGTCGGCATGTCAGGCGTGATGGTGCCGCCAGACGTGGCCGCGGTTGAGGTCGAGACCACGGTGAGCAACGGACGAGCGACGGTGGCCACGGCTTCGGAAAGCTGGCACTCAAAGGCATCACCGGTGGCCGCAATGACCAGCGAGAGGTTGCTCGAATCCGCGGCTGCCTCCTGTGCAAGCGCGGTGACGTTGAGCGAAAACGTCCCGTTGGTGCTGGCGTGCAAGGGCGGCTCCCAGACGCCGCGATCGGTGTCCACACTGTCCACACCGGCCAGTGCCCAACTGTCCAACGCGGTGGACATGGCCCAGGTCGCGTCCGAAGCGTTCCAGTCGGACAGAACACGCGCGGCGTGGAAGGCCGTGTCTCCGGGCATCGGTGCCACGCTCGCACATTCAAGGTCCAAGGTGGCGGATTCGACGGTCGAAGACGACGTCAGGCCGAGGTTGAACTCCAACAGAAGGCGCCCCTCGCCGCTCGCGCCGAGATCACCGATGTCGGCGGTGTCGGCACCCTCAGAGGAGCCGGTGTCCGTCGAGAGGATGCCGACGTCCTGCACAGGTGACAACTGAGCCGTGGCTCTGGCCACGCTTGGAGCCTCCTCCAGAACAGCGTGGTTGCTCATCATTGGAACGCCAACGTCGGCGATGAGGAACAACATCACGAGGGTCAGAACAAGGGGAGTTCGTCGAGGGGCGGATGCGGACGTCATGGAACTCGCTTTTCTGAGGATTTGGATGCTTATAGCCACTTGCCCGTGATGGCCCTCTCAGCGCCGAGCGAAGGTTCATGGGCGCTCGACGGAGGTGGGATGAACCATGTCGGAGCTCTGGGTCGAGAAGCACCGTCCCCGGACGGTGACCGACATCCGAGGTCAGCGCTCCGTGGTGGAACGTCTCGGCGTCTACGCTTCCAAGGGCGAATTCCCACACCTGCTCTTCGCTGGGCCACCAGGCACCGGGAAAACCACTGCCGCGATGGCCCTCGCGATGGACGTCTTTGGCGAGGAATTCCGTCGAAACCTCCTCGAAATGAACGCCTCGGACGAGCGGAAATTGGAGAGCATCCGAAGCAAAGTCAAGCAATTCGCTCGCACCACGCCATATGGCGATGCACCGTTCAAAGTCATCTTCCTCGACGAAGCGGACGCCTTGACGAACGATGCACAAGGCGCCCTCCGTCGCATCATGGAGCAATTCGCTGAAACCTGCCGCTTCATCCTGTCCTGCAACTACTCCTCGAAGATCATCGAGCCGATTCAATCGCGGTGCGCGGTGTTTCGATTCCGGCCGCTTCCTGACGCCGAAGTGCAAGATCAGGTTGCACTGGTGGCCGCGTCCGAGCACCTCGACATCGTCGACGATGCCGTTGAAGCCATCACACGCATCGCTCAAGGCGACCTGCGAAAGGCGCTCACGACCTTGCAAGTGGCGGCGGCATTGGACCGGACCATCGACCGTGGATTGATCTACGAAACGTCCGCCACCGCCCCACCTGAAGCCCTCCATGCCTACCTCATGGCCTGCAAAGAAGACGGGTTCCACGCCGCGCGCCGAAGGTTGCGTGAACTTCTCGACCGATACGGACTTGCCGGAACGGACTTCGTGGCGCAACTGCACCGCAACCTCTACGCCGCAGATTTCCTTGATGAGCAGGCCAAACTCCGCCTCACTGAACGCATGGCGGACGTCGAATTCCGTCTGGTCGAGGGCGGGAGTGAAACCGTGCAACTCGATGCACTTACGGCCCGTTTGGTCAACGAACTAAACGGCTAATGTTCACTTTCAGTGGACCCCCACCGCGCAGAAGGTGGACCCGATGCGCATCGCAGAGCATGAACCACCGAATCACCGTCGCCGACCTCCTGTGCTGGACCGTGGCCGCGCCCCTCGTGCGAGCATGGCGAGAACGGAAAATCGCGCAAGAAACGCACGTCAGGCGAACCGTCATGCGCGTGGATGACCTGCTCAAGGCCATGGTGCGCGCCCACCCTGAGGTTTCGTGGTGATCACACGCGTTCGTCAATCACGTCAAGGTGCCATTCGTACACCCGGGTATTGACCCATGGTGAGCCCTGCTCTTCGATGTCCACGGTGATGGTCCAGCGGCCCTCAACCAGGTCAGTGCCCAGAGGCACCAGGAACCACTGATGATCCGCATCGTTTCGGCTTAGGTTGTCGAACGCTTCGGGGGCCGTTTCGACGGGAAGAAGCACCGACCCGGCCGGATCTGCATTGCTCGAGAGACGGACTTCGACGTCGTTCTCACTGACTTCGTGGTTGTCCGTGAGGGTGAACACCACCCATGCGGACCCACGCAACACACCGTCTTGCGTGGTCCATGCGAAGCCCTCTCCATTGAGTTCGACCGCGTCGCCCGAGGTGCTGGCGAGCACCAGTGCACCGTCTTCGTCGAGGATGGCGATGTCCCAAGCGCCGTCCAACGATGCCGCCGTAACGTCGCCGAAAGGTGGATTGACGAGCAAGAAGGACACGGCAAGGAAGGTGAAGGTGTGAAGGAATCCTGCTTTGACCCACGTCCCTGCTTTGTACTGTTCCACAAAGGATTCAGGCATGATGGCCCGGTGAAGGCCGGGAAGGAAAATCAGCATCCCAATGGGGAGGAACCACAACAGGAAACCATCGCCGGGACCAACCCATCCCATCAGCATGTGGCGGTTCAGCAGCGCAACCACCACGGCGTAGGTCAAAACGAACCACATGGATGCCGTTTCGGCCTTTTCCTTGGCCACGTGTTGGACAGGATCGAAGCGTTCGATGCCGAGATCGGCCCCTGAACGGCGTTTTTTGCGCTCAGCAGCGGTCTTGTCGAGCCGCTTCTGACGGTCGGCCGCAGCAGCGGCCATCGCCGTTTGGAGGTCGACCATGCCTCTGGGCAGAGAAGACAACCCATGAAGGGACCGGTCCAAAGGAGCCGTGGGCGTTCCGTTGATTTGAAGAACGGAGCGTCTCAGCGGCATTCAGGCCGGGGTGGCGTAGTTGGTGGCGCGTCGGACTCATAGGACACTATGAGCGGACTAACCGTCGATGTCTGAGACATCCGAAGGTCGCGGGTTCGAGCCCCGCTCCCGGCACCACAAGCGAGCGCTTCATGGACGGGGACGCTCTGGGTGCTTCATGGACGCCAACCAAGGGGACCGTGTGCGCGTCGAATTGGAGACCGAAGGAGGACCCACCGTCCTCGAAGGGCGGGTGCTTCCCGCGGCCGCGGCCAAGCACCTTACGCTCAAGTTGGTCAACGGCTACAACGTCAGCCATCGACTTGACCGAATCACCAACCTTGAGGTGCTGGAGGCTTCAACCCCTCATGCGTCGGCTCAAACGTCTTCGAGCGGTGACGATGAGGACGACCTTCCACACGTTCACGTGATCCACACCGGAGGTACAATCGCCTCGAAAGTGGATTACGCCACGGGTGCCGTCACGGCCTCGTTCGAGCCCGAGGAATTGCGCGCAAACGTTCCAGAATTGGCCGGACTGGCCAAGCTCACCACCACGAAGCTTGGGAACATGTTCTCCGATGACGTACGACCCCAGCACTGGAACAAGATGGCCGCATCGTGCGCCGAAGCCTTCGCCAGCGGTGCGAGGGGAGTGGTCATCACCCACGGCACGGACACGCTCCACCACTCTGCTGCAGCCCTCGCGTTCGCTTTTGCCGGACAAGGCACACGGCCTGCGGGTCCAATCGTCTTCGTCGGTTCACAACGTTCCTCTGACCGGGGCTCCAGCGACGCCGCAGAGAACCTGATTGCAGCCGTCCATTGGGCTGCGCATGGACCTCGCCCAACGGGGAGCTTGGGCGACGCGACGGTCATCGTCATGCACGCATCCTCCGACGACGGCACCTGCGCCGTCTTGCCAGGCGTTGCCGCACGGAAGATGCATTCCACGCGAAGGGATGCGTTCCGTGCACTCAATGGTGCGCCCATCGCTCATGTCGACGTGGGCCATGATGGATGCCAACACCGCCTCAGCGAAGCATACGAGGGTGGTGCGAAAGCCATGGAGCCCCGTCCCGTGGCCACGTCACCGTCACCGTACCGTTCAGACCTCAACCTGCCTCAACTCACCGCGAATGCATGGCTCCGTGCGGAGCACATCGAAGCGCTGGCCGCCACTGGACCTTCGGCGATCATCCTCCACGGCACCGGCCTTGGTCACCTTCCGATGAGCGACCCAGAGGGCGACGCACCTGAGAACAAGGACATCTGGAAAGCACTCATGCGGGCATCAAATCGGAAGATGCCGGTGATCGTCACCACACAATGCCTGGAGGGACCGGTTGACATGAACGTCTACGCCAAGGGGAGGGAACAGCAAGACCTCGGCATCCTCGGCCACGGTTTGACCTGCCATGCCGACACCGTCGCGGTCAAGACCCACTACCTCATCAGTGCGGACTTGGACCTCGCAGAGCATCTTCATGCCGACCTGTGTGGAGAGAACCCTCCACGCCTTTGACCAGCGAGCACATCAAGAACCGCTTCGAGCAAGCCAACGCCATGGAGGGCGTCAACGGTGCACGGCTCCGCGAGCTTCGCGACCGTCGAAGCACCATCGAGAAGGGCGGTGGCGCACGCAAACTCGAGGCCATCCGTGCCACCGGTCGTGGCACTGCACGGGAGCGAATTGGTATGCTGCTCGACGAAGGCTCCTTCATCGAACTTGATGCCTTCGTCACCCATCGCACCACGGACCACAGCATGCACCTTCACCCCTCTGCAGGGGACGGCGTGGTGGCCGGCCACGGCAGCATTGACGGACGTCGCGTGTACTGCTTCGCACAGGATTTCAGCGTCCATGGTGGAAGCATGGGCGAGATGCACGCGCTGAAGATTGCCAAAGTCGTCGAAATGGCTGAGCGCGCCCGCGCCCCTCTTGTTGGCATTTGGGACGGCGGTGGACAGCGCGCTCACGACGGCATCGCTGCCCTTGGTGGCACGGGTGAACTGCTGGATCGCATGGTGCAGTGCAGCGGCCGAATCCCGATGCTGAGTTTGGTGCTTGGTCCAGTGGTGGGCGTCAGCGCCCTGGCCGCTGCCTTGGCGGATTTCACCATCCTCGGAGAAGAACACGGTCAACTCTTCCTTTCCTCGCCGCTCGAAACACCCGAAGTCATGGCCGGAGAAGTCGATGCGCCCGGTTTGGGCGGTGCGAATTTGCATGCCTCACGGAGCGGCATCGCCTGCCTCGTGGCCGACGACGAAGACGACGCATGTGCCATTGCGGCCGACCTGCTGTCCTTCCTTCCCGACCACAACGATGCCGCGCCACCCTTCGAAGAGACCGCTGACGCGTCCGACCGGCTCACGGAGGAATTGGAAACCATCGTGCCGGACAACCCCAACAAGCCCTACGACATGGTGAAGGTCATCGAAACGATCGTCGATGATGCGCGTTTCGTGCAACTCTTTGACGCCTATGCCGAGAACATCATCATCGGTTTTGCCCGCTTGGGTGGCCGCTCTGTCGGCGTCATCGCCAATCAACCACAGGTGCTTGCCGGCTGTTTGGACATCGACGCGTCCATCAAAGCCGCTCGCTTCATCCGCACGTGCGATGCGTTCAACCTCCCGCTCTTGACCGTGGAAGACGTCCCAGGTTTCCTTCCTGGCGTGGTCCAAGAATGGGGCGGCATCATCCGGCATGGCGCCAAACTCCTCTACGCCTATGCCGAAGCCACGGTGCCGAAGATGACCTTGGTGACGCGCAAGGCCTACGGGGGCGCATACCTCGCCATGTCCTGCAAGCACCTTGCGAGCGACTACAACGTCGCTTGGCCCACGGCAGAATTGGCTGTCATGGGAGCCGAAGGTGCGGTGAACATCATCCACCGAAGGGAGATTGCTGCCGCTGACGAAGCGGAGAAAGAGAACGTTCGACAGAACCTGATCGACGAGTACAAGGCGAAATTCGGCGATCCCTACGTCGCCGCTCGAAACGGGTGGCTGGACGACGTCATTGAACCCTCAGAGTCACGTCTGCGGCTCATTCGCGCGCTCAATGTCTTGGCCTCAAAGCGGGAATGGACACCGCCGAAGAAACACGGAAACATCCCGTTGTGATCAGTCCTTGGCCCGCCAAGCCAGCACGCCGACTGCGGCAAGGACGACGGCCCCACCTGCAAACAAAAGCGACCCAGCACTCCCACTGGCTTCGTCTTCGACGGTGGATGAGGGCGTGGTGCCAACCTCGACGGGCAGGACGTAGACCACTGGCTCGTCGGAAGCAGAAGGTGATGCTTCCACGCGCAACGTCATGCCGAGCAGGGACGCTGAGGGAAGGTTCCAGACGCTGTCGCAGGTCACCGACCACAACGGCACACCACGTTCATCCAGCAAGGCTGGACCGCATGAAGGCGTACCGGCCTCAACCATCGGAAGCCCGTCACCGTCCGACATGCGCCCTTCGAAGGTGACGTTGGTCAAGTCGTCACGGTCTTCGACCGTCCAGCGAACTTCGATTTGGTCACCTGACAGCGGACGGACCCAGTCGAGGCGGATGCTGCCCGCGTCTTCGACCGGTTCAATGACGATGGACAGCGGAAGAACGAGATCTCCATCGGGGAAGGCGAACAACAGGCTGGTTTGCACCCGTCCATTGGCATGCGGGAGCGGCCGGATTTCGAGCGTCGCGTCCACCACGTCCACCACCGTCAACGCGGTCGGTGGATCAATCACGCTGACCACTGGGGCGTCTCCGTCGGCATCCCAAGCCAACTGCGCAAGATCGAGGTCAAGCTCACCGTCCTCGAGAAGTGTCACTTCAAGCTCGGTTTGGTTCAGCAACGGTGGATCGTTGACCGGCTTGACCACGGCAGTGACGTTGACGCTTTTTGATTCGGTCGTTCCGTCCCCTACCGTCAAGGGAATGACGACGGAACCTGAGGCATTGGCCAACGGCAGCACGCTCAAGTTGGAACCCATTACGGCAGCGCGCACAGGACCCAAGTCTGCCCACATGCCCCCTTCAACCATCACCTGCAGCGGGGCTCCTTCAGGGTCGGCAACATAGGCCGAGAGATCGAGCGTCTGCTGGGGGCCGTCTTCATCGAACACAAGGGTTGGGGGCACTCCAAGGACGTTCACGGGATTGTCCACCTCTCCCATTCGCACCTGAACCGAGACCTGAAGCGGAGACGTTTCACCGGCTGCGGAAAGGCTGGCGTTGAGCACGGCTCCCCCCAACCAATCGGTGTCGGAAGCGTCGCGGATTTCCACCAAGGCCCCACCAGGCAACAGGGTGAGGTCAAACCTGCTTGCGTTTGCACCTTCCAGTGAGGCGGCTGTAAAGAGCACGTCATGGCCGTCTGGGTCCGTGGCCAAGGTGTCCGCGCGAAGCGTGGCCATGCCGCCCTGAGGAACAATCACCGCCGGAACAGGAGCCAAGGACTCAAGGGGCCCGTTCCCTCGAACCAGCGACAGGCTACGGAGAATTGGGGCCCCGTCGATGCTGACTTTGATGCTGGCCTCAAAGGGGCCCGGTTCAAGTTCGGTGGCGTCCAGGTCGCAGGAGAACCAACCCGTGGCGTTGACCGTGCCTGCGGATTCCAATGAGCCGTCGTTGAACCAACACATGGCCTCAGCCGAGCGGCCGTCTGCGTGCCAGTCGCTGCCGTCCCAAAGGCCGATTTGGCCCTCAAACTCAAGCAGTCCACTGACTTCAGAACCGCTCTGATTGGTCGGCAAGGTGAGGTTCAACCGAAGCAATTCTGCTGCTGCCAAATCTTCGTCGAGGTAGGCATCGGGATCGCTGAGGATGTGTGGATCGTTGGGTCGGTTGAATCCCACGGCGAAGGCATCATGGTCACCGCGCGTGGTCAGGTCAAGCAACCCCACCACGTGCAAGGCGGCTTTGCTGTGCTGCTCCTCCTGCGACAGGGTGGCGGTACCGTCACCTCCTGCAAAGAGACCTGGGGAGTCTTTCCATTGGTTGTGGTTCGCACCTCGCAACGTCATGACGTGCAGTCCCAGGTCCAAGCCGGAATCGAGCAACGGCAAAGCGTTCGATTCCACTGGTGCAATACCGTCCACGGAACCGGTGATGAGCAAACCAACGGCCGGTTCGTCAAACAGAAGGTCAAGCGCATCCTCGGTGACCTCCCCGTCGTCGATCAACGTGCCGTCGTCGCTGAGACCCAGACCAAAAATACCGCTCGGAGGAACAGCATTACGCCCCAATTCGAACCATCGCCCTGCCATCTCGAGGGCTGCGGCGGCTCCGTTACCATGCCCACCAATGGCCCATTCGTCGGCCAAACCGTCCAAACTTCCGGGCACGCTCCCGTCACCGTCGTTCACCTCGTAGACGCGCTCCAGGACCGGCTGCAGCGCCAAAGGCCCTTCGGGGACACCGTTGGTGACCGCAACGACGTAACCTCGGGCAACCAGCTGTTCGGAGAACAAGTCGTAATCGCCGCTTCCTTCACCGTCTGTTGGGATGAAGACGACCACTGGAAACGGCCCGTTGCCGGCCATTTGCGTTTTTTGGCCTGCTTGGATGGCGGGGTATCGCAGGCCCACTTCTTGACCGAAGCTCGTCGTCAATTCGACGGTGCCCATGGGGAAATCGGCGCCGACGTGAGGCTCGCTGTCGTACTCCTTGGCCGGTGGAAGGGCATTGGTGAGCGGCACACAGAGCAACAAAGCCAGCACGCCGAGTGCAGCGAGTGCCCGCATGGACCGTGAGTCAAACCGGCCGATGTTCAAACTTAGCCAAGACCGCATCATCTCAAGAGCCATCGAGGAGGGCCTCGACGGCCAAGAGGTCTTCCATCAACTCAGGAATGGACGGCAAGGCATCGTGGAGTTCTGGCGCCCACAACGTTCGCCACGCCTCAAGGTGTTGAGCAACCAGCATCCAACGCCCGTCGATGAGGGGGGCCGCAAGGGAACCTGCCGCTTGGAACGCTGTGCCCTGGTACGATGGATTCAGGCGATGTCTGGCGATCAAACGTTGACCTTCGCCGTCGAAATCAACGCTCAGGACCGCTTCCTCATCGGATGCGGCAAGGTCGGAATTCAGCAGCGGTGGCATCAGCGGACGACGGCCCTCGACAAGGTGCACACGGCCGCCTGCTCCCGCCCATGCGTGCGCCACCGAACGGGCCGCTCCTCCGCCGCCGCGCATGCGGAGCACGGCACCGCCATCCGGACCCCACCCCGCCAAGCGGGCAAGGGCCACCACGCCCAAGCCATCGGTTCCTGCCGAGTGCACCCCGTCGTCGTCAAGGCGCAGCGCGTTGACGCTTCGCAGTGCTTGAGCGCCGTCGGTGCAGTGCCAGTCCCCGATCTGATGCTTAAGCGGGGTGGTCAAACTCACCCACCGGCCGCCACCGGCGATAAAACGGGACGGATTGGACCGTTGGGGCCTTGGTTCGTTGGCAATACGGGTCATGACAGCTTCGTGCACACCCGGTGTCGATTGCACCGACGTGTTCAATTCCTCAAACACACGATCGGGCTCAGTCGCCTCAATTCGGACGACACGCGTGGTGGCCAACCCGAGGCCCACGACCCCGGCCTCCTCCAGACGACCCACCGTCAGGAGGGCGAGCAAAGGCGAAGCGGATGCCTGCACGGGATGACCCGCCACCGCGTGCAGCAACCCGGTCACAAATCGCCCAAGCCGAGGAGCGGCTTGAGGCTGTGGGCGGCAGGAATCGGCAAATGATTCAAATTGGACCGACATGACTTCCCCCCATGCACCCAGCCGCGGCCGCCACGATGAAGGCGCGCAACGAAGGCTCAGGCCTCTTTGGCTTCCTCACCGCTTTGGTGACCCTTTACTACACCTCTGTCATGATGGAGAACCTCGAAGTTGCACTCGGTGCTTACGTCGGGCCCAGCATGGCGATCATCCTCGTCACCATTTTTGCCCTCTTCTACCAACAACGCCGCAGCGTCAAGGAATTCGAACAAGGTGGGAACTACACCATGCTTGAGCAGACCGTCACCACCCTTACCGACAACGGCGAGCGGGTGGAGATCCCCGTTGAGCAAAGCGAAAGCCGATTCAACGTCCGATCGATGATGTTCGTGTACCTCATTTACGCGGTTCTTGTCGGCTCCACCGAAATCCTCGGTGTCGGCCTCCTCGGTTGAGGCAACAGCATGCCTTCAGACAGTGCCGCATGGCAGGCGCTGGCACGGCAACAAGAAATGGCAGAATTGGCCCCGCTGTACGCCGTCTTGCGCCGGGGCATCATACCCATGGCTCTGGTGGTTATCGGCATGGCCACATGGGCGCTTGGAGCACCCGACTGGCTGATTGGCGTAGCGGTCGGTGGCTCGCTCGGACCCCTCTTCGCGCTCGAGCGCTACCTCTTTGTTCGCTGGGTTTTGAAGCAACGCGAGCGGGAATCTTGAAGTCAAACTGGAGTGAAGCCCCACCATGGAGATTAGCATCCCGTCCTTCCTCGACTTCCTTGGGCTGGGTTCCATCAGCGGCATTGACATCCTCTTTGCAAGCATGGCCCTCATTGGAACAGGCCTGTTTGTGCTCTACTTCATCCTCCTGATCATCGGCGGATTTGCCGACGGTGTGCTCGAAGGTGCCTTCAACATCGATCTCGACATGGACGCCGGTTTTGCCTTCGAATTGCTGACGTTGCAAGGCATCCTTTCCTTCATCATGATGTTCGGGATCTTCGGCCTCGCCGTCAATCAAGCCAACGACAACACGCTGATGGCGATTGGAGCAGGAACGGTCGCTGGCCTCGTCTCGATGTACATCATGGGCAAGGTGTACCACCTCTTCCGAGGCCTTGAATCCGAAGGAAACGTGGACCACGCCAACGCCGTTGGTGCCCGTGGAGAGGTCTACATGAACATCCCCGCCAACGGCACGGGGCAAGTGCAGGTGACCTACCAAAATGCACTACGGACCATGGCCGCACGCAGCAAGGACGATGCAGCGGAACTCCCCTCAGGAACGCTCGTCCGCGTGGTGGACCACGTCGGAGCCCTGCTGATTGTGGAGCCCATGGATTTTAACGGCGAGGAATGAGGGCTCAATCCATCAGGAGTCAAGGTGATATAGCCCCCCTATGCTCCAAAGATGAGCAACATGACCGACCACACTGCTGATTCCGGTTCCAACGTCGCAGCCGCCCTCGGAACCTTGGGTGTCTTCCTCCTGATTGCAGCCGTTGCGGGGGTCGTTATCCTCTACGCGTTCCGCTACAAGATTGCGCCGTCCGACAAGATCCTGGTCATCTACGGTTCCGGTCCCGGGCTCAAGGGAAAGACGGCCGACACCGTGCACGGTGGTGGCCGATTGGTCATCCCGCTCATCCAGCACTACGCCTACTTGGACCTCAAGCCGTTGACCATCATCATCGACTTGCGCCACGCGCTGTCGATGCAGAACATCCGCATCAACGTCCCTTCGACGTTTACCATCGGTGTGTCCACTGAGCCTCAAATCATGACCAACGCCGCTGAGCGTTTGCTTGGTCTGACCCCGCAAGCCATTGAAGATATGGCCAAGGAGATCATCTTCGGCCAGCTGCGTCTGACCGTTGCCTCTCTGACCATCGAGCAGATCAACCAAGACCGTGAGGCCTTCCTTTCCTTGGTGTCCAAGAACGTCGATGCTGAACTCCACAAGATCGGTCTCTACCTGATCAACGTGAACATCACCGACATCACCGACGAATCGAACTACATCGAGAACATCGGTCGCAAGGCGGCCGCTGAGGCCAACAACAAGGCGCTCATCGACGTGGCCAACTCAGACCGTGAGGGTGCCATCGGTGTGGCCGCAGCCAACCGTGACCGCCAAATTGAGGTTGCTCGCAACGAAGCAGCTTCCGCCAAGGGCCAGAAGCAGGCAGAGGCCGACCGCCGTGTGTTTATCCAACAACAGGAAGCACAAGCGGTGGAAGGTGAGAACGTCGCACGAGCAGACATCGCACGCACCAACGCCGACCTTGCCGAGCGTGAGGCAGAAGCCCTCCAGCGTTCTGAAGTCGCCCGCAGGCAGGCTCAGGCCGAAATCGAGCGTGCGCAGTACACCTTGGAGTCTGAGCGACTCCGTGCTGAAGAAATCGCACGTGAAGAGGTCGCGAAGGCGCAGATTGAGATCGCTGCCGAGGCCGAAGCCGAGCGCCAGCGCCGCATCGCCCGTGGTGAAGCAGACGCTACCCTGGCTCGATTCCAAGCAGAAGCCGAGGGTGTCCAAGCCGTCCTTGAAGCAAAGGCTGTGGGGTACCGCAACCTCGTGGAAAGCGCAGGTGGCGACGCCCGGGCCGCGGCCACGCTCCTCATGGTCGAGAAGATGGAGGCCATCGTCGCAAAGCAAGTGGAGGCCATCTCGAACCTCACCATCGACAAGATCACCGTGTGGGATTCCGGTGGCAACGGCGGCGACGGTTCGAGCACCTCGAACTTCGTGTCGAGCCTCATCAAGAGCCTCCCGCCGGTCCACGAGGTTGCCGGCATGGCCGGTGTGGAGTTGCCCGACTACTTGGGCAGCGTCGAAGACCGTGGCGAGAAGTGAGCGGCGCCTTGTGCAGCCCCCACGAACCACAAGGCTGGACTGCTGCAAGGCGGCGCATTGATAGCCCGTCATGGAGGGCTAGGCCCTCATGCCCTCCGATTTGGAAATCGCCCGGGAAGCGACGCTTGAGGACATCGCCGCCGTCGCATGGAAGTTGGCCCTGCCTGCGGAAGGCCTGCAACCCTACGGGCGCCACATCGCAAAGGTGGGTTGGTCCTGCATACAGGAGCATCTCGACCGCCCCCAAGGCAGCCTTGTCCTGGTGACCTCGGTCAACCCGACGCCCTTTGGTGAAGGCAAGACAGTGACCACCATCGGACTGACGCAGGCCTTGAACCGCATCGGCCGTTCGGCGACATGCGTGATTCGGGAACCCTCCATGGGCCCGGTGTTTGGCATCAAGGGAGGGGCAGCAGGCGGTGGACGCTCGCAAGTGCTGCCAATGGAGCAGATCAACTTGCACTTCACGGGTGACTTGCACGCCGTGACCTCAGCACACAACCTGCTCTCATCCATGATTGACAACCACATCAAGCACGGCAACGACCGTCGGTTGGACGCCACACGCATTGGATGGCCACGTGTTGTGGACCTCAACGACCGTGCCCTTCGTGAGGTGGTGGTCGGCCTCGGTGGTGCTGCAAACGGGCACGTTCGACAAGACCGATTCGACATCACCGCGGCCAGTGAAGTGATGGCCATCCTCGTCCTTGCGCGCGACTACGCCGACCTTCGAGCGCGCCTCGGTGAGATCATCGTTGGCCCCGACCTCGACGGAAACCCCGTTCGTGCAGACGACCTCGAGGCGGCCGGCGCCATGGCCCTGCTCCTCAGGGACGCCTTCCTTCCCAACCTGGTGCAAACCCTCGAAGGAGACCCTGCTTTCATTCATGGAGGGCCTTTCGCCAACATCGCGCACGGGAACTCATCGGTCATCGGCGACCGCTTGGCTTTGGCCTGCGCCGATTTCGTGGTGACCGAAGCAGGGTTTGGCTCCGACATGGGCGCTGAGAAATTCATGCACATCAAGGCCCCTGTGGGCCAGAAAGCCCCCGACTGCGTGGTGATGAACGTCACCGTTCGTTCCATGAAGCTCCACGGAGGGGCCTTTGGAGACCGAGCGGGGCGACGCCCGAGCAAAGAAGAGCTCGAGGCAGAAAACGTCGAAGCCATGCTTGACGGAGCGAGGACCAACCTCGACCGCCACATCCGCAACATGTCCGGATTCGGCATGCCGGTCGTCGTCTCCATCAACCGCTTCGCGAGCGACACGGACGCTGAACTTGAGGCCCTGGCCGATGCGGCACGGGCAAGTGGCGCACACGACGTCTGCTTGACCGAGGTCCACGCACGAGGAGGAGAAGGCGGCACTGCACTTGCGCAGGCGGTGGTTCGAGCCGTGCAAGACCACGTCGCCGCCGGGCGCCCATTCACGCCCCTCTTCATGCCAGACGCGCCGGTCTTGGAGAAAGTCGAAGGCATTGCAAAGCGCCTGTACGGTGCCAGTGAGGTCGAGGTGTCATCTGCGGCGAGAAAGCAGTTGGATCGCTTCGAAGCGTGGGGCTATGGTCACCTCCCTGTGTGCATGGCAAAGACGCAGTACAGTTTCAGTCACGACGCGGGGGGACTCGGTGCACCTTCCGACTTCACCCTCCCCGTTGGCGAATTCCGATTGAATGCCGGCGCTGGATTCATCGTGGCCATCTTGGGCAACATGATGACCATGCCAGGCCTTCCAAAGCGCCCCGCTGCGGCCGACATGGACATGGACGAGCATGGCATGCTCAAGGGCGTTTTCGGGTGAGGCCATGCGCATCCTGCACCGCGACGACATGCGCATGCGGTTGCGGTGTGAGTCCGACGATGACCTGTGGACGCTCGCCCAATTCGTGCAAGCAGGCCATCGCTTCGGGATGGTGGGCGAGCGGAGGGATTCCACCACTGGCGCGGTGGAAGGAGGCAGGGCAAAGGCAGCTGAACGCCGAACCATGTGGATCCTGCTTGACGTGATCAGCGTTGAACATCACACGTTCTCCGATGCCTTACGGGTTCACGGCACCATCGTCGAAGCAGCCTTTGATCAGGGGCAGCACCACACGCACGTCGTCGAGGCAGGTCATGAGGTGGAGGTGCAAGCGAACGCCGCGTTCCGTCCCATTGACGTGCAGTTGATCGAGGAAGCGGCAAGCGCAGCGCTTCGACCCAAGGTCGCGCTTGTCGTCGTGGAACACGACGAAGTTATTCTGTTCACGGTCGCCCAACGCGGCCTGAAAGAGGGCATGACATGGACCATGCGTGGCGGCGGAAAGCGAAGCGACGAGCGCACGTCCAGCGGAGTGAAAGAGGCCTTCTTGACCAACACCGCCAAGGAAATCGCTGCTGCGTTGATCGGTGACGTCCCGGTGGTGCTTGCCGGGCCTGGGCATGCGCGCGACCGGCTCGCCGCAGCGTTGCGGGTTTGTGCACCGGAACTCAGCCTCACTTCTGTGGCCACGTCCATCGGTGGACGCTCGGCCGCCAACGAAGTGATTCGTGAAGGGCTCGCGGGCTCTGTGCTCGCGGACCATGCCGTCTCCCGAGAGACTGGTTTGGTCGAAGAAGCAATGACGCGCATCCAGACGTCCGGGGCCGTGGCTTACGGCATGGCGCATCTTTCACGCGCAGTCGAAGAAGGGGCCGTGGAAACCTTGGTCGTGCTCGCCGACCTGCTCCGTGGAGAAGACAGCGAGCGGTGGCAATCGATGTGCGAGGCCGTTCATGACCTCGGTGGAACCATCGTCCAATCTTCGAGGGACCACGATGCGGGAGCCCAATTGGACGGCCTCGGCGGCGCTGTGGCCTTGACGCGTTACCGCGTGGATTGAGCACCGTTGGCATCAAGGGCCACCCCGGACATCCATTGGCATGCGCGTGGTTCGAGCGGACCCGGAACAGCCGCCGGAGCGAGGAAGCCTTCGGGACGCGCGGTGGCTGGTCATCCCCGGCGACGCCTGGAGCGACCTGCGCCACCTCACCATGTTTGCAGAACTTGACGGTGCTTTGGTGGCCATTGATGGTCGTGGCGTCAACCTCAACTTGGAAGCAGACGTTCAACGAAGGGCCGTGCACTTGTTGGTCGTGGATGATGTCATTGAAGCAGCGCGCATTCAGAAAACTGCAGGCATCACCAAAGTCATCGCAGGACACCAAGGTCCGATTGAAGACCTGTTGTGGTGAGGGCTGCGCTCGACGAGGTCGAGGGACACGCCACCATGCGTGGAACAAACGGTGGTGGGCCCGGTGGGACTCGAACCCACGATCAACGCCGTGTAAAGGCGGTGTCATAGCCGCTAGACCACAGGCCCAAACCGCCCTTGGGGCTTAGGGATAAGAAGGCAAGGGCGACGGCAAGCCTTTGACCACGATGCGACAGGGAGGACCAATGGACGTGGAGATCCAGACCGATGCCGCCCGCCTCGTGCGCCGGCTGCGGCAAGCAGGTCTGCGCATCACCGTCGCGGAATCGTGCACAGGTGGTTTGTTGGCCAGCACCCTCACCGACATCGCAGGCGCAAGCGATTGGTTCGATCAATCATGGGTGACCTATGCGAACGACGCCAAAACAAGGGTGCTCGGTGTCAATCCAGAGACCCTTGAGCGAAAGGGGGCGGTCTCGGCAGAAGTGGCCATCCAGATGGCATCAGGTGCTTTGGCCCGTTCAACGGCAGACATCGCGTTGTCCGTGACCGGCATAGCCGGCCCGGGCAACGTGAGCGACAAGAAACTCGGTTTGGTGTACGTGGGCGCAGCCTCGGGCGACTGGAAGACCGCTGAACGCACCATCATCGGAGGTACGCGGGCTGAAAACAAGCTTGGATTCGTCCATTTCGCAATTCGTGTGGCCATCGAAAACATGGATGCGGCCGTGAAGCGAAAAGAAGTGCGGGCGGCCGAGGACGAGAAACAGCGTGAGGCCATCGAGGCAGAACGTGAAGCCCGCCAAATCAACCGGGCTGCCAAGGAAGCCGTGACCCGCCTGGACACCGCTTGGCAAGAAACCGCATGGTCTCCGGGCAACGAACCGAACCCTGACGAAGACCTCGGTGACGACGTCGAATGGTGAACCGCCGGTGACCTTTTGTCTCGTCGTCAGACACTCTCCACCATGACGGTCGAGTGGGGGACCGTCTATGCCCGGCTGCTCGAGCATGGCCTGCTGGTGATGGGTGCCGACGTCCGTCAGCAGATTATGGATCACCCCGATCCGCTTGGATTGGTGGCCGCTGCTCCGAGGGCTGGCATCTCTGGACTGCTCAATCAAAATTCGCTGGAGTCCCTGATGGAAGCCTACCAAGAACGGGCGGCCTCCCCCGCTCCAGCCACCTCCGGGGTGGAGCGACTCCTCGAACAACGCCCCAGGGACCTGGCCAGAACCATCGCTCCGTTGGCCGCACCCGAACCGGTGAACCTGCCCCTTCGCAACGGGACGCCTGATTGGTCATCCAACGATTTCCCAGAGTTGGCCACGGACGTGGACGTGGACATCACGGTGCACTTTGACATCACGGGCAATTCCATCACCGAAGGCAAGATGAGCGACATCAACGCTTGCTTCAACGACCGCCTGGATTCCATTCGCAAGCTGATCGTGCGCAACTCCAAACTGCCACGAAAGCCGACCGACATCGCTCGGTTGAACGCTGAATCCGGCCGCTACAAAGGTCGGGACAACATCGCTGTGGCCATCGGTTTGGTGAACGAACCTCGGTACACCAAGAACGGCCACCTGATGTGGGGCTTGGAAGACGAAACCGGTGAAATCACCTGTCTGCTGACCAAAAAGCAGGGTGAGGAGCGCGACAGGGTGCATGAAGAGATCATCCAAACCGGATTGATGCCTGACGATGTGGTCGGCGTCAGCGGGACCTTTTCGCAGAACGGCGACCTGTTCTACGTCGACGACTTGCACTTCCCGCTGCAAGACCGTCACGAAAAAACGCATGCGGAGACGGGGGTGTCGGTGGCCTTCCTCTCCGACATCCACGTCGGAAGCAAGACCTTCCTTGAAGCGCAGTGGCACAAAATGGTGGATTGGTTCAACACTGACCCGCTTGCAAAGACGATCAAATACCTCATCTTGAGCGGCGATTGCGTGGACGGCGTTGGCATCTATCCGGGCCAAGATCGGGAATTGGCCATCCCCGACCTGTTCAACCAGTACACCGAATTTGCACGCTTGTTGGACCTCTTGCCTGATTGGGTGGAATGCGTGATGCTCCCAGGCAACCACGATGCTGTGCGTCCGGCTGAGCCTCAGCCCACGTTCGAAAAGGACATCCAGTCCGATTACCATGCGACGACGTTCGTCGGAAATCCATGTGATTTCAGCCTTCACGGTGTGCGCCTTTTGTCCTACCACGGAAAGTCAATCGACGACTTTGTTGCTGGTCTACGAACCGTCACCTATGCGGAACCTGTGGAAGCCATGCGCCAAATGTTGCGGCGAAGGCACTTGGCTCCCCAGTGGGGCGGAAAAACACCGCTCTCTCCTGAACCTGAAGACGGGCTGGTCATCCGTGAAGTCCCAGACATCTTTGTGACCGGGCACGTGCATGGGCACGAATGTCTGGATTTCAAGGGAACAACCCTGGTCTGCTCATCCACGTGGCAAGACCAAACAAGTTACCAACGCATGTTGGGGTTCCAGCCTAGGCCGTGCATGCTGACGGTAGTGAACCTCGGCACACATGCCACAACGTCGATTCCGTTCGCGTGATCACAAACCAAGATGCTCGCGCACACCGGCGAGATCTTTGCCATGGACAACAGGAACCCCGGCCTCAAGAAATGCTGATTTTGAGCTCTCACGGGTGGGGTTGAAGCCGATAAATCGGCTTCCTTCAACTTGCATGGAGAGGTCCATCTCAGAGTCGCCAATGCTGACCACGTTCCCGACGTCAAAGCCGTGCATCTCGACCAAGCGGTCGATGATGGCACCCTTTCCGGTGGCATGCAATCGACAGATGCCTTCGTCAAGCAGCCAACCTTCGTCATCAAAGGTGAATCCATTGGCGATCCAATCGTCGACTTTCAGCATCGCAGCGATGCTGGAGACAAACAGGTCCACACCAGCGGACACAATCGCAACATAGACCCCGCGTGCCTGAAGATCGCGAACAAGTTCCCGAGCACCGGGCATGAGCTTGGCTCCGGCGTAGGCACGGAACAGGTCATCCCGATGAATCGGGTCCTGAACGGCTTTCCACAGTGCGATGTCCGACCGCATGAAGGTCAGGTCGTCAAACTCTCCTGCAATGAAGCGTTGGAGGTTCGCGTTGTTGTCTGTCCCAAAGTGATCGTGAAGCGTGCGCCATGATGAGATGGCGTCGACGAGGACGCCGTCGCAATCAAACACCACACAGTCCAGTCCGTCCATGCTGGAAGCACGGGCGTTCAGACCATCAAGGCTCGTCCCGGTTCAGGGCGGGGGGAGCGCCGAAGCGCTCCCCCCACGCTGGGGGGGCTGTGGCCACAGGCCACGCCATGACGCCCCAAGGGGCCCCATGGCCGGTTGCTTCGTCCCGTTCTGCTCACGCAGCGAGGTCGTAGGACAGACCGCTCCAGGTACGGAGCAGTGCGCCCTGACCAACCTCAGGTGCGTAGGACAGCTGGATGGTCACGTCCGTCAAGGGCGTGCCGTCCGCCAGGTGGGTGCGCACGAAGATCGTGTCACCGACGAAGAAGGTCGAAACCTTGTCGTCGCCTTCGGACCGAACAGAGTCGGAGAAGGTCACCAGACTGTCGCTGTTGAAGGGTGAGAAGCCGTAGACGCCGTCGGAGTCGGCCATCTTGACCTCGTAAACACCGTCAATCTCGGCCGCGAAAATCTTGATCTCGACGGCCTGGGTGGCCAGTTCGGTCTCAGACTGCTGCACTTCGATCTTCCAGTGTCCGGTCTCAGCGTTGTACGCGTCGATGTCCTCGATGTCGAAGGTGATGCGAGGCACACCCTTGACGTCGGTCTCGGCCAGGCTGGACGCCCAGACGTAGATGACACCGGAAAGCACGACGGTGATCGCCACCATGAGGATGGTCGCAATGACCGGGCTCACGGCCGTTTCGTCGTCGACGAAGCGTGGGGAGGACTCTTCCTCCTCCTCTTCGTCTTCTTCGCGGCGACCCGCCAGAGCGAGGAGGCCGACGACGATGCCCGCGAGGGCAACGGCGACGATGCTCGGAGCGAACGACGGAACACCAGAGGCACCGATGGTGCGCACGACGTCAGGCAGGTCCTGGTCGGTGATCTCGAAGGATCCTCGGCCGTAGTCCGCTTGGTCGCACACGTCGATGTTGCCCGTGAGGGTGTTGTACATCACGTTGTTACACCAGTCCTTGTCTTCGAGCACCGGTCGTCGGATGCTGTCCGTACCGTCCTCAGAGCCATAGAAACCGGGCTCGGCCCAGTAGTCGAGGCTGTTGGGGAGGGTCACCTTGCCGTGGCTGGCTGGCTCGTCAGCGATGAAGCGGTCGTCGATCGACTTCGTCATGTCGCAGCTCTCGTCCACACAGGTCTTGACGTCCATCTCAACCCAAACGGTCGTGGTGACCGCCTTCACGAAGACTTCGGAGTCCACCGTCACGGTCTGGCCGTAGGCGGGCGCGTCGATGTAGATGGCGTCGCGCTCCGTCTCGGTGTGGCCGTCACTCTGGAAGGTGATCATCAGCATGCTGTCGTGGTTGTAGGGTCCTTCGTCACCGCCAGCGGTCACGGTCACGGTCACAGGCACCCAGGTGCCGTCCATGACGTTGGACACGCCGTTGAAGTCGAAGCCAGTGGTGGCGTCGAAGTAGTAGTCGGGCACCTGCTCAGCCACGTTCTGCACGATGATCTTCACGTCGCGCTTCAGCGAGGTCTGCTGGATGTAGCCGTTGTCGTTGAGGTCGTAGGCAAAGCCAGTCGGAGCAGCAGCGCTGTCCGTGAGGTAGAGTTCCATCTCACAGAAGCCCTTGCCGGCCGGGTTGACCTGGTGCACACCGCCGTTGTAGAGGTAGTCGATCTGGTTGATCGGAGCGTTGGTGGTGGCGTCCTTGACGAGGTCCAACACGAGCTCGTCACCGTTGAAGGTGAACGAGAAGTAGTTCGTGTAGGCGCAGTACGCGCGGCCGGTGTCGTCGAGCTTCGGCAGCAGCGACCAGGTGAGGTCGCCGAGGTCGTGGTCGACGTCGTTCTTGAGCGCGGACAGGTCAAAGGTCAGTTCGCTGGCGTCTTCGGTGTCCTCAAGCACACGGATGGTCCACTCGCCGTAGATGAGCGAGGAATCGTTCGAGGCCCAGTTGATCGTGTCGCCGGTCTGGAGGTTCCAGTCGTCGATGGTCGGAGCGTCGTTCACGGGCACCACACTGATGGTGATGATCTCGTCAACGGCGTTCTGGTTCTCAGCACCGTCGTCGGCGAGGGTCAGCGTGATGTCGCACGAACCGCCGGCCTCGAAGGCCATGCCGGACTTGCCGGTCACCGTCAGGAAGGTGTCGTCCACCATGCCCACCGTGAACAGCGGGCAAGCCTCGTCAACGGACACGCCCCACGTGTAGATTTGGCGGGACGGATCGTTTTCGTTCGCCTGGTCCTTGATGAGGTTCAGTGCGCTTGCACCGGTGTTGGCACGGTCCGAGAGGATCACAGACACGCTCTGGCCACCCACGAGGCTGTCCTCAGGGATGTAGTTCACGTGCGCCGCGTCTCCGAAGAGCATCACGGTGTCCACACAGTCGCCGTTGGTGTCGCGCTGGCAAATCTCGGGAGCATCGTTGACGTTCTCCACGATGAAGTGGATGGAACGCTCGTCCGTCAGGCCGTTGCTGTCGGTCACGGTGAAGTTGAACTGCACCGTACCGAACTGATCGGCGGTCGGGGTGATGCTGAGGTCGTGACCCGAAAGGGTCCAGCTGACCAGACCCTCGGCGGGCATCGGCGTGTTGCCGTAGACCACCACAGTCTCGCCTTCGTCAACAGCCCACGTGAGGTCGCCGGCGGCGTCCTGCACGTCAGAGGCGTAGGAGGTCAACGAGACGGTGTACGCCGCGGAGTCTTCGCTCACCGTGATGTTCGCGAGGGAACTGCCGATCGTTGGGCACGCACGCTGGATGTCCATCGTGAGGGCAACGTTGTCGGACATGTTGACCGCATCTTCGGTCGCCCAGTCAACGGCACAGTCGTCGTTGGTGTGCTTGATCATCACGTCGTACTCCTTCGCGGCCGATGGCACGTTGCTGCCAAGGAAGGTGCGGTAGGTGAGCACCTCGTCCTCGAGCACGCCGTCCTGCAGGTTGTTCGCACCGAGCACCACAGTGTAGTACTCGCTGAAGTCCTGGAGGGTGGTCGTCGTGTCCATGGCTTGGTCGGGATAGACCTCGCTGACGTCAGCACTGCTGTCGCTCTGCACGATGGCAATCATGCGCACGGAGCTCGGCATGCCGCCAAGGCGGCTGAAGGGCACCATGATCTCGGCGAAGTCGCCAGAGAAGTCAGCGTCAACGTTGTCGGCGGACAGCGACGTCACGCCCCAGCCGAGGAAGCCGTAGGCGTACAGGTCGTTGCTCGCGTCAGACTCAGCCCAGTAGACGAAGTCGGCCTCGAAGGGCAAGTCGTGGGCGCCGGAGGCACCGTAGTCGTAGCCTTCGTCAGAACCGCCACCGGTGACGTCGAAGTACACCAACAGGTCCGAGGTGGACAGGTCGAGGCCGTCAATGGCCACGTACAGGTCGTCGTTCTCCGTGTAGGTCACGTAGAAGTTCTCGGTCAACTCGCCGGGCATCGCATCATCGGATGGGTTCAGCTCGGAGCCGACCCAGTCCGCGTTGTCGCCGTCAACGGCCATCGCGTCGGACTGGAAGTCCGGCGAGATGTAGGCCGCTCGGAGGCCGTCGGTGCTCACGATGGAGACGCCGACCTCAGAGGTGACGGGTGCGCTCAAGTGCTGGGCGGCGATGTCGAGGAGGTTGGCCTCGTCGATCATCGTACCCGTGGGCACGATGAGCAGGGACGGGGTCAAGTCCTGGCCGATGGAGGTCACCATCGCGCCCTGGTCCAACTCGATTTGCGTCGTGACCGCAGAGGTCCACGTCAAGTTCTCGATCTTACCGACCGAGTCCGAGACAAAGATGGCGCTCTCAGCGTTCACGTCGCCCATGTTGTAGCGGAAGTCCGTGTTGTAGATCTCCATGCCCGCCGCACCTTCAAGGTCGACGCAGTACATGAGGGCCTCACCGCTGTCCTCGAGGAGGAGACCCACACCGGAGGCTCCACCGTCGAGTTCGGCGTAGTTGATCAACAACTGCGTGTCGTAGGCCCAAACACCTTCGCTCTCACCGCCGATGGTGGCGTTGTCGATGATGCTGAGGACACCACCGTCGGATTCCACACCGGTCTCGTAGCCCGAGATCGTGGTGCCGCTGAGGGTCACCGTGTCACCGCTGGTGCTCACGAATCCGGACGTCGAGGCTTGGTCGCCACCGAGGAGTTCGGAGTTCTCATCGTAGACGTCACAGCCGTCGGTCAGGACGGCGTCGGTGGGCATGGCGACGAAGTTGTCGGCCATGTTGATGCCCGTACCCGTGCAGTCCTCAACGAGGATACCGGTCGTGGCCATCAATGAGGAGCCGGGCGACATCGAGATGTCGTTGCCGCTGATGACGGGGCCGGAGACACCGCTCTGCGCCGACGTGTAGTAGGCGTCCAAGGTGATTCCACCGTCGCCCCAGCTGTCGGAGACAGAGATGCTGTAGGTTCCGGCAGCCGTGTACGTCGTCAGAGGCTTGTAGGCCGTGTTGGAACTGAAGGTGTAGGTGCTCCAGGTGTCCTTGGTGCCGTCAGGCTTGGTGATCTCAAGGGAGATCTCGTAGCCCCAGCTGTCGGTCTCAATGTCGATGACAAGGGTGGTACCGTTGCCAGCGAAGTTGAAGGTGCAGCTGTCGCCGTAGCCGTAGTTGCCGTCGATTTGGCACAGGTTGGTCGTGGTGCCGACGGGCTGGGAAGCCTCGGACATGAGGATACCAATGTCGGAGTCGACAATCACGTTGTCCATGATGTCACCGTAGCCACCGTTGGCGTAAATCGCAGCGGAGTCTTCACCGGGTCCATACATCTCGTTACCGCTCACTTCGAAGCCCTTGATGTCGTTCAGGTAGATGCCGTCCTCGGTGAAGCCGCGGATGGTGTTGTCCTTGATCGTCAGGTCTTCGATGGTGCTGTCCCATGCCGAGATGGCGGAGTTTCCACCAAGCGTGTTGTTGATGGTGTTGCCGACAACCATTGCACCTTCAGCGTTCGCGTTCGGGTAGAAGCGGATGTCGGAGGTTTCGCCACCGTCTTCGAACGTGTTGTACTGGATGGTGATGTTGTCCGCACCGATCTCGTAGGAACTGTGGCTCCAATAGTACGGAGAGCGCGTCATTTCGATGCCCACAGCACAATCGATGAACGTGTTGTTCTCGATGATGTTGCCTTCACCGCCGTTGATGCGCATGCACATGTCCTGGACCTGAATCGCGTTGTTCAACGGCGACCAGCCCTTGTAGTGGGTGATCGTCGAGTTTCGCACGTTGAAGAAGTCCAGCTCGTACTCGTTGTAGTAGCCGTAACCGATCGCGCCGATGATGGAAGCGATGCCGTTGAAGTCGGTGTTGTTGGCGTCCACGTTCATCGAGTAGTACATGTAACCGAAGTCGATTCCGGCAAGGTCGCCGTCGTCGTTCACGGACATGCTCATGATGGTCGAGTCGTGCACGTACATGTTGACTTCCTGGTTGTAGCGCGGAATCATGCGCGACAGGTCAGTGGTGGCCCAAGAGCCGGTCCAAATCAGGGTCGTGCTGTTCCACTCGTAGGTGTCGCCACCGAGGTACCAGTTGGGCGCGTCGACCATGACCGCGTCGCCCGTGAAGTCGGTACCGTCCACGGAGCCGTAGTAGTAGCCGTGCTCCTCAAGGCCGTTGCTAAACACACGGCTTGAGCCGGTGGAGGACCAACCGTTCGCACAGCGGTTCACGTAGTTGTAGCTGGCAGAGGTGAAGTAGTAACACACACGGTGGTCAAACTCGTCAATGAGCTCGACCGTGGCGGTGTTGCCGCTCGTGTCGCTGACGCTGATGCCTTCTTCGACGTATCGGAAGTCCGCGTTGTTGTCGCTCGAGGAGGTCCAGTAGTAGTCCACCATGGCCACAGAGGACACGGTGTAACCGTTCAAGTCCTGCGTGTGGAGGCCACCAACGTCCACGACAATCGTCGTGAAGGTCAGGTCCTGCGCAATACCGGACGTGTCCGTGGTTCCGGACGAGGCCGTAGCCCCTTCCGAGTTACGAAGCACGACGGCGACATCGGACACACCAACAGCGCCGTTGCCGTCGCTCTGATCGGCCGTCATGGTCACGTCGATTTGTCGCATGCGGTTGAACTCACCAGATCCGGTGACGTCAACACTTGTGCTGTCCACGGTTCCTTCGATGAACTCGACCACGGACGAACCGCTGATCTTGAAGTCGTTGGAGGTGCTGCCCATCGTCGAGTCGACGAAGGTGAATCCACCGCTACCTGCAAGGTCGAAGCCAACGTTGTTGCCGCTGAAGTCAACGGTGTCGTAGGCAAGGTCCTTCGTGGTGCTTGGTCCGAACTTCATGGCTGCACCTGCGCTGTTGGACACGGTACCGGTGAAGTCACCGCCGAAGTCCTTGACGTAGTACATACCGGCCACGGTCTGGGAATCCAGATCCATGTTATCGAGGTCCATGCTGCCAGCAGCGCCGTTGGCGATGAGGACACCGTAGTCGCCACCGTTGACGGTGACGCCGTCGGCGCTCGCCATCGTGGAACCGTCAACCATGATACCGGCGTCGTTCGGGCTGTTGATCTCGACGGTGTCGAGGTGACCAGCGGCGAAGTCGCCACCGATTTCCACACCGACGTCAGCGCCGTTGATGGTGCCGTCCTTGAACAAGGGCGTACCGGACTCACGCTTGTAGTCGCCGAGGTCCGATGGATCGTTTCCAGAGCGGGCCACGAACTCGTACCGGTCCTGGTAGTTGTTTGCACGGTTGTGCAGGACATCGATGTACATCGTAGCCGAGGTCAGGTTGCTGGCGGAGATGTCCACGATTGGGAAGGTCACGCGAGCGCCCTGACCGCTGTTCATGTAGTACGAGTAAGCATAGTCCAAACAGACGTTGTAGTTGTAGGAGCTCACAAAGCCCTCGGGGGGAACCATGACGCCGCTCCAACCGGCCCAGCTGTAGGTGCCGTAGCCCCAGTAGTGGTATGGGTAGTAGGCGTAGGATCCGGTCGGGGTCACGCCGTCGATGCTCTCCCAAGAGAAGCCGAACTGAGCGGGCTTGGTGTAGTAGTTGGGGTAGGTTCCGGAGTTACCGGTGAAGTACCAGTACACGCCAGTCTGGCCGTATCCGTAGTAACCGCTGGTCCCAACACGGTTGGGGCCATAGTCCACACCGTAGTAGTTGCAGTCCCACTGGGGCACACCGCCCTTGCCACCTTGGTAGGTGCCGACATCGCCGACGCCCTCGTTGGGGTCGCTCGAGCTGTATGGGTAGTAACCCGTGTCACCAGCGCTGATGTTCCAGGTGTTGCCGTTGTTGTCGGTCAACTCCATGCGGTAGCGGTCGGTGATGAAGTAGTACTTGCTCGTCCAGTAGTTGTAGTACGGGTGAGCGTTACCACCGGCGTAGATCGAGTTGGCGCCCACCTGGAGGTAGTCGCTGTTGCCGATGAACGCCGAGAGGTCGATGTCGTAGGTCTGCCATCCACGGCTCACGCCAGCAAGCGAGGGCGAGCGGTAGATGGTCGGGAGGCTCATGCCACCCTCCATGTCGACACCGACGGTGTTGTCGGTGGACGTGAAGCCGTCAATCTGAGGCGCCGCGTTCTTCGACATGATGCCCACAGCACCGTTCTTCACCACAATGTTGTCCACGGAGGCGGCGGATCCTTCGATCCACAGGGCGGTACCCGTGCCAGCGGTGTTGATGATGCTGGAGTCGCTGATGCTGACGCTTCCACGGTCGATCTTGACCGTCGCCATGTCGTCGTTGGACGCTTGTGCGCCGTAAACTTCAGCGGATTCGGAGAGCACCAAGGCACCGTCGCTTCCAATGTAAAGTGCAGACATCGTCGAGGAGTCTTGGTGGAGATCCTTCAGAATGCCACCGGCGACGGAAAGCGTTCCGTCCGCGACATCCAGACGCACACCATAGGACGCACTCTGTGCCTTGATGGTGCCCTTGCCACCCGTGTCGGAGGAGACGTTCACGAGGAGCGTACCACCGTTGCTGATGGTCAGAACCGGACTGTTGGTCGCCGAGGCGTCAACGGTCATCACGGAACCCATCATGACGAGGGTACAGCCGTTGATGTCGAGGTCAGCCGACAGCGTCATTGGGAAGCTGTCGAAGACGTAGACGCCTGGGCTGGATTCCGCGCCTTGGAAGGTCTGGTTGTTGGACATCCAGGTGCAGTCCATGTTGGGCTGGTCAAAGTTGATCGGAGCGGGTTGCAGGAGCAACTCAATCTGGTCACCGAAACCAAAGCCGCCGCTTGGGTACCAAGCCGACGAGAGGAGGGTCTCGTTCTGACCGGCAGCACCCCATCCGAAGATCTGGTGGTCGGAGTAGGTGTTGCCGTTGGAGTCACCGGAGACGACCCATGCCTCGGCCATGCCCAAGGAGTCGGTCTCTGCGGTTCCAATCTCGAAGAGGGCAGCCGCAGGGCTGGACGAGGTGTCCATCACCGTGGTCCGGACGCTGTGGCCGGACTTGTAGACCTTGGTCACGACGTTGTTGATCAGGGCCTCACGGTAAAGGGAGACCTGAGCAAGGCCACCGTACCAGACGGTCGCGGAGGACGAAACGTCAACCGGACAGTTGGAGGTGTCGCCGCTGGAGTCCGCACAGTCGGAAGAGCCGGTTCCGTCGTCGTAGGAGACGTCGATCAGGACGATGTCGCTGTTCGACGAGGCCTTGGCGACGTAGTTGCTGCTGCCGTCGATGTTGCTGGAGGTGATGGCGACCGACGCCAGGGTGATGTCGGAGTTGCGACCGTAGACGGCGTCCACAGAGGAATCGTCGTGGTCGATGCTCGAGCCTTGCTCCATCACGATGGTGTTCGTGGCCGAGGTCGAGAAGCTGTACAGACGGCTGACGTCCGCGTTCTCGAGGATAAGGCTCCATGCACCACCGTTGATGGTCAGGTCACCGATGTCGAGGTTCTTCCAAACCTCGGTCTCGGTGTGCGTCGTGGTGCCGGAGATCGACACATCGCCCGCCGTGATGTCCTCAAAGACACCGAAGTGGATGCGCTGCATCGTGATGTCACCGGAATCGACGTTCTTCATGACCGCATTGTCACCCACTGGGCCGACGGCGGAGGAACCCCATCCGTTGGGGGTGATCCAAAGGTCGGCGCTGCCGAAGTCCACGTCGTCCATGTAAATGCTGGACACGGCGTTGAAACCGCTGTTGGCGTAGTCGGTCACGCTGACGTTGTAGAGGTGCACGTCGGCGTTGGTGCCGTGCATGGCATCGATGGCCACACCGGTCTGAGCGGCGGAGTTGCTGACGCTCACGTTGGAGACGGTCACGTCTTGCAAATCAACGTCGATGAAGTTCACGTAGGAGTTCGTGACGGTGACGTTCTCAACAAAGAGGCTGCCGGCGTTGGAACCTGGGTAGTTGACGATCGCACCGCCCCAGCTCTGTCCATTGGTGTTGCAGTTCTTCATGGAACCCTCGCGCAGAATGGCGACGGTGTCCTCAGCGAAGTTGAAACACGCGTTGTCCGCGCCATCAACGGCGAAGTTCGTCATTTCGACGACCGTGCCTTGGCCAGAGCCGTGCTGGAAGGCCGCAGCGACGTTCGTGAAAGTCACGTCGTTCATGGTGAAGTTGCCCACGTTGGCGTTTGTGCTGGGGGAGCTGCCGTGGCGGCTACCCGCAGCGATGGCCGCATCGCTGGTGTTGCGGAAGTCGACGTGAGAGAACTCGTGTCGGTCGTCGGTGCCGGAAGCACAAGCGGCGGTGAACGCCATGCCCTTCCAATCGCCACCCGCTTGACCCTCGAAGAGGACGGGGTTCGCGGCGTTGCCGTTGATCTTCATCTCGTCGCACGAGCCGTCGAAGGAGATTCCCTTGCCGCTGGCCACCTGGACCACGACGCCGGGCTCGATGGTGAGGTCGGCAGAGATGGACAGGTAGTCGTTGCTCGGGTTGATGCGGATTGGGCTGTCGTCGATGTCCCACGTGGTGTCCGTGGTGATGTCGGCGTCGATGTCCGTACCCTTGCCGTTGTACGGCATGGTGCGGTAGCGGACGCTGCAGTCAATCGCAGTGTTGTCGTAGCAGTAGTAGGAGGTGTAGTAACCCCACCACGGCGCAATGGTGCCGGGGCGCGAGGCCGAGTTGCCCGAGTAGGGCATGTTCGGGAAGTTGCTGCTCCACGTGGAGACACCACGCTCGAGGCTGGTGGCACCGTTGTCGATGAAGTACATGTAGCCCTGGCGACCAAGGCGGATGCGGTCGTTCGAGTCGGTGCCCTCGTAGAGGGTGCCGAAGTACTCGAAGTCAAAGTCATCGGGCATGTCGATGTTAGCGTTGCAGCTGGACTTGTAGGTGTTCCAGTACCAGCTGTACGCACAGTAGTAGCCGTAGGGCGTACCGCTGCTGCTGCCGCTGAGGGCCGTGTCGTAGTTCTTGATCTCGGTCAGACCAGGGGAGAACGTCTCATGGCCGTTGCTCGTCGAGGAGGTGTGCATGCGGTAGTTGGTGGTGAACGGGTTGGAGCCGTACAACCATCCGTTACCCTTCTGGAGGGTTTCACCCTTCGAGCGCGTCTGGTCTTGGTAGCCCGTCGCGGAGTAGTCGACGTAGACTTGACAGCCGGTGTCGTACTTGAACTCAAACTCGTTGGTCACGTCGTAGAAGACCACCTGATAGGTGCAGAGGTAAGCACTGGTGTAGCCCATGTCGTGCCACTCGACGATGAACATCTTGTTGGGGTCACCAACATCGAAGTTCGACGTCGAGGACTGCACGGAGTTGGGCGTGGTCACGTCGGTTGAGACGTCCTGAGCAGTGATGTAGTACTCAACGTAATCCGAGGTGTTCAGGTTCGCGATGTCAGCTGCCCAGTCGCAGGTTGCCAACACACACTGTGCGTCGGTGTTGCCGACTGGAGACATGCGGATGGACGTGGTCGTGCCGTTGTTGACGCTGTAGTAGAGCGTTGGGCCCGTTCCGGCCGAGGTGCTGACGTTCAGTCCAGCAGGCGGGGAACCGCCGTCGCTGATGGTCGCAGTCACCGTACGCGTGCGAGCGTAGGAGTCAGCAAGGCCATCGTGAACGATCGTCGGCGCGTAGGTGTCGGGCTCTGGTGCGATCTTCATGACGTCGTACGTCACGGCTGCACCGGCACCCGTACGGGCGTAGTAACCCGCACCAAGGGCGAATCCGTTCCACTTGTAGTTCGTGTTGTACACGTAGTAGTAACCAGAGGAACAGCTTGGGCTGCCGGAGGAGGAGCGCAGGAAGTGCGTCCATCCGTTGGTACCCGCGCACAAGACGTTCTGGCCGGTGCTCGAGTAGGTGGCGTTCCAAGAGTAGCCCGCGAACTCACCGGTGATGTCACCGGGGACGACGTAGCGGTGGGCGGCGGTGTACCCGTAGGTCGAGACCTGAGAGGCGGTGCTTCCACCGGCCAGAGGCTCCTCGATGCTGGGTTCGGTACCGATACCGACCATGGCGAACTCGTCACCGTCCCAGAGGAACACGAGGTTCATGCCAGGACCGTCATCGGCCGAGATGCTGAGGTAGCCGCCATTGTCGTCATCGAGGTAGACCTTACCGGGGCTGGAACCGCCGGTGTTGTACGACGAGGTTGCAGGGTAGGTCGAGGTCTGCCACTGAACGATCCAGTTGTTGTAGAAGTAGTTGGAGGAACTGGATCCAACGTAGAAACAGCGGCTGGCGCCGGTGCCACAGTCGGAGGTGTCGAACTCGAAGTAGTACTCGTCGCTCTGGTCGAAGTAGGTCATCTGCTCGTCAAAGAACTTGGTTGGGCTGAAGAGGTTGGCCCTGTTGACCTTGGTCGACAGTTGGACCATCTTCTTGTCGTCGCCGGCGTTGTTGACGTCGTCGACAAAGAACCAGAACGGCGTCGGGGTGGTCTGCGTACCGGTCAACGCTGGGGTGTACCCTTCGTTGGGGTCGGAGGCACCGGTGCTGTCGACGTTCAGGTCTTGGTACCACCAGTAGTAGGTCACGTAATCGCCGGCGTTGATGTCGGCAGTCTGCGCCTTGAACTGGCAGATCGTCGAGGAGGTGGTGCACGTTCCGATCGTCGTGGCGGACACCGAGGTGTAGGAGCCGTTGTTGATGGCGTAGTACAGGGTCGGTTCGTTACCGCTCGTGGTGTCGACACCGGAGGTGTCGGACAGACCGATGAAGAAGGTGCGCTCGCCCTCGATGTAGGACGTGATGCCGTCGTACTCGCCGAAGGTGGCCGTCGGGGCGTCGCTGTCGGTACCGCCCGAGTAGGTCAGAGCGATGTAGCTGTTCGACGAACCGCTGGTGTAGGCACGGTTGTAGGCGTATTGGCGGGTACCGGAGTTGGTTCCGGTGGTTCCGATGCCGGAGTTGTCGAAGGACTTCGAGATACCGACGGTGGACGTGCCGTTGAGCGCGGACCAGATGTAACCGGCCTGCGTCGAGGACGAACAGGACACGCTGCCGGTGGAGTCACAGAAGGTGGCGCTCTTCCAGCCGGTGCCGTGGTCGGACTCGTCCATGGCAACGCCAGCGGAGTGGACCGCGGAGATGATCATCGCCTTCTGGGCAGTACCGCCGTAGCCGCTCGTCAAGTACGAGGTGCTGATGGCGCCGCTGCAGGTGGGGGAGCCCATCGTGTACCCGCTGTAGGTTTGGTAGTAGTAGTAGCCGCTGGTCGGCGCGCTGCCGGTCGCGGAGGTCGCAGGTCGCGAGGTACCGCAGTCTTCCATGACCTTGATGTCATAGTCGACCTTGCTGTTGGAGAGGTAGGAGTAGTGGTAGTTCACGTATTCCTTGTACTCGATCTTGTCCAGAGAAGCCCCGGTTGGGAGGGCGTTGCTGCTCGTGAAGGTGAACTTGTGCCAAGGCGTGTAGAAGTAGTACGGGCGGAAGGTGCTGCTGGACTTCCCGCCGTACGAGTTGTGGTACATGTAACGGTAGTTGCTGTTGTAGCAGTTGTTGTAGGAGATGTAACAGTAACCGCCACCGGCGCTGGTCACCGTGATCGTGGGGTCAAGCCCGAGCGGGAACACCCGCTCGTCGTCCATGAGCCACGCGGTCTCAACGGCCGTGGTCAGGAAGACCATGGGGCCTTGGGCCATCACGAAGAAAGTCCCGAAGTAAGGCTCTTCGACGCCTGGCTCAATGACCATTGGCGAGGGGATCTCGGCGTACAGTTCGCCGGTTTCCATGTTACGGATCTCCAGGTGCCCGTCGGTCTGGACCAGGTCGGTACCGACCATGACCTCGCCGCTGTAGAGGGCGTGACCGGCGGGGAGGCGCATGGCCTCAGAGAAGCCGAACCAGTGCGCGCCTTCATCGATGATGGGGCGCTCGCGAATCACGAGGTTCTGCTTCACTTGGAAGGTGTTGACTTCGTAATCGAGGTCGAAGCCTTCCGCGATGGGGTAACGGATGGTGTTGCCGCCCACCGTGACTTCAGAGGTCGCCGGAGGCGCCTCGAATGGGGTGTGGCTCGTGCCGGATTCGTCCATCACCACGAGGGTCGGGTTGAGACCGGTCATGATCGGGTCAACCCACTCGCTTGGCTGAATCACAACACCGTTGGCAACTTCAGCCGAAAAGGCGGAGTTGAAGGTGTTCTCGACAACTTCCCAACCGAACGCCGTGGCCTTCAGGTTGAGGTCGATGTCACTCCAGGTGCCATCGTTGTCGTAGTGGAGGGGCTCGTCCGAGACGATCTGCGTGAAGGTCCCGTCCGCATTGCGGAAGGTCTTCATGTTCGCATCTCGGGCGCCCATGATTTCGCTGCTGTCAGCGAAACCAAGGTCCACAGGTTCCAGTTTCTCGGGCTGCGCGAAGATGTCTTCTTCGGCAACCTGGTTTTGCTCTGCCGCCAAAACGTTGTCGTCGATGGGGTTCCCCACGATCCCCGTCATCGGGGTCAGGGCCATCAGCAACGTGAGCAGCACGGCGATGCCGATGCCACCCATAGCGGTCTTCTTCTTGTTCGTCATTCCCAACATTGTCATTCACCCCATACGGACTGTATGCATTGCATAGGAGGTTCTGTATCGGTTATAGGCATTGGGGTACATGTGCTTTGAACTCCCAAATTGGGTTACCCAACAGAACCGCTAGCCTGCGGACTTGTTTGCCCGTGATTGGTACGTTCCATTTGTCGAATCAGCACCCGTCCCAGTCCGCCTAAGCATGGGTGAATTGAGCCATCGTGTCCTGTTCTGCACCCGCAGGAAATCTGAAATTCCTCGAGAAAGAGCTTTGGAAATATTACATCGGTGAAACTGGTTAGTACCAGAGGAGCGCTGATCGTCTCACGCCTACGCTCCATCGCTTGATGTGCGCGTTCGTGGTGATGACAGGTTGAGCGTGAAAGACAGCTTTGTGCTCGTGTCATCCAGGCGAAGTGGCTGCAAGGGATATCCTCCTGGGACCTGTGGACATCGGTACTGGCAAAGACGCTTGAACCGTCCCACCACCCATCCAGTGAGGGATGAAACCGGTGGTCAAGCGTAGAGGGGTGCATCCTTGCCTTTGACGGCATGGATGTCGATTGAGAGCCAAGAGAAGGCACCCGGCGTGCTGACGCACGCCGGATGCCAACGCACTGGCTCAGGCCTTCGGCCTGGTTCGTGCTGCTGGTGATCAGCAGGAGGGATCAGTAATCCCAATCCTTGTCGCCGCCGCCGCCGCCACCTCGGGTGACGATGATGGCGCCAACGACGATGGCTGCGACCACAACACCGCCAATCGCGGGCAGGGTCCAACTGGGCAGTTCGCTCTCGCCACTGACGTCTTCACCAACGGTGCCGTTGCCGTCATCGTTGTTGGTGAAGTCAGCGTCGCGCTTGTAGAACACCTCGGTGGCCGCGTCAGAAGCACGTCGGTCGTTGCCAAGGTCGTCCACAGCGACACCCACGAAATAGTATGTCTCGGTGCCGGTGAAGGTCGGCTGCATCACATCGACCGTCGTGGCCGTTGCGGCCGCAACGTCCGTGCACTTTTCGCCGGAGATTGGAATCGAAGCAACGTCGCTGTTGGTGCTGTAGCAGATGCGCCAGCTGTCGATGTCCGACGTGTCGCCCGTGGTGGTCCAGGTCATGGTCCACATGGTACCGTCCTCGCTGGCTTGAGCGATGAGGTTGGTCATGGCGCCGTCGCCGTCAACTTCCTTGTCGGCCGTGACGTTTCCGGTGCCGATCTGCGTGTTGCACAACCCGTCATCGCTGCACACTTCAACGGTCACGATGTACTCCGTGCCGTGAACGGTGGAGATTCCGGGGTGGGTGTAGGTCTTCACGCTGTCAGCGAAGGTCTTCACCACCGCGTTCATGCAGTCGGCGTCGTTCGCGTGGTCACAGATTTCCATGATGAAGACCTCGCCGAGCGACATGGTGTCGGTGACGTCCCAGTTCATGACCAGCGTGCCACCTTCACCGGCGAGCGCAGAGAAGCCGGTGATTCCAGCGTTCGGAGCCACGGGTTCTTCGAGGGAACCGCCAAAGAGGACGAAGGTCCCCGCCGTCAAGGTGTTCTCAGTTGCGGGCAAGTCCCACGTGAACACAGACATGGTCGGGTCGCTGTCGCTGTCGGCAGGTGTGCCGTCGACAAGTTGGTACATGCTGCCTTGGTTGAACCACATGCTGCCTTCGTTCGCCGAACCCAACAGGGACTTGGGGACGGTGAAGGTCATGCCGTGGCTCAGCACACCGCTGGCATCGATGGACCCAAGAACACCGGGTGCGAAATCAACCGCAGCAACGGCGTCATACTGACCGGTGTATCCAGGCAGGTCCATGCCGGCGTGGCTGCTGATGTCGGAGTCGGTCGCGGTGATGGTGTAGGGCGAAGTGCTCGCATACTGCACGGTGTAGGCGATGGTGATGCCGCTGTCAGCCGCAGTGGATTCTGCCGTCACGTCGTTCCAGATGGTCAGATCCATGTAATCCGAGGTGGATGCGCCGTTGTCGTCGGTGACGGTCACGGCCACACGGGGGCTGGGCAGGTGCTCGGGCAGGATTTGGAAGGTGCACTGTGCACCGATCGCGCCCACGCCACCGCACATGCCGAGGGTCTCGTCGTTGATGGCCCAGGTGTAGGTCAGGCAGTCCCCGGCCACACAATCCACGTCAAAGGCGAGGACGTCGAACTCAAGCGGGGATTCTTGCGAGACAATGAGGTCACCGGTGTTGAACATCGTCATCGAAAGCACGCTGGGCTGGTTGTTCACCACATCGAGGGTCATCACCTTGCGGTTGTTCGAAGCCTTCTCGTCCGTGACCGATTCGTCAAGACGGTCAGCCGAGTTGTCCCAGAGGCCGAGGAAGTTGAGGTTGGCTTCGAAGGTGTACTCGCCAACGCCGAGCACTGCTTCGTTGTTCAGCATCACACAAGCGGAACCGAACACGTCTGCGTCTTGAGGCGTGCCTTGACCACCAAAGGTACCGAGGAGCTTGTGGGTGTAAGCGGGAGCAAGCCCAGTGGGGCAGTCGTCCGCATTGTAGGTGGTCTCGACACCGTTGGGATCCGTCACGGTAAACACAACGTTCCAGTCCACCATCTTGTTGACGTCAGAGCCGAAGTGACCCACGTTGGCGTGGAGAAGGGTGGGGCCCACGCGCAGGTCGAGATCCATGCCGTCTTGCACCACAGAGGTTGGCTCTCCAGAGCCGTCTGCGCTGTAGCCTTGAGCGACGGAGAGCGTCTGGATGCGAATGTCGTGGAAGAGGGCGCTGAATCCGTAGATGTCGTCCGAGTCGGTGCGGGAATAGTCGTCGTTGGTCTCCTGGAACTCACACTGGTTGTCGCTGGAGAATTCGGTCTGAGTTTCGGGGTCTTCGCCACCTTCGACCCAAGTCTCGGTGCAGGTCGGGTCTTGACCGTAGAGGGTGTAGTCAATGACACGAGCATCGATGGAGTAGCCGCCGTCGTCAGGGGTAACTTGGCCGCTCATGGTCCACGCCGTCTGGTAGGCCAGCACAGCACGCGAAGCATCGGTGCCGGTGTCCGTGGTGACGTTGCGGTAGACCTCAACCGTTTGTGGGTTGCCGGCCACAACAAGCCAGTCCTCTCCATCAACGCTGAGGTCAAAGCCACCGCCGCTGGCGGAAGCGAAACCGTCGAGTTCAACGCTCACGTTGACCTCGCGGGGGTTGAATTCTTGGCTGCCGTCAGCGGTCACGGTCAGGAGGAATTGCCGGGACTCGGTGCCGGTTCCGACAGCACGGTCGCCTTCGACGCACACACCGGCGCCGTCGGTCCAGCAGAGGTCAACACCAATGTCGGTGTAGTCGCGGACAACGACGTAGATTTCTTCCTCGTCGTTGGCTGGATCGGTGTCCTGGTCGGAGTCAACGGACACGACAACAAGGTACTCACCAACGTCTGGGGTCCACGTGATGTCTGCACCAAGTTGGGTGAGGGTGGCAGCACCGCCCTTGTAGAGGGTGTTGGCCGCGAACGAGGTCTCGTCACAGGAGGCAGCGTCGTCACAAACCGCCACTTCGTTGGTCCAAGAGAGGTCCTGGCCCGTGGAATCCTTGGCCAAAAGGCCGCGGGTCTTGGTGGAATCGGTGAGGTAGATGTCCAAGGAATAGGTCATGTCCTCCACGTCTCCGGTGCCGATGTTCTTCATGACCACCTCAAAGGTGGTGCTCTCACCGACGAGCAATTCGTCGCGGCAGCCTGCCGCGGTACAGCTCGTTTCGGACGGTTGGGTGATGCCGAGGATGTCGATGTCAGCACCAGATCGTGCGCTGGTGTGTTCGATGGTGTCCTCGGTGTCAAGTTCGTTGGTTGGAATTCCCGCGAGCAGGCTGGCAAGCAGCAGCGTCACGAGAAGCATGGTGGTCATGTTTCGCATTTGGGTCCCTCCACAATGTGGCTAAAGGCCTCCACGCCTTGCGCCGTATTTATACTATGGGACGGGGCAAATTTTCGCAAAATCAAGCGACTGCGTACGAAATTCAAATCACTCGAGGGAGCGAAGGGCTTCGGCTGGAGCGATGTTCGTCGCGTTTCGGATGGGCCACGCCACAGCGATGCTTACCAGCAACATTCCACCGAATAACACCGAGGTTGCGCTGCCCCAAGGAAGCACCAATTCCGCTCCTTGTTCCGCCCAGATGGCGCCATGCAAGCGCACGTGGAACATCATGCCCACCGCAACCCCCACCAAGAGGCCGAGGCCTCCAGTCCAAGCTACTTCGCCGGCCAAGCTTTGTCCAATACGTCGCCGTGAGACACCGATGGCCCGCAAGAGTCCTATGACGTGGGTCCGGTCGCGAACCGCACGCGCGGTGACCACACCAATCCCCAACAAGCCAACGCCGAGCCCAAGGGCAAGGTAGGCTTGGAAAATGGCCAGAATGGCCAAGACCAAACCTTGCACGAGCAGGATGTCATCGACGATCAACGTGACCAGCACCCCGTCGTCCGCAAGCGCCTCGTCCAAGGCCTTGGCAACGCCCGCAGCGGCCCGTCGTTCGTCCTCGTCTTTGCCAGGGGGCACCTCAACGTCCGTGGGATCGTCATCAAAGACGGTGGGCGAGGGGACGACCGAAACATAGACGCGAGTGACGGCGCCGTCGTAGCGTTCCTCAACCAGGGTTTGGTTCGCCCACACGCCCGGAGAAAAGGCCAACGAGGACTGGGCCAAGAATCCAGCCACCCGAACCGACTTCGCGGTGCCAGGGTCGGACGGAGCGATCAAGTCGAAATCTTGACCAAGTTTCAACGGAAGGACCCCCACGGCCGCACCGTCGGTGGTCGCTTCCAAGCCAAACGAAGCATCGACGATCACCCATGTGTCGTCGCTCAACACCCGCTCCCACACTTCTGATTCGGTGGAGCCGAGGGACTCGTCCCAAAGGTACAGCGGCAATCCTCCATGCTCTGCAAAGGCCTCATCGGCTCCCCGAAGGACGTAGGGCACAGGGTCATTGCTGCCGTCATCAAGCACCACCACGGCCCGTGAAACCGCAGCGACGGCGTCGATGCGCTCAACCTGTTCTCCCGGAAGCCCCCAATCGACAGGGTTTGAACCGATTTCAACCGGCGCCGACCGGCTGCCGGACAGGAGGATCTCAAAATCCCCCTCGGATTCCTGAACGAAGTCACCAGACACCGCTGCGAAGGAACTCGTGTATCCCCCGAGAACCACGACGGCGAACACCGTCACGGCAAACATGGACATCACCACCGCCGTGCGGAGGGGTTGAGCCACAGGGTGGGCGAGGGCCAACCTGCCGACAAGCCGCGGTCGGCGCCCTCGAGCAGCCAAGGCACGGAGGGCACGAGGGATGACCGTGACCAGCACCACCACGCCCGCAAGCACTTGCACCAACCCAAGGACGAGCATGGTGACCTCGTCAAAGGCGGTGGCTGACCGAATTGGGTCAAGGGATTCTGGCCACCACGACCACATGAGGAGCCCGAGCGCTGATGCTCCGATGGCGCGTGAGGGAGCACGTCGAAGCCGGGCTTGACGCTCGGGACCGTCTGTGTGTCTCAGCGCTGGGACCACCCAAAGCACCACGAGTGCAGAAGCGACGATCAGCCCGTCCACGACCAACAACCAGCGCAGGCGGGCAAACGGTGCGTCCAGCCCACCAAACACAAGGGACACCGCAGAGACCGCCGAAAGGCCGAGGGCGGCTGCCACCGCCATGAACACAGGCCACGGCAGGGCGTCCTGCACCCGGGTTCGAACCCCCCTCAGGGCATGGAGCACGTCCAAACGACTGGACCATTGAGCTGAAGCCCACAAGGTCGTCATCGCGATGACCGTACCCCATACCGCACCGGCGATCACCGACGACCATGACCATGCGAAGGTGAACGTGGTGGCCCCAACGGCGCTGAACGCAGACGTGAAACCGAGCGCAACAACACGTCCAAGGAAGACGCCAAAGAAGCCGCCCAGAAGGCTGGCGAAGGAGGCCGTCAACAGCCCCTCCATGAGGGCAGCACTGCGGGCATCTGCTCGTGTCAACCCCACGGCGCGAAGCGTGGCCAATTCCTTGCGTCGTGCTTCGGCCAGCAACACCACGACGGTGACCGCCAACAAGACGCCTGCGGCGATGGTAAAGCCACCGAAGACCAAAAACATCCCAGAGAGAACGCCAGAGGAAGCCTCGGCTTGCTCGGCAGATTCCACGCGGACAGGGGTCAACCTCAGGCCGCTGCTCTCAAGGGTCGCCGTCTCGTCGAACCAAGCCTCCACGGCGTCGAGGAGCGCGTCGTACCCGAGGCCGTTCGGTTGGAGAACGAGCATGCTGCGGTCACCCTCAGAAGCCCCTGCAAGGGCCACGGCTGCCTCAGGGTGCACCACGCCGAGGATGAGGTGTTCCAATTCTTCCACACCGGTGAGGTTGGCGCTTGCGGCGGAGGTGCTGACGTTCAGGCGGCTGCGTTGACTGTCACCCCAAGCCCATGGCACAGCGCCAGCCACCCAAACCTCGTCGGAATCGGTCAGGTCCAACACGTCGAAAGCGCCGCTAAGCACGACCTCATCGACGCCCACCTCAAGGCCGTCTGCCCCGGAGATGGCGAGAAACAACACGGGGACGCGGCCAAGCCCGTCAATCTCGGCTGCTTTTGGAAGGCGCAACTCAACGACATCGCCTGACGCCGTGCTCCAACCGATCAAGCGATCGTTGCCAGCGCACCACGCGAGCGTGTCGTTGAAACCGTCGATCACACCTGTTCGCCCGTCGCAACCAGGCCCCTCAGATGCGTTTTGATGGACAGGCCCCTCTGAAGAAGGTGGACCGAGACTCCCGAGGTCCCAGACCTGCACACCGTTGGCATCGACCAACAGGCGATGAGCCTCCCAACCGAACAATCCCTCAGCATGCAGCAGAAGGGTCCCGTTGTTTTCACGTTCCATCTCCATGTTGAGGAGGGGGTCTGGGACCTCGAGGCCAACCTGGTGGCGGAACGCCTGCTTCACCTCATGACCTTCACCAATGATGGCGTAGTGGGCCACATGGAGGTTGGAGAGGTTCCCTTCGATGACCAGTGCACCGGCGGAGTCCGCAAAAAGCGCGTGAACGGCAGCATCACCGACGCGACGCGCGTCCTCCGCTGGGCGGTCTGCCCACAGGGTGTGAAGGCCCGTGGGATGACCAAACCACCCGATGCCGTCAACGACGGCGTGTGCGTCGAGCAACTCCCCCTCTGGAACGTACCACGTGGCGGGGGAACCCGAGCCGCCGACTTGGAAGCCAGCACCGGCCACCCCCACGTGCCACAACGCACCACCTGACCACTGAAGATCGACAAGGTCGGCATCGGCGAGGACAAGCGAGCGATGGCCGTTCAGTTCGAGGACCTCAACGGGAGCCTGAACGATTTCCGACATGCTGGTCCCGCTTGCGAGTGTGCTGAGGTTGGCTCGGAAGGCATCGACAAGCGGCCCTTCCAACCGTCCCAAACCCGTTTCCCGGGCGACGGCAAGCGCCCCTGATGCAGGCTCAAAAACGAGGCCATCCATTTTCGCTGTCCAAGCGAGATCGATGACGTCCGCAAGGCCCTCCTCCACAGACTCCCATCCCGCCCGGTCCGCATAGGGCTCGCGCGCCGACAGGTGAAGCGAGGAGGCTCCTTCGCCTGCAAGGGCCTCGAAACTCCCCATGGAGGTCATCAGCGCCGGTTGGCCAAGGCCTCCAATCGCCGCACCCGCTTCAGTGGGAACCACGGCATGAACGTGTACAACGCCACGATGACGGACGACTCGGCCGTCCTCAACCGCGGTCCAGGTGAGGTTCAACTGACCCCCTACCTGGACCTCAAGTTCCTGTGCCAACGCATCGGTGATGGCTGCTTCGTGACGACCTGTCGCGTTGGAGAGGAGACCGAGGGTGGCGTAGTCCAAACCGCTGCTGACCTCAAGGACAGGCCACGGGTCAGGGTGCTCACCAATCGGTCGCTGTGCGTACCAACCCACGGAAGGAAGTGCACGACCGGTCGGGCCTTCAACGGCCGCGGAAAGGGCACGGGTCGCTCGTATGCCATCAAAAATCGCCCCACCATCCTCGTCGGTCAAGGCCATTGCTTGAACGGCCACATCGTCGAGAAAAGCGGCGTCGAGAAGGATAGGCTGGGCCGTGCCCGGGTCTCGACCCGAGAGGACGACGTCGGTTTCCGTCCACACCGCATCCACCTGACGCTGAACCGTGGCGTCCAAGCTGTCGCCCACCACAAGGGAGGAAGAGACGATGGAGGAAGAGACGATGAGCGCCACCAAAAGCAGAGCAGCCTGCTTTGGCCGTGCAGACAAGCTCCGCACCGCCAAGCGGGCCACGAGCGCGCGCCGAGGCCACAACACCGCGGGAAGAAGCAAGGATGATGCCAACCCGACGATCGCGCCTGAAAGGACCGTCAGCACGGGGCCAAGCCCCAGCCAAGCCAGCAACCATGCCGTGAGTCCGGCATCAATGGCTGGGCCAAGGATGACGAAAAGGCTGGACGCAAAGGTGCGCTCCCGCAGACCGAGCAGAGCCGACACACCGAAGATCAAACCGGCCAACACCGCCAAGCCAACGGCAATGGCGAGCATCACGCCTCCTCCGAGGCACCGTCATCAAAGAAAAGGCCGTCACGCATGCGCAAGATGCGGTCGCACCGAGCAGCGACCGCGTCATCGTGGGTCACGATCAGGAAGGTCATGCCTTCCTCCCTGCACAGGGCGGACATGAGGTCCAACACCTCGTTGCTCGTCACCGAGTCGAGGTTCCCCGTGGGTTCGTCGCACAACACGATGGACGGGCGATGGACGACCGCCCGTGCCACAGCGACGCGTTGTTGCTGACCGCCACTCAGCATGGCCGGGAGGTGATCTGCACGGTCTGCAAGCCCAACCGAGGCCAAGGCCTCGAGGGCCGTCTTTCGCACGTCATTCGCCGCCTGGCCGGAAAGAAGGAGAGGAATCTCCACGTTCTCTGTGGCCGTCAAAACAGGAAGGAGGTTGAAGGCTTGGAACACGAACCCGAGACGTTCCCCCCGTAACCTCGTGCGACGGTCGTCGTCAAGGTCGAAGAGGGAATCCCCTTGAATCAGCACCGTTCCTGCTGATGGGGCATCGAGACCACTGAGCACGTTGAGCAAGGAGGTCTTCCCGCAGCCGGAGGGGCCGGTGATGGCGACCATCTCTCCGGCGTGCACCTCAAGGTCAACACCGCGGACGGCGTCAACACGCCCTTCACCGCTCGGGTAGACCTTCCACACTCCGGTGGCGTGGAGGGCTGCGGCCATGCCCAAGAAGTCCCGAGTGCGTTTATCAAGCCGCGCCACAACCGCGCCCCATGGGGTCCATCACGGTTCATGTCCTCGCCTTCGGACCGGCCGCGGAGCGCCTCGGAGGACGACACCACACCCGCGAGGTTGAGCAAGGCACCACAGCGGAGGCCCTTGCGAAAGCCCTCGGATTGGACGACTGGCTCGCCATGGGCATGGCCTTGGCCATTGGCGGCCAACGGGTGAACGGCGATGCTTTGCTTCAGGAGGGCGTTGAACTGGCCCTTCTCCCTCCAGTGTCCGGCGGTTGAAGCCCATTCAACGCGAAGCCTTGAAGCGAACGAGCACCCAGCGAGGCCTGAGCAACATGGCGTCCATCGGCGGCCCCGAGGTCCTGATCATCATCGTCGTGTTCTTCGTGCTCTTCGGAGCACGGCGCCTCCCAGAGTTGGCGAACGCCCTTGGACGAAGCAAGGGTGAGTTCCAGAAAGGGTTGCAAGAGGCGACATCGTTGCCCCGTGAGGTGCAGACCATCGCCGACCTCGAAGCAGGGGGCATGACCCCAGATGTCGCGCTGGTGGAACGCGCGAAAGCCCTCGGCCTCGATCCAAGCGGGATGAGCCCTGAAGATCTTCAGCGCAAGGTTGAGGCCTTGGAACAAGCCGAAGAGTGAATTCAACGCCGAGCGCGTTTCATCACCGTCGGGCTTCCACAGATGTCGCAATCAGGACCAGGGCCGTCCCGCTTCCGCTCAACGGTGGTGCTGACGTCGTGCTCTTTGCCGCAACCTGTGCACCGCCACACCCATGACCATTGTTCCCTCGCGCCCCGGGTCGCCAATGGGCGGGCTTCAATCCCGGCCTTCATGGCCACGTTCTGAAGCCGATAATCGTCGGTCACCAACGGGCGTTGCAGCCCGAGGCACAGGGCCAGCACCTCAAGGTCAACCGTCGAAAGACGGGGCAGATCTCCGGTCGCAGCGGCCGCGGATTTCGCCGCCTCGAGGTCACGTGGACCGGGGTTCATCCATTCGATCTGAGCGGCTTCCACCAACATCCTTCGGGCTGGAGAAAGGCGTTCCAATTCATCGAGTTGACCCGGGCAGCACACGCCTCCTGCGAGCCGTTCGAGCGGCCAATGCAGCAAGGCCGTGGTGTCCAGCACCGCGCCCTCTGCTCCGCCGCTCATGGCCAACGCTGGAAGCCCTCGTCCAAGAAGCACCCGCCTGCGAAGACCTAACGGTGAGGGCGCCAACCGCTTGGCGTGGCGTGGGAGCAGGCGGTCATTGACGCGGCCGACGCCGCGGGGCTCCTCGGTTTGGCGCTGTTGACGTTCACGGAAGCCATCGTCCACCCCATTCCACCTGATTTGCTGATCCTGCCGATGGCAGCCGGCGCCGATGGCCCGGCCCGTTTGTTGAGCATCTGGCTCGTCGCGACCTTGACCAGCGTGGCTGGAGCCATCGTCGGCTCTTGGTTTGGGGCTCGGGCCGGGCGACCGCTCCTCGTTCGGTTTCGACAAGAGAAGAATCTGCAGCGGTTGGAAGTCCTGCTTGAGCGACATGGCACCGTTGGCGTCTTGGTCGCTGGATTTACGCCGATTCCATACAAGGTGATGGGGTGGGCCGCGGGCATGGGAAAGATGGAGATGCGACCGTTCGTTGTGGCCGGCTTGGCGAGCCGGGGCTTGCGCTTCGGCCTCGAAATCGTGCTCGTCGTCCAGTACGGGAACGCCGCCTTGGACGCCATTGGCTGGATCCTCGAACGTGAAATCCTGCTGGCCGTGGCCATGGTGGCCATGTTTGGCGCAGCGTGGATGGCATGGCGGTGGTGGGAATCCCTGACCCCAGAGGCCGCCTCTGAGGAACAATGAGCACGGCCTGCTCAGCCGAACGTTCATGAATGGGTTTCAGGTCCGCGGGACAAGCTCGTGTGGTGTAGCCCGGCCCATCATTTCGGATTTTCATTCCGACGACCCGGGTTCGAATCCCGGCACGAGCATCCTTAACCGCAAACTGCGGCCCATTTTCCGCCGTGCGAAGCACGGTCAAATGCTTCGCTCCCAACCTCAGATGGGCAGGAATTCGAGCATGACCTCGCCCCGTTCGGTGATCTTCAGGGTCGGCCGGAAGCCTGCGTGGGGGGTGGTTCGGATGGCCGCATGCAAGCGTTCGCGCATGGCCTCATCGATCAAGAGGTCCATCATGTCGTCCAAAACGGCGGGCTTCGAAGCCTCAACAGGGGCCGGAACCGGCTCCATGGGGGTGGCTTCCGTCTCCTGTTCGGGGGTGGCGTCCTCATCCGTCACCTCGTCCTCAACCTCAATCTCGTCGAGGTCCGATTGTTCGACAACCGGCTTCGGTATCCGGTTGAGCAAGGATGGAGATGCAGCCTCAACCGTTTGGCCAAAGGTCGACCCACCTTGCACCATTTGCATCGTGGTGGTCGAGGCCTCCATGACGCCAGACGGGCCGCCTTGGCGTTGCAGGTACAGCGTCCCAAATCCAAAGGCGATCATGCCGATGAGGAGGAAAAGCACAGCACGCCAGAACCCTGCGTTGCCCCCTTCGAGGGTGAGGGAAAGACCGATCATCGCAATCAAGCCGCCATAGATGCCGATGGCGCGCTGCCACGAAGCCCCGTTTGCACCAAAGCCGTTGATGCCAAGGCTCAGGCAGATGAGGGCGATCAGGAGGAGCCTGAACGTCCACGTGTCCGCACCGGCGAACAGCATCAGCACGGACGCAACAAGGTAACCGAGGCCAAGGACACCCATGGTGTCGCGGGAACGCTCCACCCCCGGAGCGAAGGCATCCAGCCAACCGGTGACGGGGTCATTCCTGGTCATGCCGATCAACAGCAAGACGGCGGCTTCCATACCGAGCACTGCACCGGACAAGACCGTCGTGTCGACGCCTCCGTCGGTCACGGTGTTCACCACCACGGTTGCAGCCAAGGCGTGGAGCACGGGAATGATGCCCAGACGAACATCGGTGGGATGGCGCAGGAGCTGGCGGGTACCAAGCACCGCGCCGACGAGATGACCGAGGCCAAGCGCGAAGGTGGGCGTGCACAGCAGCAACACAATGCTGCCGACCTCAAGGGTCTGGGTGATGTTGCGACGGCCCTTTTCGCTCGAGAAATCAAACTCGCCTTTCGGCAAGGGAGCCTCGTCGTCCAACGGCGGAGTGTACCGGAAGATCAGCGCGTCCTGGCCGAAGGTGAACAGCATCGCCAACAGGCCAACGGTCGCGCAGGCCAGTTGCACGGCATCGCCCGCCGAGTCCATGGTGGCGGGCAGGAAAATCAGCAGCCACATCAGCATCGCAACGTGCAACCACACCACAGCGTCGGGACGGCCAAACCACCACTGACGAAGGATGAGGATGCCGATGACCGAGGCCCCAGCCCAGGTGATGTCAGGCACCAAAACGACGATCCCAAAGAGCATCCATGCGGTGGCCAAACCCCCGCCTGCATTTTCCTCACCCGCACGCCGGGCCATGATGGAAGCGCGGACGGGCTCCAGCATCGTGGCGATGATCAGCACGCCCACCACGCTGTTGAGCCCCAGCAATTCGTTGAACGGGAGTCCGACGTCCTCGATGAAAGCCTGCGTTCTCGTGAAGAGGAAGGATTCGTTGGCCGTGAACGGATTCAGGAACCAAATCAGTGGAGAGAGGGCCAAAATGCCGTCCCTCCCATGACGGTGCGCCAGCCAACCGACCACCACAAACAGAAGCGGCATCCGCAAACCGATGTACAAATCGAGCGAAGCCAGGATCAGCAGCAGCACCAGCGTCAGGCGATCGAGTTCTACGCTGTCGTACACGAAATCCTTGCGCTTCCGCGCCAACACGATCAACGGAACCGCGAGGAGGCTGATCTCCCACACCCAGAGTTCGAGGAAGAGTTGGTCGTCAATGTCCGCGCGGGAAGGCGCCTCTCCATTGATGAGCGGCCACATGACCAGCACAAGCACCACGAGCAGGCCGTACGCACGGTCGCTTGACGTGATGCGATCCATGCGAAGCGCTTCACCAAGCAACAACAGGAAAGGAAGCACGGGGAAGAGCAACCTGAGCATGTCGTGTTCCAAGCCACCGGCTGCTTGTGCCATCATCACGATGGAAAGCATCAACCCGACTTGGTCGAGGGGAGTTCCGGCTTCGATGGCCTTGGAGTCATCCTCAACCGGGCGGCCGCCCGTCCCGAAGTGGGTGATCATGCCACCAAGCCCAACCTGATTGGAGCGTTCGACCAGCGACAGGCCGTAGAGCACGACCGCCACGATCAGCAGAACTTCTGTTTCCGTCCCCTCGCCGAGGGTCAAACGGCCAGTGGAGGCAAGAACCGCCGGCACCAACATGGCCAAAGCGCCTTGGTAGGACACAGCGGCAAGGTCCGTCATGTCCTTTGAGGCCAACTTCCGAAGGTCGATTTGCCACATCACCAAGGGCAGGAGCGCCACGACCCAACCCAGGACGGCGCTTTCTCCGAGAAGATCTGCAAAGGTCGGGGTCACCACGATGAGTCCAATCACGGCCACGGGAGCGAGTGCGGGCAAAAGGCCGCGTTGCTTGCCGAGGAAAGCAAGCATCAGCAGGGCTGCAGGAACGATGCCCGGCAGCAATTCATCGGTTGCGCGGGCCGGAGCCAACACGTCGGCGTCCACGAGGGTCCCCCGAACCACCGCCGACATGGCGAGCGCGGCCATCGTGGCTTGCGCCACCCATGGCCGGGTCGCATCGGCGTAGCCAAGCATGTACACCGCCGTGCTGATGGCGATCAGCCATGGAAGGTCGGCGGCATCCCCTGAGAAGGTCCAGAGGGTGGCCGCAAGGAGAATGGGCATCGCGGGCGTTCGCCGCGCATGCACGGCAGGGAAGTAGCCGAAGAGCAAGGCGCCCCACAGCAGCACCCCTGGCGTCAAAATCTCGGCAGCCTGAGGTCCAAGCACGCTCGATACCGTCATGTCGAGGAAGACGAGATGGGAGGGGCCCGCTGCGCCATCCCACGGGAAGAGGATGAGCATCACGATGATCACAATCCCAACCATGGCCCACGAGATGCTTTCCACCAACTCACGTCGAAGACGGGCGTCCTTGGCGAACCAACCTTGGAGGAAAATGAGCGGAATCAGCATGCTGAACGCGGCGAGTTGTTCGCTTCCATCGACGACCACTTCGTCGATGTTCAGTTGGTAGACCAGAGGAAGCAGGCTGGTCGTGATGGCTGAGATGACGAAGGTGTAGGACACGTCAGACTGCACGCTCATGTGCATGGACAGACCGCACAACACCACCATGGCCAGCCCAAGTTGCCAGCCAAAGGCCTCGCCGGACCAGTGCGTCCAGGTGCCGATGCCCACCCACAGCAAAGCGATGGGCGTGAACACCATCACCGCCCACCCGAGATCGAGGGAACCCGTGTAGCGGGAGAGGAGACGACGTTGTCCCATGACCAGAGCAATCGTTCCCACCGTCTGGAGCAGGATGGTGTTGGGTCCGGCCCGCCAATTTTGGGCATCGATGGACCAAGCCCCGCTTGAATTGCCCTCGACAAAGACGTTGAGGCTGATCGGGTCTGCGCTGAGCCAACCCGCCAAGAACCGTGTGCCCCACAACATCCCAATGGCCATGAAAAAGAAGGCCAGGCCAAGCAGGTAACCCTGAGGTTGATCCAGCTCTTGTTGGCCTCCGCGTACGCGGATTTCAATCATGAACATCGCCATGCCTGACGACACAGCACCGCCCACAAAGAGGGCGAGGAAATTCAGTTCAGAGGCCCCTTCTGCGAAGGCCAAGGAAAGGATGCCGCCCCAGATGAAAACGAGCGCCACGCCGTACATGATGACTTGAGAAAAACGCTCCAGCGCCTCGTTCCGTGTCACGGTGACCGGTTGCAACCCGACCGACGTGCGGGAGAGGGTGTTCTGCTGAACCACCTCAAGCGATGAGGGTGCTTCGTGTTGAGCCGTTTGGTTCATGGCGAAGTACTGGCAGATGCAAGTATAACGCTTCCACCGAATTCTTCCCCCCCAGACGGGGTTTCAGGCACGGAATGTGTCCACCGAGGCGTCAAGCCAACCGTCCAGCGTTGTAGTCTTGGATGGCTTGGACGATCTCCTCTTCCGTGTTCATCACGAAGGGACCGTATCGGGCAATGGGCTCGTCGAGGTTCGGCCCTGCCAGCACCAGAAGTTCTGCGCCGGCATCCCCCGCGACGAGGTTCACCGAGGAGCCGGGCATCAACAACGCCAGTTGACCGTCCTCAACGCGACGCTGTTCAACGTGGAGGTCGCCACCAAAGACGTACAACATCGCGTTGAGGTCGTGGTCGATGGGTTGCTCCAACCGCGCGCCAGGCTTCAACCGAAGGTGGATGTAGGTGATTGGAAGCACCGTGTCGATGATGGCTTCGGCTCCGAGGCACGTGCCAGCGATGACCTTGGCCCACACCGATCCGTCCTCGGAGGTGACCTCAGGAATCGAAGCAGAGGGGACGTCTTGGTAGCGTGGCGGCATCATCTTGTGTTCAGCAGGAAGGTTGACCCAAATTTGGAAGCCGTGGCTTCGCCCACCCTCTCGGAGGATGTCCTCATGGGGCAACTCGCTGTGAATGACCCCACGCCCAGCGGTCATCCATTGCACGTCTCCGGGCCGAAGGGTCCCACTGTTGCCGGCCGAGTCCGCATGGACCATGCATCCGTCGAGAAGGTAGGTCACCGTCTCAAATCCGCGGTGAGGGTGGGACGGTGCACCCACGGCTTCACCTGGACCGTAATCGACGGGCCCCATCTCGTCGAGCAGCAGAAAGGGACTCATCATCGCGCCCATGGCTGCTGGTCGGCGAACGAGGAAACCTCCGCCTTCCCGAACGGTTCGGGTGGGGATGGTGGTGCGTACGGTTCGGAGCATGAGCCGAGGTGCGAAACGACGGCTATGAGGCCTTGCACACGCACCATATACCTGCAACCGCACGTGGTACCATGGCGAGACTCGTGGTCGGTGGAGGGTGCTTCTGGTGCATTGAAGCGGCGATGAAGGACCTGAAAGGTGTCCTCAAGGCACGGCCTGGTTACGCAGGGGGGCACGTTGAACGACCGACCTACGAGCAGGTTTGCGCCAAGCGCACCGGCCATGCCGAGGTCGTTGAATTCGAATACAATCCTGACGTTATCGACCACGGAACCTTGCTCCGCGTGTTCTTCACGGCCCATGACCCGACCCAAATGAACCGGCAGGGCAACGACGTGGGCCCGCAGTACAGAAGCATCGTCTTCGTGGACGGCGAAGAAGAGCGCACTTCGCTCGAAACGGTGCTCCAAGAGGTCGCTTCTTGGTACGACGATGCGATCGTGACCGAAGTGGAAGACCTCAACGCACATCCGTTTTGGACAGCAGAAGCCGTTCACCACGATTACTTCGCCAACAACCCACAAAACCCGTACTGTGGTTTCGTGGTGGCCCCAAAGGTCAGCAAAGTGAGGGCCAAGCACGCCGCGCTGTTCGAACGCTGATTCAGCAGAGCTTGGTCAAACGGGCCGCCACGTCCTCAAGGCTTTCCTGACGTGCATCTTCGCCTTTCTTCTCGATGGTCGAACGACCGACAACGTCGCATCCGAGGAACAGAAACTGGTTGCGCATGGCGGTGATGATGTATTCTCCACCACCACCAGATGACGTGGCCAAGGCCACAGGGCGGCCATTGAACAAGGCCCGGAAGTCTTGCCACCGGGTGGAAAGCCAAGTGATGGCGTTGACCAGGGTTGGTGGCGTGGAACCGTTGTACTCTGGAGCGCACACCAACCAACCGTCGGCCGCTTCCATTCGGGACCACAACCCGTCCAGATCCTCAGGCGCACCATGCTCCTTGGAATGAGCCGTCGTGAAGATGGGCAGATCAAGACCGGCCAGCTCAATCACGTCAGCGCTGTGGCCACCGGCCTTGAAGACGTCAGCAAAACGTTGGGCAAGAAGCAGATTACGATCGCTGGTTGCGGCGATGATTGCGATGGAGGCCATGCAGCACGCTCGGGTCTTCGGTCCTTGAAAGGTCGCCCCATCTCAGGGTTCAAGAAACAGCGTCCCTGCCAAGGGGCATGGATGACCTTGTGCTCCAGCACGCCAGCGAGACCGACGAGGATTTCCTGATGTACACCAGCACCTTCTGTCCGTACTGCGTGGCGGCCAAGCGTTTGTTTGCGAGCAAAGGGCTGACCTACAGGGAGATCAACTTCGACCGCGAACGCGGCATGCAAGCGCAGGTGGTCAGGGAAACCGGTCACAGGACGGTCCCCGTTATTTTGGACCTTCGAGGTGATCAACCGATGTTCATCGGTGGATTCGACGAGACAAGCCGCTACCTTGCATGAGTGGTCGCATCCCAACCTTCAGCCAAGGCCTCAAGCCACTCTTTCACCGCGGCGTGATGTTCGGTAGGGATCATGTGACCCTTCGGGTGCTCGATCAATTCCGTGGCCCAACCGGCGTCCTCGAAGAGGTGAGCAATGGCCCATCCGTCCTCGATTGGAACACGGACGTCACGCTCTCCATGCATCCAAAAGAGGTGCTTTTGTTCAAGTTCCTCCAACCGAAGACGGAGTTCCATTGGGCGAATGAGCCGTGTGCCCAGAGCGATGACGCCAATGATGCGGTCCGCCAGAGGAAGATGCAACATCTCCTGCGCCATGGCGCCACCCATGCTGAATCCACCGACGACCAGCGGACCTGCTGGCGCATGGCGCGCAACTTCCTGTTCCAACTGGGCCAGTGAAGCATCGACGTCAAACAATTCCGTGCGACTCAGGTTGGCACGGCGTGTGGGCGAAGCGCCCCAATCTTCGTAGCGCCACCAAGCAAAACCACGCCGGGGGTGGCGGAAACGTCCCTCAGGCACCAGCAGGGTCCACCCCTCGGGAAGGATGGCTTCAGCAAAAGGGCGCATCATCGCTGACGTTCCCGTCATGCCGTGCATCATCAGCAGGGTCGGCATGCGTTCACCCGAGCGTCCAGCTCTGCGAAATGGCCCCCGCGAGGCGAACCTCGACATGTGACCCGCCGCCTTGGACGGTCGCGGTCAATTGGTACTCTCCGGAAACGGACGGGATGGAACCAACGGCTCCGCGCTCCGCGGAACCCGCGCCCCAGGCCCGACTCAAGGGGGATGCGCTGGTGTGATCGCGGAGGACCAACGAACCGCTTCCACCGGCGGCAATGTCAACGTCGAGGTACCAAATCAGGCGGTCAAAACCTGCTCCGGAAGGATGGCCCTCGTCGAGGAAACTGTCACGGAACTCGGCGTCGCTGTCGGTGTAGATGTCCGAGAAGAGGTCCGTGGCGCGCAAGAAGTGGACTTGGCCCTCGTGGCCTTCACCCGAGCCCGCAAGCACCATCCTCAGGCGGTCCACACCGGCAGGGTCGGTCCAGGTCAAGTCGCGAAGGAAGCCAACGCCGCCGTCCATGGTGTAGCGGAGGTCATGCCCATCGCCTGAGGTGGCGACCACGGTGGCCTCGCCCCGATCTACCAAGGTGGTGGTCGCGGTCCAATCTTGGCCGAACAGCGTGAAGGCCCATGTGTCGTCGCGTTCGAATGGAAAGGAGAACACCCGTTGTACTTCTCCGTTTTCGTACACGCTGAGGGCGTCCATGGTGACGCGACCCAGGAACGGGTTGTGGTTGACCACGGCATGGCGCATGGCCTCCCGTTCGCTGGAGATGCCCAGCATCCATTGGCCGTCGACCGGATCCTCATCGGCGACGACCAAACGAGCAGAGTCCTCTCCGAATTCCGGTGTGACGAAGGTGTAGAGCCACCAATCGCCGACTTCCCAAGGAGGGGCGACGAGGCCTTCCTCGGCCTCGATTTCGGCTTGCGTACGAGGCCCTTCGAGGCAGCCGGCGAGCGCCGGAAGCAAGAGCAAGGCCACCAACAACGCGGCGCGCATGCTTCCCCACCTCGGGGCGTGTTGATGAACCCGACGCGAGGTTCAGAGCAATCCGGTCGCGCTCAGGCTCGGGGCGATGACGACCGCCACGATGGACATGAGTTTGATCAGAATGTTGAGCGACGGACCGGAGGTGTCCTTGAAGGGGTCACCGATGGTGTCGCCGATCACGGCCGCAGCGTGGGCTTCATCGCCCTTCTTCGCGCCCTCGATGTGGCCTTGTTCGATGGCCTTCTTCGCGTTGTCCCATGCGCCACCGGCGTTGGCCATGAAGAGCGCCATCAGCACACCGGTGACCAGCGCGCCAGCCAGAAGTCCACCAAGTGCGGAGGCACCGAGGACAAAGCCGACCACGATGGGAGCCACGATGGCGAGTGCGCCTGGAGGCATCATCTCACGCAGGGCGGCCTTGGTGGAGATGTCCACACAGGTCGCGGAGTCGGGCTTGACGCCCTCCTTGCCTTCGAGCAGACCAGGGATCTCACGGAACTGACGGCGGATTTCTTCCACCATGTCGCCGGCAGCCTTGCCGACCGAATCCATCGTCATGGCGGCGACCACGAAGGGTAGCGCACCACCGATGAGCAGGCCGATGACGACCATTGGGTCGTCAAGGGTGAGGTCGATGGCCTCGCCAGAGGCGGCGACTGCGGTCTTGAAGGCCGCGAAGAGTGCGAGGGCAGTCAGGGCCGCAGAGCCGATGGCGAAGCCCTTGCCGACCGCCGCCGTGGTGTTCCCGATGGAGTCGAGGGCGTCGGTAATGGCGCGAACGTCGTCGCCGAGTTCAGACATCTCGGCGATGCCACCGGCGTTGTCGGCCACGGGGCCGTAGGCGTCCACGGTCATGGTCACGCCGACGGTGCCGAGCATACCCATGGCGGCCATGGCGATGCCGTACAGGCCAAGGTCGCCGCCACCCATCGCTTCATTGGCACCGTAGATGCCGATGGCGATGAGGATAATCGGGAGGAAGGTGGACATCATGCCGACGGAAAGACCAGCAATGGCGTTGGTCGCTGGGCCTGACTTCGACATCTGACCGATCTTGGGGATGGCGCGGGTCTTGAGGCCGAACACGGGCTCGATGCCCGTGTAGTACTCGGTGACCAGGCCAATCATGATGCCCACGATGCTGCCAAGGATGACGGCGTACATGGGCTCGTAGCCGGTGTCGAGACCAAGGACGTTGATGGCCACAAAGCCACCGGCCCAGAAGAGGAGGGCTCCGATGAAGGTCGTATTGCGCAACGCAGCAGCCGGATCCTTGCCGTTCTTGAGGACGGCCATGGAGAAGATGCCGACGATGGAGGCCACGTATCCAACGAAACCGAGCAGGATGGGGAGAAGCACGTAGTGGCTCACGTCGCCCACGGAGGCGATTTCGGTCGAGCCTTGAGCGATGACCATCGCCGCGATGATGGAACCGACGAAGGACTCGAAGATGTCCGCGCCCATGCCGGCCACGTCACCCACGTTGTCGCCCACGTTGTCGGCGATCACGCCAGGGTTGCGGGGGTCGTCTTCAGGAAGACCGGCCTCGACCTTGCCCACCAGGTCAGCGCCAACGTCAGCGGCCTTGGTGTAGATGCCACCGCCGACACGCGCGAAGAGCGCAATGCTGCTGGCACCCATGCCGAATCCGGCCGCGTACTGCAGCGAGTTGCCGGTGTAGGCCGCGCCGTCGTCGGCGTTGCCAAGCCAGAAGGCGATGATGGAAATGCCGAGGAGGCCGAGTCCACCCACGGAGAGGCCCATGACGGCGCCGCCGTTGTAAGAGACCGCGAGCGCGGCGGGCTGACCACCGTTCTTCGCGGCCATGGCGGTGCGGCCGTTGGCCGAGGTGGCCGAGCGCATGCCGGAGAACCCGGCAGCAACGCTGGCAAGCGCACCGAGGATGAAGGCCACGACGGTCTCGAGGCCTCCATCGCTTCCGTTGATGGCGTAGAGCACCACGGACACGATGACGACGAAGACACCGATGTAGCGGTACTCCGAGGTCAAGAAGGCCATGGCACCCTTCTGGATTTCTTCAGTGATGTCTGCGACCTTTTGGTTGTCGATCTCGATGCTGTCGTTCTGGCGGTACAGGATGAATGCGACGATCAACCCAAGCAGGGCGACGCCGGCGGCAATCAGGGGGATGTTCTCCAACATAATGGGCACCTCTTGCTCCCGCCGACCTGAGGACCTTACATAAGTGGTTCCCCATGCTTCTGGGCCTCAGGTGCACGTTTCGTGGGGTTGACTCAAGCGTCGTTCCAATCGTTCAGCCAAGCCTCAACAAGATCTGGAAGGAGATCCCCCGCGGGGCCGAGGTGCACCTCATCAAAATCGTCCACGTTCACCGGAGGATCAAGATTGACCAGGACCGTGGTCGCACCAACGCTTCGTGCCGCTGCAGCGATCCCCGCAGCAGGGTGAACGTGACCTGACGTGCCCACCACGAGGCACAAGTCACCTTGTTGCAGGGCATCGATGGCGGTGTGAATACGGTCCATGCCCATGGGAATTTCACCGAACCATACGATGTCCGGTCTCATGCGCGAGGGAGCCGAACAGCAGCTGCACTCGACAAAAGCGGACGAATCGAGGTCCTCCTCGGACATGCGCTCGTGGTTCCGACCGCTTCGCTCGCACCGGAGCATGCGCAACTGACCGTGCATGGGCAGAAGCGAGGCCGAGCCGGCCCGCTGGTGAAGGTCGTCGACGTTTTGGGTGATGAGCAGCATCTCTGGACCCTCACGTTCCAAACGGACCAGCGCATGGTGCGCAGCGTTGGGTTCGACGTCCAACAAGGCCCGTCGTCGCATCGTGTAAAAGCGCCAGACGGTTTCAGGATCGCGCCACCACGCCGCTGGAGTCGCGACGTCCTCAATGCGGTGGCCCTCCCACAGACCATCATCGCCCCGGAAGGTCGCGAGGCCGGATTCAGCAGAGATGCCGGCCCCGGTGAGCACCACGATTCGCTTTGGCTTGGGCATGGTGCACTGAGGCTTCCACCTTCCTTGAATCCATCTCGGCCGGAGCGAGGCTTGAAACACCACGGCCGTGAGCGCCAGCCATGACCATCACCGCCGACGAGGTCTTGGCCGAAATTGGCCCTGTCCAAGCCGTGCTCGACGAGCACGACGGCATCGTGAACGTGCTCGACACCAGCGGAGGGGTCGTGATGCTGTCCCTCGAAGGCGGCTGCACCGGGTGCTCGTCCACGCCGATGACGGCGATGCAGATCTACTACGCCTTGAAGCAACTCGAATCGGTGGAGGACGTCGTGTTCGTCAACGGCGAACTGCCGGAATACATGCGGACCTTCATCGACCAGCGCATGGCTGCAGAAGCCGAAGACGGAAAGCCCATGGGCGAAATTGTCTGAGGCGCTCATTCGGCCTCGTCGTTCATGCGTCCGATGCTGTGGGGGTTGGCTCCAAAGCTCACGTTGGTGCCTTTGATGTTCATTCGGGCTGCGATGGCGATCAGCACACAAAACAAGGACAAGGGGCGGGGCAGGTAATTCGAACCCCACAATTCACCCCCTGCCAAAGACAGCCACCACAGCACCACGGCGGCGAGCACCAAGACCGCTGCGATGACGTTCTGCGCGACCCGCTCCGCGGACGGCGAGCGCGAAAGGGTGGCGATGAAGGTGAAGAGCACCGCGGCCACCCCGCACAGGGTTTCGGCCAAGGCCTCAATGAGGGTCACCGCGACCATGCACCGCGGTGCGAGCGCTGCCTCAAGAAGTGTGCGAGCGCGTCGCAAGGTTCTCATGGCCCTTGCCCGAGGTTCAGTCATGGCGGGAGGAGGGTTCAGTCTGCCTCGACCACGACCGAATGGGCCGCCCTATTTCGGACGGAACCAAGTCGCGTCTGCTCTCCACCAGGTCGGCGTTCTTCTGGAACTGGCCGACGCCAACGTCTTCCGCATCCGGTCCTACCAAAACGGATCACGCACCCTTGGCACCTTGACGGATGACCTCTGGGAGTTGGTGGAAACCGGCCGGTTGGTCGACATCAAGGGCATCGGCAAGGGCCTGGCCTCGGGCATTGAACAAGCGATGCGCGAGGGGGTATGGCCCTCGGATTGGGTGGACCTCCACAACAACACGCCGCCTGGCATGTTGGACATGTTGGACATCCCCGGCCTCGGACCGAAACGCATCCGCGTGATGCATGAGGAGCTTGGCGTTGCGTCCATTGCCGATTTGCGCGAAGCGTGCGAATCCGGTCAAGTCGCTGAACTGAAGGGCTTCGGAGCCAAAACGCAGGCCCGGCTGCTCGACGGCATTGACTTGCTGGCCCGATTCCGTTCTCGCCGTCGTCTCGACATCGGTCTGATGTATGGCGAGGCCTTCCAAAGCCGCGTCGCCACCATCCCCGGCGTGCAACACGCGACCCTCGCGGGCTCTGCACGCCGACGGAGGGAGACCATTGGCGACCTCGATCTGGTGGTCGCCGTTGACGAGGCCGACCATGCGGCCGTGGCCGAAGCCATCCTGGCGCTTCCCGGCATCGCCGACGTCAAGGGCGCAGGCTCGTCGAAGATCAGCCTCATCCTCGACACCGAAATCTTCGACGAGGCGTTCACGCTCCCCCACCTTGACGCCAACGTTCTGGACGCCATCGGTGGCGCAGAATACGAATCGATGGAAGCCGGTGGCACCATCGATGCACAGGTTCGCCTCGTGCCGCCCGAGGTGGCGCCGTTCACCTTGGCCTACTTCACCGGAAGCAAGGAACACAACATCGCGATGCGCCAGAGGGCCATTGACCAAGGCCTACGGCTGAACGAATTCGGGTTGATCCCTGAGGACCTCGCTGGTGACCTCAAGGGCATGGAGGCCGCCGTGCATTCCCTCGAAGCCTCGAGCGAGGCGGACATTTACGCCCACCTCGGCTTGGCCTACGTTCCACCGGAGCTTCGCGAAGACACCGGCGAAGTGGCGGCCGCCATGGGCAACGACCTCCCTGCGCTCCTCGAGCCGAGCATGATTCGAGGCAGCCTCCACAACCACACCAACCTGTCCGATGGCGAAGCAAGCCTCGAGGTGATGGCCGACGCCGCCCACCGCATGGGCTGGTCGTGGCTTGGGCTGGCGGACCACTCTCCGACGCTGGTCATCGCTAACGGTGCTTCCGCCGACGATCTGCTGGCCCAAGGCACGACCGTTCGGGCCGCCAACGCGGAATGGGCCAAGCAAGGCAAGGATTTCCGACTCTTCCATGGCGTCGAATCCGACGTCCTCGAAGGCGGCAAACTCGACCATCCTGATGAGGTGCTGAACGAGTTGGATTACGTGGTGGCCAGCGTCCACGCTCTGGGCCGGTGGCGCGGGCGCGACGAGCAAACCAACACGGAGGAATTGCTGCAAGCCATCGACCATCCGGCCACGACGGTGCTTGGCCATCCAACCGGACGCATCCTGCAAGGTCGGGACGGCTACGAAGTTGACTTGATGGCGGTGCTTGATCACATGGCGGAGCACAACGCCGAGGGCCGCCTGAAAGCGATGGAACTCAACGCAAGCCCGTACAGGCTCGATCTC
>CAXRAI010000063.1:0-6272 GCA_964228865.1 Salinimicrobium sp. | reverse complement strand
TTCCACGCGCATGCTGCCTCGGATGACGAGGAAGAGCTCGTCGGTGTCCTGGTGATCGTGCCAGACGAACTCGCCGTGAATTCGGGCCACCTTGACCTGCACGTCGTTCAATTCTCCGACCACGCGCGGGCTCCACAAAGCGTCGACGAGGCCCGCTTTTTCGAGCAGGTTGATGGCGTCCATGGGGCCTGCTCGCCTGCGGAGGACGTCAGTCCTTCGGTTCAATTGTCTTGGAAGAAGGTTTCAACCATCTTCAGCGGCGCTCCGTGACGTTCTGCGAACATGGCGAGGCCTTCTGTGGCGAGTAGCGTGGTGGTGTACTCATTGCCGTCGATGTGGACACTGAAGTTCCTAAATTTGCCATAGTAGATGATGAACCGTTCGAGTTCGTGAAAATGGAACACATGATGCGACCTATTGGTGAGCGGGATGGCGAGTCTTCCGTCATCATGGAAGTAGATTTCTTTGAATTGTAGGCTCGCATATCTGTGCAAACCTAGATCGATCAGCACTTTATTGCCGAGAATGAGCATCAACGCCAATGGAAGGAGAGCAAGGAAGATCATGGCAAAGGTGAGCAACGCAGCCGTGAGCAACACAAGGAAGGGGAACAAGATGATCCACATCACGATGCTTCCGGCCCCTTCGGGTTGTTCGTTCCTGCCTGGCGGACCACGGTAGAGGTGCCAGCCAACATAATCGCCCTCTTCAACCAAAGTTCCAGGTGGGCCAGGCAGTGCAAGTTCCCCCGATTGGACCTTCGCGAAGAGGCCGGACATCAACCAAACATCGAGCGTCCGGAATTAGCGCTTGCTCCGAATGCCATTCACCTATTTGTGAAGCGTAGAAGTGGACGTGCCGAGCCAACGGCTTCATCTCATTGTAGCGACGGAAGCCGTGGCGCACATCCAACAGACCTGAGGAGAGTCATTTCTGGTGGACGTGCCGAGCCAATGCCCGCGACATTTGATCACGAAACGGGCATGGCTACGTCCACCAAATCTGATGAGAAACGCGTTTGGTGGACGTGCCGAGCCAACGGCTTCACCAAATTGCGGTGAAGGAAGCCGTGGCACAGGTCCAACAAATCTGCTTAGAATCGTGTTTGGTGGACGTGCCGAGATTTGAACTCGGGGCCTCTACCATGCCAAGGTAGCGATCTTCCAACTGATCTACACGCCCAAATGGGTGCTTACGCAGCCCGCCCACCTGAGCCGCCGACATAAGGCTTCCGTGGCGGGAAATGCGAGCCTGCGAGGCGTTCATGAGGCACGGCGTCCGCCGCCGTCCATGGAGGGCGCACCGGAGGTCCCGTCGGCGCTGACCGAGGCGGTGCTGCGCGCCGCCTCGACCTCGACGGAGAGCATCTTCTTGCCGTGGGTGGCCGAACGCATCACGTTGCGCTGGTCGCAGGGCGACGACGTGAACCTCGGCCTGACGCGTTTTGAGGCCAAGACGACCGACCTCGTGCGCGCCCGTCACCTTCGCCTTGATCCTGGCCCGATTACCATTGAGCTGCATCCGGATTTGGCCCAAGACGAGCGCATGATGCACCACGTCTACGCGCACGAATTGCTGCATGCCTCGGGCCTGACCGCCCACTCGGAGGAACACGACCGGTTGACCGCCGAGGTCGCTCCTGCTCCGCCCCTTTCGGAATCGCCGTTGTTGCAGCGCCTGCGGGCCAAGGTGCTGGCCGACCAGCCGGTCCAGTCGTGGACCTGCGAACATTGCGGCTACACGTGGGAGCGCACGACCGTGCGCACACCGACGCGCTGCATCAAGTGCGCCCGGCCGTTGCGAAGCCGCCGGTGACGTTGATGAGGGGTGGCGGCGACCGTCGGGTTGGACGCATGGTGTAGTTTGGATATCACTCCGGCCTTCTAAGCCGGAAACCCGGGTTCGAATCCTGGTGCGTCCGCTTCAAGCAGCACGGGTTGTTGGCAAGGGCGGCATGCATACCGTTACATTGGGGCGCCGGGACCTAACCCCGATGGCCGAGGCCGATGTAGGACCGTCCGATGGCCCTGTCCTGCAAGACAGCGTCGTGGCGGGAGATCTGCACGTTGGTAACGTGGTTCACCATCACCACCATGCCTCCAGCCAAGCTGTTGCTCTCGCTCCTGTCACATCCACACCTCCTTCCACCGCATCACCTGGTGCCGTTGCACAATCCGCTGCTCCTCCGATGGCCCTGAGCACGAACCGGCCGCTTCGCCCGGGCGAGCGTGATTTGACGGAGGCCTACATCCTCTGCTTCTTCCTCGGATGGTTCGGAGGGCACCGTTTCTACCTCGGCCAGCCGGGACTTGGCGTGCTGTATTTCCTGACCTTCGGCGTCTTCGGTCTTGGCTGGTTGGCGGACATGATCCGCATGCCCATGATGGTCGACCGATACAACCTCGAGCGGCTTCCACCCTGATGTCCATCGCTTCGGCAAACCGCTTATGTCCGCAGCCACAACTTGACCGGCATGGGCCTTCTGGACACCTTCGCTCGGTGGGCCCATCCACGAAACAAAGGAGACCCCCCCCTGTGGTCGGAATTGGGTCTCGGAAAACGGCTTTACATCGCTTTTGAGGTGGTGCTGACCTTTGTCGGTCTGTTGGGGGTCCTCATCTTCATCCTTGACATCAGCGGCCTCTGAGCACGGCATGCGATGCCCTTGTTCAGGTCTCGTGCCCAGTTGCTTTTGCCTGCGAACGGAGGAAGGGTGAAGCCCTGCTCTCCTGTCTCCTGTTCCGTGACGGGCGGAGCGGACGACTTCGGCGCCATCCGCTTCGGCGGTACCCTGCGCCCTTCGCAGGTCGCTTCGTCCACCATCATCAAACAGAAATTGGACGAGGGCGAGCGCCGCTTGCTCGTGGTGGCCCCGCCCGGCTCTGGAAAGACCGTGCTCGGCCTCTACGTCTGGACCGACCTGGTGCGCAAGCCTGCCTTGGTCCTCAGTCCGAATTCGGCCATTCAGTCCCAGTGGGTGGCTCGCGCCGAGGAGTTGTTCGAACTCGACGGTCGGGAATCTGAGTTGAGCACGACCGGAAAGGAACCGGGCATCCTGACGTCGTTGACCTATCAGTCGGTCACGATGCCGCAGCCCCGCGACGAAGGGCTCGACCCTGAAGCCATGGAGCTCTGGGTGAACGACCTCATCGACAAGTCCGAGGCCGAGGACGAGGAGCAGGCCAGGGCGTGGATCCTCGACCTTCGCGACAGCAACGATGAGGTGTTCAACGAGCGTCGCTCGTTCTATAGAAAGAAGGTCCGCGACGATCTGGTCGCCCACGGCAACGCCCTTTTCGTGCTGCACTCCTCCGCGAAGGCGACCCTTTCCGCGCTCAAAGAGGCGGGTGTGGGGCTCATCATCCTCGACGAGTGCCACCACCTGTTGCACCACTGGGGCAAGGTCCTCGACGAGGTGCGCACCTTCCTCGGTGATCCAATCGTGCTCGGTTTGACCGCGACGCCACCCGATCCCACCGACGTGGACGAGGAGGACTACGCCCGCTACACGGAGTTCTTTGGCGAGGTGGATTACGAAGTTCCGGTCCCCGCTTTGGTCCGCGACGCCAACCTCGCGCCCTACCAGGACCTCGCCTACTTTGTTCGCCCCTCACCTCCAGAAATCGAGTACATCGCCGGCGTTGCAGACGGCTTCTCAGAGCTGTTGGTGGACCTCGCCAAAGGTCCCGGGCCCGATGCCGAGAACAACCGCTTGCCCGGCCTTGACGATTGGCTGGTTGACGTGCTTGCCTCCAGACGCTTGCCCACGGGCGTCGCCAAATCATGGGAGGCGTTTGAGCGACGCGATGGCGCTCTGGCCGACCACGCTCGGCTCTACCTCCTCCGGCAAGGGCGGAGCATGCCTCCAGAGGTGCCCGATCCCGGGCCGGCCTTGTTGGCCATGCCGGTGTCGGAGACGATGCTGATGGTTCCGTTGATCGACCGCTACATCCGTCACGGGCTGATGCGCTCGGAGAGCAAGGCCGACCACGCCTTGGCAGAGAAGGCGAAGAAGCAACTCATGCTCTACGGAATTCAGGTCACGCAAACGGGCACGCGCCCTTGTGCTGCACCCGTCACCCGAGTGCTGGCCTACAGCGAAGGCAAGCGGATCGCCCTCAAGCACATCCTCGAGACGGAGATGCAAACGCTCGGTGACGGCATCCGAGCGGTCATCGTCACGGACTTTGAGCGCACGTCGTCGACGGCGCTGGTGGAGAACGTCCTCGACGACGAGGCGGGAGGCGCCATCGCGGTCTTCCGCGAGTTGCTCACCTCCGAAGCGGTCGACCGGCTGGACCCCATCCTGATGACCGGCTCGACGGTCCTCGTGGATGACGACCTTGTCCCCCGCCTTTTGCCGCGGATGGAGGCGTGGGTGGACCAGGAAAAGCTCGTCGTGAAGTTCGAGGATCAGGTCCTCGATGGCTACCATCGCATCCGTGGCATCGGCAAGGATTGGGTCCCGCGCAACTACACCCGGATGCTGACGGAACTGTTCCAAGAGGGCGTCACGAAGTGCATCGTGGGCACCCGAGGGCTTCTCGGTGAGGGTTGGGACGCGAGCCGCATCAACGTCCTCGTGGACCTGACCACCGTCACCACGCACATGAGCATCAACCAGCTTCGCGGGCGCTCCTTCCGTTTGGACAAGCACTGGCCGGAAAAAGTCGCCAACAACTGGGACGTCGTGTGCGTCTTGCCTGAATCCAACCTGGGAGACTCCGATTTCAAGCGCTTCAAACGCAAGCACAAGAACCTCTACGGCGTTTGCGACGACGGTGCCATCGAAATGGGCGTGGGTCACGTCCATCCTGGCTTGACGGAACGGGAAGCCGACGAGGTCGTGGCTGAATCGATGGAGGCCGTCAACGAAGAGATGCTCGTCCGCTCCCGCAACCGTGAGCGTACCCGCGGGCTCTGGGGCATCGGCGAGCCGTGGACGGGTGTCGCCAAGCAGGCCATCGAGGTGGCGAAACTGGGCGGAGGAGGATTCCCGACGACGGTGAAGGAGCCCGATCCTGCGTGGAACGAGTCCTCGCTCGTGATGCTCATCGGGAAGGTCGTGGTGGAATCCCTCCAAGCCGCCAACCTGATTGGGACAGAGGCCACAATCGACGGTGGTGACCGCGGAGGTTCGTGGTCTCGGTTGTTCCTCGAAGGCGCAACGGTGGAGGAGGAGGCGCTGTTCGTGGATTCTATGCGCGAGGTGCTCGGGCCGTTGGACAACCCGCGGTACATGCTGATGCGGGTGGCCCGGTATTTCCAGACCAGCCTTGAACCGACCCTGCTCTCACGGCTCCTTCCGATGTTTTTCGACCCGAAAGAGGTCATGCTCCACCGCGATCAGACGGCGATGTGGCACGCGGTGCCGAAGGCGCTCGCGAAAAAGCGGGAATTGGCGGACATGTTAGTGCACCTCTGGACGGTGCACATTGGGCCCACGCGTTTGGTGTACGGGCACAGTGAATCCGGTCGGGCGACGGTGCAACAGGTGCTGGATGCCAACCTCGGTCCAACGGCTGAGTTCCACGACAAGCGCGTCTTCACGTAGACGCGCAGGCGGGACAATCCACGCCGGCGCCCCGGTGCGTCATGCAGAAGCGCTGACGGCAGGTGAAGCAGCGGTAGTCGAAATCGGTCACGCCACGGTCGCAGCCTGACGCGCCGCACACGGCGCCTCCAGAGGCGCCGATCATGAAGTCGTCCGGTGTGGCCGCAGGTGCGGATTCGGTGGATGTGGACGGTTCCGAGGACCAGAACGCGCCTGTCGAGGCCTCGACGCTGCCCGGCGTAGGAGGCGCGGGTTCCGACGGTTCCGGGGCAGGTTGGGCTTGGCCTTCCTGCCACCATGATTCGTTGCGGGGGGCAGCGGCCTGCGCGGCCATGCCCGCCGTGGCTACCGCCGCGGCCGCCACGGGTTGGTTCCAACCAAGGAGGCGTTCCACGTTCGGGTGGTCAAGGAGGCGACGCGTGAAGCGCTTGTCGCCGAAAAACGGCACAAGGCGAGCATGGGCCTGGTCTTTGGGAAGTCCGACCACCTGCTGGGCGTTGAAGATGGCCATCAAGCGGTTGGACCCGCGCTGCCGGCTTGGGCTGATGGTGCTCGCAACATCGGCTTGGCGTTGTACGGGGGCGTACGATGGCGCCTGCGCTTGAGGTGCGTACCCGTGTCCAGGGCGCATCATCTCGGCCTGACCTTGTTTTCTGGCCATATGCAGGACGTAGATGATCAGCAGCACGCCCGCCACCGGAGGTGCGCCCCTCATGGC
>CAXRAI010000062.1:0-21691 GCA_964228865.1 Salinimicrobium sp. | reverse complement strand
TGCCTCGAAGAGGTGCCCGGCAGCAGGCACCAAATCGTCGTCGGAGAGCACAACGTGCAGGTGGGTGAAGGGTTGGCCGTTCTGGTGACGGGCCAAATTGCCCTGAAGGGCCACGAGTTCCGCACCGCCTTCGATGGTGCGTCGATGGTACACGTGGTCGTCGTCCATGAAGCCGTACACCGATGCGCGGACCCTCCCAATGCCGCTGGTCACCGCCGCAGCGTTCAGGTCGATTTTTTCAGCCAAGGCCTGCAATGAGGCGTGAATCTCTTCGCCGGGATCCAGGCGAAGGAACACATCGTCGCCGCTGGTGGTCCACTCCATGGCGCGAAAGATACGGCACGGTCTTTGAACGGATGCTTCATTCCTCTTCGAGCATCAGCGACCACGACTCTCCGCCAAGCAAACCGGCCGCAATCCACGCCCGAACCGTGGTCAATTCGTTGGCTTCGGCCGCCACAGGAAGCGGTCCAAAGATGCCCCAGCCGCGGCGTAGGAGCATGATGCGTCGACGCGGTTGGCGCTCAGCAAGCTTCAGCCGTTCCCACGCGTAGCGTTGCCCGTCGGCGATGAGGTGCGTCCGGGTCACGGCGTACCGCTTGGGCACGAGCAAACCAACCAAGTGGAGCAGGAGCAGCGCGTCCCACAGCACGGCCCACATCACCGAGGTGTCCGACATGCGGATGAAGCCCCATGGAAGGACCAGCATGGCGGCCATCGAGAACAGGTTGCCCCAATGACGGATCGCTTCCTCCGCACCGCCACTGGACCATGCATAACCGCCGGGTGCAGGGCCAAGCTCAGGCACCAAACGTGATTGCCGCACCAGCCAGAAGGCGTCCCAAACCACGATGCCCGCCAAGACCACGACGGCCATGAGGCCGATGAGGTCGGGGGGAGGAAGCAGCATTCACGGCACCTCAAAGGTGAACCAGGTCTTTGTCGGCCAGTTGTCCGCCACCACCACGGCGGCGCAAAAGGAGGATCAAACCAAGCAGGACAAAGACGGTCAAGGCAACCAAGCCGGCGGTGGATGGGCCGTCATCCTGTGAAACGCCTTCCATGGTGTCCGGGACGCCGTCACCGTCGTCGTCTTGGTCCGCAACCAGCCACGTGGACTGCCCTGGGGGGCAGGCGACGTCGTCGGGTTGCCCGTCTTCATCGGTGTCCACCGAAGCACATGCGTCCATGGGGAAGGCATCTCGGGTGTCGCGGATGCCGTCACCGTCGTCGTCGAGGTCGTAGACGTCGGGGCCACAGGGCGTGGCCGTTTGTTCATCGTACCAGGTCAATTCGCTGCATGTGGCGGTCCAATCTCCGTCGGTGTCCAACGGCGTCACCTCAACGTCCAGCAACACCGTGGTGCTCGCATCGTACGCGTCGGTCACCGTCACTTCGATCAGGTAGAGATCGGCCGGCAAATCGGTGATGTTCCACATCAGCACGTCGGTGGAACGCATCATGACCACGCCCATGTCGTCACGCACCGTCCAATCATAGGTCAGGTTCTCCACGGCTTCGTGGTCATCATCAACGGTCAACTGCGCCATGATTGGAGTACTTTCCATCACACGTGCACCGCTGATGGGTCGCTCAAAACTCACCGTCGGGGCTTCGTTGCCGAGCACGTTGAGGGTCACTGGACCCGTGCCGAGCGTGACCGTGGCTTCTACCGGTGGAGAACCGGTCACGTCGAGGTGGACGGTGGCTTGGTCGGTGGTCTGGGAAGCCGTGGCGTCAACGACGCCCACCAACAAGGCCAGATCGACGGCGGCGCCCTGCCCTTCTGCAACCTGCGTCAGAACATCGGGCAAGGAGGGAGTCACCGACCACCTGCCGTCGGAAGGGATGCCGGCCCGCTCAGCAACGAAGCGTTGCACCGTCCACCGTTCCAAAACGCCGTCGCCGAGGACGGTGGCCTGATCGAGGTCGAGGCTCCCCCCAACCGCTTTCACAGTGGCATCGGCAATCTGGACGCTCCCCGTCAAAACGGCATCGTGAAGATCCACAGGGTGGCCGTCAGCGGCAAGCGCGACGTCCGCTTGGACGGTGGCACCCTGGACGCGCAAAGGCGCAGGATCCTGGTTGCTGTCGGCATGCGCGTCGAGGCCAAGGGCGTACCCACTGATGTTCAAGCCGTGCACTTCAAGGGACGTGGAACGTCCGTGATGGGCGATGAAGGCCGTACCTGTTCCCGGTCCATCAAACACGAGATTTTGCAGCAGGCCCGAAGAATCGTCCACGTCGAGGCCTGGTGCACCACTGATGTGAACGTCTTCGAGGTTCAGGGCCCGGTTCGGGCCCCCGGTCAACGCCGCCGTTCCCTGTCCAGCGACCAACGTGAGGTCCACGAGACGGAGGCCGTTGTCGATGTCCTGCAGGTGCATGGAGGCGCCCGGGCCGTCGTGGGCGCTGGCGTCCACGCCTTCCACCGACCCTCGAACACCTGCGAAGTACACCCCTGACTCTGCACCTGCCCCCACCGTGAGGTTGGAGGCGGTCACATCGAGGTCACGCCACCATGCCGCTTCGTCGCCACACCCGTCGAACAAGAGGCCGTTCACGGTCATCTCGATGGTCGGTCCTTGAGCGCGCATGCACGCACCACCCGCATCACGAAGCGTCACGTCAACGAGGTTCAGCGAACCTTGTGCGCCCGGAAGGACCTCGATGAGGGGATCGGCGCCCGAGGAGCGGGCAAGCGTCGTGGAGGTCATCTGCACGTCACCAAAGCCGTGGTGGCGGAAGGCGGGACTGGCCTCAAGCAGGCGAGCACCCCGAAGGGTGACGTCCGTTTCCACGTCACCGTCAACGAGAATTCCGGCCCAACGGGCACCGGCGCCGGGCCCTTGCAGCGTCGCGGAGGCGATGTCGAGGCTGCCTTTGACGTCGATGACCACACCGTCGGCGATGCGGAGCAACACCCCATCACGCAAGGTAAGGGTCCCATCCGAGGCCACCGTGAGGTCTCCGTCGAGGTGGTACGGGCTCCACTGGGCCTCAAGGACCGTCCACCCTGAGAGCGTCCCGCTGTCCAAGGTGGAGGACATGAACCGGTGATCAAGTGGCCCGCTGGTGTCCCACGCCACCGAGTCGCTGCGGCCGTTGCGGTCCATGCGGACCATGACCGTACCCGTTTCTGAGGTGCCTGTTTCGTCGACCAACAGGGCCGTCGTCGTCCCTTCAACGCGACCGTTTGCGTCCGTGATGCTGAGGTCCCCGGCCACAATGATGCTGACGCCAGCCACAGGTTGACCGACGTCCAGCACCTCGACGCTCATTCTGGACTTGAGTTCCAATCGAGCAGAAGTCATGGCGGTGATCGAAGCGTTGACCGCACCGTCGAGCAGGGTCACTTCGCAGCCTGGTGTCAAACTGACTGGCTTGAGCAATTCCACACCGATGGCAGAGGTCCCCGAGCTGCAGGACCATGACAGTGGGCCGTCAAGGAGCAGGCGTCCTTCCTCCCCTCGAAGGTCCGCCGAACCCAACGCTGCGATCTGATCGGCGATGAGGCGCCCGTTTTGGCCCGTGAGCACGGCGCCGGTTTCTATCTCGGCAGCATGACCTGCTGCGAGTTCCAGGGTGGTTCCGTCAAGGACCAAACTCGCGCCTTGACGGACGGTGAGGTCACCGTTGAGCACGTGTGCGCTTCCGTCCGGCTTCGCCCCCAGCACAGCGTTGACGCCGCTGGGCAACACCCAATCGCCGTTGGGCAGGACCGGTACCTGAACGCGCTGGCCGCTTTGGCCTCCGTACAGTTCGTCACTCACGCCAGCTCCGTTGGCCAGTGCAACCACCGCCGAGCCTCCGCTCAGCAGAGGAAGTGTTGCTGCACCGTTGACGTCGGACGTCAACTCGAACCCATGCACCATGACGGTGGCCATGATCGGGTTGCTGTCCAAATCGGTGAAGGTGACCGGCGTTTCGATGAAGCGGTCATGGGTTGAGGTTTGCACGCGCGTGTTCTGGGCACCGCCCCACAGGAAGGTCCCACCTCCCAAAGCGTCGGAAGAGCCCGTGCCGCCACTGGCATCGAAGGTGCGGACCGTGGCCGTGGAGGCGTCGTCAAGGCTGAGGCCGAGTTGGTGTCGGTCCGCCAACCAATCCTGAACGTGAAGGGTTGACGCTTCGGCTTCGATGCCGGTGGTGCTGAGACGGGTGTCGAGGTTGTCCACGCTCAGGGTGCTCTGTTCAAGGAGCACTCCCGCATTTCGGCCGTCCAAACTCGACATCATGCTCAAGGTGACGTCTGAGGTGTCGAGATGAACGCCTGTGGACAGGTTCGTGGCGCTCAGGGCGTTGGCCTGCAAGGTGGCGTATCGGGCCACAAGACCTTGGCTTGAGAGGTCGAAGGCGCTGTACCTTCGCTCGAGCACCACGTCGCCCCATGCGTGATCCCCAGCCATCAGGTCGATGGCAGGGCCCTCGCCCAGGCCGATGTCGACGTGAAGGTCTTGCATCGAGGTGTCCAAGTCGCGGAACAACACGCCTCCCATGCCAAGAACGGTCAGCGTGTCGGCTTCGAAGGTGCCTGATCCCGTGGCCTCGAGCACGGGACGTGTCATGTTGGTCGCGCTCAGGACCACGTCCGTGAAACCGGTGGTTCCCGATCCAGACACGTGCACGGTGGCGTTGTCCAAGGCGAGGTTGGTCGAGGACAGGTGGCAGGTGCCGCTGCAGGGCAAATCGATGGCCTTCGTGGCCGTGCTGTCGTCGCTGATGGACGCAGTCACGTTGCTGAGGCTCAATCCAGCCACGCTGCGGCCTTGCAAGAGGGTGGTGGTGGTGCTCACGTCGAGCACGTCGACGCTCAAGGCGGTGGCGTCGCTGGCGTCCACGGCCAGCCCGGAGGCGCTCACGGTCACGTCGTGGGCTTCGAGCGTCGCTCCCGCGGATGCACCGAGCGCGATTTTGTTGGACGCCGCGGTTAACCCGTGAATGGAGGTGGTTCCGCTGACGGCTTTCACGCCCTGGAGGGCGTCCTCCACCTCGAGGTTGGCGGCATAGGTCGCTCCCTCAGCTTGGAGGCCGATGGAGACGTTGACCAGCCGAGCCTCACTGAGCAGGTCAAGCGTGCCTTTGTTGCGCACGGCAAACACGTCAGCCCGCTCAACATGGAGCGTGTCCACCTCGGCGGTTGCCGACCCAGCGATGTCCAAGCCGATGTAGCAGTTCTGAAGGGTCAAGTCCTGAGCCTCCACATCGCCTTCGACGTGAAGGCAGGTCTCGGCGCGTTCGATCACGGTGTTGTTCAGGAAGGCCTGCGAGGTGGTGTCCACCACGACGCCGGGCCACAAGCCCGAGCCGTGCGAGCCCTGAGAAACCAACGGGGCGGTTGAGGTCAAGGTTGCATCTTCAGCGATCAACACCCCACCGTTGACCACGCGGATGGTGTAGACGTCCGCATCCACCACGGTGCCGGGATCAAGGGTCAGCACCGCAGGCCCTTCAACGGTCAAATTCCCGGTGAGGGTGACGTCGCCGCTCCACGTGGTGTTGGTCACGATGGAAGCATCGGAAGCCCCCGCTCCGGGCAGGGCTGGAGCCCACGCAGCAACAATGAGGAGCAACAAGAGCGCGCTGGCTCGACGACGCATGCTTTCTGCTGGTCGCTGACGCATATCAAGTCAGCACGTCGCTGAGCAGGAGTGGGCCCGTCCGGATTTGAACCGGAGTCTGACGGCCCCCAGCCGCCAAGTATAGGCCAAGCTAACCCACGGGCCCCTGTGTTCCTGCTCACCGCTGTCGTGCAGCACTGTACGTGGCAACGTCCTCGAGGAGGTCGATGTGACCGATGTACATGCGACGGCAGCAGTAGCGCTCCAGCCCGACCTCGTCGAGCGCTTGCGCGGGCTCCATGCCACCGTCGACCTTCGCGTTGTATTCTTCCCAGACGTGAGCCACGATGGACCCACAGCTGAAGCAACGAACTGGAATGATCATCTCAACTCACCTCAACGGTACGACTTCTGCTTCTTGCGGCGAGCGCCACGGCCGAGTTGGTGCTTGGGCTCCTTTCGGCGTGGGTCGTTGACCAGCAGCGAGCGGTCGAAACGCAGGAATTCGTCACGCAGTTCCGTGTCTTGGCCTTCTGCTCCACCGTTGTAGAGCACGAGGCCGCGCGCAATGGCGGTGCGGATGGCGTCGGATTGACCCATGATGCCACCGCCGTGGGTGACCACGTTGATGTCCACCTTGCTCAGACGGTTCATCGCGTCAGCGATGATCAACGGCTCCATCGCCTTGCGGCGGGAGAGCGCGGGCTGCAAAATCTCAATGGGCGAGCTGTTGACGCGGACGCGACCCTTGCCAGGCTTCACCGTGGCGCGGGCGATCGCGGTCTTGCGCTTGCCGGAGGACTCGACGGACTTCTTCTTCTTGGCCATCACTGTTCACCTCCCCAGCGGTGCGCAGGGGCACCGAGTCCGGCGCTGATGTCCCCGAGGCTCATGTAGCGGTCGGGAAGCGGGCGCTCAAAGGCGGAGCGGTCACCGGCGGCGTGGCCGTCGGGCAGGTCGCCGTCCAAGTGGGACGGGCAGCCGATCTCCACACGCAGGTTGCGGAGGGCACGGCGGCCGCTGGACTTCTTCTGGTAGGGCAACATGCCACGCACGGTCCGCTTGAGGATCATGTCGGGCATGCGCGGGAAGTACGGACCCTTGCGGGCGTGGTTCAGCTCGTACTTGGCGTGGTAGGTGGCCATGATGGAGACTGGACTTCCGGTCACGATGGCCTTCTCAGCGTTGACGATGATGACCTTGTCTTCGCGACCGTCGCGGGCCGCCTTCTGAAGCAGGTCGGCCACAGCGCTGGCCAAACGGCCAAGGATGGCGCCTTCGGCGTCGTAGACGTAGGTGGTGGCCTCAGGCAAGGATAACCACCCCTGATCCCTTTGGGTTCTCGTCCATCAGCTCACGGAGGCTCATCACGCGGCCTCCGGCGGCTTCGACCTTGGCACGTGCGCCCGCGCTGACACTGTAGGCGACGATGGTGGGTGCGCCGGCGACGTCGCCAGAGCCGAGCAACTTGCCCGGCACCACGACGGTGGCTCCCTCAGGAGCGTACCGGCTCACTCGGCTCAGGTTGGGCTGTGCCCAGTTGGAACGGCTCTTGGAGAGCCGCAGAGCCACATCTCGCCAAAGCGCAGCGCCGGTGTCACGTGACTTGGCCTTGAGCTGGTCGATCAAGTCGACCAGGTCGGCGTTTGTCTTGTTCTTCGGCTTGCTCATTTTGACTCCCTCGATGCGTGAAGCAACGCTCGCGACCGACCCTCCCGTTATGAAGGCACCGATGCCCCAAAGGGGGCCACAGCGGCGCAGGACCTCACTCGAGGAGGACGTCGCCCTTCGCATCGAGGAGTTCGACGGTCAAGCCGGCTGCCCGGCTTTGGACCACGATTTCATGATGCAAGGTGTCCGAAAAGTCGTCCAGGGCACCAAGAGCCGTGATGCCCGCGACGTCGGTCAGTTGGTCGATGAGGTGGTTGAGCACGCACGATACGCCGTAGGCCTGGCCGGCGCGGAACGCGTGGTCCACACCACCGATCTCTGGGTCTTCGGCCTTCATGCGGAGCATGACCTGCTGCGAGTAAGCCACCAGCGCACCGTAGAGGGCTTCGATGATCTGGGCGGCCTCAATGTCGTCCAGCAACATCTGGGCGTGTGCCAACCCCGCACGTACGGCCCGGCCATAGGTGGCATGAGCTCCGATGAGGTCGGTGGTTTCCTGCTGCATGGCTTGGTCGATCAACGCTTTCCAATCGTCCATGCTTACGCTCAGGCGCCCAACCCCTTCAACGTTCGGCCGTACGATGACGGCGTTGGTTGGGGAATCAGATGCTGAAGCCGCTGTCGTCCTGGCCGTCGTCCTGACCTGCTTGACGGAGGGTACCGTCAGCGGCCACGAACTCGCCGGCCTTCGTCTGCTTGTCGTAGAGGTTGACGACTTCCTTGCGGACGCTGGTCTCGACCGCTTCTTCGCCCAGGGCACGGGTCAGCGAGCCCTGGATGGCACCGAGGGTGCCAAGGGCGCGATCGCGGTGGCTTGCGTCGATGGTGTGGTCGGAGTAGCGGGCTTCTTCGAAGATGGTCAAGAAGTCGTCCAGTTGGTCGCTTGGGACCATGCTGAAGGCCGCGCGGACCGCGGTTTCGAACTCACGCGTGGTTTCGAAGACCTTCTTCATGAAGCCGTACTTGCGGAAGTGCTTGACGAGGCTCTTGTAGCCCTCAAAGATGGCCGCGATGTACTCGTTCGACGTCTCGAGCTGCCACGCCATCGTGGAGATGAGACCGCGCAACTGGTCGACTTGGCGACGTGAGCGGGAACGCTCGTAGATCAGCGCGCCTGCGATGAGCAAGGCGACGAGAATGACCGACAGGCTCAGCACCACCGACGTGGAAAAGAAGCCGTCACCGGAGGCCTCGACGGCCTCCAAGTAGGTCACTTCGTGCGTGATGTTGTCCGTGGACTCGGCGAAGTACACGCTGCCCGCGTAGTACGCGATGATGCGCCAGTTGCCGTCACAGGGCTCGCCGGCACAGGTCTTGCCGGTGTAGGCCCAGGTGAACTCAGCACGGCCTTGCTCGTTGGTGATTGAGCGGTTGCGGCCTTCCGTGACCCAACCGTTCTCTTCGGTGGACCAGTACTGGCGGGCGAAGGTGATTTCCTCGTTCTCCACGGCGACGTTGATGCGGTCGCGGAGGAGGGCCACTTGGCCGTAGACTTCGTCGCCTTCGTCGACACCGTTGTCACCGACCTTGCTCCACGATTCGAGCACCTGCAGGTCGATGCGGGAACGCACGAGGACGGTCATGTCCATGGACGAACCGTTCAGCACGTTGGAGATGTCCTTGTCACAGCCGCCGGGCACGTTTCGGTCCGGCTCAAAGGCCACCCGCAGGGTTCGGAACCCTTCGAGCTTGCCGCCCGTGGTTTCCACGCCCTTGAGCGAAGGGTTCTGGTCAGGATCGCCGCTGAACCACTCGATGGTCCCGTCCAAATCGCTGGTTCGGATGGTCGAGATCGGACGGACGTTCTGCTCCGGATCGAGGTAGATGTTCAGGCACTTTCCACCCACGGTCGCGCCGTTGGCCTGCAAGAGGCGGGCGTCCACGTGGAAGGACTCCTTCAGGTACAGCACCGGGTAGGTGGAGCCGTTCTGCAGCGTGTAGGATTCGACGCTCGAGCGGAACGGACCGACTTCGGTGATGGCCAGCGTCGAGTTGCTGAACACGGCAAACTCGGTCTGCACGGTCTTGTTCTCGTAGCGGTACGCGTCGTTGTTGTCGAAGGAGGAGTAGGTCACGGTGACCTTCGCCTTCCCGGCCAACACGCCCGTCAACGGGCAGGTGATGGCGAACTTGCCGTCCGCGTTGGTCACGTCGTTGAGGCACGCCACTGGACCGGATTGCCCGTTGACCATCTCGTAGTTGACACGGACCAAGCGGTTCGCGATGGCGGTGCCCAACTCGTCTTCGAGGGTTCCCGTCACGATCATCGGCTTGGAGACCGTTTCACCGGTCAGCGGGTCAATCTCGCTGGTGTAGACGATTTGGTCGTCCACGTCGAGGCTGGTGCGGCCAATGAGGGCGAAACCGTTCGCGTTGTGGGTCATGACCACGCGGAAGTGGTCGTTGCCCGGCACGCTGGTGCAGGTGTCCCACACGCCCTGGATGCCGAGGGTGGTCACGTCGAGCGGTGCACAGCCCTCGTTGGGCAGGTTTTCCTCAAAGCGCAAGATGACGTCCACGGGTCCAAATCCGTCCGGCAGGAAGGACTCAGGGTCCTCGCGCAGGAGGGCGGGATCCAGCGGGGTGATGTCTGCACGCAGGCAGCCAATGCTCTCCTCGCGGCTGAGGCCGTCCTTGTTGATGTCGCGGTCGGCGAACCCGTCGCCGTTGGCGTCGTAGAAACACAGGTGCGAACCGTCGGGCTGAGGCTCTGGAAGCGAAATCAGTCCAGCGCTTGGCGCCAAGGTCGCAATGTGCTGACGGTGCTGGACGCCCTCAAAGTCGGTGCCTTCGAAGATGACGTCAACCAGGCCACCTGACGGTGGGTTCGCGCCGTCCAAAGCCGCGCCGATGGCGTCTCTGTCCCGCGTTTTTCCGTCGTCTTTCAGCTGAGCGGTGAAGTCCCACCGATCGCCCGATTGGCGGAACGCTGGATCACTGTCAACCACGGCCAAGTACGTCCTTGAGACAATCCACACGTCCTGAACGACGGTGCTGCCCTTGAGCAGCGGGTTGCCGCCAAAGGCGAAGGTCAGGGTGAACTGCCCGAGAGGATCGTTGGCGCTGACGTTGAACGGCACTTCGAACAATCCGTTTGCGTCGGTGAAGTTCACGCCAGTACGGCCGTCACCGGACCACGTCCAGTTCACGGCCATGTCAGGGACAGGCCGGAGGGCGTTGTCCACCAGCTTGGCTTGGATGGTGGTCGTCGAGTTGCGGTACAAGCGGGGCACGGACGTCGTCAGGAAGTCGGTGGTACCGACCACGGTGACGTTGATGTAGGCGCCCGTTTGGGCCAGGGTGGTCGAGTTGCCGGTGTAGTAGTAGGCCGAGTTCGTGAAGTCCACGCGCATGCCGTAGGTGCCAGAGCTGTACTGGCTGAACCACGTCCAATTGTACGCATAACGGGCCTCGCCGTCGCTGATCGTCGGTCGGCCAGCGAACGCGGTTTCCTGAGCACCGAGGAACTGCCCGTTGTTGTCGATGTCGACCTGCAGGGCCACGGGATCGGCGTCCCATGGGACGTTGGTCCGGTTCGAAACAGCACCGGTCACTTCGAGGCTGTCGCCGGTGTCCATCTCGGGCACGATTTCGCAGCGCACGGGGCTCTGAGGATCGTTGATGTTCACCGCACCACAAGGCGGCACGTTGCTGTCGGCTCCGTTCGTCAGACGAATGAACCAGTGCGAGGCGTTCGCGCTGATGAAGTCCCTGAGGAGGGTGGCTTGACCGGTCAAGGTGGAAAGGTCGCCGTCCCAGCTGGTCGGGTATGGCTTCAGCGCCGAGACGCTGTTGAAGTCGAGGTTTGCGGCGTCCAAGGCGGGCTGGTGCCACAGCGTGGCCCAGTTGCCGAAGGTCCCGTCTCCGTTGTTGATGGTGGAATCGAAGTAATACACAGGACTGGTGCCCTTCACGATCAACGTTCCATCGATGTTCATACGATGCATGACGCGGATGGAGAAGGGTTCCGATTCATCGCCGTGCATGTAGGCGTACGGCCATTCAGGGTCACCCAATCCGTCCATGGCCAGCTCTGGATTGACCTTGGCCACGACCTCCAAGTCGCCCGGTGGCAGGCTCGTGTTGGTGTAGTCGTAAGCGCCAACCACCGTGTGGCGGCCGGTCTGAGCGTTCCACAGGATTTCCTCGTACGCACCAGGGATTTGGCCCGGCCCATTGTCGTAGGTTGAGTTCCAGCGGACCTGCTTCCAGACCCCGTTGATGCCGAGGCTCTGGACGAAGGTCAGGGACGCCCATCCGGTGGCATCGGTACGGTAACCCGCGCCGTCAAGACCAACGAAATCGGTCGGATGCGTTCGGTTTCCGAAGAGCCCTCCGAAGATGGAGAAGCTCACCGGCACCTCGCGGATGCGGTTGTCGTAGAGACCACGCTGCCAATCGGCGGTGTAGTGGGCCTTGAAGTCCAACCAGAAGGGTTGCTCGTCAGAACGGAAGTAGGTCCACGCGGAGTAGTCCACGGTCAGGTTGGCTTCAACGCCAACCGTGTATTCCTGCGAGGTGTTGCCGTTGAAGACAAACATCTCGGTGACCTCTGCATAGACACGGTAGGTGGTGTTGTCACCGACCGTCAAATCCTCGGGGTAGAGGAACTGGCCCACGGAGAAGTTGCCCTGTTGGTTGGTCAGGACGTCGATGGTCTCGAGGGCGGTCGTGTCGTTGGACGTCCACTCGATGTGCACCTGAACAGGGAGGTTGGGCGCGGCTTCGAACATCTGCGTGACGGGATTGATCCAATCCACGTGGCCAGAGAAAATGGCCGGAGTTTGGGCGTCCAACCACAGCGTATCTGGCATGTTTAATGTGATGTAGGTCGGCATTTTGTCGTCCTCATCCAGGATACAATCGTTGTCGCTGTCCCAGTCTGAACTGTCCGCACCGCTGATGCACGTGAAGCCCTCCTCGATAACGTCGAAGTCGGTGTCCTCACGGGTGTCGTTGTCGTCGTCGGTGTCGATGGAGTCGGGGCCGGTAAAGGGGTCGTTGGGGTTGGCCATCGCTTCGCCGTCACCGAAGTCATCGTGATCCCACGGGTTGGTGGAGTTGCGACCAAAGCGCGTTGGCCACAGCAGAACCTCGTCCTCGTCCTTCATGCCGTCTTGGTCGTCGTCTTCGTCCAGGTCGTCGCGCATGCCGTCGTTGTCGTGGTCAAAGGCGAAGACCATGGGGTCGGGCTGACCGCTGCTGGCGGCCACCTCAACCGAGTTCTCGATGCCGTCGCCGTCCCAGTCGTCGTCCGCCCAGTCGGCGATGCCGTCGTTGTCGTGGTCGAAGGTGGACTGTTCCTCGCCCCAGAAGCAACCCGCAATGGCTTCCTGAACCTCATCAGGAATGCCGTTGTTGTCGTCGTCGGGGTCTTCACCGTCGGGCACGCCGTCGTTGTCGTTGTCCACGTCGTAGTAAGCCGGCTGGCGCAAACCTTGGCTGAGAACGCCGAGGTCCCACACCGCCTGGAAATAGCCGTCGCCGTCAGCGTCGAGATCGTTGCCGTCGTCATCGTTGTCCACGCAGTTCGTACCGCTGAAGAAGTTCGAGTTCAGTTGTCCATTGTCGTCGTCGAGGTCATCGTTGCTGTCCACTTCGAAGAAGTCCCAGATGCCGTCGTTGTCGTCGTCCACGTCGAACCAGTCGAACACCGCGTCGTAGTCGTCGTCGATGTCGATCGTGTCGTTGGTGAAGTCACCGTCGGTGTCGCCGTCAACGTCGTTGTCGTCGAAGTCCGCGCCGAGCTCGTCGGGGAAGTCCGCTTCGGGGCCGTTGTCGGATTGCCACTGCCAAAGGCCGATGAGCAACCCGAGCCATGTGATGTAGGCGTCTCGGTTGTTGACGATGTCCGTGTATGAAATGCCTGACTCGGGGGCGCCGTCGCCGCCGAAGTCGTAGAGGTAACAGCCGCCCTGTGCGCCGGGCGTACATCCCACTTCGGTGTTGGTCGGCGGCACGACCGCGCCCTGATCGACGTTGGCGTCGGGGCGCGTGGAGTACGGCGCACCAAACTGCGCGTTCACGCCGTTCAGGGGCATGTGCCAAGCCAAGGCGTAGGCGTAGCCGCAGACGAAGCCGTTTCCAAACTGACCCACGGTGTAGCCGCAACTGGACATGTCGATGGAGCCGCCCATCTTGATGTCGTTCACGTCCAACACGCCGTCGTTGCCTTCGTCCTGGTCCCACCAGTCGGGCATGCCGTCGCCGTCTTGGTCGGTGTCGAGCCCGTTGACCAACGAGTCACCGTCGCTGTCGATGTCCCACTCGTTGCCGCCGTTGTAGCTGTTCCAACGGGCGTAGTAGTACCAGTAGAATTCGGGGATGGTGCCTGCGGTTGGTGGGTTGGTGGTCCCGTCGTAGCCGTTGTAGTTGATCACCATCTCGGCGAAGGGGTTGTGCTGGTAGACCATGGCCCAGTAGTCCGACGTGTTGTCGCTGTAGCCTTGGCTGTCGAGGCTGCCGTCGAGGAAGCCACCGTCGTTCACGGGGTAGAAGGGCGTCTGGAAGTTGTCGTTCAGATCCGAGTCGAGGACACCGCAGTTGCCGTCGTCGGGGTCGAAGATGTCGGCGATGCCGTCGTTGTCGTCGTCCCAGTCCACGTCGTTTTCGAGGCCGTCGCCGTCGATGTCTGAGTCGACGGCGTTGATGCCGTCGTCACGGTACAACGCACCGTTGATGGCGTGGAGGTCTGCGTCGTTGTCGAGGTCGCAGTCGTCGTCGATGTCAAGCGGATCGATGATGCCGTCGTTGTCGTCGTCAACGTCGTCCCAATTGCTGATGCCGTCGCCGTCCCAGTCGTTGAACTGTGAGAAAGAGGCGCGCCAGATGGTGCACTTCGGGTCGGCGTTGGACGGGTTGGGGTTTGTCAGCGTCGGGCAGTTCCAGGTGGCCACCTCGGTGGTGGTGTTGAGTGGGAAGGTGTCGTTTTCGTTGGGGATGCCGTCGTTGTCGGAGTCGTACTCGATGTCCGTCGCGCTTCCTGCAACCAGGGGATTGCCGAGGTTGTCGGGGCTGGTCGTGCCGCCCATGTCTGGGTCGAGCCAGTCGTACACGCCGTTGTAATTCTGGTCGAAGGCGCGGAGGCGATCGTCGTCGAGGTCTTGGTCGTAGTCCATCTCACAATCGATGGTGCCGTCGCCGTCAGCGTCAGACCCTGGCACGTCGAAGATGAGTGTGCTCACCGTGGCAACGTCCACGGACGCGCCGAAGTTCCCGCCGTCAATGGTGATCGTGTCGCCCGCAGCGTACCCGTAGCCTGGATTGGCGATGGTCACCTGCGTGACCGCACCGTTTACGGCCACAATATCCACGGTCAGTCCAGTTCCAGTGCCACCGTTGGACGTGGGGACCCCATTCGCGGTCTGGTAATTTTGGCCGCCGTTGATGGTCGCGCTGTCGAGGGCGGTGACCTCGCCGTTGCGCTCACCCGTGAAGTCTCCAATTTGGTCCCCGTTGGTGTCGATGTTCACGCACGTGTCGAGGATGCCGTCGTTGTCGTCGTCGGGATCCACCATGTCGAGGATGCCGTCGTTGTCGTCGTCGGTGTCGGAACTGTCCGGCGTACCGTCGTTGTCGTTGTCGGGGTCGAGGAAATTGGGGATGCCGTCGTTGTCAAGGTCGCCGTCGACGATGTTGGTGAAGGCGGGGGTGCCAGAGTTCTCCCAATCGGTGCCCGTCTGGCCGATGGCCGTGAAGCCGGATGCGGTGGCTCCCGGCCCGTTGACGCGGTTGTTTTCCCACTCCACGTAGTTCACGCCGCCAGAGTACGCGCGGTACTCGTTGAAGGCCCATGCGCGGGGCGCATCATACAGGCTCGCCGTGGTCGACATCTGGGTGGTGATGGTCGCGTCGTAGGGGTGGGCGTCGTCCTCGTCGAGGACGCCGTCGTTGTCGTCGTCTTCATCGAAGTAGTCCTGAACGCCGTCGCCATCGAGGTCGCAGGGCCACGTGAATTGGTCGATGCGCCCGTCGTTGTCGTCGTCCTCGTCGTAGCGACCAGCTCCAGACCCGTCGCTGTCTTCATCGGTCACGCCGTCGTTGTCGTGATCGAAGGGGTGCTGATCGACGACGTAGTACTGGCCAACCTGAATGTTGGTCCAGGGGTGAACGGTGGTTGACACCACAAAGCGGTCGGTGGACACGTTTCGGGGGTCCAGGCCAAGGCCCTCAAGAGCGGCGTAATCGACCGGCCCTTCCAGAATGCCGTCGTTGTCGTCGTCCCAATCGTCTGCGTCGAGGATGCCGTCGTTGTCGTGGTCGTAAGGGTCGGTGCCGTAACAGCCGTCAAAGCGCTCAAGCAAGTCATAGATGCCGTCGTTGTCGTCGTCGAGGTCCGCCAAGTCATCGATGCCATCGTTGTCGTGGTCTTCCAGCCGGGATTCCTCGAGGAGGGTGGTGTAGCTTGGCAGGCCAAGCAGGAGGGCGTCCATGTCGCTGATGATGCCGAAGGAGACGCCTGGGTCAGACCACATGATGTCGGACAAGGCGGGATGCGCATCTTGGAGAGGGAGTTGATCCAGCCCGCGGTCCCACGACGTTTGTCCGCCTTGTTCGGTGGACTGTGCCTCGACCAAGGCCACAGAGGGTGCTTGGACGATGGACGTCTCGGGCGGCGCTGCTTCCATGGAGGTCAGGATGACGCCCAGGCTGCTGAAGAGCATCAGCAGAACAAAGCCGACGGCGGCTGTGTGTTTTTGTCGGTTCAGAATCTTCTGGTTGAGGTCGTTCTTCAGCATGCGCACACCCTCGAGCGTCGCTGGACCTCCGTACCCTATTTCAAGGCCGCGGGCGAGGTGCTGCGCGGCGGTATCACGAGGGCGGCAGGGTATCATCGCCGAGTGTGCTCGACTCACAACGGGGTTCGAATCCCCATGGCGCGCACGATGCACCATCCGGCCCGTGCCTCAAAGATGGCAAAGGCACCGCCGAAGAGGGATCCGGCGGCCACAGAGGTCGCGGGCATGCCGCTGAGAACATCCAACGCGAGGAGCACGCTCACCGCGAGGCCAAACATCACGCCTGCGACCCCACCGATGAGGCGGGCCGCTTTCCCGCGCGCGTCGAGGTTGCACTCCATGGGATTCTGTCGGCTGCTCCGTACTTGAAGCGTTGTTCAGAGGGTGGGAGGACCTCAGAGGGGCGCACCCCCCTGAGGCCCGGCCGCCGGCGTCACGCGCCGGTGTTGTGCTGCAAGCGAAGCGTTGGCCTCAAATCTCGAGCTCGTCGAGGATGCCGTCGCCGTCGTCGTCAGCGTCGTCGATGTTGTCGGTGCCGTCGTTGTCGTGGTCAAACTGACCCGTCATCGGGTTACCGTCGTTCTGCTCGAACCAGTCGGACAGGCCGTCGTTGTCGTCGTCCGTGTCCGTCAGGTCCCAGATGCCATCGTTGTCGTGATCGTAGCGGTAGGTACCGGTCGCGCCGTCGGCTTCGTCAACGTCGAGGATGTCGTCGTTGTCGTCGTCGTCGTCAACACCGTCGTTCATGCCGTCGTTGTCGTGGTCACGGGACAGGTCTTCGCCGGTCTCCGAGAGGTCGTTGCGGTTGTCGATGCCATCGTTGTCACGGTCCAGGTCGACGGCGTCGTTGATGCCGTCGTTGTCGTGGTCGTAGATGTCGGTGTTGGGGTCGCCGTCGTTCACTTCGGTCTCGTCGTCAATGCCGTCGCCGTCGTCGTCGTTGTCCTCAGAATCGGGGACACCGTCGTTGTCGTGGTCCATCGGGTTGTCGTCCAACTCGTCGACGATGCCGTCGTTGTCGTCATCGTTGTCGAGGTCGTTGGGGAGTCCGTCGCCGTCGTTGTCGTTGCCGCTCTGGGTGTCGAGCTGTTGGTCCTGCTGCTGGTCGGTCTGCTGACCCTGTTGGCCTTGCTGGCCGTTCTGGGTCTGGCCTTGCTGCTGCTGGTTCTGACCGTTCTGGTTGTCACCGTTCTGATCGCCCTGCTGCTGCTGGCCCTGCTGGCCGCCTTGCTGGCCGCCCTGCTGTTGCTGACCTTGTCCGTTGTCCTGCTGCTGACCCTGCTGGCCCTGGCCCTGCTGGCCCTGCTGGCCCTGCTGGCCTTGCTGGCCTTGCTGACCCTGCTGACCCTGCTGGCCTTGCTGGCCTTGCTGGCCTTGCTGGCCTTGCTGGCCTTGCTGGCCCTGCTGACCGGACTGGCCTTGCTGACCCTGCTGACCCTGCTGGCCGGACTGGCCCTGACCTTGTTGCTGGCCCTGACCCTGTCCTTGACCTTGGCCCTGACCTTGGCCCTGACCCTGTCCTTGACCTTGGCCCTGACCCTGTCCTTGACCTTGGCCCTGACCTTGGCCCTGACCTTGGCCCTGACCCTGTCCTTGACCTTGGCCCTGACCTTGGCCTTGACCTTGGCCTTGACCTTGGCCCTGACCTTGTCCTTGGCCCTGGCCCTGTCCTTGACCTTGGCCTTGGCCTTGATCGTTGGACTCGCCACCGCCTTCGGTGCCAGCGTCGCCGGAACCTGCTTCGGACTCCTGGAAGTCAGGATCGTAGGCGTCGGGGATGCCGTCGCCGTCCGAGTCAGAGTACTCGCCGTCGTTGGGGTCGGTCGGGAACTGGTCGACGTTGTCCGCCTTGCCGTCACCGTCGGTGTCGGAGTTGTTCGGGTTGGTACCCTTCGCGTACTCCGCGGCGTTCGACAGACCGTCGCCATCCGGGTCAGCGTTGGCGTCACCGCCCGAGGTCGGGTTGAGGCCGTTGGCCACTTCCCAACCGTCGGGCAAGCCGTCACCGTCGCTGTCGGCATTGTTCATGTTCGTGCCCTGAGTTTGCTCTTCGGCGTTGGTCAGACCATCGCCGTCCCAGTCGGCGCCACCGTCGGTGCCGTCGAGTGGGTCAGATCCCTCGCCCGCGACCGCCGTGGCGGTGCTCAGGGCAAGGAAGAGCGCAATCAGGACGCTCACGAGTTGCTTGCTGTTGTTCTTCGTCTTGTTCATGTTTGTACACTCCTAGTTTCTTGGTTGTGTTTTACACAGGGAACCCGCTGTTCCCTCTGTCCGCACGAACGCCAGTGGTCTGCACAGGCGATGGGCGGGAGGTCAGCGATGAGAGGAGGGCGGCTTGAGACGAGGCGTGGAGCATCCGCTCTTCTGCGAACACCCGAGTGGTGTTCGCCATGCCGTTCATGTCTCGCAGTGTGCCGTTCTCGTACTCCTCATTCATCGCTTTTCACGGGGTTGTTCATAGGGAACCCAACGTTCCCTCTACCATTTGAACTGGCCTAACCCTATTTGAAGGGCGCGGAAGTCTGCTCAAGAAAGCCCAGCAGCGAGCGGTGGCTCGGGCAAGAGCATCGAAGCAGGATGGCTGCGCACGTATTGCGCCACCGTGGCGGCGATCTGCAAATCGAGGAAGCGGTGTTGCCGCCGGTCGCCGTTCCCGGTGGCTTTCGCAAACAAATCTTCGAAATTCGGCACCCGAGAACGAACATGCCGCGTGAGCGCAATTTTTGCTGCTCGGACGGTGTTGGACCCGCGAAGTTGGTTGCCTTCCGGAGCTTCGAGGCCGAGGTAATGCACCAACCTGGCTTGACGTTCTCCGACTTTGCCGCCAAGGGCAATCATGCCGAGGATGATGAATTGGTCACGTGTCGCGGCGTCCCAGCGGTGATGGTTTCGTGGCTGCTCCTTGGTGCCATCGAACTTCTCAACCAAGGCGTTGTACACCTGTTGGTGTCGATGATCGAGGTGCTCAACGCTCGGGGGCTCGACGTTTCTTGCTTCGAGACGGACGTCGTGCGGGAGAATGGAGGCAAAGCTTTCGAATCGATATTCCGACTTCAGCCATCGCTCTAGACGGGATGAAAACGTTGGATCTGAACCGGACTGTTGCCACACAGATCTTCGAATCAGGTCCTCGGCTTCGGCCTCAAACACTTCCGGTGAACGACGTGCAATCGCGTGGATTGCATCAAGAAGGCCGCTACGGCGCGCCTCGCGTTCTTTCCTGAGAAGGCGCAACTCGTCTGGAGACATGTTCTCATCATGTTCTCGCGTTGGTCCTAGTTTAGTCTTATCGAAGCGCGCATGCGAATGCGCATCTTGAGTGGGGGGCATCATCATGAATCGAACACGAAAACATGTGACCACACATAAAGCACGCTCAGGTTGGCCCGGATGCGGGGGGTTCAATCGAACAATCCGACCAACAAACGCCTCATGGAACGGTGGGGGCCAACCCCTTCGATGTCGTACGGTTCATCGAACACCTCCCAACCCATGCGCGCGTAGAATCCAACCGCAGCCTCCCTGGCTTGCAACCACCCTGTGTGTGCGCCCCAGACGCGCACTGCAGATCGAAGGAGATGTTCGAGGGCCAGCGCTCCGAATCCGTCCCCACGCCACGCCTCGAGGACGCCCATCTGCCGCACCTGCATCGCAGGACGAAGGTCCGGTGCGGCATGCACCAGTGGAGAAAAAGCCGGGATTTGGGCCGCACCAGGCCCTGAATGGTCGGCGGCTGAACCATCCCCCACGATCAAATGTCCACGCGCCACGGCCACGACCGTACCGTTGACCTCGATCCACACGTGAAGCGCTCGGTCGTCGTCCGGGAGGCGTTCTGAGCCGCGGGGCCGGCCGAGCGGTGCTCGAAGTACGGCATATCGCGTGGCGTAGTAGGCCTCAGGCGCCACTTCACCCGGAACAGCAACGTGCACCACAGGAGCGGTCATGGCCTCACCACGTCGCAAAGCTGGCCCAAAGCCAAAAGACGAACGAACCGGGCATCAACAGGAATCCGGTGATGGCGCCCCAAGCGGCCGAACGCCCCTTGCGAAGGCCACCGACCACGGCAAGAATCGGCAGGCCGAGCAGTGAAACGATCGGTGCAAGGGTGAGCATGGTCGTGTACGCGCCCCAGCGGCGCTCGTCCATCTCCCACGCCACCACGTTCTCAAATTCCATGTTCAGGTTGAGGGTCGTGTTGCCAAGCTGCTCATGGTCGAACCACAGCGTGGAATTGCTGGGTGACCATCCGCCAACCTGAACACCGTACGTGTCGGTCTGAAGGTCAAGGTAGGGAGCGATGACATCAGGGTCCCCCCAGTAGCAACTCTGCATCTGGAGCGTCAGACGAACGCGTTCGTCCGCTTCGAGTTGGGGATGAGGGGTGAGAACCTCCAGCCGTTCAAAATCACACGGCTCCTCAAACCCCGCAGCGGAGTAGTTCAACGCCCAGCCGTCTTCGACGGCGGCCGGCGTCGTGTCGTATGCCATACTCCAATAGTTGGAATGGTGGAACGTCGCGGTTGTGTTGCTGTGGTTCAGCCAAAGGTCGGTCGTGATGAGCATGGATCGGTTCTCCCAATCGTTGCTGATTTCGACATTGATGGCGGTAAGGTCGATTGGCATGTAGGTCATCATGACGTCGCGCGGTGATTCTGCATCCCACGTGCCGTCGTGGTTGTAGCCGCCATAATACCCGTAATCATAGGCGGCAACGTCGCCGTAATCCAACCACACTTCCTCCCAATATCCGCTGTCTGAGAGATCATCATCGTACGTGTATGGCTTCCAGATGGAAGAGAGGCGAAGGTCTCCGTCTGGGTTCATGCGCACCTCTCCCTTTCCATCGATGACTTCAACCTCAACCGCCTCGTTGCTCCAAATCTCTTCGGTGTTCATGTAGGACAGCGTCGCTGACAGCAGGAGGACGGCGAGAAGCAATTGCAGGGCGCACGCCATGCCCACGAAGCGCCAATAGGTGCCGCGCTGCCACGGGCTTTTGGTTGGCGTCAAGACGCCATAACCTGCTTCGCCGGCCACGCCCCCGCTCAACAGCGGTTGCCCAGATAACGTGGAGGTGACCGCAGCATCCGTCAGCATCACGGGCGCGGGTGCGGTGGTTTCTGGCTCCTTGTGCTGGCCAGCGTCCTGCGCCCACGGAGGCGCGGTTGCCTCGGTCATGTTTGCAGGGCGGCATGCGGTGTTTTCAGGGGTTCGACGAATTGACCCCCGAGGGATGGGGTGAAATATCGGGCGCGGCTCGGCGACCTGCTGCACGGATGTCAGAGTGGCTATGAGCGGGACTGCAGATCCTGAGACCGGAGTTCGAATCTCCGTCCGTGCTCCTCACCCCTTCCAAGCATGGCTTTGCCGTGTGCGAGGTACGCACATTTGAAGACCGGAAGCGCGTCGTTCGCCCATCCATCCTTGCGATGGATGACATGGAGATGGGACCATGCCTCGCCCGAACCCGGTGTTTTCAGACGTAGGTCGTGGCTTCGCCGCCTACCTAGCACCACCGCCTCCTGACGTCATTCGTTTCACAGTGGGTCAGCCCGATTACCTCACGCCTGAACCGGTGGTGGAAGAAGCCGTCAAGGCCCTGCGCGACGGTGCGCACGCCTACACCCGAACGCAGGGGAGTCCGTCGCTGTGTGCCGCGGTTGCGTCCCATTTGGAAGGCTACGGCATTCCTGCGGTGGCTGACGACGTGGTGGTCAC
>CAXRAI010000061.1:0-10635 GCA_964228865.1 Salinimicrobium sp. | reverse complement strand
CCTGAAGCATGGCGCTTCGGCGAAGTCCTCGACCTGACCGGCGACACCGTCACGGTGCGCTGGAACGATTCGGGCGAGGAAGAGGTCATGGGACGCGAGGGCGTCCACACCGCAGACGATCAGATCGTTTCGGGTCGCATTGACCTCGGCCGCTGCATGTTCTGCGGCTTGTGCATGGAAGCCTGTGGCTTCACCTCGTTCTTCATGACCAACGAGTACGATGGCATGTCGGGCTTCACACGTCAAGACCTCTGGTTTGACGCGTCCCGGACGCGCGTTTTGCCCTCCGTTCACCAAGAAGCGGTGGACGCGGAACTGGCCAAGCGCGCCAACAAGGAACGCGACAAGCGCGCCAAGGCGGCGGCCCGCGCCGCCAAGGCTGCAGAGGAGGGTGCGTGAGATGGACCTTGGCGCAGTCGCGGAAACCGCGGTGTTCTTTTTCTTCGCGACGGCTGCGCTCGCGGGCTCCTACGGGCTGATCAAGGCTCAGAAAGTGGCCCACTCCATGCTCTTCGTCATCTTCGCCTTCCTGGCGATTGCTGGCATCTTCATCCTGCTTGGCGCGGAATTCCTCGCGGCCATTCAGATCCTGGTGTACATCGCCAGCGTCGGGTTGGTGGTGCTGTTCGGCATCATGCTCACCCGTCGCCAAATCCTTGAGGAGGACTTCGAATGAGGCTGACCTCCATCACCACGCGCCTTGGTTTGCTGGCCTTGCTCTTCGTGCTGCTCGGCGTGTTGGCCGACGACGCGATTTGGGCCAACCCAAGCGACGCCACCCTCGACACGCCGATGCTTTCCGACGCCATGTTTGGCGCGTGGTCGCTGCCCCTCGCCCTGTTGGGCGTGCTGTTGGCGGTGGCGATGATCGGTGCGGCCTACCTCGTGCGTGACGAACGCCTTGAGAACCTGCTGTGGCAGGAGGCCGACCTTGACGTGGCCGCCATCGAGGCCTTGACCGTCTCCAACCTCGACGGCGACGAACTGGCTCGCTTCGCTCGACATTTGGCCGACCGCGGCCTCAGCGTGGCCGAACTGTTCGTCAGTTTCGACCGCGACGGCTCAGGCACGCTCGACGCGATGGAGTTCGAAGCCGCCCTCCGCCAGGCGGGCATCGACGACCTTCCGTTCCGTGACGTCGATGCGCTGATGCGCACCCTCGACGTGAACGGCACCGGGCAGATCGACCTGCCCGAACTGCACAACCTGCTCTTGCAGCATGAGGCTGCGATGGACGGAGGTGAGGAGGAATGATCGATCCCCTGTACGTCAGCGGCCTTTCCGCGATGCTCTTCGTCATGGGGTTGTGGGGTGCGTTCACCCGAAAGAACGCCATCATTGTCCTGATGTGCTTTGAGCTGATGCTCAACGCCGCCAACCTGCAGTTCGCGGCTGCGGCGGTGCACCACGGCGACGTGACGGGCTGGATCTACACCGTCTTCGCCATCGCCATCGCGGCGGCGGAAGTCGCCATCGGTTTGGCCATCTTGTTGTCGATGTACAATCAGCACCAGACGATTTCGCTCGATGAGGTCGAGCTGTTGAAACACTGAGGTGAGACCATGGCCGGAGATTCCTACGCATCGGGCCTTGTCGTGCCCGACTACGCCTTGCTCATCGTTCTGCTTCCGATGTTGGCCTTCCCGGTCATCCTCCTCCTCGGCCGCCTGTTCAACGGACAGGACTGGTGGAAGGGGACGATGAAGGAAGGCGGCCTGCTTGCGCTTCCCGTCATGGCGGCAAGCCTCGTCTGCTCGCTGATGCTCATTGCGAAGTTCATCGGACAAACCACCGTTTCCGACGCGTCCACGGTCTTCCACTGGGTCAATTTCGGCTGGCATGACGCCGCGACCGGCAGCATCCAGGCCATGAGCCTCGACTTCGGTTTCTACGTGGACCACACCACAATCATGCTCCTCTTCGTGGCCAGCTTCCTTTGCCTGTTGATCAACATCTTCAGCATCGGCTACATGAACACGGATCCAATCAACGACAACCGCAACCACCGCTTCTACGCGGAGTTCGTGCTGTTCTGTTCCGGAATGCTCGGCATGGTCCTCTCGGACTCGTTCCTCTGGCTCTTCATCTTCTGGGAGCTGATGGGTCTGTGTTCCTACCTGCTCATCGGCTTCTACTACGAGCGCCCTTCGGCCGCGTATGCGGCCAAGAAGGCCTTCCTGACCACGCGCGTGGGCGACGTGTTCCTCGTCATCGGTCTCGCGATGCTGTGGAACCTGTTCCAGCCCTACGCCGCCGGCCAAGACGCGCTGTCCTACGCGGTCGTCTTCGACGGCGGCCACCTGCAGGCCATCGCTGACGCAGGCAAGAGCGGCGCCCTGCAACTCGCGCTGGGCTTCATGTTCATCGGTGCGGTCGGCAAGTCCGCCCAGTTCCCGCTCCACGTCTGGCTCCCTGACGCCATGGAGGGTCCGACGCCCGTCTCCGCCCTCATCCACGCGGCAACGATGGTCAACGCCGGCCTCTACCTCGTGGCGCGAATGTTCCCCATCTTCGCTGCTGAAGCGATGCACGGGGCCTTCACCGACCTGGCCTTCATCATCGCCCTTGTCGGCGGCATCACCGCGTGCATGGCGGCGCTCATCGCTTTCGTGCAAATGGACCTGAAGAAGGTCTTGGCGTACTCAACGATGAGCCAGCTGGCCTACATCTTCACCGGTCTCGGTGCTGCGTTGTTTTTGGCCAACGCCCTCAACTGGCACGACCCGTCCTACGCGGGTTATGACAAGAACAAGACGATCGTGATCGTGGCCTTCGGTGCCGCGCTCTTCCATCTGTTCAACCACGCCATGGCCAAGGGCATGCTGTTCATGGCCAGCGGTTCGGTCATTCACGAGATGCACCATGCACATCATGAGGTGCATCACCACGACCATCACGATGAGGACGACCACCACGGTCATGACGACCATCACGACGACTTCGACGCGCAGTCCATGGCCAACATGGGCGGCCTTGCGTCCCGTCTGCCCATCACGGCCACGGCGATGCTGGTCGGGTCTGCCTCAATCATTGGATTGCCCCTCATCGGTGGCTTCTGGTCCAAGGAAGGCATCATCGCCAACACCTGGCGCGTGGCCGTGGAGCACGACCCACGCTTCCTGCTGCCCGCTTTCCTCGTGCTCATCACCGCCGGCATGACCGGCTTCTACATGTCCCGCATGTGGTTCATGACCTTCGCTGGCAAGCCCAAGACCGAGGTGGCGGCCCACGTTCACGAGCATACGCCGTGGATCCCCATCCCCTTGCTCGTGCTCATCCCGATGAGCCTCGGTGGCATCGTCTTCGCGTCCATGAAGGTCACGAAGTACCTCGGCTACAACGGCAAGCAACTCGACATGAACCTGCTCGACGGCTTCCTCTACGAGATGGACCACATCTTCGTGAACCCGGGCGCAGGCTACCTGCTCGTCCTGACCTACATCGCCATCCTCCTCTCCCTCGTGGTGGGGCCGATGGTCGCCATGGCGCTCCACGGCGGAGCGCTGGACGACGGCCAGAAGGCCAAGCCCTGGATTCAGCCCTTCGTCAACCTCTCCGAGCGCGTCAACGCGCGTCGGCACTTCGACAACAGTGGCCTTGCCGACTCCACGCTTGCGACCGCGCTCGAGGAGCGGCTCTACTTCGACGCGTGGTACGACGCCGCGTGTGAGAAGCTCGTGGCCGGATTCTCCGTGCTCGCGGCCACCTTCGACCGGCGCGTCGTGGACGGGACGATCAAGGGCATTGAATCGGGCAGCCAGGCCACGTCCTCATCCGTGCGCCGTCTGACCACAGGTTCGGCCCGTGACTACATCATGATGGCCGCGCTTGGGACGCTGCTCATCGCCGTAATCCTCTGGGGGGTGGCCTGATGGACCTGATCAGCACCGTGCTCGTTGGCTTGCCGATGGTCGTCAGCTTGATGCTCTTGGGTCTGCTTGGCCTGATGCCGGCGTCCCTGCGTTCGCAGACCACCGACGCCATGCGTCTGGTGACCTTTGTGGTCTCGCTCATCCTCTTCGTGGTCACCACGGCCATGGCCTTGGGCTCGCTCGGGGACATCAATTGGCTGAGCATTGGGTTCAACGAATACGTGCTTGAATTCCAATACCCATGGATCGAGAGCCTCGGCGTGACCTGGCACGTGGGCCTTGACGCCCTGTCCTTCCCCATGGTGTGGTTGACGGCCTTCCTGATGCCCGTCACCCAGATCGCCACGTGGAACGAGAAGAAGGGTGCCGTCTACCATCCGCTGCTCTTGCTCATGGGCGGGACGCTGATGGGTGTCTTCGTCAGCCTCGACCTCTTCATGTTCTACATCTTCTGGGAACTGACCCTCATCCCGATGTTCTTCCTCATCCTCAAGTGGGGCGGAAAGGAGCGCCGTTACGCGGCTCAGAAGTTCTTCATCTACACCTTCACGGCCTCGGTCGTGATGCTCCTTGGACTGATCACGGTCTACTTCCTGCAGGAGCCTGCCGCGGCCAACGGCACCGCCGCCGACTTCACGGGGCGAAGTTTCGACCTCGTGGCCCTGACCAGCATCGCCAACGACGTCCACGCCAACGGGGGCATCTTCCTTGGCAAGACGATGCAGAGCGTCCTCTTCGTGATGCTCATGCTCGGATTCTTGGTGAAGCTGCCCGCGGCTCCCTTCCACACCTGGCTGCCCGACGCTCACGTGCAAGCCCCCACCGGCGGCTCGATGCTGCTGGCCGGTGTGATGCTCAAGATGGGCGCCTACGGGATGTTCCGTATCCCCATCGCCCTGTTCCCGCACGCGGTTGAGACCTTCCAATTCGCCATCATGCTGTTTGGTTTCGTGTCGTTGGTGTACGGGGCCATCGTCTGCCTCGGTCAGACAAACCTGAAGAAAATGGTCGCCTATTCCTCGGTCTCTCACATGGGCGTCATCTTGCTCGGCATTGCAAGTCAGCAACCCATCGGTTACGCTGCCGCCTTGTTCATGATGTTCGCACACGGCATCATTTCCCCCATGCTCTTCGCCGTGTGTGGCGCCTTCAAGCACCACTACCACAGCATGGAAATTGGAGCCATGCGCGGCATGGCCAAGCATTCGCCTTGGATCGCCACCTCGATGATGTTCGGTTGGATGGCCAGCCTTGGCCTGCCCCTCTTGGCCGGATTCGTCGCTGAGTTCCTCCTGCTGGTGGCTTATTGGGCCGCGTTCGGATGGTGGATCCTCGGTCCTGGTGTGGCCTTGGCCATCACCGCCGCGTACTACCTCTGGTCGATGCAGCGCACCATCTTCGAAGGCGGAGACGAGACCCAACCGCCGGCCACGCTGGAAGGCAAGCCCATCCCTGACCTTGACCAATCCGAGAAGGTGGCCATGCTCATCTTGGCGGTGGCGACGATCCTCTTCGGTATCTTCCCCTTCCTCGCGCTCGACATGATGGACGCGTACACGCAGACGATTTTCGCTGCCCTGTTTGGAGGTGCCTGAAATGAGCAGTTTGCTTCGCGTGGAGCCTTTCTCGGCCGGTTTCTTCGGATACTTCGCGGCCGAGACGGTGCTCGCCCTTGGTCTGGTGCTGATGATCGTCGTGCCCAACCTTGGGCGAGGGACCTTCCGTGTTCCAGGCACACAGGTGCGTCTGCCCTGGTTCTTCGGTGGCGAGCGGTATTCGCTGACCGGCCGTCCGGACCTTCCCGGCTACATTTCGGTCCTGACCTTGCTCATCGCCTTGGTGTTGCTCATCAGCGACCTGCTCACCACGTGGGATCACACCACGCAAGAGGTGCTGGTCCACGCGGTCGGTGACGACAGCGTGCGGATCCTGGCCGCGACCCCCTTCAGCCGCCTGATGGAAGCCTTGTTCATCGGGGCCCTGTTCTTGGTGGCGCTCGCCTCCAACGACCGCTACCGCTCCACGCCTGCACGTGATGTGCGCAGCCTCTCCGCGCTGTACAACAACCGACGGCAAGCTGACCTTCACATCCTCCTGCTGACCTGTGCCCTCGGAATGACCACGGTGGCCTTGGCCGAGAACCTGTTCGTCCTTTTCGTCGGATTGGAGTTGGCAGGCTTCTCCAGTTACATCCTCGTCGCGTTCAACAAGGAGTCGAAGTTCGGCTCTGAAGGCGGCATGAAGTACTTCATGGTCGGATCCGCATCCTCCGGAGTCGGTCTCTACGGTCTGTCCCTGCTGTACCTTTGGGCCGGTACCCTGCAGGTGGACGCTTTGGCCATGGCGTGGTCCAACATCGGTCAGGAAATCTTGCCCTACGTCGCGCTTGGCCTGATGCTGGTTGGCTTTGGGTTCAAGGTCAGCGCCGCTCCCTTCCACTTCGCTGCGCCCGACGCTTACGCAGGGGCGTCGTCCCCCTTCGCTGGATTGCTGGCCACGGCCAGCAAGGCGATGGGCATGGTCGGTCTGTTCCGCATCCTGCTGGTGATCACCTTGCCCGAGGGCACCGAGGGCAGCGCCGTCTGGCTCGTGCTCCTTGGCGTTCTCGCGGCCATCACGATGACGTGGGGCAACTTGGCCGCGCTCGGCAGCAAGAACCCGAAGCGCATGTTGGCGTACTCTTCGGTCGCCCACGCAGGCTACATGATGGCTGCCTTGACCGCCGTCGGTGTTTGGAACCTCGGCGCGCCCTCCCTCGACGGCGCGGCTGAAGCGGCCTCTGAAGCCGTCCTGACGGCGTTGCTCTTCCACCTCGTGGTGCTTGTGGCCTTCAAGATGGGCGCTTTCCTTGTCATCGGTTTGCTCGAGCACGAGGGCGAAGTGCGGGACGACCGTACCCTTGCAGGCCTCAGCAAGCGTTCTCCGCTGCTTGCGGTGACCATGTTCGTGTTCATGCTCAGCTTGGCCGGTGTGCCGCCGCTCTCGGGCTTCCTTTCGAAGCTCCTGGTCATCATGGGCATCGTCAAGGTCGCCGCCGTCGACGTGGCCGGAAGCGGCGCTACGGTGAGCGTTTTCGGACTCGACCTTCACTGGGTCTGGTCGTTGGCGCTCCTGATGGTGCTCAACAGCGCCATCTCCGTGTTCTACTACCTGCGCATCGGCGTTGTGATGTTCTTTGACGCGCCTGCTGTTGGCCGTGACCGACCTGTGCCACGCACCCTCTTCACCACCATCGCCATCGCCATTTGCTTGATCGGCACCGTTGGATTCGGCGTGTGGGGCGACCCACTCATCGAAGTCTGCCGAGACGCGGCCGAGGCTCTGCTGCGCTGAGCGCTTTGATTGCGGTGGGATTGAAGAGGGGTCGTCCGCTCGCTGAGTTGGGCGACGGCAATGGGACGACGACGCGAGGAGAAGGTCGACGAGGAAGAACTCGCTCGGCTCGAGTCTCCTGAAGACGACACCAGCGTCGGTCGCATCCGCGTCAAAATGCCCAATCTGAAGGTCAACGAGATGTTCGCGTTGGCCGAACAAATCCTCGGCGGGCGCCGGGTCAACGTGCTGTGCGCGGACGGTGAGATGCGGCTCGCTCGCATCCCCGGCAAGATGCGTCGCCGGCAATGGGTGCGCGAAGGTGACCTCATCATCGTCTGGCCGTGGGATTTCCAAGACAGCAAGGCCGACGTGAAGCACCGCTACACGAAAACGCAAGCCATGTACCTCTCGCGCAAAGGCGTCCTTCCTGACGTCGTGGACCTGTTCGGGACCTCCTTTTCTGGTGACGATTACGACGAGGACGACGACCTCTTCGGGGACGTCGACGAAGGCGAGGCGGTCGAGGAAGAGGGTGACGACGACCTGTTTGGTGACGACGGTGACGACGACGAGGGGTTGTTCGCCGACGATGACGACGATCTGTTCGGTGACGATGACGACGATGACGACCTCTTTGGAGGCGATGACGATGACGATGCGTCCGAACCCGAACCCGAGGAAGAAGCCGCGCCAGAGGTGACGCCGATCAGTTTCGAAGAAGACGAGGGTGATGACGACGTGACAGACGGCGTCGACGAACTCTTTGGCTGAGCAGGCTTCAAAGGAGCCGCGCATCAACCGGAGGGTGTCGGCATGTCGTGGGACGAGGACAATTGGGACGAGTTGGCCGAGCGGTCAGCGCAACGCCGCCGCCGCCGTCGTCCTCGCACCAAGATGAGCCAGGAAGAGGCCGCGGATCACGCCTACGAACAAACAGAGCGTGACGCCTTCGTGTCGGGATTGGAAGAAGGCGGGTCCGAATACCGCTGGATGAAGGAGGCGCGCTATCGAGGCATGTTTCGCGACATCGAAGGGAAGTTGCAAGGTGTGCTCGGATCAGGGCCCTTCGAGTGGGTCGACCGACGCGTGTTCGATCAGGTCTTTGACCGGCTGACCTTGCTCTCCGTCTACAAACTGATGACCTCAGGGGCGTTGGATACCCTCGACCACCCCATTGCCCGAGGAAAGGAAGCCCACGTCTTCCATGGCACCGACATTGACGGACGTCCAGTGGCGGTGAAGATCTTCCACACCTCCAACGCTGTGTTCCGAAATCTGGTTCAATACATCGAGGGCGACCAGCGCTTTGGTGGCCTCAAACGGCGTCACCGAGACCTTGTTGACATCTGGGTCAGAAAAGAGCACAGGAACCTCGAGCGTTTGACCCGCTGGGGTTTGCAGGTGCCCAAGGCCGTGGCGGTGCACCGCAACGTCTTGGTGATGGAATACATTGGTACAGAGGTGTCTCCGGCCAAAAAACTCCGAGAAGTCGAGGTCGATGATGCAGGCGCGGTCTACGACCAACTGCTGCATTTCCTTGCCGTGGCGTGGCAGAAAGCCCGCCTGGTGCACGGTGATTTTTCACCGTACAACATCCTCTGGCACGAGGGTCAACCGGTTGTCATCGACGTCGGGCAAGCGGTCATCGACACCCATCCCAAAGCCAGGGAATTCCTCGTCCGAGACGTGACCCGCTTGGTGGAGTGGGGCCAGAAACAAGGCCTTGACGTTGATCTTGCGGAGGCCATGGCGGACGTCTTGGAGATGCCACTCGATGACGTCGAGGAAGCCTGATCATTCCTCTTCCCAAGTGACCGCTTCATCTTCGGCGAGGTCCATCAGTGCCTCGACGGCTTCCTCGTCTTCAGGATCGACTTGAGCGGCACGGAAACGTCGGTGACGTCGCTCTCGAGCGAGGTCAAGCCCAGGGACGAGGTTCTCGAAACCGGTGCTGTCGTACCCCTCTTCTTCACGAAGTTCGATGCTTTCCAGACTTCGTCGCTCGAGCCGGTTCTTTCGCGTGGTCCGCTCGAGGAAGCTGAGCACGGTCCCGTGCTCCGCCCCGCCCGCGATCATGTCCACGGCTTGGCGGGCGAGGGCGAGGCCCTCTTCAGGTCCGATCACCACCACGGTCGACTTGTAGATCGTGATGCTGGTCGAGGTCAACCCCTCAATGCGTTGACGGATTTTTCCTTGGCTGCCGATCACCCGCGAGCGGATGCGCTGCAGTTGCTTGCCTCGCTTTCCAACGTGGTCGCGAAGGTCAACCATTTCGAAATAACAGTCGTCTTCGAAGAGCGTCAAGGCTGTTTTCGGCGCCATGCCGCGACCAATGGCCTTGATCACGTCGGGCATCTTCAGGGCCTTGACCGGGTCGTAGGTCCCTGGCTCGCCCCATTCAACCTCCACGTCTCCAGACTCGGAGTCGATGGCGATGAACTCGGCTCCGGCTGCTTTGGCCAAGGCCTTCACCGTGCCTCCTTTGGCACCGATGAGCACCGCGATGCGGTCCTTTGGAACCCGTGGAAGCGCTTGGCGCATGGTGCGTCGGAACTGCCGCTCCCTTTCAATCCCGTGGGCGGCGCGCAAGGATGCCACAGAGCAGGCCAACCAGGAGCACAAGCCCGGCAGAGGGGGCAAACGATGGAACCAACCCCGGGCTGATCGTGGCTCCCGTCACCACGAAGTGCATGGCGTTGTTGCCTTCGTTGTATTCGTCGATGGTGTCGGACGGATCGATGACCAAGCGGATGTCAAGTTGACCTTGAAGGGTCACCGTCAGGTTCCATGTCATCGAATGGGTCCCGTTTCCGAGGCTCTCCGCAGGGAGGGTTCTCGACTCCATAACCGTCCAATCCACGGCTGCAAAACGGTCGGCAGGGGCCGTTTCAAGACGAACCACCACGGTGCCGTCGTAACCTTGGTTGGCCTCGATGGTGGCGTCGATTTGCACCGCTCCTGTTGCTTGTCCGGGGCGAACGATGAGCCGATCGATCGTGGTGTTGGTGGCGTTCCAGGTCAAATCGAGACCAGGAAGGACTTGGTAGGAAGCGGCCGGGGTCACGATGGCGTTGCCCGCCCCGTCGACCACCGTCGCACGCAGGAGAAGGTATTGTCCAGATTTCGTTGCCCACGACGCAAGGTCAAGGGTGGTGTTCAGCCCCGCGTTGTTCCCAAGGGTGATCCATCGGCCCGTGATGTCGGGAATGCTTCCAACACCGTTGGTGTCGAAACCGTACTCGATGGTCGAGGCGCTCTGGTCCACACCAGATCCTGCGTCCTCAGCCACGTACCGGATGTGCGCAGGGTCCACTCGATTGGTGGTCAATTCCTCCACGACCCAGCCGTAGCCTTCAGGTGGCGTCAGGTCGACGTTGACAGGAAGTTGCGTGACGCCTCCAACGTTGCCCACCCGATCCACGCTTCGAAGGTAGACCGTGTTCTCGCC
>CAXRAI010000060.1:0-4199 GCA_964228865.1 Salinimicrobium sp. | reverse complement strand
GACGAGGACGTGCACCGTCACTTCGCCGAAGGCTTCGAGGTGGAACACCTCGCGAAAACCGACCTTGAGGACGAGAAAGGGCGTGGCGTGTCGTGGATCACGTCCTCCGTGTACAAGCTCACGCGTGTATGAGGTTGGACTGGCTTCTCTGAGCCACAAGCAAAGCCCTATGTTCGCAAGGTCGACGCTAGGGCATGGCCAAGCGCGGCGTCCTGCTGATGAACGTCGGCACCCCGGAGGAACCGACCGAGGCATCGGTGCGCACCTACCTGCGGGAGTTCCTGCTTGACCCGGACGTCATCGACCTGCCCGCCCCGCTTCGTCATCTCCTGGTCCGAGGCATCATCCTGCGGACGCGTCCAAAGCGAATCGCGCCAGCATACGCCAAGATCTGGATGGACGAAGGTGCACCCTTGCGGGTCCATTCCGACCGCATGGTCGCTGCCTTGCAAGAGCGTGAAGGCGACCTCGCCGTGGCGCACGCGTTCCGGTACGGTGTGCCCAGCATGCAACAGGGACTGGAAGCCCTGCGCGCCGAAGGTGTCGAGGAACTCCTGTTGGCTCCGATGTTCCCTCAGCATGCCGAAGCCACCACCGGGAGCGCCATGCGACGGGCCGAGGAAGTCCTCGTTGAGATGGCGTGGAGCCCGACGCTGCACCGTCTCGACCACTTCGAAACCGAACCCGAGTACGTGGAACCGTTGGCGGCAAGCCTGCGTGAAGCGGTGGACGACGGCGCTCACATCCTGTTTTCCTACCACGGCCTGCCGCTGTCCCACGTCAGGCGGGCCGATCCCACCCGTTCGCACTGTCAGAAGGTGGACAACTGCTGCGCCACCGCTTGTTCGGCCAACGCCATGTGCTACGCACACCATTGCAACATGACCACGATGGCCGTTGTTGAAGCGCTCGGGCTGCCCGACGACCGGTGGTCCCTGTCCTACCAAAGCCGGCTTGGTCCGGTCAAATGGCTGACGCCGGCCTCCACTTCTGCCGTGGTCGACTTGGCCAAGCGTGGCGTCACCAACGTGGCCGTGGTGGCTCCGGCCTTCGTGGTGGATGGCCTCGAAACCTTGGAAGAACTCGAAATCGAACTCCGTGAGACCTTCATGGAAGCGGGTGGGAAGGCCTTCCGCGTGGTCCCGTGTTTGAACGACGAACCCACGTGGGTGGACGGTGTTCATTCCCTCATTGAGCGGGCTTTTGCCGCATGAGATCTGCCAGGCGCTCCGCTTCAGAGACGACGTGTGTGATGGCCACGCCTGTTGCATTCCAGCCGATCCACGACCACGGCGCGGCATGCTCGGCGACACGCCGCATGTGTCCCGGGCGCACGTGGGGCACGCGCCGCGTACCAAGCACCTCGAACAGCACGGGTTCCGCAGGGCACAAGATCGTCGCAACGGCCTGTCGGAGCGCGCGCTTCTCGCCGTCCCAGCGCGCATGAGGCACCATCACCCGGAACAAGCGGTGGCCGGGCGGTGCGCGGGCGCCGTGATGCACGTCGCTCTCGTGAAGGATGCCGCTCACGGGGCTTGTCGGGTCTGGGCACAAGGTGCCGTAGCCGATCGGGACCGAGGCCGCATCGGCGCCTGCGTACCCGACGACCGCCACGGTCAATTCCGGACCGGCTTCGTCTTCTGCCCGTGGTGCAGTCCAGAGCACAGAGCTGAGGGAGAGGCCTTGACGGTCAGCGGCCGCTTCGGGTGACGGTGCGTCGACGTTGAACTGGATGTTCACCATGTTGTCATCGCTGAGTGCTTCGATCAACGCCTCGATGAGGCCCTCCATGCCTTGTTCAAGCGAGCCCATTTGGCCACGTCGAGGCATCCAGCCGGGGTAGGTGCTTCGAACGGCCCGCGCCAAGGCACGCCGGCTCATGGGGGGGCCAGCACCGTAGCGCGCCATCGTCGGCATCAGCAGGTCCGCATCGACCTCAGCGGCCGGGGCGTTGACGATACCGTGGGTCATGGCGTCGGCCAACCATGCAACAGGGAGGGCTTCGGCCATCGACCGTCCGCCCAAACGTGCCGTGCGGATCCCACGCAGCATGCGTCCTGGCCCGGCCTTCAGCACCGTAGAGAGGCCCAGGCGATGGCGCCGTCCGTTGTTCAGGATCCAACGGTGCTTTGCTTCCTTTCGCGAAGGCTGCCACGATGGCATCAGGTCGAGGTCATCGATGAGCCGCCACACCGCGGGATGAGGCCGGGAGGCGTTGACGGCGAGTTCGCCCACCCACCCGTCCTTGCGCCACGTGCGGATGACGCCGCCAGGGCGGTCGCTTCGTTCGAGCACGGTGATGCGCACGTCCGGTCGTGCTTCGCGCAAGCGGTAGGCGGCCGTCAAGCCAGAAAGACCTGCGCCAACGACCACCACATGCCCTTCATCGACCAAGGCAGGGTTGACCAAGAGAGGCCGGCGCAGCTCCTGCCCGTGGCGGATCCACGCCTGCCGGTCCTGCATGGCTCACACCCACTCACGCGGCGTTTGGAGGACGTCGAGCAAGGTCGCCTCGGCCGAACCGTCCTCAGGGGTGTGGGCGTATTCCCATCGCGCGGTCAACGGGAGGGACATCAGGATGCTCTCCACCCGCCCGTTGGTGTTCAGGCCAAAGGTCGTGCCACGGTCATAGACGAGGTTGAACTCCACGTAGCGCCCTCGACGAAGTTGCTGCCAGTCGCGTTGTTCGTCGGTGTAGGGCATGTCCTTGCGTCGCTCAAGGATTGGAAGGTAAGAGGGAAGGAACGCGCCTGCACAGGCTTCGACAAAGGCGAAGCATTCGTCCTTCGAGGCCTCGTTCACGTCGTCGAAGAAGAGGCCACCGACGCCTCGTCGCTCACCTCGGTGGCGGATGTGGAAGTAGTCGTCGCACCAGGCCTTGAACCGGGCGTAATCGGCCACCTCATGGGCGTCACAGACCGCTTTGTGGGTGGCGTGGAAATGGGTCGCGTCCTCCTCGAAGAGGTAACTTGGGGTCAAGTCGGCACCGCCGCCAAACCACCAGGAGCCCGGCTTCTGACCGTCGCCTCGTTCGAAGTAGCGGTAGTTGGCATGAACGGTGGGCGCCATTGGGTTCCACGGGTGAAGCACCAAACTCAGGCCCGTGGCAAAAAAGTCCAGATCTTCGTCGGCGCCCAGGGCCTGCCCGCCGCCCATGGCCTGAGCGGCTTCTGGGCGCAGGGTTCCGTGAACGACGCTGACGTTCACACCTGCCTTTTCGAACACTTTTCCTTCGCTGAACACCCGGCTGCGGCCTCCGCCACCGCCTTCCCGCGACCACACGTCCTCACGCGGGGCGCCGCCGTCGATGGCTTGCAGCGCATCACAAATGCGGTCTTGTTCGCGGTGGACGAGGTCAATCATGCGCTGGCGCATCACCGCCCCTCCACGGTACGAAGGACGGCCTCAACGCATTCGATGCGGGCGCTTGGGGCAAAGCCGTGCCCGAGGTTGAAGATGTACCCAGGGCCGTCGCCAGCGGCCTCGAGCACTGCCTCCGCAGCGCTGATGGCGGCTTCGGTTGAACCGTGCATGAAGGTGGGGTCGAGGTTGCCCTGAAGGGCCAGCCGCTTGCCGTGTGCTTCGCGGTACGCACGGAGGTCGTCACGCCAATCGAGCGACAAACCGTCGATGTCGAGTTCCATGATGGCGCCGTGAAGGTGGCCAGAGGCCTTGGCGTAATGGAGAAGCGGGGTTCGCGTGGGGCATCGTTCTCGGAAGACTTCGATGGCCCTCGCGGTGGCGGGCATCGCGAATCGGCGGTAGGTGGCTTCGTTGAGCAAACCCGCCCAGGTGTCGAACAACTGCACAGCGTCGGCTCCGCCGTGGACCACTTGGTCGGCCAACAGGTTCCCCACGATGTCGCCCAGGCGCATGAAGAGGCGGATGGCGGCCTCCGGGTCGGCATGCACCTTTGCACGGGTGTTGACGAACTCCTTGTCGCCCGTGCCACCGGCGATCAGGTACATGCCAACGGTCCATGGGCATCCTGCAAAACCGAGCCGCGCAACGTCTCGAGGCAACACCCCAGGCAACGCCGCAAGGGCGTTGGCGGCCCAGGGCGCGTGCGTCCGTGCCTCGAACTCCGGCCATGCCTCCACGTCATCGAAGGCGAAGGGCGTGATGCGAATGCCGCCGCCGTATTCGACGTCGTAGCCAAGGGCAGGAAGCGGGGTGAGGATGTCGCTGAACACGATGGC
>CAXRAI010000059.1:0-3697 GCA_964228865.1 Salinimicrobium sp. | reverse complement strand
ATCCATCCGACGGTATCGGTGCCACCAAGGGCCACGATGCGGGCCGTGGCGATGACGACGAAGCCGAGGCCCCAAAGCACGTCCATGACGGTGACAAGGCCGCTTGCGACGGTGCGCAGCCACGCCAGCACGGCGATGGCGCGCACGGCCGCTGCTTCGATGAGGAGGGGGTCCACATTCTTCCGGTTCATCCACCGTTCATCACGGTAACGACCCAAAGCATCGCGTGTGCCAACGTCGACTGGGGCGAGAAGCGGGCGATGCAGGATTCGAACCCACGTCTCCGGCTCCGAAGGCCGGAAGGATATCCAGACTACCCTAATCGCCCTGTGTTCACGGGTAACCGCCACCCCTCTTGAAGAAGGAGGGTGGAACGCTTGGAACGTGACCCTCCGATTGCCGTGCGTGACCGCCTCGTGTTCGCGGTGCTGCCGCGACACCACGATGCCGCTGACGCGGGAAGAAGCCGCCAAAATTTCCCGCCGGACCGGTAAGGGCATTGAGGCGTTCACGTGGGAAAACGAGCAAGGCGTGCTGACGCTGCTGAACGACGCCACCACCCGTGCCTGCACCTTCCTGCTGACCGATTCGGCCGAGGTGCATGCTCCTGGTCTGTGCAGCATCTACGAGTTCCGTCCCAAAGGCTGCCAAATGTACCCCGTCGTGCTCAACGATGAGGATCGTGCGGTCTTGGACGAAGGCTGTCCGCACCCTGACGGTTTCGAGTCACCAGGCGAGGACGACGCCATGGTGCTCCTCAATTTGGAGGAGCGCATGTTGCGTGGAGGATGAGCCGCGCAAGGCTTCCATGGACACGGGCCGCCCACCTGCTTGAGTTGAGCGTCCATGGGGAGGCCTCGAACACGTCCACAACGTTCTGCCAACTTCCGTGCAGGGGTTCCACTTCGGTCCCGTCAACCAAGGCTCCGTCTTCTTGTGTGGACAGGGGCGCCACAGGGAGGATCAGGCAGCACCCTGCACCGCTTGGACCCACCATCTCTGCGGTGCTCGCCAACACACGCGTGAGAAGGTCCCAGGGCCCGTGAGAACCATGCGAATTACGACCGTACGGAGGATCGAGCACCAAGCCCGAGATCCGTCCTTTGGCCGAGTCAGGCAGGGAGGAGGGCAACGCGGTGGCGTCACCAAGCACCACTGCGGCGCGGTGCGAACGGCCTTCCATGGCCCAATCAAGGTTGGCCGTTGCCCCCTCGACCATCATGGGGTCGAGGTCCATGGCGACCGTTTCGCGGCCCATCAAGGCCCCTTCGATGAGGAATCCACCTGTACCGGTCATGGCATCGAGCACGACGCCATCGCGAGAACCGATGGCGAGGTTCACGGCCGTTCGGGCGAGGTGTGGGTCGAGGCTGACCGGGCGGAAGAAGGGGCGCTCACCGGCCCTGCGGGCGCCGATGCCTGCACGTTCTGTGTGCTGCACGAGCCAACCCCAGCCCACATGCTGAGAGGTGGCGTCGAGGAAGACGCACAGCACGTGATCGGGTTGGTCGAGGTCGATTGCGCACCCTGCATCGTGCAAACGTCCTCCCAAGCCACGCGCGATCGCTTGAGTGGACGAGTCGGGCATGCGCCCGCCAAGGCGTTCCACGCGAACAGACACACGGCCTTCCTTCGGGCTCAGGCGGTCGCCGACGGCGGAAATGAATGCCTCATTGGACGACCACGGAAGGACGCCTCCGTCGTGTAGCACGGCGTCGGTCCCAGCAGCGACGTCCAATGCTTCGTCATGGTTCCCGACGGCCAGCCTTCCGTAGCGTGCGTGGGTCTGGAAGCCAAGGGCTTCTGCCTCGGCCAGCGCCAGCGCCGTGCTTTCGCCACGAAGAACCAGCACGCAGGGCGCCTCGGGCATGCTCCTGCGAGGGGCCACGGATTCAACGCCTTGTCGGCGGGCGAAGAACCACAAAGGGTGGTGACGGAGGGGGTGGTATGGGCTGCAATCTGAAGGACCTCGCGGTCAGCGAGCGCGTTCGTCTTCCTGACCTCGCGGGGAAGCGCGTCGGCATTGACGCCTTCCTCACCGCCTTCCAGTTTTTGACCACCATGCGGGACCGGTCTCCAGAAGGAGACGGCATGCCGCTTCGGGCGCCGGACGGACGCTACGTGGCTCATCTGATGGGGTTCCTCCAGCGTACGTGTGCCTTGCTGGAGCACCGGATCATCCCAGTGTACGTCTTTGACGGACCATCTCCTGCCCTCAAGGAAGCAGAATTGGCCGCACGCCGTGAGCGGCGCCAAGAGGCCGAGGAGCAGTATGCGGCTGCACGTGCATCTGGTGATCACCGCCTGGCTCAGAAATTGGCTGCTCGCATCATGCATTATTCGCCGGAGATGGTGCAGGAGACCAAGGACATGCTCGACCTGCTTGGCGTACCGTGGGTCGAAGCGGCTGCTGAGGGCGAAGCCCAGGCCGCGGTCATGGCCCAACGTGGACATTTGGATGTGGTGGCCACGCAGGATTGGGACGCCCTTCTGTACGGCTCGCCGATCCTTGTTCGGAACCTTATGGCGGACGGCACAAAGCGCTACGGAAAGACGGTTTATGCAGAACGCATTGACCTTAATGCAATGCGGGCGGAACTGGACGTGAGCCAAGAACAACTCGTTGACCTTGGCATCATGATTGGGACAGATTTCCACCCCGGCATCCGCGGTGTTGGTCCCAAAACGGGCCTCAAGCTGCTGCACAAGCACGGCACCTTGGAAGGCGTCTGCGAAGCCAAAGGCGTGGAGGTCCCGGACAACATTGCCGAGGTCAGGGCGATCTTTCATGACCACCCGGCCACCCCGACTGAGCCTGACCAATTGGTGCTCAAACCCGTTGATGTGGCCGGTCTCAAGCAATACTTGCAGGTGGAACGTGCCTTCAGTCAGCGTCGTATGGACGAGGCCTTCGAGAAACTGGAGAACGGCGGGCGCCTCGGTGGCGGTCAGACCTCGCTCTTTTCGTTCTGAGATGCGTCGTTGCCACGTCGTCGCCGGTGCACGAGGCGTGCCCCAATCAACATCAGCGGCATCAGGAGAAGGAAGGCCTGGTTGGCCCGCCACTTCGCCCGGAAGGCCACCTGCATCGATGTGCTGCTGTAGTGGTTGCATTCCCAAGCGCGCGCACCGGAATACACGACGCCTTCCCCTGTTTGGTTCTGGTACACCATGTGCAGCACTTCGTAGGCTACCGTCAGGTCAAACACGAACAGCAACGAGAGCGTGAGGATGCTTCCAAACAGCCACGGTCGGCCCACCTTGTTGGAGCCAACCATGTGGGCAAGGAGCGGTAAAAATGGAAGAAACAACACGTAGAAGGCTCGGAATTCGGCATGCGGCAGGATGTTGTTGCAGTAGCTGTTCGGTTGGAAGGAGATCATCACCATCGAATAGGCAAACATCGGCACCATCGCGACAAGGAAGCCCCAAGGCAGCGCGGTGGGCATGCGATCGCGACGGTCCAGCCACACCATCAGACCGGGCAGACTCAGCAACGCGATCACGAAGATGACGTTGAGGGCCACCACACGTGTTGGCACGACGATGAAAAAACTGAGCAACACCGAGGGATCAACCCACGCCATGCACGTCCAAGCCTCCGTTGGTCAATCAAAGCATTGCTTTGCGTTTCGATGGCCGAGGTTTGGAGCCACGCTTATCTCATCACGGCGCGACCTCGCCCCATGGCTTCAGA
>CAXRAI010000058.1:0-68409 GCA_964228865.1 Salinimicrobium sp. | reverse complement strand
ACGCATGGCAAGGCCCTGCACGCTCATCGGTTCTCCTGCAGCAATGCGGAGCTGTTCACGCACCAGGTCAACACCGGTGACCAATTCTGTGATCGGGTGTTCCACCTGAATGCGGGTGTTCATCTCAAGGAAATGGAAGGTGCCGTCGTCTTCCATGAGGAATTCGACCGTCCCTGCTCCGACGTAATTCACCGCCTCTGCAGCGGCGATGGCGGCTTCCCCCATGCGCTGACGCTGTTCGTGGTCGACGACCGCGCAAGGCGCCTCTTCGAACACCTTCTGATGTCGGCGTTGGACGCTGCACTCGCGCTCACCCAAGTGAACCGTGGTGCCGTGAGCGTCAGCGAGCACCTGAACTTCGACATGGCGCGCTCCGCGGAGCAGCCGCTCAAGGTACACGCGTCCGTCGCCAAAAGCCGCAATGGCTTCGCGCCGTGCCCCACGTACGGCCTCATCGAGACCGTCGGCAGATTCAACGGCGCGCATGCCCTTTCCACCACCGCCTGCGCTGGCCTTGAGCAACAACGGGAACCCGACGCGTGCCGAGGCATCACGCACCGCGGACATGGTCGCTTGGAGGTCTGCGTCTTCATCGCCGGTGGATTCGATCTCAATCTCCTCACCAGGAATGACGGGAACGCCTGCCTCGCGCATGGTGATTCGAGCAGTCATCTTGTCGCCCATGCGTTCGATGGCGCTCGGGGATGGCCCAATCCAAATCAGTCCGGCATCGATGACCGCTTGTGCGAAGCCCGCACGCTCGGAGAGGAAACCAAAACCTGGATGAATCCCGTCAACGCCGTTGGCCAGCGCTGCGGCGATGATGGCCTCGCCGTTGAGGTAAGCCGGCGCACCGGACCCTTCGAGGGGAAGGCTGAGGTCCGCCAGTTCCGTGTGCAAAGCCCCTGCTTCGTCTTCGGCGTGCACCGCAACCGCTTGCAAGCCGGCCTCACGGCAGGCACGCAGCACGCGACAAGCGATTTCGCCGCGGTTGGCCACGAGCACGGAACGCATCACTTGGAGCCCCCATCGTCTGGTCGCCATGCAGGAGGGCGCTTTTCCAAAAAGGCCGAGAGGCCCTCTTGACCTTCGTCAGACCCACGCATGCGGCTGGTGAAATCAAGGGTCCACGTGCGCAAAGCAAGGTCGTCGCCGGTCCAGCGGTCGAAACCAAGCGCCAATTCCTTGGCCGCACTCACCGCAGAGGGCCCGGTGGTCATGACCTCAGCAACAAGGCCGTTCACGGTCGCCCAGGCCTCGTCCGCGTCGGTGCACACCTCTTCGATGAGGCCAATGCGTTGGGCCTCGGAGGTGCCGATGCGCCCAGCGTGCATGGCCAAGCGACGGAAGGCAGCGCTTCCGACCCGACGGTAGACGTACGGACCGATCACAGCGGGCAAGATGCCCAGCTTTCCTTCGGAGAGGGCGATGCGGGCGCCTTCGACGGCCACCACGTGATCGCACGCCGAGATGAGGCCTGCGCCACCGCCGAGTGCAACGCCATGGAGCACGGCGATGGTGTAGCAGGGGTGGGACCAGAGGCCGTTGAACAAACGGTCCAGTCGAGCGCTGTCCTCACGGTTTTCTTCTGGCGTTTTGGCGCCAGCGTCTCGCATCATGTTGATGTCCGCACCCGCGCAGAAGTGCTTGCCCATGCCGTGCAACACGAGCAGGCGAAACAGGGGGCCTTCGGCGTCCTCGAGGACGCCCGCGGGACCCGCGCTCCGCGATGCGCTCCATTCGAGCACTTCGCACAACTCGGTGATCATCGCGGTGTTGAGGGCGTTGTACACCGATTCCCGTGACAGCCCTACCTTGAGCACGGCGCCTTCGACCTCGAGATGAAGGTGTTCGCAGACGGGGGTTGACATGGTAAAACCTCAATTGGAAAATTGAATCTTCAATTGGACTTCACATCCGGAAAATTCCGTAACCCTTCTTCGGCGCAGGGGCGTTACGGGCCGCGGCCAAGCAGAGTCCGAGCACGTCGCGGGTGTCACGTGGATCGATGACGCCGTCATCCCACAAGCGGGCCGTGGAGTAGTAGGGCGACCCTTCTTCCTCATACTTGGCAAGGATCGGAGCTCGGTAGGCCTCCACCTCGGCGTCGCTCATCGGCGCACCACCTTCGCGAGCACGCTGGTCTTGCTTGATGGTGGTCAAGACATCCGCCGCCTGAGGGCCTCCCATCACCGAGATTCGGGCGTTGGGCCACATGAAGAGGAAACGCGGGTCGTAGGCTCGCCCGCACATGCCGTAATTCCCCGCACCGTGGCTGCCACCAACGATGACGGTGAATTTTGGAACGTCCACGCAGGAAACGGCGGTCACCAGTTTGGCGCCGTCCTTCGCAATGCCGCCGGCCTCATACTCCCGCCCAACCATGAAGCCGGTGATGTTCTGAAGGAACACCAGCGGCACTTGGCGCTGACCGCACAATTGCACGAAATGGGCGCCTTTGAGGCTGGATTCGGAGAAGAGGATGCCGTTGTTCGCCACGATGCCAACCAGATGGCCGTGAATGCGAGCAAAGCCGCACACCAGGGTGGTACCATACCTTGGTTTGAACTCGTGGAAGCGGGAACCGTCCACCATGCGGGCGATGATTTCACGCACGTCGATGGGTGTACGGTTGTCCTCGGGAACGATGGACAACAACTCGTCCGGATCGTAATGCGGGTCTTCTGGCTCTGCCCCGGCGGCCGGTGCAAGGGTGCGCGGCCCGAGGTTTTCGATGACGTTGCGCACCTTGCGCAAAGCCTCCTGCTCGTTTTCCGCGAAATGGTCGGCAACGCCGGAGGTCGCGGTGTGCACGTCGGCACCACCGAGGTCTTCCGCTGTGACTTCTTCACCGGTCGCGGCCTTCACCAAGGGAGGGCCTGCGAGGAAAATCGTGCCGTTGCCTTTGACGATGATCGACTCGTCGGACATCGCCGGCACGTAGGCGCCACCGGCCGTGCAGGAGCCGAGGACGGCCGCAACCTGCGGAATGCCGTCTGCAGACATCTTCGCTTGGTTCCGGAAGATCCGTCCAAAGTGGTCGATGTCGGGGAAAACCTCGTCCTGCATCGGCAGGAAGGCCCCACCGGAGTCGACCAAGTACACGCACGGCAGGTGATTTTCATGCGCGATGACCTGCGCGCGGATGTGTTTCTTGACGGTCATGGGGAAGTAAGAACCACCCTTCACGGTGGCATCGTTGGCCACGAAGAGGCATTCGCGGCCGTGCACCACACCAATCCCGGTGACGATGCCCGCGCTTGGAGCGCCGTCGCCGTACAAGCCGTTGGCCGCCAATGGGGAGGTCTCGAGGAAGGCCGTGCCTGGATCGATGATGGCCTCAATTCGCTCCCGTGGAAGCATCTTGTCACGCGCACGATGCCGCTCGACGGCACGAGGGCTGCCGCCAGCCCGTGCCTGCGCCAACCGTTCCCGGAGATCCTCCACCAGTGCGAGGTTGGCGGCACGGCGTGCGGTGGCCTCCTCCGTGTTGGGCGAAAATCGGCTTGGAAGACGGTCCATGTCGCTGCCTCATTCACGGGGAGCACAGAAGTGCGCTTCAAGCATCCGACGCCATCGGCTCACACGTCGAGAATGAGCCGCCCAATGTCGCGAAGCCCTGGAGCGAGCCCGACGACCATCACCGCCAGCACGACCAAGACGCGGAGGTGCTGCTGGCGTTGTTCGACCCGCATACGGCTGAACAAGAGCACGATGGCGCTGACCAAGGTGATTTTTATGACCGCGAAGAACCATGCTCCAACGCCGAATTCGATGCCGAGTCGGGCATTGATTCGGGCACCGATGTCAATGACGCCTTGGCTGGCCACGTGCTTTTCTCCATACCCGAAAACGTCCAAACCAAGGAAGGTGGCCAAACCGTCTGACAGTTGTCCGATGACCATGAGGATGACAAGGGGTGAGGCCAACATGGCACGGTTGGACAAGCGCTCAATGGGGTGGTGCGCCACAGCATCAGGATCAGATTCCCACTGGTCGAGGCTGATTCCGGCCGGGAGCACCCCAGGCTCATGGCCGCTTGCGCGGAGGTGGCGCAGATCCGAGGCACCCATGCGGTGGAGCACAACACCGACCAAACACGGCAACACCACGCCCACCAAGACAGGCCAAAGCACGATGCTGTTGTACGGGTCGTCCACGTAGGCTTCGGACAAATGCATGGCCAGCGCGACGTAGTACCCCAGTGAGAGGATGACGGCTCCTGTACCGAAAGCGAGGAGGCCACGGGTGAGCGCCGCTGCGTGCGTGGTGCGCATCAGGATGAGGGTGACGCCCACCAAGGCCACGAAGGCGCTGACCACCAAGGGAACGGCATCAAGGGCAACGTCAGTCTCGTGAATCGGTCGCAACACCCACGCCCAAAAACCTGCCAAGCCGAGCGGCAAACCGAACAGAAGGGCATGATGAACGCGACGCTCCACCACGCTTGGCCGCAAGGCTCGAGCCACGGCAACGTCAAGTCGGTGGACGATGAGTCCGACACCCACCAACCACGCCGCAAGATGGAGATGAATCAACGGAGAGATGTAGAGCAAGTCCTTGCCCTCTGGAAACAAGTGAGCGTCTTCCAAGACCCGGAGTACCGGCGCAAGGATCACCCACGAGGTCAACGCGAGGACCATGAGGTCGTCGCTCGGGAGGCGCCACCGGCGGAACACGGCTTGCAGGGCCAGGACAGCAGCAAACAAACCGAGGGTGTAGAGGGTCGTGTTCCAAGGATTGTAGCCCGCGTCACCGGTTTCGCTTGCGTCTTCGACGATCGGGTCCCAGACCACCGGTGCAAGACCTTCGTCCCAGACGGTTTCAGGAGAGACGACCAAACCAACCGCTGTGCCAATCCCGATGAGCAAAAGCGCCCAAAGGATCGTCGACTCAAGCTTCGAGTAAACCTCGTCGGGAAGGGCTCCGCCTTCTTCGGCGGGTGCTGAATCACTCGACGCGTCCATCAGCCTCAACGTTCGCTCAACGGCCCGCCTCAAGAGGCTTGGCCAGAGGGAATCACTCTTCCTCGCCAGACGCCTCTTCGAGGCGCGCGATGAGGTCCGCCTTCGTGCCGCCGACCTTCAGGCCGGCCGCCTTGCAGCGCTCCTTGAGTTCAGCCACGGAAAGACCGGACAGGTCCTCAACGTCGCCATCGTCGTCCTCAGCATCCGTTTCGGCACCGAAGCCTCGGGGCTCATGGACCTCGAGGAAGGTGACCTTGGCCACGTCGTCCATCGCGTCACGGATGGCGGTCACAAGACGGAACTTCATCATGGCCGCGTTGGTGTCAAACAGCATGGTCTGTGGAAGCACGATGCTGACGTCATCACCGTCAAAGGTCACGCCAAAGTCGCTGTGCCCGGTGTTGGACTGCAACAGGGCCTCAACGGTCGCTTCACGGCCTTCAACGACCTTGACGATCTTGAAGCTGTAGCGAAGGTCCTTGCCCGCCATCGGGGGGTTGTAATCGATGCGAGCACGCCCGGCCGCGAGGTAGGACAAGTAGCCCTGACGCCCACCGACGTTCACTGGCGCACCAAGGTAGAGTTGGTTGCGGTCACGAACCGAACGAAGGAGCTTGTCGATGCTGATCGTTTCGACCAAGGTTGGATCCTTTTCGCCGTATGCGTCCACGGCAGGGATGGTGACGTCGATTTCGACGTCTGCGTCGGCTTCCAGCAGCGCTGCTTCGAAGCCTGGGATGAGGTTCCCCGAGCCGACGACGCACACCAAAGGCGTGTAGTCGCGGCCCTCTTGGTGGGTTTCATGCTCTTGGGCGACCGACTCGCGGGTCGTCTCAATCAGGTCGCCTGTGACGCCGTCGTAGAGTTCGTAGTCAACGTGGACAATGGTGCCTTCTTCCATGATGTTGCCACCTTACGGTGCGCCGAGCCACCGGAGCCCTCCTCATAAGTCAAACGGCCGGTGTGGAGGAAGGATTCGCCCCAACACGACGCAATCCCAATGCGGCCATGCCGAGCAACATCATGCCCCAACCAAGCCACACCAGATGACTTTGTGGGAGGCGATAGACCGTGATGCGCACCGCGTCCACCCCCTCTGTGCCACCTTCAATCGTTTGAGGCATCAAGGTGTCCGCTTGGGAGTAATCGAAAATGAACACAATGTCTCCGGACCATCGGCGGAGCACGTCCACCTCTGAACGTGGGAATCCTGTGGCGTCAAACCGGACCATGCCCGGTTCGACCGTCCCGATCTTGCGCTCGCCGTCGTGCACGTCGATGGTGGCGAAGATGCCCCCATCGCCAACACGCAGGTCTTCCTCGGGCACCAAGGTCAGGTCGGTGAAGGTGTAACTTAGGCCGTCCACGACCACTGCTTCGTCCTGCAACATGGTGATGCGATGGATGGGGTCACCCCGGTCGACCAAGGTCGTGGTGAAAACGTGGCCGATCAAAAGGAGGAGCAGCCCGAGGTGGATGAGGTGGGCTTGAACCGGGATGCGGCGCCAAAGTTGGGTTGAAGACGTGGCCCTCGCCTTTCGTGCGAGTTCTCTGGCGATGATGGGGACGGCCATGAGCACGACGGGCAGCACGATCCACGCCACGTGTCCACGAAGCACCAAGCTGCTGAGGGGCTCCAACGCGTCACCTCCCCACCAGCCGGGAGCGAGCCAAAGCCCAAGGGCGCTGACGATGAAGACGGCGGCGAGCCATTGCAAGCGATGCTTCGGGGCCTCTTCACGGGTGCCGTAGATGACGAAGGCCCCGCCAGCGGCCGCGATCAGCACGGAGGTGTAGACCTCATGGGCCGCGAAGTGAATTTGATCGATGGAGCCCAGCAAGATGACGAGGGTGAGCACCAGCACCAAGCCTGAGAGGCCTGCCCCAGCCCACAGCGAAGCACGGAGCATCGAGCGCGTCAAGGTCGGCGCGTTCGACCCGTCCGACTCGCTGTCGCCTTCGAGCAACCATGGAAGGAGGAAGGGGAGGAGCATCAGGACCGCCACGCCGACCTCGGCCAAATCCGTCCATGCCGCTGCCAACGCCAAGCCCACCCCAAGCACCGCGGCAGGCCATGCCTCGGTCGGCGTGGAGGACAGGGCGATCGGTGTGATGAGGGCAAGCCACAGCACCGCAAGGAACACGTCGCCTCCAAGCACACCGATCAAGACGGCCAGGATCAGGTCAAACGGAACGCCGTACGGACGACCAAAAGGACGCACGTCACGTTCCTCATCGGGTACGCGCTGGCTTGAGAGAGCCATGGGGAGCATGACAACAAAGACCCACAACCACGGCAGGCCCTGCAAACTCAACACCGCGACCGGAGCATCGCTGATGGCTTCGAGGAGAACGGCAAAGAGCACCAGCAAAGGCACGGCGCAATCGGTCGCGAGCGGGCGGGTTTTGCGACGTAGGCCGGCGTTGCAGGCCACGTCGACCAGCCACCATCCAACAAGGGTGAGCAAGACAAGAAGATAGGTCATGACTTCGATGCCCGGGCCGGCATCGATGGCCAACGCCACAATGCGCCCAAAGGCATCAGGAGGTGCGCTTCCTTCTGCGTCCACCACGAAGGTGTGCACCGACGAAGCCCAAGCTCCACCCGCTCGGGTGACCAAGGTGGCAAAGAGCGCGAGGGCACCGGTCAACAGCCCAACGCCACGGAGGACCACGGCTGGCACTTTCCTTGGCACGGTTCGCAGATGCGAAAGAGTGGCCAAGGCGAGCCACGGAAGGAAAGAGGCTGTTTCGACGGGGTCCCATGCCCAATATCCGCCCCAGTCCAGGATCAGGTACGCCCAAAGTCCACCCAGTCCAATGGCCAAGGTCGTCACGAAAAAGGCCGGTCGGGCCTGAAGGACCATGCGCTCAAGCAAGCCAGAATCGTCCTGCCCGACCGACGATGCCGCGGTTGCGGCGATGGACAGGCAATACGCGTAAGCAAGGAACACGAGCGGAGGGTGAACCACCATCAAGTCGGTTTGGAGCAAAGGGCTGAGTTCTCCGGGCAGAGCGCCGGGGAGGGTGGCCGCAAAGGGCTTGAGGTGGATGGCGAGCAGCATCAGAAGTGCGGCAAAACCTCCCAGCAAGCCCACGCGACGTTCAGACATGGCCACGGTTTCCCGTTCCATGGGACGGCGCCACCACCACGCCAACGTCGCCGTAAACCCTGCCCAGAGCAGGAGGGGGCCGGTTCGGGCCGACCACGTGGCGGCCACCCGGTACAACAAGGGCATGTCACCTCCGCCCGAGGCATTGACCACGGCCACGCTGAGGTCATTGGTGACAAAACGCTGCACCAACACCAGAAAAGGCACCCAAGCAAGCAAAACGCCGAGGGTCGGAAGGGGGGACGGGGCCTCGGCCTTTTGCCAACGCCCCCACGGCAACATCACCATGAGGCAACCCGTCAGGCCAAGCCCGAGCGCAAACCACCCCATTGGTCGGATGGATGAGGCCCACGTCGTGAACCTTGCCTCCGGCGCAAGGGTCACCAACCGAAGTGTTTGGCCCGTGAATAGCCAAACGAAAGAAGCACAGAAATCACGCGCTTGGTCAACAGCGCGGGGCGACGCACGAGGATCTTCATGCCAATGCCAAGCTTTTGCAGCGGTGACATCGACCCGAGTTCCTCAGGCAAGCACCTGGCCATCGCCGACATTTCATCGTCGCTCAAATCGTACAGGGCCGTTTTCCCTCGCAAGATCTTGTGGTAAGGAGGGAAGGCACCTTTCCATCTGCGCTGATAGCCCGACAGACGGTCTTTGGTCGGCAAACCTGCTGCGATGGCTTCTGCAAAGGTTTCAGCCGCTGCGCGACCCGACCACAACGCAAGGTGTGTGCCTCCTTCGAAGAGCGGAGACGTGAATCCTGCTGCGTCACCGACCAGCAGCAATCCGTCTTCCACCGTGCTTGCCCTGGGTCCCGAGATGGGAATGGTCCCGCCGAAAGGTCTGACCTTGATGCCCTCCTTGCGCCAAGGAGGATTCACGTGTGGTTTCCCTTTGAGGTAGGTGTCGTCAATGAATTGGTCGAGGTACTTGACCGCCCCCTTTTTGTCGGTGGTGACCAACCCAACGTTGGCGCGTTCACCCGCCTTTGGAATCATCCACACATAGCCGTGAGGAGCGTATTCAGGCTGGATGTAAAAGTCCAGGTAGCCGTCGTTCGGCACGTCGTTCAGCTCGTACTGAAAGCCCGCGATGACCTCCACCTCACCGGGCATTCCAAGGATCTTCGAAGCCGCTCCATGCACGCCTGAAGCATCGATGACGCCACGGCATCGGATGGGGAAAGCGTCGCCTCTTCCATCGAGACTCCAATTGGAAAATTGATTTTCGCTATTGAATTCACGTTCCATTTTGGTCACGCGATGGCCGAGGTAAATGCCTGCACCGCGTTCCTCGGCCTGCTCCATGATCCACCGCTCAAACAGGTGCTTCTCCAGCACGTACCCCGGTTCGGTCAACAATTTCGCCGTGCCGTCAGGGAAAATCACGCGCACTCCATCCACGGCCAAGGCGATGACGTGGTCGGGAAGATCGAGTTCGAGTTGTTCGGTGGCGAGGTGCGACAAGCACTCGCCGCAATGTACGGGGGTTCCAATTTCTGGGTCGGCCTCAAGGACCATCACAGAGAGGCCGAGCCTCGAGGCATGCAAGGCAGCTGAACCTCCTCCCGGGCCAGCACCAATGACCACGAGGTCAACGTCGACCTCCGGCTCCGCTGCCATGCTGCATGGTGAGCCCACGGAGTCCATCAATGGTGCGTCTGCTCCATGGCGTGGGCCTCGGCGAAGGTCCAAAGGCAAAACCGTAGACAGCAACACATGGCATGGAGGACGCTCAAGCGGTGGGTGGACCACCTTGAGCAGCGCGGTGAGGTGTTGCGCATCCCCCGTCCCGTTGACGTCGTTCACGAAGCCGGCGCCATCGCCGACCTGCTTGTGAAGAACGACGGCCCTGCCGTGATCTTTGAGCAACCCCGCCTTGCGGACGGCAGCATCAGCGAGGTTCCGCTGGTGATGAACCTCTTTGGAAGCGAGGACAGGACCTTGCGCGCTCTGGGCGTTGAGACCGAGACGGCCATCGGCGACCGCATGGTTGCCATGATGAAGCCGGACGTGCCGCGGTACCTCAAGCGACCTTGGGAAGCCCTACCGCTGGCCATGGACGCGCTGGCGTTCGCCCCGAAGCGAAAGCGCCGTGGCCGCGTTCAGCGCATCGTCGACACCGACCCTGACCTGACCAAACTCCCCATTCCAACGACATGGCCGATGGACGGAGGAGCCTACATCACGCTCCCGCTGGTGGTCACCCGTGACCTGGCCTCAGGCGAACACAACCTTGGCATGTACCGCTCGCAAATCTTTGGACCGAAAGAAGCAGGCTTGCATTGGCAAGTGCACAAGCACGGCGCAGACCACGCCGCAGCCGGGCTGAAGATGCCGGTAGCGATCTGCCTTGGAGGTCCGCCTGAGCTGATTTTCTCAGCGATTTCCCCGCTTCCCGATAACCTGTCGGAGTACCAATTCGCAGGTATCCTCGGTCGCCGACGCCTCCCTCTGACCAAAGCCGCCACGCAGGACCTGTGGATCCCTGCAGAAGCGGACATCGTCATCGAGGGGTGGACCGACCCGACCGATCTGCGCGTCGAAGGACCCTTCGGTGACCACTACGGCTTCTACTCCCTGACCGGCCACTACCCCGTGCTAAACGTCACCGCCGTGACCCGCCGTGCCGACGCGATGTTGCCGGCGACCATCGTGGGGCTCCCGCCCATGGAGGACGGCTTCCTCGGCGAGGCCATTGGGCGTCAGTTCAGCCCCGTCCTTCGCTTCCAGCACCGTGACGTGGTCAGCGTGCATCTCCCGTTGGAGACCGGCTTCCACAACCTCGCCATCGTCGCCTCAAAGCAACGGTACCCTCGCCAGGGTCGGAAGACGGCCATCGGCCTGATGGGCGCTGGACAAATGATGTTCCTGAAGTCGATGGTCGTCGTCGACCCTGACCGCGACCCGAAGGACCTCGAGGGATTCCTCGATGACCTCAACGACAAGGTCGATCCCGCCGAGGACGTCATTGTCCTCGAAGGCATGGTCGCAGACGCGCTTGAAGCAGCAAGCCCGTACGAAAACGTCCACGACAAGGTCATCATCGATGCGACGTCCATTCCGTCGACGGATCCACGCTCTGGAGAAGCACCTCTGCTGGGCTCATTCAAGCAAGCGACTCCTGAGTGGCGACGTGGCGGGGCCGAAGCCCCTGGATGGGCTGGGGACGATCTGTCGTCCGTGTTGGCCCTCGATGGTGCTGAGGATGCGCGGCTGCTGCGCAACAGCATGCTGGTGGTCAGCGTGGCCATCGAAGGCAGGCCCTCACCCCGCACGGGATCGGAAGTGACGCCAGAAGGCGATGCGCTTGAGGCGGCCCGTCAAGAAAAGATTCTTCAATTGAAAAATCAAATTTGGCAATTGAAAGAAGCCAAGGATTTGCGCTGGCTCATCATCACCGATGATGATCTCGACCTGCACGGGCCAAAGGCTCGCCGTCGCATGCTTTGGCAGCTGTTTTGCCGTTTCGACGTGGGCCGAGGCCTGACCTTCGACGAAGGAAAGGCACGGTTGTGTTGGGACGCCACGACACCCATCCCCTCTGAGTCGCATGGCGTGCGCCGTTGGCCTGCCGTGACGCTGCACAGCCCGGAGACCTTGGAAAAGGTCGCATCCCACCCAGAATTGGCGGACTATTCATGGCCTCCACACCTTCGTTTCCCGAACGGAGGGGCCTGACATCGACGTACGCAGCGTGCTCGAATTCGTGAAGGTGGAGCACACCCTCTTCTCGCTGCCTTTCGTGCTCATGGGGTACCTGCTCGCCCTCGACCAATTCGACCTTGAACCCGGCCTTGACCTCATGTGGATCCTCCTCGCCGCGGTCGGTGCACGTGGCCTTGCGATGGCCCTGAACCGCATCATCGACCGTGACATCGACGCCGCCAACCCACGAACGCAGGGCCGTCACTTGGTCTCAGGCAGCATGAGCATGCAAACGGCGTGGATCTTGTCGGCCGTCTTCCTCGCGATGCTCCTCATCAGTGCCGGCCTGTTGAACCGGGTGGCGCTGATGATGGCCTGGCTGCCGGTCCTGACCTTCGTCGTCTATCCATACATGAAGCGCTTCACGTGGCTGTGCCACTTCTGGCTCGGCCTCTGTCTCGGTCTGGCTCCTGCGGGCGCTTGGGTGGCCATGGCCGCCGACGTGCACGGCTGGGCCGCCATCACGGACGCCCTGTGGGCGCCCACCGTCCTGCCCATCTCCCTGGGCGTGGCCTTCTGGATCGCGGCCTTCGACATCAACTATGCCCGCATGGACGTTGAAAGCGATCGGGAACAGGGCATCCATTCCTTCCCGTCACGTTTTGACGAGCGGGCCACGACCCGAACCACCGTCCAACTCTCCCTCCTCTGGTTCGCGTGCTTTGCCGTGTCGGACCCGGTCGAGAGCATCTGGTTCCTCGCCGCAGCGGGTGTCATGGCGTTGGCCAACATCGCCGTCGTGTTGCGGATGGACCGTCTGAAGGACTTCCAGACCACGTTGTTCCGCGTCTCGATGCTGACCGGCTGGGTGTTGCTCGCCGCGCTTGCCTTAGGATATGCAACCGAACCCTTGGTGAGCCTCGATTGAGCTGAACCCCTGAAGCGGATTGCTCAAGTGCCGCAAAGCCCCGCTTCGACGCATGAATCCGATGCTGACGGCCCTGCTCGAGTTCAACCAGGCCTTCGAGATCCCGAAGTTGGACGCGCCCGGACTCGGCCCGCAGGACTTGGCCGAACTGCGTGTCAAACTCCTGCGCGAAGAAGTGGAGGAATACGCGCAGGCCCTCGCCGACGGAGACCTGGTCGAGGTCCTCGACGCGCTCGCGGACATCGGCTACATCCTCGCAGGCTCGGTCATCAACCACGGCCTGCATGGCCTCTACGACGAGGCCTTTGCTGAAGTCCACCGCTCAAACATGGCCAAGCTGGTGGACGGAAAGGTCCTGCGACGTGAAGACGGGAAGGTCATGAAGCCTGAGGGCTGGACGCCACCCGAACTTGGCGCCATCCTCGCGAAGCACATGGAGGAGCAGGCGTGAGCCGTCCCGTGGCGCTCGTCACCGGCGGAGGCCGGGGCATCGGTGCCGCCGTCTGCACGCGCTTGGCCAAGGACGGCTACGACGTCCTGCTGACCTACACGACCTCCTCTCGCCCGGCAGAATTCGTGGTGGACGCCATCCGAGAGGCCGGCGGCGACGCGCTTGCCGTGAAGATCGATTGCGCCGCCGAAGACGAGGTCGCCTTGCTGGCCAGCCATCCTTGGATGGCCCGTACCGTGGATGCCCTGGTGCTGAACCACGGGCGTTACGACCGGGTTCCAGCGGGCGAGCTGGACGTTGCGCATCTCGACCGCACCATGGCCGTGAACTTTCGAGGCGCCTTCCTCGTTTGGGCCGCGGTTCAGCCGCATCTGGCTGAGGGCGCACGCATCGTGGTCGTCGGTTCGCAACTCGGCACCCGAGGCTCGCCGCATGGTGCCGATTACAGCGCGTCCAAAGCGGCCTTGCAAGCATGGGCACGCTCGTTGGCCCAAGACGCAGGTCCGCGTGGCCAGCGCGTCAACGTCCTCGCGCCCGGATACGTGGACACGGACCTGTTGTCGGCCGACACGCCGGAGAAGCGACGCGTGAGGGAGGCTGAGGTCCCCTTGCGGCGGCTGGGCTCGCCGGACGACATGGCCGGAGCGGTCTCGTTCCTCGTCGGCGAAGACAGCGCCTACATGACCGGTGCCGTGCTGCACGTGAACGGTGGACTCTACCTCCCCTGAGTCCCACAAGGGTTCAAACCGGCGCCCGACCGCCCTGATTCGTGGTCGATGACTGGGACGATGACGGGTCCTTCGAGGCCCGTGCCAACCTCGACGTGGGCGAGGTGGACCTGCAGGAGCGGGACCCCTTCGACTTGTCCCGTGCCCTCGAGGGGGCCTCCATGGAGCACCTCCGCCCGGAGGTCAGCCGCTTTGTGCTGCATTCGGAACATGCTCCCGCCGGTGATCAGCCGGAAGCCATCGAGCACCTGGTCCAGCAAATTGAGGGTGGTCAAGAACGGTGCGTGCTGCTTGGTGTGACGGGGTCAGGCAAGACCTTCGCCATGGCGAACGTCATCGAGCGGCTGAACCTTCCCACGCTGATCATGTCGCACAACAAAACGCTCGCGCGACAGTTGCACCACGAATTGGCGGGCTACTTCCCGGAGAATGCCGTGGAGTACTTCGTGTCGCATTACGACTACTACCAACCTGAAGCCTACCTGCCCAAGCGGGACCTGTACATCGACAAGGAACTCTCCATCAACGAGCGCATCGAGCAGGAGCGCTTCTCGGCCGTGGCCAGTTTGGTGTCCCGGCCGGATTGCGTCATCGTGTCCTCTGTCTCGTGCATTTACGGGCTGAACCCGCCCGAGACCTTCCTTGAGCACCACCTCAGGGTGCACGTGGGTCAGGCCATCGAGCCGCAGGATCTGATGAAGGCCCTGGTCGGGCTGCAGTACGCGCGGACCAACACGGACCTTGAGCGAGGACAAGCCCGCTTGCGCGGCGAAGTGTTGGACGTGTGGATGCCGAGCCGCGACGACCCGTTGCGCATCCGCTTCGATTTCGACGGCGTTGTCGCCGTGGCCGTGTGCGATCCGGTCAGTTGGGAGGTGCTTGACGAGTTGGAGGAAGCTTGGATTCACCCGAAGGAATTCTTCATGACCAGCCCGGAACGCTTCGAAATCGCCCTCGAGCGCATCGAGAACGAGTTGAACGGCCGTCTGAAGCACTTCGACGGCACAAATGAAGTGGTGAAGCGGCACCGGCTGGAGCAACGCACCGAGTACGACCTCGAAATGCTGCGTGAAGTGGGGCATTGCTTGGCGATTGAGAACTACTCACGGCATTTCGACGGCCGTGATGCGGGAGAGCGACCGTACTGCTTGCTGGACTTCTTCGCGGCGTGTGCTCGGCAGTTCCACGGCGACCCCAGCCGCTTCCTCGTCATCATGGACGAATCTCACGTGACCTTGCCCCAGGTCGGTGGCATGTACCACGGCGACCGGGCACGCAAGGAGAACCTCATCGAACATGGCTTCCGTCTGCCTTCTGCTGCAGACAACCGGCCGCTGAAGCTCCCTGAATTCCAGAGCCTCGTGCCGCAAATGGTGTACGTCTCGGCCACCCCCGGGGAGCGGGAACTGCGTCATCTGTGTGAAGTCACGGGGCAGGCGGTGCCCGAGGGCCTGTTGCACGTCGCGTCGCAAGGTGGAGCAGGCCCTGCCGATGTGGCAAAGAAAATCCAGGGCTCGCCCTCGATGTACGAGATGCTGCAAAGCATCGACCACCTGCCTCGGATGGAAATTCGGCCGACTGGGCTGTTGGATCCAGGCATCGAAGTCCGTCCCACGGAAGGCCAGGTGGCCGACTTGCTGTCCGAAATCAACGCCCGCATCGAGCGAGGTGAACGGACCTTGGTCACCGTGCTGACCATCAAGTTCGCAGAGGAAGTCGCGGCCTACCTCAGCCGCATGGGCGTCAAGGCCCATCACCTGCACTCAGAAATCGACACCATCGAGCGAACCGAGATCATCAATGCCCTTCGTTTGGGACTCATTGACGTCATCGTCGGCATCAACCTCCTCCGCGAGGGCCTCGACATCCCGGAGGTCAGTTTGGTGGCCATCTTTGACGCCGACCGGCAAGGCTTCCTTCGCAACGAACGCTCCCTGTTGCAAACCATCGGCCGTGCGGCCCGCAACGCCAACGGCTCAGTCTTGCTGTATGCAGACAGCGTGTCGCCTTCGATGACCGCGGCCATCCGTCAAACGCTGGAACGTCGCGAACGTCAAGAACAGGACAATCAGCGGCGTGGCATCGTGCCGAGAACCATCGTCAAGGCCCTTCCGCAGATGGGCCAAGAATCTGAGGGTCTTGTCGAAGGAACCACCGCTGCAGGTCGCGGTGGTAAGCGCTTGGTGGCCCGCCGAGGTGGTCGCGCAGAAGGTGCAGGACCCACGTTTATGGCAGCGAACGGTGGGACAGACAATGACCAGCGGATTTCAATTGAACATTACGATTCTCAATTGGAAACCGACAATGAACTTCCTTCCAACCAAGAGGCCTTAGCAGAACTGGCCTCAGAAGTGAAGTCCGCCATGGAAGATGCCGCGAAGGCCCTCGATTTCGAAGAGGCTGCGCGGCTGCGCGATCGCTTGATGCTGATCAACGACCGGCTCGATGCAGCAGGGATTGATTGAAGGGGAGCATCGACGAGGCCGTGCCATGGCCATTGACCCCACTCAGTTCGACGTGCCTGTTGCCGATTACGACTTTGCGTCGGCGAACACCCCGCGTGGACTCATCGATCAGATGGCCTCCGCAGGAGGCTTTACTGCGACCAAGCTGGCCATGGCCCGGAACATCCTCAAGGACATGCACCAGGACCTGACAGGGGTTGACCATGACCCAGCGAGGATGCTGAACTGGCTGTCCTTTCCTGCCTGTTTGTGCGCCACAGGAACGCGTGGATTCTTTGTCGAAGCCCTACGGCGGAAGATGTTCAACGTGGTTTCAACGACCTGCGGCACCCTGGACCACGACATTGCCCGAGCCCATGCAGCGTACTATCACGGTGCATTCGAGTTGGACGACATCGAGTTGGGCGAGCACGATTTGATGCGTTTAGGCAACGTCATCGTCCCGACCTCATCCTACGGGGAGATCATCGAAGCGGTGGTCATGCCCGCGCTCGAAGAAATCAGGGCCGAGCGTTTGGCCGAAACCGGGTTGACCGGCGCAGACGCGTGGCTTGGATTCGGGTCCATTCATCTGGTCTGGGCCTTGGGGGAAAAAATCGGAACGGAGGATTCGCTCATCCATTGGGCAGCAAAGCACCGCATCCCGGTGTGCATCCCTGGCATCACGGACGGGTCCATCGGTGCACAGTTGTTCATGTTCCGGCAGAAATACCGTGATTTCCATCTCGACACTTTGGCCGACGAGCAGGTGATGAGCGACCTGACGTGGGACGTCGAGACCTCAAACGCGCTGATGGTGGGCGGTGGTATTTCCAAACACCACGTCATCTGGTGGAACCAATACCGGGGTGGTCTTGACGCGGCCGTGTACATCACCACCGCGCCAGAGCATGACGGATCTTTGTCCGGCGCGCGCCTTCGGGAAGCCATCTCCTGGGGGAAGATGCGAGCAGAGGCTCCGAACGTTTGCGTCGAAGGTGATGCGAGCGTCCTTCTTCCGCTGTTGGGCGCGGATCTGTTCACGCACGGTTGAGCCCTTCGTTCAAGGCCAAATGGTGCATCAGGGCCTCCCTCACGGTCATTTGGGGACGCCAGCCTTCGGCCCGTTGAGCAAGAAGAAGCTCGTGCAGCGGCCGAAGGTCAGGTTCCGATTCCCCTGAAAGGATCGTTTGGACGCGCACGGGCGGCCGTTGTGGTTCGGCAAGAACGTCGACAGAAAAGGCCCCGTCGAGGCCCGCCGACCAACGGCGATGAAGCATGGAGGCCTCTTGAACCAGCTCAGAGGCTTGCCAAAGCCGGCGCCCGCTCATGACCACCGTTCCGGTTGAGAACGGCACCTGGGCCAGATGTAAGATGGCGTCAATGACGTCGTGTTCAGCGACCCACCATCCGTCTCGAACGTTGTCGTCCAGGTGGACGACCGGCCACACCCCAGCAGTAAGGGTGGGAATAACGTCCAGTGGTAGCACCGTCAGCACGTGATCGCCGCGGCTCAGGGCCAAGCGGTGGTGGTCGCCCGGACCGAAAAGATGGACCGTGGCCTCGCTTGATTCGACCACAGACGATGCACCGAGGGGGTCCCGGGCGTGAGCCAGTTGCCGTGCGGCCGGCACGGCGCCACATACGGCCTGACCTTTTCGCGCAGCGTGAAGCAGGACCGTTGCGGCCAACCTCGGGTGCAAGCCACCAAGACCGATGGCCACCATGCTTGCAGGTCGTGGCTTTTCCCTAATGAGGTCGCCGCCACAACCATGAGCGAATACCGGCGTGTTTCAATTGGAAATTGCTCTTTTTCTGGCGCATTCACCCGTTCCACCAGGGCATCGGCCAGGCAGAGCGGCAGATCGTGTCGGCGTGGCAGTGCTGACGCAGAATATTTGAGGGATTTCAATTGGAATTTGACACCAATCAAGATTGAATCCTGCCAGCATTCAGTTACCAGAATGGATTATGCGACATGCCGATTTTCGTGAATCTCCAATTGAAATTACTCAAGAATACGACTATTCTCAATTGAACAGTTACATTATCCGTCGAAGACATTAAGTGTCCCCCTCATCACAGGCCGTGCAACGGGAAGGGAAAACATGGCACCAACAGACTACCACATTCAGGAGCTGATGCAACGGGACGTATACGTGAAGGACACGAAGGTGGGCACCATCATCGGTGAACGCCACCATCCAAACGAGTCCCGTGTTCGATCCATGCGCATGCTGGTCGAAACGGACGTCGCGGGCGAATTCATGCGCAAACCCGCCGAATATGCACCGCTGCCCAAGGAATTGGTGCACAGCATCAACGACGACGGCTCCGTGCGTCTTTCGAAGTCCATGCGTGAACTGCAACGCCGGTGGCGGAACACGGTCCGGATTGACGAACAACTCTACGCGCCCGATGAAATGCTTGACCGCGCCGTGCTCGACAACCAGGGCAATGAGGTCGGCATCATCACTGGATTGCTCAAGGTCAAGCGGACGTACAAGGGCTTCATCGTCACCTTGCGCATTGGCGTCCAACAACGCTTCGAACTTGGACCAACCATCCGCTTGCCGCTCACGGCCATCGCCCGCACACGCGATCGACTCGATGAGGTGGTGCTGGGTCGTACCTTCGAACGTGCCATGCAGTTGCCTTCTTACATCGCGCTCAACGAGATGGACGCCTCTGAATTTGAGTGAATGCCTCACCGTCATCCTTTTGATGACACGTCAGGTCGGCGGCCTGCCCAAGCGCGGGTAGCTTAGTCGGTTGGAGCACCCGGCTGATAACCGGGAGGTCGCAGGTTCGAGTCCTGCCTCGCGCACTCCTCCTCTTCCACGGGAAAGCCCTTCAAGCGTCGGCTGAAGCCCTGAACGTGGCGGTCGTCTCCAGCAGCAACGCGCGGGCCATCGCAGAGGAACTGGCCACCGCCCTGGGGTGGGCCTACATCCCCGCAGAGTCCAGGAGATTCCCAGACACCGAAGGATACGTCCGGATGCCAGAGGAACACATCGAAGCCATTCGGAGTGAGCCCGTCGTCGTGGTGTCCAACACCTTCCCCGACGCTGGGATTGTCGAAACCCTCCTTTTGCTCGACTTGATCCGGGACCTCCGCGCAGGGCACATGGAAAATTTGCGAAATATCGGCCCTCAGGCCATGGATGACGTCGGATCTGGCGTTATTTTGGCCATTCCGTACTATGGATACGCACGTCAAGACAAGCGATTCAAGCCCGGTGAGCCGATTTCAGCCAAAGCCATCGGCCGTCTCCTCGCTTCGCACTGTGATGCCATGGTCGTCCTCGACCTCCATGCACCGGCGGTGCTGGAAGATTTGCCCGTGCCGGTGGCCTTCACCAGCGCGATGCCTGAACTTGCGGCCCACTTGCAATCCACGGTTCGACCTGACTTTGTGCTCTCCCCAGACAAGGGGGCCATCGATCGAGCCTCGTCGGTGGCTGAAGCCATCGGGTGTGGATTCTCCTACCTTGAGAAAACGCGCATCGATGCACACACCATCGTTCACCAGGCCAAGGATCTGGACGTTGACGGCAAAATTGTGGCGATTGTGGACGACATGATCGCCACAGGCGGTACCATCTGCCGCGCAGCAGAAGCCCTCCGCGCCCAAGGTGCCCTTGCCGTCCACGCAGCATGCTGCCACGGATTGTTCACCGGTGGAGCCATCCACCGCCTGTCCAGTTTCGTGGATGGCGTACACGCCACTGGCAGCCTGCCCAACCCGCGAGGCGTCATTCAGGGAGGCCCTGCGCTCGCGCGGGGGGTCAAATCCATCCTCAAAACGTGGTCCTGAACGCCGCCGACGTGTGCCGGTGCGTTTATATCCGGACCACGTGGCGCACGGCTTACCTACACGAGGAGGATATCCGATGAGTGTGCACGTGCGATACGAGACCCCCGAAGACGTCAGCAACAAAATCTACGAATTGGTGCAAGCCTGCAACGGCGGCCGCATCAAGCGTGGTTCGAACGAAGTGACGAAAGTCGCCCTTCGCAAGACGGCGGCCTTTGTCGTCCTTGCAGAGGACGTGAACCCTCCCGAGCTCGTGAACCACATCCCCCTCATCTGCGACGACAACAGCATCCCCTTCGGCTACGTCCCTTCTCAGGAATTCTTGGCCAAAGAAGCCGGCATGGAGGCCGGTGTGAAGGCCGCAAGCTTGGCCATCATGGATGTGCCCAAAGCCGCTCAGGAAATGCTCGATGAAGTCCTCGAACTCATCAAGGGCCTGCGGGCTTGATTGGAGGGATCCACATGAGCGAAGAACTCGGAGGATGGCCCGCAGAGGTCGTCGAAGTCGTCGGTCGGACCGGCATGACCGGTGAAGCCACCCAGGTCAAGGTCCGTGTCAACGACGCCCCGAACCCCCGTGACGTCGGTCGGATCATCACGCGCAACGTGCTTGGCCCCGTTCGTGTCGGTGACATCCTGATGCTCAAGGACACGGGTCGCGAGGCCCGCAAGCTGAACGCGAGGTGAATTTCATGCCAGAACGACGTGTTTGCAGTTTCTCTGGAGACGAGATCGAGCCCGGTACGGGCACGATGTACGTCCGTCGTGACGGGAGCATCTTGTGGTTCAAGAACTCCAAGGCCCGCAAGAACATGGTGCACCTCAAGCGCAACGCGCGCCGTGTCAAGTGGACCCGTCACTACGTGAAGGGCGGCATCCAGTGAGCCACCGGCCATAGGATGCTTCTTGAAGGGCGGCTTGGTCGCCGGTTTAGGTGAAAACCATGCAGACCACGTACGTCATGATCAAGCCCGACGGTGTCCAACGCGGCTTGGTCGGTGAAATCATCAACCGATTCGAACGCAAAGGCCTCCAACTCGTGGGCATGAAGTCCATGATTCCAGACCAAACCATCGCCCGCACCCACTATGCTGTGCACGCTGAGCGCCCCTTCTTTGAGGGCCTCATCAGCTTCGTGACCTCCGGGCCCGTGGTGTGCATGGCTTGGCAAGGGGTTGACGCCATTGCCGTGGCCCGACGCCTCATTGGTTCCACCAACGGTCGCGAGGCCGATCCCGGCACCATCCGTGGCGATTACGGCATGGACATGGGGTACAACATGATTCATGGCTCGGACGGCGAAGACACCGCTGCGGCAGAACTGGCCCTCTGGTTCCCTGAAGGCGTCATGGAATGGACCCAAGACGGCCAGCGCTGGGTCTACGAATGACCGGGGTGAAGGGGGATGTCTGACGAGGCGGAATCACCCGCCCCTGAAGAGGAAACCCCAGAACGCGGTGAAAACCGACAACCGATCGTCAGCGTGCTCGGGCACGTCGATCACGGCAAGACCAGCCTTCTCGACTTGGTCCGTTCCATCGGCGTGGACCGCCAAGCCTCGGTCATGGACCGGGAAGCGGGTGGTATCACGCAGCACATCGGCGCGACTGAAGTTCCTGCTGACGTGTTGAACGACACGTGTGCCGCCATGATGGGAGGACGGAGTTTCAAGTCACCCGGCCTGTTGTTTATCGACACCCCCGGCCATCACTCGTTCACGTCACTCCGCTCCCGTGGCGGGCAGTTGGCCGACATCGCCATCCTCGTGGTGGACATCATGGAAGGTCTCCAGCCTCAAACCATTGAGAGCCTGGAAATCCTCCGTCGAACCCGAACACCCTTCGTGGTCGCGGGCAACAAAGTGGATCGTTTGCACGGATGGTCTTCGGAGCGAGGGCGTGCCTTCATCGCGTCCTTCCACGACCAACGCAAAGACGTGCAGGCGCTCTTCGAGGATCGATTCTGGAAACTCGTCGGCATGTTTGGCGAACATGGATTCAACCTCGAACGCTACGACCGCATCAAGGATTTCCGCAGCGATGTGGCCCTGGTCCCGATGTCGGCCAAGGAAGGCGAGGGCCTTCAGGACCTGCTGACGGTGACCGTGGGTTTGGCTGAACGTTTCCTTGAGGACCGGTTGACGGACACCCTCGGCGATGCGGAGGGGACCATCCTCGAAATGAAGGACGAAGTGGGGATGAGCAAAACCATTGACGTCATCCTGTCCCGTGGTATCCTGCGTACCGGCGATCGGATTGTGTTCGCCACTTCCGACGGCCCTGCCACGACGCGCATCAAGGGCCTGAAGCGACCACGAGGCATGGCTGAGATGCGGGATGCGGGCGACCGATGGGAATCCGTCGATCACGTCGAAGCGGCCTGTGGCGTCAAAATCGTCGCTCAAGGCTTGGAGCGTGCCTTGGCGGGAACGACCGTCCGATTGGCCAAGGACGAAGCGGCCCTCGAGGCGGCCATCGCTGCTTGCCACGAGGAATGCCGTGTCGACATCGATCTGCAAGAGGAAGGCGTCGTCATCAAGGCAGACACCATCGGTGGGTTGGAAGCCCTGGCCTTCGAGCTGGGACAACTGGACATCCCCATTCGCATGGCGACCGTTGGACCCGTGAACAAGCGGGACATCCTGACCGCGGAATCCGCCAAAGATCCCCTCAATCGAATCATTGCAGGTTTTTCCATCGCTCCAAACCGTGAGGTTGCCGACCGACTGACCGCAGAGGATGCTCCAGTCAAATTCGTGGCGGGGGAGATCATCTACCACATCATCGATGAAATCGAAACCTGGCGAGCGGACACCAAAGCAGCCGCCGAGGCAGCGGCACGGGAAGATCTGGTCCACCCCGGTCGCTTGCTTTACCTCGAAAACCACACCTTCCGCGGCCGTGATCCCGCCATCATCGGTGTAAGGGTCATCGGAGGACGGGTGCACATCGGCCAACGCCTCATGCGCCCCGACGGATCACAGGTCGGCCAAGTGAAGTCCCTTCGGACCCGCGACAGCGAAGACGTACGTGAAGCGAACCAAGGTGATGAGGTCGCCTGCGCCATCCAAGGCCCGACGGTCGGCCGACACATCAACGAAGGCGATGAGTTCCTGGTGGACGTCCCTGAATCACATGCACGTCGGCTCCGCAAAGTGGAATTGACGGCCGTGGAGGAGGAAATCCTCGACGAAATCGTGCGGCTGCACAGAAAAGAGAACCACTTCTGGGCCCGTTGAGTGATGCAGGGGTGACGTGGCCCGCAAGCACGTTCAAATATGGATGGACAGCCGTACTGTGATGAATAGGTGATAGGATGCAGGCCGCCGATGCGAACACCGCGAAAATCATCAGCACCGTTTCCCAAATTGCAAACGACCTCATGAGCGAGGTTGGGAAGGTCATCATTGGAAAGGAAGAGAACCTCCGACGTGTCAGCGTCGGCATCCTCTCCAACGGCAACATGTTGCTCGAGGACTTTCCGGGTCTTGCCAAGACCCTGCTTGCAAACACCTTCGCCCGTGCCTTGGGATGCAAGTTCAAGCGTGTTCAGTTCACGCCTGACCTGTTGCCCTCGGACATCATGGGGACCTACATGTACGACCAGAAGTCGGGTGATTTCAAACTCCGAGCGGGGCCGCTCTTTTCCAACATCCTGCTGGCTGACGAAATCAACCGTGCCCCTCCAAAGACCCAAGCGGCGTTGCTTGAGGCCATGGAAGAAAAGCAGGTGACGATCGAAGGCATCACCCACAAACTCCCAGCCCCATTCGTGGTGTTGGCCACTCAGAACCCCATCGAGCAGGAAGGAACCTACCCTCTGCCCGAGGCTCAAATGGACCGCTTCCTGATGAAGATGAGCATGGGCTACCCGGACCGCGCCGAAGAGAAGGCGATCCTCGCCCGCCGAAAGATGCGTGGAAAGGACGACCACGAGGTTGCTCAGGTCACAGAACCCAAGAAAGTCGTCGCCATGCAACGGGCCTTGGAAGGCGTCCACGTTGACCCGTCCATCCTCGCCTACATCGTCGAAATCGTGCAGCGCACGCGTGAGGACCACCGTGTGGTCAACGGCGCGTCGCCCCGTGCCTCGCAAGCCCTCTTCAAGACCGGTCGAGCCTCGGCCGCAATCGCCGGGCGAACCTACGTTGTTCCTGACGACATCAAGAGCGTCGCGATGCAGGTGATCAGCCACAGGATCGTCATGAAGCCCGAGGCCAAGATTCGAGGTATCACCGGCGGTCACATCGTTCGCAAGATCCTGTCCGAAGTTCCCGTCCCCGTTGTTCAGCCCGTTTGATGCGGATTGAGGCCGGGGTTGATAGGGGAGAGCCGGAGTTCCACGTCCCGGGAGTGAAGGCATGGACCCGTACAAGATGGTCATCGCTGTCGCCAACCAGAAGGGCGGCTGCGCAAAGACGACCACGGCGGTCAACCTTGCCGCTGCCTTGGCACGTGGCCATCAAAAAATGGGCTTGCCTCCTGCGAAGGTGTTGCTCATCGACTTGGATCCGCAAGGCAACTGCGCCACCTCATTCGGCATCGAAAAGAAGCGCGTGAAGAAGACGGCCTACGACCTTCTGACCAACGATCTCGGAGAAGAACTCCCACTGATGGACGAGTACCTCATCGGCCCTGAGGACCTTACGGCTTCGATGCGCAACGCGTGGATGCTGCGCAACGAGAAAGGCCGCCCTCCAGCGACTTTGACCACCGAGAACCTCTGGTTGTTGCCCAGCGACATTCACCTCTCTGGGGCTGAAATTGAATTGTCGCACAAGATCGGTCGCGAAACGCGCCTCAAAGAGGCCTTGGCTCCCATCATCGATCATTTTGATTACATCATCATCGACACACCACCTTCCCTTGGCTTGCTCTCCATCAACGCCCTCAGCGCTGCGAACTGGGTCATGGTTCCCGTCCAAGCGGAGTACTACTCGTTGGAAGGGTTCAGCATGCTGATGAACTCGGTCAAGATGATTCAGCGTCGAATCAACCGGAACCTGAAGATTTTCGGCGTGGTCATGACCATGGTGGACGCGCGCTCGAAACTTTCCCGCCACGTGTGCGATCAGGTGGCGCTGAGCATCCCGAACAAGCTGTTCAGTACTTCCATTCGGCGCCTGGTGAACGTGGCAGAAGCTCCTTGGTCGGGCGCACCCACGGTGTTGCTCAACAAGCCGACCTCCTCTGGAGCAGGTGCGGGGTCCCTCGAATACTGGACCTTGGCCCGTGAATTCCATCGGCGTGTGCAGGACATGCGACGAGAATTTGGTGTCCGCGACCCGTCCAGGGTCTCCCTTGAGGCACAAGGGCGCCGCTAAACGGAAAGGGTCCACAAATCGCACTCCGGCGGAATCGGCTCACGCGCGCCTTAAGTAGCGCAAAGAGGGCACGACCAAGCGGGATGCACGATGACAGCGAAGGGAATGACCTCGGTGAGCGTGAGCTACGAAGTACGAAGACAGTTGAACACCTTGCGCTCGCTGGGCGGTTACAAGAGCGTGAATGAGGTCCTGCTCGACCTCATTCGTCACCAGCGCATGGCGCGTATGGACGGTAGCCTCGAGCTGCTGCGTGAACGCGCCAAAGCCACGGCTGACGTCGATGTCGACCACCTCGTCGAGCGGTTGAACCTCGCTCCGTTCAGGGTGTGAACGCCATGATGAGTTGGAAGCCACCTCAGGTGGCCTTCGAGACCCGTCATCTCGTCAAGGCCCTCTTTGATTCGACCACGGCTGAAGCCGAGCTCATGAACGTCGCCGCCCGGGGTGACGTCGAAATCACCGCATCGCGTAGCGCTTGGAACGGCGTCCTTTGGCTCATTCAAAGCACCGTCAAGGAAGGAGGGCGACCCCTCTATTCCGGTGAGGAATTGGCCAAGTTACGTGCAGACCTGCCCGTCAAGTGGTCCTGATCAGGATTCCTGATTTTGCTCAAGCCATTGATGGCCGTACCATTTCCACTGGTCCATCGTCCAGCCATCTGGCAATCCGCCCTCGGGCACCGGGGGAGCCTCCTGCTCTGGCTCACCCTCGTTTGAGGGCTCTGCGGGGCTTGAATTCGTGGCCTCTGCCGCTGGTTCAGGCGCCGGCGAGATGGCGTCCTCGGTCTGGAGCACCACGTCCTCGACCATGGAGGTGACCTCAGGCACATCCTTCTCCTCGCCTTCAGCCGGGGCTTCAAGGGGTGGAGCGGGTTGGTCATCGCCCCAGAGATCATCATCGAGCCCGCCGATGGCCGAAAGGCCAGCCTTGCCGGTCAACGCTTCTTCGTTTGCATTCCCATCGAATTCAAACGACGAGAAGGCTTTCTCCTCTGAGGGGCGCTTGACGCGCTTGGTCATGGCTCCGAGCAGGACCACCACCACAGAACACACCACGAAGACACCCGCCGCAACAATTCCAACTTCTGTGACCAAGGCCATGTCCAAGCCTCCACTGGAGGACGTACCGGCAAGGCTCTGGTTCCAGTAATTGTACGACATGCGGTTGCGTTCAGATTCGTTCAACGTGGACAGGTACTCTTGGTACTCCGTGCTCCTCCAGCCGAGGCACACTTCCCGAAGGTCGTCGAAACTGAGCAGGCAATGGTCTTCGATGTCGATGACCAGGGGGTTCGTGTCGTTGTAGTCGGTGTTGGAGCCGACGCCATCTCCGTCGAGGTCCATGTGCTCGTCAGGGTTTGAGGCCATGCCCTCGCCCACTTCAGAAGCGTCAGCCCATCCATCGCCGTCCAGGTCAGGGCAACCGTAGTGGGCTTCGCTGACGTACTTCGTGGTGGCCCCAAGTTCGGGCACAAGCGCCCGTACGGAGGTGCCGCCCGCGGTCATGCAAGCATCAGGCGTCGTGCCGTCGGGGTTGTCCCCATACCCGTCACCATCGAAATCCTCCCATTGGGTCTTGTCGGAGGGGAAGGCATCCGCGCCCTGGGCCAGCAGCCAGTTGGCGTCAGGGTCGGACCAACCGTCCAAATCCTGATCTGGACAACCCCGACGGTCGTTGGAGGAAAAGCCGTTGGCGTCTGGACAATCGTCCGGCCGGACGCCGTTTGCAGCGTCGCCAAATCCGTCACGGTCACGGTCCGCCCATTGGGTTGGATCTTCAGGGAAGGCATCGCCGTCCGGGTCCGCTTGGTTGTCGCCGACACCGTCGCCGTCAGCGTCTTCCCATTGATCGGGATTGTCAGGGAACACGTCACCGTTGGTGCCATCTGCTTCATCGCCATACCCGTCCCCGTCACGGTCCGCCCATTGAGTGGGGTCGTTTGGGAAGGCGTCACCGCCCGAGAGGGCGGTGTTGTCTCCGTAGCCGTCCCCGTCGCTGTCCACCGTTTGTCCTGCATCATCAGGGAAGGCGTCCACCGCATCCGCCACGCCATCACCGTCTGCATCGAGGTCGAGCAAACGCACACGTGTGCTGGTGGAGGTGATGCTAACCAAGTGGACCGTCCCGTCGTCCTTGTTGACCACACTGATGACTTTCCCCGTCGTTTGGTGTTCCTGGGTGGACGTCAAGGTGCTGTCCAAGTGAACCGTCACGCCGTTTTGGTGGCCCACCCACACACCGCCTTCTCCGTCGAGCGTGAGCGATGAGACCGGCGCTGACCCGCTGTTCACCTCCTCGGACGACCACGTGGTGGTGTTCCAACGCACCACATCTCCGTTGGAAAGACCGGCCCAGACCTGGTCACCGGCGCCGATGAGTTGGGTTGGTGCGCCACCAAGGCCGGTCAAATCCTGATCCAGGATGCCATCGTTCGTGTGGACGCGCAGACGAGCGTCAAATCCACCCGTCAACACACGGCCATCGTCAAGAATGAGCAGCGAACAGATGCCTGCGCTCATGACGCTGGTCCGCACACCAGAGGGGCCTCCAGTCTCATGCTCAATGGCTTGGCGCAAGCCACCGTTGTGCACGACCCACAAGTCACCGTCGTTGTCCCAATCGATGTCGTCCACAGGATCGGGAAGGGAGACTTCGAAGGTCACTTGATCGGTGTCAAGGTCGAGCACCAAAGCGCCGCCTGCGTGACCGACCGCCAACAAGGAGGCATCGATGTCCAAACGTACCGCGTTGACGGTGACGTTCAGGTCAACGGCTCGGGTCACCTGATAGGCCCCTCCGTTCCAGCGAAGCGCCATGAACACCCCTTCATCGTCGAGGCTCAACACTTCATCCCCACCGGAGGAGTACCACAACTCCACGGGGTCTGGACCTTGGTGAATCACACCCCCATCAATCAGGGAAGCCGACGCCGACAGGGCGAAGGTCCCGAGAAGAAACAAGACGGTGAGCAGGACCGCACGAAGCGCTCGCATGGCCGTCGATGGACCTCAAGGCCTTGAATGGCTCGTTTCTTCGCTCAGTCCTCATCGGACGGTTCGAGGCGCTCAACAGGAGTCAGCTGTTGGGGCGTCATGGTCGTGACCGGTTGGAGCACGGGCGTTTCACCGGCCACGGAAAGAACCGGCATGGCAGGTTTCAGCGTCGCGGTGGAACGGGGCGTGCCAAGGGCATGCATTGTGCGGATTGGCTTGAGGATGGGCCGATCGCCGAAGACCTCTCCACCGGCCTTGACGGGCGTGGATACGGGGGTTGGAAGGACCGCTTCAGCCGGTTGACCGTTGGACTCATCGAGCATGGCCTCCATCTCGGCTTCGGCCACGTCACCGTGGGCCTCCTCAAGGACGGCGTCCATGGCGAGTTCCGTGGTCTGCACCGGCGTCGGGAGCGTGTTGTCTTCCTCGCTGACGGCCGGCTCGATGGCGGGAGAAGCCTCGGGAGGCTCGGCCGCCGAAGCATCGCTCGCCGGCGAGACTGGAACAACGTTGGAGGGCAGCCCTGCTTCAGGCTCGACCGAAGACACGGGAGATTGCACGGGCGCGGCTGGAGCCACGACGGGTGTTTTGACCTGCTTGACGGCCTTGACGACAGGAGCGGGGGCTGAGGGAGCCAAGGCTCGCGCGGATGAAGTGGGAGCCCGCATGCCTGCGAGCCCCATGCGTGGTTGTTGGGCTTGTGCAGCCTGTGCCATTGGGCCTCGGAGGGCTCGGCCGGCCGATGCTCCCAAGGAATCTGGGCGCGCCCCAAGAGCTGCTGCGTCCGCAGGCGCGGCGGCTGCACCGCCTTGCCCTGAAATGGACGCGAGCCACTGCTGACGCTTGTCGATGCGCTGATCCTGACTCTGAAGTTGACGCATCTCCGCCTCGCGCTCGGCGAGGGTGGCCTCATCGGTGGCAATCTCACCCTCGATTTGCGAGGTGATGCTCTCGCGCATCCGTTCCTCGGCCATGGTCTTGAATTCGTCCATCTTCTTGGACAAACCGGAGATGCGGTCACGGATTTCAGCACGCTTGAGGCCGAGTTGGGCCTCGATTTCTGCCCGGATGCGTGCTTCCTTTCGGCGCACGTCGATGAGGGCCTTGTTGCGCATGATCTCCTCGCGCTTGTCGAGTTGACGCTCGAGCTGGGTGGCGACCTCGTCCATCTTCCGCTCGCGGAAGGCGGACAGGCGCTCTTCCATGTCCAACTCAAGTTCGAGAACCGTCTCTTCCTTCAGCAAGTCAAGGTCTGTGTCCCAGGCCAAGCGTTCGTTGCGCAGGCTGGCGTCCACCTCAGACATGATGGCCTTTCGTGCAGCAGCTTCACGGCTCTGGAATTCGAGTTCGAGGCGCTCAGTCCATTCTTCGCGCTTGGTTGCATGCTTGGCCTCCAATTCTTCGCGAAGTTGTGCTTCACGCTCGTATCGGAACCGAGCAAGACGGTTCTGAATCTCGGATTCGCGTGCTTCACGGTACCGTTCGAAATCCTCGTTGGTGCTGGCTTCGAGCTCCTCTTCAACCTGGGAGCGAAGGGCGTGTTCAACCTCGTCAATCGCTTTGCCGTAACTGAGGTCGAAGCGCTCACGAAGCCGTGCCTTACGGTCGGAAAGGCGCTCTGCGAAACGTTCCTCGAGTTGCTGCTCAACTTCATGCCGCAACTCGTCACGACGTCGTGCGATGGCCAGTTCCACGTCCTCACGCATGCGTTGTTCGAGGTCTTCGGTGTCCTGTCGAAGGCGGACCTCGAGTTCCTGTTGAATTTCAGATCCAAGGTCGGCTTCAAGCCGCTGACTGCGTCGGGCGTACTCCGCACGGAGCGCCGCTTCACGGTGGCTGAGGCGTTGACGGACCTGCTGCTCGAGGCGCGTACGGATGCCGTGCCGGAGTTGCTCTTCACGTTCTGCGAGCACAGATTCTTGTTCGTCCTTCAACCGGTCAACTTCAAGGGATTCAAGGGCTTTGTAACGGGATTCCATCTCCTCTGCGATGTCTTCCTCAAGGGCCCGAATGCGTCGGTGGAGGCGTTGGTTTTGCTCCAATTGAAGGCGCTGCTTGGCCACCTCAAGTCGATGTTCATGCTCTTCCTCGAGCTGCAGGCGAAGGTCATGCTCAATGCGCTGCTTCTCCTCTTCCATCCGTCGATCGGTTTCCACCTCGTAGCGCTGCCGCAGCACGGCCATTTCACGCTCGAGGCGCATCAGATGCTCGTCCCGCAAGCGGCTCTCCTCGCGCGCGATGGCTTCTCGGCCTTCCTCGGCCAATTCCGTTTCCATCGCCTCACGCATTTCACGCTCAACTTGTTGCAACGTGCGCTCGCGTTCGAGTTCATAGCGCATCACGAGGTTGCTCTGCTGTGCGAGAACACGCTCGCGGAGTTCCTGGTGACGGAGACGACGCTCACGACGCACTTCGCCACGAAGACGCTCCTCTTCGTGATATCGAGCGCTGACGTGGCCTTCTTGTTCGGCGCTGGTGCTGTGGGCCCGAGTGAATTGCCCACGCAAAGCCGAGAGGCTGCGACGGTCGGGTCCGTCACCGGTTGGCCTCGAATGCACCATGCAAATCCCATCCCGGCAGCAGGGCCGCCGTTGGTGCCCATCCTCGTCTCTTCATACATAAGGTGACTGCCCACGAAGGCCACACTGCGCAGCGGTTTGGGAGCAGTGACCGACCGCGGAACACGTCAAAAGTTGACCGCAAACCGCGTGTCGCACGCTGGACAGTCGATCTCACGTCGCCCAGGGCGGCGTCGCATCCGGAGACGACGTTCGCATGACGGACAGGACACCTCCACTTTCGGAACGGCCGGCGTCACGACGAACTCTTCGTCGCATGAACCGCAACGAAGGAGTGCGGGCCGCTCGTCAACACCGCTGATCAAGACCTTGTGGCAGGAGGGGCAAGCGACCTTCTCCTCGCGCCATGCTCGGCGGGTGGCGGGATGATCGACCTTGACCTTGGCTTCGCACAGGGTGCAGGCCATCTCGCCAAGGCCGATTGGAAGCAAGCCGTTGCAGCGAGGGCATGTCAATCCTGGGGGGGCAATGGAAGACTCGACTTCCAACCGCTCGCTCATGCCACGAGCAGGGCCTTCTCCCCTAAGGTCTTCACGACGAGGAGCGGAACCGAGAGGCGAAGAGCGACAAGGACTCACGGGTGTCACCGATGATGCCCGAGAAGGTGCCCTTGATCAAGGCCCACCAGCCGTCACTTCCCGCCAAACGGGCACCGTTGAGGATGACGATGATGACGGACATTTCGTGCACCAACACGCCAACCCAGAGGTTGTCGTACCAGTTGTTGATGACCGCGAAGACCAAGGTCACCGTGACCCCAATGGAGAACAAGAGGTTGGCCCACAGGGTGCGGTTGGCAGAACGTGCGAGTGAGATCAGTGTGGTGATGAGGCGAGGATCATCGCCGGGAATCAACACGTCCGCGGCCTCGAGGTTCACCTGCTCCCCGGTGCCCACGGCCACGCCAACATCGGCTTTGGCCAAGGCGCCCGCATCGTTGAAGCCGTCACCGACCATCATCGTCACGTGCGTGCTGCTGCGTTGCTCCACGAAGCGGACTTTGTCCTCGGGGGTCAACTCACCATGCGCTGCATTGGTGGACATCCCCACACGCGTGGCGAACTGATCGACCGCAGACTGCAGGTCTCCGGACAAAATTTCGACGTTCACGCCTCGGGCGTAGAGTTCCTTCACCACCTCATCGGACCCGGAGCGTCCGTCGTCGTGCACGAAGGTGAACAGAGCGATGCATTCGGTGCCTCGGACCAACACGCTCGCACCATGGCCTTCCTTGCTCGAGACAACCAATGCGGCTGCCAACTCGCCCTCGAGGCTGACGCCTGAGGGCAAGCGGTCAGGGCGGTACAAACCAACCAATTCTCCCCTCACCTGACCTTCGACGCCAGCGTGCACGTCCTTCAGTTCCTGAACCGCGGTAGGTTTCAGGTTCTCCTCTTCAAGCAGGTCTCCCACGGCAAGGGCGTACGGATGCGAAGACGCCACCTCCAACCCGCCCGCCAGGCGGATGGCGGTGTCTCGGCGTCGTCCTTTGGCCACCGTAACGGCCCCGATGGTGGGGCGCCCGCTGGTCAAGGTCCCTGTTTTGTCAAGCAAAACGTGGTCGACTTTCGCCAGGCGCTCCATGGCATGCCCACCACGCACAATGGCGCCGAGGTGTGCGGCACGGGCGAGGATTGCGGCGTGCGGCATTGGAGCCGCCAGCAGGAGCGCGCAGGGGCAAGCGACGACCCAAAGGAGCAACATCGTCGTGATGTCGTTGGGGTAGAAGACACGCCAAATGACCACTGAACCGAAGAGCACGATGGGGACCCAAATCGTGGTGAAGCGCTCAACGAGGCCTTGGAGGCGAGGGGGTTCTTCGCGGAAGGTGTGCACGGCTTCGATGAGGCCCGACAAGCGCGTTTCGTCACCTGTTGCGGTGACCTCGATTTCCACAGGTCCTCGCTGCAGCACAAGACCAGCGTTGAGTTCATCGCCAGATTCGACGTCCACGGGCACCGACTCACCGGTGAGCGGTGCCATGTCGAGGCTGCCCGACCCGGCCACAATACGGCCGTCTGCGGGAATGAGTTCTCCAGAACGGATCTGCAGTTTGTCCCCGGCCCGAACAAGATCGATGGGCACTTCTTCCCACTCTTCCACCGCGGGCGGAGGAGCCTGCATCGGCGACATGGTGGAGGGGGCTAAACTGAAGCCCTTAGGCTGCGCAATGGTGTGTTTGTGAGGCTTGTTTGAACGTCGAGCGGTTCGTGGCAAACGGTCCAAGCCACCCTGCATGGCCTCCCGGGCCCGCACCAAGGCGTCGCCTTCCAGATGTTGGGTGAAGGCGACGAGGATGACCACGATCAGCGCTTCTTCCCACATGGTCAACAGCACAGCACCGATGACCGCCATCGAGGTGAGGACTTGGAAGCCGATTTGTCGGTTTCGAAGACCTGCCATGGCTTCACGGAACATCTCTGCTCCACCGATGATGACCGCGAGGACGGCGAGTCCACCAAGGAGAACTTCAGGCGCATGAAGCACCTCCATGAGGATCACGATGGGAAAGAGGGCGAAGGCAAAGGCTCCGCCCACCAAACGGCGTTGGTCCGGGCGAAGCCGGTCCGAATCGGCCAACCCGAGGCTGGGGGCCGCTCCAAGCAAATCGGTCAACGCCGCGTCCCGGTCGGCCTCCAAGCCTTCAGGCGTGTCAGGAAGCAATTGGAGGAGCACGCGGTCGTCCCGGGTGACCTCGGCGTCCAGCACGCCTGGCTGTTGCCTGAGCAGACGGTCCAAACGTGCCACAGGCACCCCCCTCTTGGTCGCCAGCGAGGACGCCGACACGCCCTTCAGCTGCTGGTGAGGTACGTTTGGAGCATGCCCGAGGGACCGGAGAACGCGGGCCGCTTCCGCAACGGTTCCCACGGACAGGTCAATCTGTACACGAACTTCTCCGGCGGTGGGAGAAACCTGTGGGGCCCAGACCTGATCCAAGTGTTTCAGAGCGCGAGTGGCTTTGGATGCACAATCTGGGCAATCCATGCCCAACAGCGGCCAAGTGACCTCGTACTGCCCTGTTGCTTGTGTGACGATTTCGGCCTCGAGCACCGACGCACCTGCATCAACCTCGACCGTGGCCGATGTCGGCTCAACGGTCGGCTCTGGTGCCGGTGTTGTGGGGATGGTCGTGGCCTTTACGGCACCATCGACGATGTCGATAAACACCTCATCTTCATCCACCATGCACCGCGGTGGTGTCCGATTCACATCAATGCTCCCACCATCGGCTTGTCCGGTCGCGTTCCTGCGCGAACCCCTAAGGAGGAGGCCAGCCCCCTCGCCCACATGGCTTGGCTTCCCGAAGGATGGACACCGTCGCTGGTGGCGGTGGACATTGATGGAACCCTTACCGATGCGAACAAGCTGCTGCACGTTGGAGCCGTCGAAGCATTACGAGCCTTGGAAGCTGCCGGGATTCCCGTGATCATTTGCACGGGAAACACCCGCCCAATCGCCTATGGTCTGTGGCGCTTCATTGGCCTGAGCGGCCCCTTGGTGTGTGAAAACGGCGGTGTGTTGTGGTACCCTGACGGTGAGGTCGTGCTGCGTGCAGAAGGGCGAGAAGCCGAAGAAGCATGCCGTTGGGTCGCCGAGCACATCCCCGGCATTGACGCAGACGGTATCGCCACCAACCGCTGGAGGGAATCCGAATGGTGCCTGAAGACCGACGAGGACATGGAGGCCATCCAGGCTGCTTTGGCCGATTCGAGGTGGTCACACCTTACCGTGCTACGAACCGGGTTTGCAATCCACGTGATGGACCCCTGCCTGTCGAAGGGACAGGGCCTTTCCGCCGTGCTTGAACGCCTTGGGGTGGCCGCAGAGGACGTCTTGGCCGTGGGTGATGCCCCCAACGATCTCAGCATGTTCGAGTTGGTCGGTTGGTCGGTCGCGGTGGGTGGCGCCTTCCCCGAACTGCAAGCTGTGGCTTCGGTCTGCTCTGCCGAACCTCATGGCGCCACCTTCCCGCCGTTGGTGGACGCGATTTTGGCTCAGAAAAGCATCGAGGGGTGACTTGATAACCGAACAGCACGGCGTTTGAACCACGCGGGGATCGCCCAGCTTGGTCAACGGCGCTGCGTTCAGGTCGCAGTCCTCAACGGTTCGCAGGTTCGAATCCTGCTCCCCGCACTTTCGTTGTTACATCGCCTCTATGGCCACGTTTTGGCGTCAGATTCGGCACGGTTGGAGCATGATTGGGCAGTGAGAGTGGTGACGGAGGCAGGATTCGAACCTGCGAAGCCTTAGCAGAGGATCTTGAGTCCACCCCCTTTGACCGCTCGGGAACTCCGTCGTATGATTCACCGCCTCATGAGCCTGAATTTCATTCTTCCTCATCAAAGGCCGAATCTTCAAGCTCCACCACGGGCTTTCCGAGGGTTCTGGATCTGCCCTGAACGCGCACCAACACAAGGCTGGCCACGGCAAGGATCAGAGCGAGTGCTCCAAGGCTCGTCCATCCAACGTTGCTGCCGCTTACGCCTTCGCTGGCGGCGCTGACGTCCGCCAACGGCACGGGAACATCGCTCACGCTTCCGTTGTCGAGTTGAAGACGAAGTCCGAGGTCGCCAATGGCCCATGCCTCTATGCTCCACGTGATGCGTTGACGTTCTCCTGGCGCCAGTGAAACGTCCTGTTCAGCCAACGTCATGCCCTTGTCGTCGATCAACCGGACCGAAGTGGCCCCAGGAAGAACGCCGCCGTTGGCCACTTCGAATTCCACGTTCACGACCTCCCCAAGGGTTGGGCGGAAGGGGTCAGCCACCAAGGAAACAAGTGCGGGTTGGTAGGCGATCCAGCGCATGGTGACGGTGACCGGCTCGCTGGGGCTTCCCTCGCCAACCGCTGTTCGTCCCGCAGCATCCGTTGCGGTGAACCAAACCTGCCACACGTCACCTTCCATGACCTCAAGGGTCGCTGGCCGAAGATCGACCCTGCCCGAATGGACCGCGGAACTTCCGGCCAAGGCATCAAGCGTCAGAGGACTCGACCCCGAAGAACCCTCCATCACACGGCCTTGTCGGAGCATCCTCCAGTGGGCCACGACCCCATCCTCCACGGGACGTTCCACGTCTTGAACGGTCACTTCCAGCGCAACATCGTCGAGCGAAGTGCTGTTCACCTGCATGAATTGGATGGCGGTGACCAACAAACGCGGTTCATGCTCGTCGATGTGAACCGAGACGCGCTGCGTGCGTTCACCTTCCGACCATCCCGAGAGCGAAGCCTCGAGATGGCCTGAGGTCCGGACAAAGAGGGACGGGTCCAATGAAATTCGTAGCGTAGGTTCCCCATCGTTCGGCACGTCCATTGAACCGCTGTCGGTCCGGGCTCCATCGGTGACGAACCAATCGAGACCGACGGTGCCGGGCAGACGCTCTGCGGTATGGTTTGAGTTGGAATGGACCACGCGGAATCCGACGTTGATGACATCACCGCGCTGAGCATAGATGGCTCCATTCGCGTAGGATCCGAAGGGTGGGGTTGTGTCGCTTACGGTCTCCACGCGGAGATCAACCGAGGCGTTGGTCCACCAGGTCAACGCACTGATGCGACCGAATCCCAAACCCAGGTCTTGGCCCTCATCACGCACAAACAGCGCGGGGACGTGGTCCACGTCGGCGTGGGTCGTGGCGATGTCCCAACGCAACCTGAAGGCGATGTCCAGCCGCCATGAGGCCCCCGTCAGAGGAAGCACCATGACCTCAGGCGCACCAAGGAAACAGCCGACATCGGGCTTGGTTTCTCCAGTTCTGGGAACGTAAACAATCCGGCATGCATCCTCGTTTTGGCCAAGCAAGGCCACCTCGATGGCGTCGAGCGTGGTCAGCCCGTTGGCGTCCTGAATCACAGTGGAGAAGGTGTGCACATGTCCGGGATACAGACGGCCTTGGTCTGTATCGAGCATCAGGCTAGACGTCGGTACGGTGGTGGGGCGTCGTGCCTCAAGCCGCAGTTCTGCGGCAAATGGCCCCTCAAGCGCGCCTCCTCCTGGGAGGGCGTGGCCCGCGACATCGTATGCCTCAACCACGAAGCGAGCAAGCCCGAGGTCCGCCCCGTTTGGGACGATGTCGGAGGATTGAATCAAGGGCAGATCGAGGGATTGTTCCTTCCGTCCTTCGGCCAGCGGAACGACCATCCGAACCCATTCTTCGAGGTCGCTGACCCCGTCGTCGTCCACGTCATCACGCGATTCCAGCCAGGACCACACATAGGCGGGCCCATCCAAGCCTTGATCGTCGCTCAGGCTCAACACAAGGGCCACGTTCGAGTCCGACGGAAGCACGTGCCCATCGGCAGGTTGTCGTCCACCGGGGTCAAGGACGTCGAGACCAACGAACTGTGGGAGGACGTCGTCGTAGACCAGATCCACCACGGGAGAGTTGCCTCGCTGCTGGCTTGTGGTCGATGGCGCGTTCGCCGGACCAAACCGGATGATGCGTGCCTCAACGGTCAGTGGTGCTCCGCTGGGTAAGGTGCCGGGAGAAGGCGTGGTGAGGGTCCCGTTGAACCGTCCATTGTCCTGAACGTTGACCAAAACGCTGTCCATCCAGGATCCGTTCCGCAATTCAAGGCTGATGGACGCTTCTCCAGCCCTTGGATGGATGCCTTGGACGCCTTCCACCCTGAGCTGACCGCGGACCTCCAAGTTCCGATCTGCACTGACTTCGAACGGCCACAACGGTTTGGTCCAATCGTGCAGGGCTCGGCCTCGGTCATCGAAAACCTCCAACGAAATCACTTCGAGGTCGTTCTCCACGTCGTTGCCTTGGACGTTCATGGATTGGACCGCCGGCCCAGTCTGCAGTCCATCCGCATCCGTGGCCGCCGTCCACCAGTGCAATTGCGGCACGTCGTCAAAGGACCATGATGAGATGAAGGTCCATGACACCTCACAGGAACGGGCGTCGCACGAGGCGGTGCTGGTGCCTTGAAGCGCGGCCAAACCTGCTCCAGAAGGTTGCCTGAACCGGGCAAGACCTTCGTCCAACCGATCAACAATCACCTCACCAAGGGGCATGGAGGGAGAAGGACCGAAGGCGAGCGTGATCGATTCGATAGGGGGGACGGTGGCCGACGCATCGCGAACGTCGGTGCGTTCGTGCTCGGTGACGACCGTGATGCTGGTCCCTGGAGTCCACGTTGTGCTCGGGAGGCTCAGGAAAGCGTCGTGCAACCTCGCCCTTGAGGCGAGGTCGAACGTGACGTCAACGGCTCCGTGATCGGTGACGACCCACACTTCCAAGGGATGTTCAGAAGCGGTGCTGCTCTGCCTTCGTTCGTTCAACGCAGCATCAAGAACGTCCAGGTTCAAGGCGATGCGGCGGTCGTTCACAGGGCTCAACGCCGTGAATTCAAGGGGGATCAACGCCGTCGAGGACCACGCGCGCAGCGTCGTGCTGCACCGGTGACCGTAGGGCGACGGAGCGTCCACGTGCCGTTGGCACGAGGCCGTGCCCAAGACGTGAACCTGATTGGCACCGTTGCTGAGGTGGGTGAGCGTGTTGGCCCCGGCAGGGTGGGACAGGGCCATGCCCGAGGCGTCCACGCCAAGCACCAAACCAAACGGTACGGAAGAGGTCGTGCTCGACGGTCCTCCCTCGACGTACCATTGGACTTCCACGCTCTGATTCGCACCGACCGTTGCTCCTGAAACGGTGCTGTTCTCCTCCCAGAGCAAGGCACCGTCGCTGAGGTTGACGAACGAAGCCAAAGCATCCGATGAGCCGAGAACATCGCCGTACCCCAACGAGACCACGTCAAAGACCTCGTAGGCTTGTGCATCCAGACCGACCCGGACTCCAGAAGCTGAATGCAAGCAGGTGACCTCTGCGCGCGCTTCTTCGAGGCTGGTCGCCGGTGGCAATTCCACGCCAAGGTTGGATTGAAGCCTCAACGCGGTCCATTCCACGCTGAACGTCTCCACACCAGAAGCGTTGCCAAGCGAGGTGATTGCTGCACTGGGCGCGACCGGCCGAGCGCCTTGACCGACGACATGGACCGTGGCTTGCTGGTGAGGGCAGGCGGGCCAAGCAGGGAAGGTGAGAACCCGGGCTTGGGCGGCCACGTTTTGCATCGTTCCGTCTTGCCCAATCACGAGGCCGCTTGGTGCGTTGGAGGCCACATGTGCTGCGTCCAAGTGGGTCACGCTGCCCAGCGTGAGCCGCTCGAGGATGGGCGTGGCCAACGACGACGTGGTCGACATGTTGACGCGCATTTTGAGGACAGGGACGTCGCTGGTCGAGAGGGTCACGTGCGTGGGCAAGGTCAACCCAGCCCATCCGGGCACGATCGAACCGTTCGGATGGAGCAAATCCACCGTGAGGTTGGTGCCCGGAGGAAGACGTGCATGACCGTCCAACAGACCCCACATCGCTTGGTTTGGTGCGCTGAATGACGGCGATGTCCATGTGCCTTCATCCAAGAAAAGGTCGATTTCTACCCCAGCGTCGTCGATGTACCAACCGTCTTTTTCCACCCAGGTGTCCGAGAAGAAGACGTACCTGAACCGTACCTCTTGCCCGGAGAGGTTGCTGACGTCGATGGTTTCCGCATCGAAGGCCTGCGAACGTGTTGGGCAACCACCGGTGTGAATTGAACCGTCGTAGATGCCCTCGCCGTAGAAGGGCGAGTATGGATTCATCCTCGACAGGGTATGGTGCGTGTGGCTGTGGTAGGGAGGGAACCACCAGGAGGCTCCGTCGTCCACCGAAATCTGCACCGCTCCTCCGTCCCAATCCGTTTCCGTGCACACCCATGAGCGGAAGGACAAGCGTGCACTGCTGTTGTCAGGAAGGCTGTAACTCGGAGAGGTCAGATAGGCCAAGCTTTCTGCGGCATAGTCTCCGGTCAACACAATGCCAGCACCCTGTTGGCCGGAAGGCCATGCGCGTGGCCCGGCCGTCGTCCCGTTGGGGAGAATGCCCACGTCCCATCCTTGGCCACGCTCGAGGGCGATCGACCATCCTCGTGGCACCATCCTGCCCGATTCAAAGGAGGCGTTCCACCACGTTGGACCGTTGGCTCCGATGGCTTGTGTCCACACCCACTCGTTGGTGCTGTTGCTTTGGCTGAGGTTGACCCCTTGGCCGAGCACCGGCGAGGTCGTGAAGTTGTCCAGCATGCGTACCGTGGTGTTGCCGGGCCCGCCGTAGGTCACGGCCCGCAAGTCGTCGATGGCGATGCCTTCCCAGCCGTCCACCCCCGCATTTCCATAGCCCACGTTGGCGTCGGTGATGACCCGAAACGCCAGTTGGGCAGAAGACGCATTCGGGGACGTGAACACCCCCGGAGGAAGGCTGTACTCGATGTCCACCCACTCGCCTGATTCTTGCGTGAGCCAGCCGCCCTGCCAGAGCACACCGTTCCCGGGAAGGCCTGGGGCTTGGGACAACAAGGTCCAGGAGGCCCCGTGATCGAGGCTCAGCAGGGTGGTCATGCTGTCCTGCCACCCGCCTTCCATGTCCCAATGCGCTCGGAAGGCCAGTTCGGTCGGGGACGACAGGCCGGAGAGGTCGGTGTCCAGCACCACCCACCCGTCGGCATCAGGTGCGTAGGCCCCTGAGAGGTTCCCATGGAACCACGCGCCACCAGGATCCCCTTCGTTGTGAACGCTGAGGCCGTCGAGCAGCCAACCGGTTCGAGGGGCCGTGTCGTTGGTCGTTGCGAAACAAAACCGAAGTTGGTACCACGCCTCTGCAGAGCCGAGGTGGCCGTCCAACGGCAACTCATGCAAGGTCCATCCTTGACCCTCGTCACCGACCCACGCGGTGCTGAGCGCCTGGGGGTTGGGGACCAAACCGGCCGGGAAGCTGCCGCTGACCTGGTGTGGATATCCGCCCGATGGCGTCAATGCAGACCACGTGGTGGTGGCCTCGCTGCGCCATTCGACCCAACGCACGTCGTTTGGCCCGAGGTCGGCCGAAGAGCGGAACCTCACCGTCATGTTTCGAACCACGCGCGGGCCGTCCACCTGCGGACTGACGAAACATCCCGCCATCTGCGAATCCAACGTCGCGTTCGGCCCACCGAGGAGAAGGGCACGGTGCCCGAGATAAGCGCTTGAGGCCAAGGACGTGTTCAACGAGACGGTGGAGAGGTTCACCGTGGACCAAGCACGGTCGGCGCTTCCGATGGCCAACCAACCGTCCGGTGTCAGCACCGGGTCTTCGAAATCTTCCACGTCGTTGTTCGAGGCCGGTGAAGCAAGGGTCAGGCGTCCGCCCCTCAGCAACCCTTCCGTGCGATCGTGCAGTCCACCGGAGAAACCGGTTCTCACGTCGTGAGCAAATTGCGTGCCATTCGTCCCGTCGTCGCTCCACAGCGTACCCACCGTGAGACCGGCGTCGATCACGGTGTGGTTGGCAGGTACGGTGAGCGAGGTCACGTTGGCCGACGTGATGCCGCCACCACCGCCCAGCGGAGCAACGGTCACGGTGGGGCTGCTCACCTCTCGGACGGGTCCGAGCGCTGCTGAGGCCACAGGAAGAAAAAGCGGAAGCAACAGCACCAGCAGCATCCCAAAGGACGCACGTTGCCGTTGCTGCAGGGCCTCCATCCGTTGGACGACAACCACGGATGAACTTGAACGCTCGTTCTTGGCGTGCACCGCTTGGATTGAAGGTTTCAAGTGGTCTCGTCACGACGAGCAGGTGATGAGTGCAGCAGGTCCCCTCGACGAGGCCGCTGCCCGAGAGGTCGAAGAGCAACTGACGACCACACATCGCCAACAAATCAACCGGCGAATTCCAATTCCACTGCCGCGTCCGGACTTTTGGAATGCGGTGAGCCGGCTCCTCCAGTCCATTGATTTGGAACTGCATGAGGCGGTGAGGAAACATGGGTTTGACCTCCGGGTTCAGAACCTTCAGCGGAGGCAAGCCACCATCCGTCGCGTCGCCAGCGAATTGGCTCGACGACGCTTGGTGGCGATGATGCAACATGCTTCGAGTCAATCGCTGCGCTCGCCCTCACCGGCCAGTCAACCCAACGAACTTCCATCCTTGGATTGGAGCCGGCATGACCCTGCTGAGCGTGAATTTTACACCGCAATGAAGGAGCAAATGGACCGCTTCAAACGCGCCGTGGACTGGGCCTCGATGCAAAACGGCCTCCCCGCAGAAGCCGCATCGTCCCGTCCTGCTGCTGCAGATCTCGCCCCCAGGGGCACGACCCAGCTCGACGCGTTCACCGATGGCTCGAAGGGTCTGACGGGCAGCCCGCCCCCTGCTTTGGCCTTTGAAGACCCTGTGCCACCGTCCATCCGAGACGGACACATGGACGAAGAGGAACAGCTCCTTTCAGAGCGGTTGGACGATTGGCCGGAGGAGGATTACCTGTTCGACCACCCGGAGCCTGCCCCGAAGCCCTCCAAGGAAGGTCGACACTCGGCTGCGTTGGAACTGGCCCCAGCCCCCGTCTCGGAATCGACCCCCCTCGAAGAGGAAGCCGTACCGGTCGTTGAACCCAAAGAAGCCCCGCTTTCTCGCGTGCGCATCCTCGCATCGATGGAGGACCCGATCCTTGGGCCCAGTGGCGAGGAAATCGTGCTTTCATCAGGCGATGTGCACATGCTGACGCCCGACGTTGCGGACATCTTGATCGCTTCAGGCGTGGCCGAGGCTGCAAATCTGTGACGCCATCCTGACGCTCACCGCAAGAGGCGATGAGAACCGCTCTGCGCGGTTGCACCACACGTGGAGTCGCAAGCGCGCGGTAAAGCCGGGCTCAGTTGACGCTGCGCATCGAAATTTCGATGCTGACCGTGTCGGGGATGTCGATTCGAGCCACGTTGCGCAGCGCGGATTCGTCCTTGCCCGAGGTGATGTCCATCTCAAGCAGGCGCTTGTGCACACGCATCTCGAAGTGGTCGTAGGTCTCGCTGCCTTCACCGTCGGGTGCTCGACGAACGGGCACCACCAAGCGGCGTGTGGGCAACGGAATGGGACCGCGGAGCTTGACACCACCGGAGTCGCAAATCAGCTTGATTTGCTGGGCCACCTGATCGATGTCTCGGTGGTTCTCACCGGTCAACTTGATCACGGTGACCGCAGCCATCGACGACCCTCCTCAGTTCATGCCTCGTTGAGGCTCACTTCTTCTCGATCTTGAGGCAGACGCCGGCAGCGACGGTCTTGCCCATGTCACGGATGGCGAAGCGGGAGAGCTCAGGGAAGGTCTCCATGGCTTCAATCGCCATCGGCTTGGTCGGCTGGAAGCGGATGAGGCAGGCGTCACCGGTCTTCAGGAAGGAGGGGTTGGCCTCCTTTCCGGCCTTGTTCGTCTTCTCGAGGAGTTCCTGGAAGCGCACAGCGACCTGAGCGGTGTGGGCGTGGAACACGGGGGTGTAACCAACGGAGACCGCCTTGGGGATGTCCATGAGCTGGATCTGTCCGACGAAGGTCTCGTCGTGGCGGACGTAGGTGGGCTCGCTCTCGGCGTAGCCGGCCACGTCACCACGGCGGATGTCGGTGGCGGCGAGGCCACGGACGTTGAAACCGACGTTGTCGCCGGGCTCAGCCTTCTGCACCATGGTGTGGTGCATCTCGATGGACTTGACCTCAGCCGACTTCTGGCTGGGGTTGAACACGACGGTCTTGCCGACGTTCAGCACACCGGTCTCGACCTTGCCGACGGGCACGGTACCGATGCCGCCGATCTTGTAGACGTCCTGAATGGGCAGGCGGAGGGCCTTGTCCACAGGCTTGTCGGGCATGGCGGCAGCGTCGATGGCCTCGAAGAGGGTGGGGCCGCTGTACCAGGGGCAGTTGGCCGACTTCTCAAACACGTTGTCGCCGTTGAGGCTGGACGCGGGGATGAAGGGGATCCGGTCGAGTTGACCGCCGAAGCCAGCCATCTTGAGGAGGTTGGACACCTCGGTCTTGGTGGCGTTGTACTTCTCTTCGGCCCAGTCGACACCGGAGATGTCCATCTTGTTGACGTGGACGATGAGTTCCTTCACACCGAGCACACGGGCCAGGAAGGCGTGTTCCTTGGTCTGGGCGTTCACACCGTCGTTCGCGGCGCAGAGAAGCACCGCGGTGTCGGCCTGAGAGGCACCGGTGATCATGTTCTTCACGAAGTCACGGTGACCTGGAGCGTCGATGACGGTCCAGTAGTACTTGGGGGTGAAGAACTCCTTGTGGGCGACGTCGATGGTGATTCCACGCTCGCGCTCTTCCTTGAGCCCGTCCATCACGTAGGCGAGACCGAAACCGGCCTTTCCTTGCTCGGCGGCGAGCTTCTCGTTCTTCTCGATGACGTGTCCTTCGATGTGACCGGAGTCAAGAAGGAGACGACCGACGGTCGTCGACTTTCCGTGGTCAACGTGACCGACGAAAACGATGTTACGGTGTGGCTTGCTCTTGTCTTCCCACTGCGATGCCATGGTAATACACTCCTGTGCGACTCGCCGACTGAACTCCCCTATTTGAACTCCACGCTGCCCTCGGTCGAAGCCTTGCGCGGGAATTTGGCTTCACTTGTACTCCAAGACGATGCGGAATTGGTTGACCTTGATGTCGTTCCAGCGGTCGTTGTGAATGCGCATGGTCCACTCGCCGTCTCCATGCGTGGTATCGGTCATGAGGTAGGAGGACAGGGGCAGGCTCAGGCAGTAATCGTCGCTGTCGCATTCCCCGTCTTCACGCTGATCGTCGCCGATTTCCGAGGAGTTCACCACTTCGTCGTTGTCCTCGTCAAGCACGTAAATCTCCAGGCGGTTGTTGTTCTGCTGCTGCCCGCCGCCGACGACCCAGTCGTCGTCTTGCTTGGGGTAGGTCAATTCAGCGATGGCTTTGCGGATGGTGTTGCCGCTGTCGCGGTCGTAGACCACCGTCACGTCGAAGTCCAGTTGTGCCGGTCCGGAGGAGCTGTTGCCCCCCATCTCAAAGTCGGTCCACGTTCCGGCGTAGTTCACGTGCACCTTGACCTCGTCCGTGCTCGTCAAGCCCTTGCTGCTCTTGACCGTGAGGACCACTTCATACTCGCCTGGCGCCACAGAGGTCCAATCCACCGTCTCACCCGTAAGGTCGGCATCGTTCTCGGCGTCGCCGTCACCGTCGTCGTCTTCCGACGGCGCAAGGTCCCACGTCCATTCCGTGATGTAATCGTCGGAGGTGGCCGCCTCGGAATCGCTCGCGTCGAGGGCCACCGTGGTGGTGGCAGAAATGCGACGGTCTGAGGTTTCCTTGTCGTCTTCGCAGATCCAAATCAGGATGTAGGAGCTGGCCGAAACGTCCTCGCCCAAGCAGTCGAATTCAGAGGATGCATCCAGGCCGATGGTCGCGGTGGGTGCCTCGGCTGAAGCTTCAACCACGTCCACCGTACGGCTCGCTTCCGCGGAACGAACGCCATCAGAGATGGTCAGCACCACCGTGAAACTGCCCGCGACCCCAAAGGTCCACTCGGCCGTTCGGCCGGTCGCGTCCACGGTGCCGTTTCCATCGAAATCCCAACGGTAACTTAGGGAACCATCGTTCGGCAAGGAGCCAGAAGCGTCGAAGGCCACGGTATCGCCCACCCGGATGTTGTTGGCCGGAGACAGGGTGAACACGGCGTCTAAGCCGGTGTCATCTCCGCCTTCGGTCACGCATCCGGCCAAACTCGAGGCCACCATCAACAGCATGAGGCTCGCAGCCACCGGCCATCGTCCCATGAGGAAAGGTGTCCATCGCGTCCCCAAGAACCCTATGCTCCGTTGCGGCATCAAAAGGAGAAGAGGGACGTTTGTCGGCTGCCGCGCATCAGGTCTTGAGCCGTCCATCCAAAAGCCTCCGTGATGCGACCAAGGGCTGCTGCAAGGCGTTCGGCGTAGAAGCGTCCATCGTAGCCCTCAACGCCACCGTCGTCCTGTTCTTCGAGCCATGCTCCCACTTGCATCGGGCGCTGGCTGGCGTCGGTGACCACGAAGGAGACCTTCATCCCCGAGGTGAAAGGAAGGCCCAATTCGATGCGCTGCTTAGCCGCACGGACCTGCGCCATGCTGTCCGGATTGGCATAGGCTGAAGCAAAGTCCACGGTTCCATCGCGGCGCACCTTCCCTTTGCATGATTTGGCAAGAATGAGGCGATCGGCTTCGACCTGCTGGGTTTTGAGCGCCATCACCTGTTCCAACGCGTAGGCGACCAAGGCTTCGCCCTCGTCGGCCAAGGCGTGTTCCATGACCGTGTGCATGCTTTCCACCAGGAAGGCGAACGAATCGGTTCGTTGCGTCTCATAACCGCGAATGAGCATGTCCTCATTCGGCCAAACCACTTGTCCGACATACCTCTTTTTGGCCCCGTGAGAGAAGAACACGGAGAGGCCTTTCTCGAATTCCAGAACGGCCGCATCGCGGCTGTAGCGTTCGGCCAAATCGAGGCCAAAGGCCACCATCGCGTCCTTGGCGGCTTCCCACCGCCCGACGGTGGCTTGGGCCTCGGCATCGCCATCCTCTGCTGCAGTTCTCGCCTGCGCTGGGATCGCACCGGGCACGTCACCCTCGATGGGGGACTTGACGAAGATGGAGTCCGTGTCCGAGTAGACCACCGGGTGCCCTTGCGCCTCCAAATCGGCGATGACGGCCTTGATGTTGTGCCTGGCCCATGCGGTAATGGACGAACCCAAATCACGGTGCGTGAAGCGATAGAACCCTGAGGCAAAGACCCCGTAGAAGGAGTTCATCAGGATCTTCACCGCGTACTGCATGGCGTCGTGAAAAGCCCGCTCCGCCTCATCGCCCGCATCCCGCATGCCCTGTTTGTGCCGGTCGCGCTGAGCCATCAAGTCTCGAAGCAGGTAGGGGACAAGGCCTGTCCTGTGACCGTCGCTCCAAAAGCGCACACCGGTCGGGGCGGTATGGACTTCGTCACCGTCCGACGGTTGCTCGGGATGAGCGGGGTCCACACGCGTGGTGTAGCAAATGTTGTGCCCGATCATGATGCTTGGATACATGCTCTTGAAGTCCAACACGGCAATCCACGGGTGCAAACCCGCTTCCACGTCGTGGACGTATCCTCCCGTGATCTGACCTTCCTTGGGCTCCGCACTTCCAGTCATGGGCACGGCGATGGCGGTCCGGTCCGCGCGGCGAATCACAAGGGAATCGATGAGTTGGCTGGTGCTTCCGTTGCTGGCGGTTTCGAAGGGCACCTTGGCCACGGCGGCCACGGCTTCCTTTCTGCGCACGATCTGCAGGGCTTGCAAAATGTCGAGCGGCAGTTCTGCATCGCGGCGGCAATACTCGAGCACCACGTCGGGTCGAGCCGCCCATTCCTCGTCCATGCGTGAGGCGTCCACGTCCATCTTCTGCCGTTCCGCGTCCTCTGGAAACAGCAAGGCGCTGACGAAGGCCAAGGTCTCTCGCTGCGGACGCAAGGCCATCCGCGCTTGCCACCAAGCGTCCATCACACAGCGGCCGCCGAGGGTCCACGCACGGGTGCTGGCGCGCTTAGGGACGACGGAATCACGTTGCCTTCTGAGGTCCGAAGCATCCTGAGGGGTTCGGCCCCATCCGAACATCGCCAAGCGTCGCTCTGTGTTCTTGCGACCGCCGAGGGCTTCCACACGTTCGGCGATGCGGGGCAAATCGAAGTTGTCGATGTTGTACCCTGTGATGATGTCAGGGTCGCGCTCGATGATGAGTTGTGTCATCCCTTCCAACAAAGCAGACTCATCGTCACGCCACGTGTGCACGGTACGCTCTCCAGTGCCCAGGTCTTCCATCACGGCGGCTGCACAAAGGATGCTGTTGTCAGCGATGCTGGTCTCCAGGTCAAAAGACAACATCCGGAAGGGGACCGGGAAGGCCTCTGTGGGCTGAAGGTCCTCAAGGTTGCAGCGAAGGGTCAGGTCCACGGCATACACACCGCCACCGCCGGCGGTGCGGACCGCGGTTTCGGCGTCTTCACCGTCTGAGCGCAAAGCCACGACGTCCCCGGTCACCGCAACGTGCATGCCCAAGTCGGCTTCCAGAAGAAGGCGGTTCGTGAACGGAATGTCGGCTGCGAAGAGGGACCATGCGCCTTCCAAGGACCGGCGAAGTTCTGGCACCATGAAGGGCTGGTGCACCTCAACACGCCACACCGGTTTCCAACCGAGGTCGGTCCAGCGAAGTTCTGGGCCAGTCACCGCCCGAACCTGATCGCGGGCCTTGAGCCGGGCCGCAGCGTCGACCAGTGCTTCGGGAAGATCCAGCCCGCTCGACCATCGTCCGATGGGCGCGACCTCGATGTGCGGACGAAGACCGTGCACCAGCACGCACACGCTTTCTCCACTGGCGGCGCGGCCGAAGAGCTCCACCACGGTGACGCCTTCGGCCCCTTCTCCAATGGACCTGTAGCGGGAACTGACCACGCCGATGCGGCCTTCCCATCGGTTGGAGGCCATCGTGTGGGCCTCCGCTTTGGCCTCCTTCAGCCCTTCGCACCGACCATCCAAGGCCGACGGGACGACGCGCAAAGTCTTGATACCGCGCTCAGGTGAGGAACAACCGGGACCATGGAGGGCGTGGAATGAAGGACATTGACTGGGACGCATTGACCTTCTCGCTGACCCCAACCGATTGGATGTACGTGGCCGAAGTCAACGCAGGCGAGCCTTGGATGCCGGGCGCCCTTACGCCGTACGCCGAATTCTCGATCTCCCCCGCGGCGGGCGTGCTCAACTACGGCCAAGGCCTCTTCGAGGGCATGAAGGCGTACCGCACCGAAGCAGATCGCATCGTGTTCTTCCGCCCCGAAGAAAACGCGCGTCGCATGCAAGCCGGTGCCGACCGGCTCCGCATGCCGCCTGTTCCAGAGTCCATTTTCGTGGACGCCATCGAACAGGTCGTGCACGCCAACCGAGGTTGGGTCCCGCCGTGTGGACGAGGCGCGCTCTACGTGCGGCCCATTCTCTTTGGCTCCGGCCCAGTGTTGGGGGTCGCGCCTGCTCCGTCGTTCACGTTCATGATCTACTGCACCCCGGTTGGACCGTACTTCAAAGGAGGCATGAACGCGATTTCTCTGGTCATCTCCGACGACCACCATCGTGCCGCACCGGGCGGCTCAGGTGGCGTGAAGGCCATCGGAAATTACGCGCCTGGCATGATGCCCTCCTATGCGGCCAAGGCGGCGGGGTATGCCGAAGTCATCTACCTCGACGCCGAAACACACACCTGCATCGAAGAGGTGGGTGCTGCGAACTTTTTCTGCGTGAAGGACGGCGTCTTGAGCACGCCCTCCTTGACGGGCACCATCCTACCGGGCATCACCCGCGCATCGATCATCGAACTCGCACGTCACCGTGGACTTGAGGTCCGTGAAGAGCGGGTGACGGCCGAGGCGGCCATGGAAGCCGACGAAGCCTTCTGTTGTGGAACCGCCGCCGTCATCTCACCGATTGGGTCCATCACGCACGGCGAACGGACCGTGACCTACGGAGACGGGAAGCCTGGTCCTGTGACCCTGGACCTCTATGCCCACCTGACGGGGCTTCAGGCCGAGCGGGAAGAGGATCAATTCGGATGGCTCCACGAAGTGCCTGACCTCGGCTGAGATCAGGCAAGCATCGGTTTGGCCGAGGTCAAATCGTTCATGATTTGAGCGAATTCTGCGCGAATGGCCGTGATGTCCTCTCGGAGCTTCACGATCGCATCCTCAATCTCCTGTCGACGCGCAGCCTGTCGTTCCTTGCGAGCGGCACGGCGCTCGGCGAGCAACTTGTCCAGCGCACGGCTCTGCGTCTTGAAGTTGGAGCGTGCGGTGGTCATGCGCTCTTGGAGCCCGGTCAAGTCACGGCCGTCATCGGACGCTGCTGCGATGGCTGCGGATTCAAAGCTCGCTTGGCGGCGCTTGTCCTCGATGTGCCAGTCTGGCGTGGATTTCAGGCCCTGCTTCAGGCCGACCAAGGAGAAGGCCTTGATCCACCACTTCGAAGGGTCGAAGTGGTACCATCGGTGACCGTTGCGGTAGTCGGCCTGGAAGGTGTGGTGGAAGTTGTGGTAACCCTCTCCAAAGGTCAGGAAAGCGAGGATGGGCGAATCCTTGCTGCTGTTGGCGTCGCCGTAGGGTTGCGTGCCCCAGATGTGGGCGGCCGAGTTGATGAGGAAGGTCCCGTGGTGCGTGAACACCGTGCGGGCCAGACCGGCCCACACGAAACCGCCGACCGCGCCAGGCACGCCGCTGATCAGGCCGCCGATGAGGGCAGGGAGGAACATCCCCACGCCGACGGCGAGGATGAGGTAGAAGCGGTGCTGGAAACGCAAGATGGGATCTTCCTGCAAGTCCTTGACCTGTGAGAGATCATGGACGCGCTCCCCCCCTTCGTCGATCATCACCCACAAGATGTGCGACCACCAAAAGCCGCGGGTGGCGGAGTAAGGGTCCTCTGGCTTGTCGGTGTGACGGTGGTGGATGCGGTGGTCTGCGCACCAGTTCAAGGCGCTGTTTTCGAAGGCACCCGCGCCAAAGAGCGCGTAGAAGAGACGCAGGGGCCACGATGCCTCGTGGCTGCGGTGGCTGAACAAGCGGTGGTAGCCCACGGTGATGCTCAGTCCACAGGCAAAGTACCAGATGACGAACAGAAGGGGCTCAACCCACGTCACACCAAATTGCGTGGCGTGCCACCACAATCCGACAAGGGAAGCGATGGGCGTCAACACGAGGAAGAGGGTGTTGACGACGTTGATGGAGTCGTTTCCGTTACCTGCCATGGTGTGGTGGCGCACACCGTGATTCAAAGCCGTTCCCATTCCATCAGGGCCTCAGGAGTCTGTCCGTCAACGCTTGAACGAGCGGCGGCGGGAGTTGTTTCCTCGTGATTTTCCTTGCCCAGCAGGCCGATTGCCGCCTTGGGTCCGGGTGGCCACAGGTGCTGCTGCGCGCTCGTGCTCTTTCTTGCGCTGCTCCCGCCAGGTGGTGCCGATCAACTGCATGATTTCCTCCTTCGAGGACGCTCCGGCATCGGCCTCCGCGCCAGAACGGCTCACGATGAGGCGCCCTTCACGCGCATGGGGGTCGCTTGGCCGAGCGGCATTGGCCTCCCGCTTGATTTTTCGAAGCCCGACCGCACGCGCAGCCGTGTAAAGGCCTTCCAAATCGGGTTTCTTGACGGCGGCGTCCTTCGCCACGCGGCGGCCGGAACGGCGCGAACGGCGGACGTCGAAGTACGACGGCCACAAGGTCAAGCGGTCAGGATCATGGTCCATGTGTCCGCCTCATGCTCCTGTGGTTCAGGTCCGTTTGGACCCGGTTCAGGGACCTCACTCGACGAGCACGCCGTTGATGACCCCGTCCTTGCCGGGTCGGGAGGTGATGCGCACGCGACCCTTGTCGGTCTCGATGATGGCGCCCTTGACGAGGATGTTCCGACGCACGTAGTTGGGGTCGGATTCGTTTTCGACGACGCTCATGATGGTGCCCATCTGGGTGGTGCCCTTCGCAGGGTCAGCGATCGCGACGCGGTTTTCGGCCATCACGCGAACCATGGTGTTGCCACCGGCCTTGCGGTAGATCTTGCGCTTGGGTTCTCCGACGAGGGCGAATTGCTTCTCGCTGGAGATTTCCGTCTTGCGCTTGCCGCGGGCTTGAACACGGCGACCGCCGCTGGTCTTGCGTCGAGAAATGCCGTGCCACTGCGCCATGAAAGGTTCACCTCGCAGGCTGCCGACCGACACGGCGTATATGAAGGCCTCCCTCAAACACACCGGAGGTCCAAACGCGACAGGACGGCATGGTTTGCATCTCGCAACACGGCCTCAAGGGCCTGACCCGGACGCAAAGGACCGACGCCGGGGGGCGTTCCTGTGAACACCATATCTCCGTCGGTCAGCGGCGCCCACGCCTGCAGATCGGCCAACAACTGGGACGGAGGAATGGACATCGCTTCAACCGGCGAGGACTGGCGGACATCGCCATCGATGCGCAACTCAAGGTGAAGGCCTGAGGAGGTCAGCACGGCCGAATCCTGATTCCATGGAGCGAACGCGCCAACCCGTGCCGCGCCACGGAAAGCTTTCCCTCGCGCCCACGGCAAGCCTTCAGGTCGGGACTCCCGCTGTGCAGCACGGTCGGTCAGGTCCAAGCCCACAGCAACGTGAGACACGGCTCCTGCGTGATCGAGACGAAGCACAAGTTCCACTTCGTGATGGATTTCCCCATCATGCCCGCTGACGTCAATGGTGTCCTCGGTGGACAGGCATGCGTCGGGTTTGGTGAAGAAAATCGGCGTCGTCTGTCGAGGGTTGCCAAGTTCGTCCGCGTGTGCTGCGTAGGTCCGAATCGCGCACCACATGGCCATGAAGGACCCACATGGCAGCGATTCTTGGACCCTCGCACGGCAACGGTCATAGCGCTCCACAAAAAGCCGACATCATGGTCAAGGATTGGAGCATCCGGAAACGACGCCCGATTCGACGCAAAGCCATCGCTCCTTTGCTGAACGACCTCGAGGAGGCGTTGGGCATCGATTTGCAGGTGGACGGCGCCTTCCTCGAAGCCGCAGAATTTGGCCCTTGGAACCTCGTCTTCGTGGAAAAAACACCGAAAGCCGTGGAAGTTGAACACCCCGACGGTCACCGCGTCGCGGCCTTGACCCTGCGTGGGTTGATGGAGCATGCCGAAGCGGGGCACTGGGTGGAAGTGGACCACGGGGCCATCCGTTTCCTGATGAACGGGGCGGATTGCATGGCCGCTGGCATTTCAGGTGCTGACGAAGCCATTGAAGCGGGAGATTTGGTGTGGATCCGCGACGAGGTCCACCAACGACCTCTGGCGTTAGGGTGGGCGCTCGACTCCGGGAAGGGCATGGTGAACGCCGCCGGAGGCAAGGCGGTGAAGACCATCCATTGGGTCGGCGACGAACTGTGGGACATGGAGTGAGCCTCTGGCCCACAGCGCCATATAGGAACGCCACATCTGTATGCCCATGCGCAACGTGCTCTTGGTCGCCCTGATGCTGATGATGGTCGGCATGGCCACGGCAGGTGGAACAGGGGGGCAGGATGCAGGCCCAGACATGGCTGAAACGCCGTTCTCAGCCTACCAAGCGACCTCCCCTTCCGTGGATGGCAAAACATGGACCTTGACCGTGACCCTTGACCAAGCTGCGGTCGACAACGGCACGACGATGGAACTCACGACGCAGATTTGCACCAACGACGGCGTGTGTGATCCCCCTGTTGCACAGGAGGCGACCGTGTCTGATGATGGCTCAACCTACACGATCTCGGTGACGCCTCCCGAGGACCACAGTTACGTCAACTGGCGGGCAAAGGTCTCCTACACCGACGGAGATGACGAGTACCATCCCTTCGGTGACTGGTACAAGACGTGGTCGAGCTGCTACTTCAACGACGGCAGCTGGGGCGGTCCCTCGTCCACCGCTGACGGCTGCGTCGAGGAGGAAGAGAGCCCCGGAGCAGGGTTTGCACTCAGCCTTGTTGCCTTGACCGTGGCTGCGGCCACCGTCGGTGGGCGCTCACGGCGGCCCTGAGTGGTGTTCGACGACCCGCTCCAAGCAGCGACGAACGTCCAGCGTCCAATCCACGAAGGTCACCTCGGCCATGTCCCGAGCGTCTGAAAGCATGCCTTCGCGCATACCGGGCAGCCGCAAATCACTGGCCACCAGCGGCAAATGCTGGCCACGCCATGTGAGCCGTGTCCCATCGGCCTCCCTTTGGAGCAGGAGGGTTTCTGTTTCGTACGCATCCTCGGTCCGTGTTCCATTGAGCGCGTTGAGGGCATGGCATGCCGCATCGAAGATCTCACCAAGGGCCTCTTCTGGAGTGGGCCCGTAAGCGTCGAGGAAGCCAAGTTCGGTGGCGTTTTGTTCGATCAAGTGATCGAGACCACGCCCCAAGCCACGCTCGCTCATGCTCCGCGCCCCCGGACCAAGCCCCACCGGGAGGCGAGGGCGTTCGACACCGCTTGGTGGTCCTGTCCGCCGTTAGAATTGGGCGCGTGGACGTGAATGGGTTCGCCACGGCTCGTCGCTTCGGCCAAACGGATGTTCCGGCGGATGGGGGGTTCAACGACCACGTCTCCCAAATGTTCCCGCAACAAACTGGCCACCTGCTGATTCAAGAGGGTCGGCGCGTGCATCGTCATCAGCACACCGTCGATGCCGAGCCCGGGATTCAAGCGACGGCGCACTTGTTCAACCGTTGACAGCAGCATGGCCAGTCCTTCAAGTGCGAAGTATTCGGTTTGCACAGGCACGACCACGCCATCGGCTGCACAGAGGGCGTTGATGGCCAGCACACCAAGGTTGGGAGGCGTATCGATGAGCACCAGGTCATAATGCGGCAGCAAGGGTGCAAGCCCCTCTGCCAAGCGTGATTCGCGTCCGAGATCCGACAAAATCGCGTCCTCTACCGACACAAGCCTCCGGTCGCCAACCACGACATGGAGGGTTGGGATTCGGGTGGCATACCTGCATTCAGCCGCCCGTTCAGGCGTGAGGAGGAGGTCACGTGTCGTCAGGTCAACCCTCGACTTGTCGATGCCTAAGCCCGTGGCACAGTTGCCTTGCGCATCCAGATCGACCACGAGCACACGCTGACCTGAAGCCGCCAAACTCGCGGCGAGGTTGATCACGGTCGTGGTTTTTCCAACCCCTCCCTTCTGGTTGGTTACCGCGACGACGCGTGCCAGACCTTGGGTGGAGGGTTGCATGGGCGGCAACTCGAGCGGCGCGCGGATTTTCGCAGGCCCAATTTCGTCGGCCGTGCTGGCAGCAGGGGCGGCCTGAGGAAGCTCCTCAAACTCTGCCTCGCCAACGGTCACCTGACGACCGCGCTCTCCCATCGATGGACCATGCGCGACGCGGAGGCTTTGGAGGTGACGGCCAACTCGCCGCTTCAAACAGGGTTCGGAGGCTCAACGGCTCACGCCGGCCGCTCGACGAGTGAGGTCGCCAACACCCTGCCGCTGCTGGCGTCAACGGCCACGCTCAGCGTCGATTCCCATCCTTGTGCTTCCCAAGTCCGAACGAAATCGTAGGTGGTGGCTCCAGCGTCTCCGTCGACCAATTCGCTGATCAGCCCCGTCAATCCGTCGTCAGGGACCGCCACCAGCACGCCCCGTCGTAGCCCTTCGTTGTGATCGCCGCTGGCCCCAAACAGCCCACTGGCCCCAACGAATTCTGGGAAGCGCCCCTCGGCAATCAGCATGCCTTCGACCTCCTCCATCGTCAACACGGCCGGTGCCGAATCACGGTTCCACACAATGCCGAGGTCTTGCGATTCTTTGCTCACGAAGGTACAACCTCCGTTCTCACCGGCACCGACGTCCACGCGGACCCAGCCGTGAGCATCGTCCGTACCGACCCAAGAGAGGTTCCAAGCGTCCACTTCTCCACCCGAATCGCCCACGGAGCGCCAAATGTAACCCTCGTTGTCCAGTGCAGCATTTGCACCCGATGCAGACGAGCCCACAGAGCGCAAGCATGCGACGGCGTCCTCCAAGGTGGTGGTGGCGGCCGGCGCCCCGTCAGGGACGTGGCTGGCGTTGCGCGTCCAGGTCACCAAGGACTCCTCCGGTGCCCCGAGTTCGCTTGGGCTTGGACGACCAACATAGGTCGTGCCGAGGTCCAAGCGGTCGTCGCCCCTGCTGAGCGAGGTGCGCTCGAAGGTATGGGTCAGTCGGAATTCTCCGTCGGGAAGGACCGCATCTCCGAGCTGTTTCGAGAGGGTTGAGCAATCCTGTTGGCCTGTGTTGTCGGCGGACAACCGCACGTCAACCGTTTGCCGGCTGGCCCAAGGGTTGTCGGCCTCGACCCACATCGAAAGGGTCGCGCTTCCCAAACAATAGGTGCTCAAATCCGGTTGAGTCGCCACGATGCGCCACATGCGTTTCCCGGCAAAATCTTCGGCGCCAATCACGGACCAATCCCAACCAAGACCCGTGCCTGTCGCACCTTTCTCGATCGGTACCGTGCCCACAAGGGACTGCAATTCCACAGGCTGTGACAACATGGCGATGCCCGGTGCGAAGACTTCGAAGGAGCCAAGCAGGCCCCCGACGCCGTAGGTGGTGGTTGAACCACGAACCACGCCCTCAAGGTCAATCTCCCAATCTGCGTTCGTTCGGAGGTTCACACGGTCTCCAATTTCGGTCCATGAGGTCAATGTGAGCTCAGCCGCGCCGCTGGCAGAAGCCGAACTGCTGGAACAATCGCTGGAGCCCGGAACGATGGAGCGCAAATGTCGCTTCACGACCAATTCATCGAGGTCATAGGTGGCTTCCTGTTGCACGGCCAACCACTCCGCACCGTGGGCTCCTCGCACGCTCACGGTCCCGAGAAGACGGTCATCCGAGCCCTGCGAAGGAATGTCGAGCATGGTGCCCTGGTGCACCGCCACGTCGCCAGTGCCAGAAAATGAGACCTCCAGCCGACAGATGTCGTCTTCGATGTCCAATTGTTCGATCACGGGTTCAACAAAGCCCTCGGTTGCGGTCAGTTCCCCGTCCACGAGGATGAAGCCCATTTGGTCACCGTAGCGAAGCGCATCAACGGTGACCGGCTGAAGCTGTTGGCCGACCCAATACCAGCCACCGGCCCCGACCAGCAGAAGCACAAGAACGACGGCCGCAGCTTTTGGCGTTTTGACCATGTCAAGCAGCGTGGTGGGCCCCGAGGGTTTGGACCCGGGGAGCGGCACGACAGGAGGGGGTTCAAGCCGGTCTTCTTCCTCTGTGTCGAGCATCTCGGCTTCCAGCACCTCAGCTTCCAACACCTCGTCCTCTCGGGCGGAAGGCAGGGGCACGTCCGCTTCCAATGAAACCTCTTCCACCTCCGCGGCGACGGGTTCTGGTTCCGGTTCGAGTGAGATGACTTCTTCATCGCCCGCTTCTGGGGGTTTAGCCTCAGAAAGACCGAGGGTGGTGCGGTCAAGGCCAGCCGCCAAGAGGCGCTCAACCAAGTCTGCTTTCCGTCCACCCGTTGGCAGGTCGTGAAGCACACACAGCGCCTTGAGTTTGGCGACCGTCAGGCGGGATGCATCCGTCAACGCTCACCGCCCTCCATTGGACTTCTCGCAGTTGACCGTTTTCAAGCCTGAGGGTTGATGGGCACCAAAGCAGCACCATCCGTCCCCTTTTGCGCTCGACGACGCACCAACCAACGGCCGCCAACGACCAGCCCTGCGACGACCAAAGCCATGGCGAGCAGGGGCAGCAACAGGGCCAGCACGGTGCAGACCAAGCAAGCCCCTGCTTCGACGGTGGACACGATTGGGTTTCCAAGGCCACCGGTGGACGCCGTCGAAAGGGCACGTACCCCCACGGTGGTGACCTGAACGGTGCCGCTGGTGGTGCCCCCGACGATGATGCTCGTGGCCCACCGCAGCACAGGATCCAATTCTCCAAGCGAGGACGACATCAGCACCACCCCACCCAAGACCGCTGCAGGGGACGCGATGGTGTCAAGCAGGTTGTCCAGCCATGGGATGTAGTAGGCCAAGAGTTCGCACAACACCGCTGCTCCGAGGACGGTCAACCCCACGTCAGAAGCCATCCATGCTTGCATGTCCGAACCTGCAAAGGCTGCAGGATTGAGGTCAAAACGTGTGGCAAGACCGTAGAGGAACGGGGGGATGAACACGCGAAAACCGCTTGCAGCGGCCAATCCTACGCCAAGAGCGACCGCGACGTACACGTCCACGCCGCTCATGCTTTGACCTCACGCACACGTCATGCTTCGTGAGGAACAAAGCCTTCGCCATCTGGATTTGGAACGAAAATCGTCTGATCGAAATCACCGTCTGGCATGCGCCGATGGACGTAACCGTTGCCTGCGTCCAGCCACGTCGTTCCATCCTCGTCGTGTTGCAGCACCGTCGGGCCCGTCTCCTCAGAAGGTGCCTCAGTGGGAGCCTCAGTCGCCTTTGGCGGGCCGCTCGGACCAGCAGAAGGAGGGCCGCTGGGCCCTGCGGCCGGTGGACCGGAGGGGCCAGCGGCGGCGAGCACCGTGGACTCAACAGAGTCCTCTTTGGGCTGTTTCATCGCCTTGACCTCGTTTCCGTGGCGCTGAGCACCAACAAATGAGAGCGCAGCCAAGACGATGGCCACCACGCCAAACAAGCCTGCAATGGCTTGGTTCGGCCACACCCGACCGTCGATCTCGATGGTCCCTGTCCCCGCCGAATCGGCGTTCAGGCCATCGATGTCACGGAATTTGACGATGAGGCAGTATTGTCCGGGGTCGAGACGGAATCGGAACTGTTCCTCAGAGCCGCCCGTCACACGGCCCATTGTTGTGGCAAAACCGTGGTCTGAACTCCCGTTTTCAGCCTGCACTTGACCGTCCGACAAGGATGCTGTGTCCGTGCAATCAGGAGTTTGAATCATGAACGCAACCAACTCAGAGTGTGTGGGCGGCGGTTGATCGATGGCGATGTCCACGCGAACGGGGACGTCGGTGATGTCGTCACCGGGAATGGGCATACCCCAGATGAGCCCTACGTCCTTGGTGGCCTGTGCGCCGCCAAGGGATGCTTGGTAATCGGCAGAGAAGGGCATTGGGAAGAGGGCGAACCCAAACAAAATCACGGCGATACCAAGGAACATGAAGACGTTCCAGCGTGACCGCTGGAGCGCCTCTTCGCGTTGCTCAAGGCTCATCTCTTCCAAGATGTCGTCCCTGTCTTCATCGACCAGCACTTCAGAAGGGACCGATTCTAGGGTCTCGGAAGCGTCGGCGTGTTCAACATCGTCCATACCATGTTGCTGATTCGCCGACCACTTGAAAGCCTCGGCCGAGGATGTTGATTTGTGAACGATGGGGTGAAAAGGGAGCGTGTGCCGCCCGGCCGCATGGACCTCCGCCTCGCCGTGCTGTCCAGGGGCCCTCGCCTCTACAGCACCCGCCGTTTGGTGGAGGAAGCCCGTGAGCGTGGCCTTGATGTGGCGATCATCGACCCGTTGACGTGCTCGATGTTTGTCGACGAGGGGCGTGTTGAGGTCCTCGTGAACGGCGAGCCGTTCGAGCACGAAGCGGTCATCCCTCGCATTGGGCATTCCATCACCGGACACGGTACGGCGTTGCTGCGCCACTTGGATCAACTGGGCGTCTGGTCCTCAAACAGTGCTGCGGGCATCCTGCAAAGCAGGGACAAACTCCGTGCAAGCCAGATTCTGGCCCGGAACCGCATCCCAATTCCTCGCACCATGAACGTGAGGGACGTGAGGGACGTTGACCACGCCATCGAAGCGGTCGGAGGGCTGCCTGTGGTGGTCAAGGTCACCAAAGGCACACAAGGCCAAGGGGTCTTCCTGCGTCATACGGCTTACGAAGCCAAAAGCCTCGTTCAGGGTCTGTTGCACGCACGCCGGGATGTCTTGATTCAGGAGTACGTCGCAGAAAGCCACGGCCGTGACGTCCGAGTCATCGTCGTCGGGGACGAGGTGGTGGCCGCCATGCGCCGGCGCGCCCGTGGACGGGAATTCCGCTCAAACTTCCACCTCAACGGCACCGTCGAATCACTCGACTTGCCGGATGAGTTTGCAGACGTGGCCCGGCGCGCTGCCCGCGTGCTTGGCCTGAACATCGCGGGCGTTGACCTCTTGGAGGGCAACAACGGCCCCATGGTCCTCGAAGTGAACTCAAGCCCCGGTTTGCAGGGCATCGAGATGGCCAGCGGTGTGAACGTTGCGGGCGCCATCGTGGACCACGCCATACAGGAAGCCGGCTTCGGGGACGTCGAGATCGACGGATTGCTTCGCATGCTGCCCGACGAAGGCGTGGTGACGCTGCAGGTCCGCCGTCACCCGGGGTTGATTGGACGCAGCCTTGAGGACGTGTTTCACGGTGAAATCGAAACCTTCGCCATCGCACGAAACTCACACATGATGTGGAACCCAGGGCCAGACACACGCCTACGGTTTGACGATCTCGTCCTCTGCACCGGACCACGCACGAGCTTGCGCAGCACCGTCCGGGCAGCCGTTGTACGCTGTTCGGAGAGCGTGAGCGACAGCCCGTTCGACGCTGGCCCTGACGAAGCGGCCGTCTGAAGCCGAACGTTCAAGTTCACCCCGCCTCATGGCCCAACGCCTTCGGGCATGGGATGCACGCCGCTTCGGCGGCAGGCGGTGACGCCAAATGGACGCGGGACCTTCACGAGAACGACGGGCACTTCGACCCAGTCAACGTCGTTTGGATGAGGGGCAGCACGTCGATTTGCCTCCTCGCCTTCACCACCTTTCTCGCTTGCCTTGGTTGGAGTGCTACCTCCAGCAGCTGCGCACTGAAGGAAAGTCGGAAAACACCCGCAAAACCTACCTGACCTCCATCCGGCCGATGCTGGAAACCATGCTCCCTGGTGAACCGCACTTGGAGGATGTGGACGCACTGAGCGTGGGGGAAGTGGCGGAACGCGTTGAACCGTTGAACGGCCGTTTGGACCGCTGGGTGCACAGCCTCTCTGACTTGAAACCCTCATCGTTCAACACAAAACTGGCCGCGGCTCGTCACCTGCTCCATTGGCTTGGCCACCGGTGGCCAGAACACCTGGTCCGGGCCCGCACCGGTCGCCGTTTGCCACGAACGCTGACGCGTCGAGAACTCAGTGACGTGTTGGAGGCCGCTCGGTGGCATGAGGACCCTCTGGCGCGTGTCGTGGTGACGATGATGCTCGACACGGGATTGCGTGTAAGCGAAATCTGTGACTTGGATTTGGACGCGGTCGACGTGGACGACCAGTCGGCCATGGTGCGGTCTGGCAAAGGTGACAAGGATCGCCTGGTGCTGTTCACAGAGCGCACCCTGGATGAACTTCACCTGTGGCTCGAGCAACGCGCGTTGCGCACCGAAGAGGCCTCTGGACCGGTCTTGGTCAACCGACGAGGCGCTCGATTGACCCCGAGGAGCGTTCAGCGCTTGATGGAGGATCTGTCGGTCGCCTCAGGTTTGCCGCGTGGCCGGCTCACGCCGCACGTCTTGCGCCACAATTTCGCCACAGGGTTGTTGGAACGAGGTGCTGATTTGGTCAGCATCCAACGCTTGCTGGGTCACGCCAGCATCGCCACCACGCGCGTCTACCTCGAAATCGGCGATCAAACCCTTCGGGAGGTGTACCACCGGGCGCAAGCCGCTCGAGCGAGCATGCCCACCGGAGTGGATGAGAAGACGCTCGAAGACGTCACGCCTTCGGCGAGTGTCCTCGGTTTGGAACAGGCCTGATCAGTTCCCAGCACCGCGCTTCCTTTTCCGGATGCGCTCAGGTCCAACCCACGAACGAGAAGGAGAGACCTTCTGGCCCGCATGGTTGGGCAGGGGGCAAAATTTGCCTGCTCTGCACCGTGAACAATTCTCCTTTGGAGGAAGTTCAACCGCCTTGCGGAGACGGCCGTACTTCCGTCGAGGCATGGCGTGGATTGGGTGGAAGGGTGCTAAGTGATTCCGTCACTTCTTCCTTGACTTCAGGATGTCCTGAAGGGACGGGGTCTTCAGCGTCTTGCCCTTTCGGCCTTCTTCCTTCGCAGAGAGGACCTTGCGATCGGTTCGACCGGCCGTCTTGACGACCTTCTTCACGGATTGCTTGACGACGGCCTTGGTGGCCGCCTTGGTGGCCTTCTTTGCGGTCTTTGCTGCAGCGGAGGAGGCCTTCGTCGTGGCCTTCTTGGCGGCCTCTTTTGCCTTGGTGCCGGCCTCTTGTGCCACGCCCTTGAGGATGCGGGCCGCCGTCGGCGTGCTGATGCCAGCCGCCGTCAGTCCGTCTCGCCCTGCCTTGCGAATTTTGGCCACGGTGGTCAGGCCCGCGTCCTTGAGTTTCTTCGCCGTTGCCGCGCCCACGCCGGGGAGGTCCGTCAGGTCCTTGCCGCTGTCTTTTCCTGCCATGTCAGGCTCACCGCGCGGAGGATGAGCTCAGACGTTGAAGAACTTGTCTGATGAATCGAGGCACCGGTGGACCCTTGAACCGAATGACCCGTGGTCGTGCTGTATGCCAAACACGCTGCGCTTGGCCGCCCAAGTGGTACGGGCAGGGCCGCATCATTCGGTGGACGCCGAAGGCGGGCTTCGCCCACGCCGTGGCGGCAAAGCACCGGGCGTGGTCTACTTGGGCGACGTGGCAACGGCGTTGATCCACGGGCTCCAAGAAGCAGCGACCTTGACCATGGTCCGCGCGCCAAAATTCGATGAGCAGCGATGGGAGCTCGAGGTCAAGGCGGGCGACTTGACCGTCCGCATTCATTCACGCCCCTACTGGGGCTTTGGCCTGCTCACCAAGGGTTACCTGAACGTCTTGGAATTCTCGGGTTCGGAGGCCCTTCAAGACCGGGCGGTGTTCGACCTCTCCTCTGCGCTCGGGCGCATGCCGTGGGAGTTTTCATGGCCTGCAGCGGCAGACCGAATCCTCCGCAGCCTCGACTTGAACCGGTCCAGCCATGCCAAGGCCTGGAAGGAAGCCGTTCAGCGTGGCCGGGACGGCCTACGGGAAGACATCCGCGCCATGGAACAGCGACGGGAGACCGTGGCCAAACGCCTCCATGAATGGTTGGATGAGGTTGACGATGAGTCCACCTCCACCGTGCGGCAACATCGCCTCATGGAAGCCGATGAGGACCTTGAGCGAGCGAGAAAAGCCCTCAGCGAGGACCATGCACCGGGGGTGGAACGCGCCTTGGCTCGAGCTGAAGCCGCCTTGATTGAAGTGGACCCCTTGGACGACGCCCCCATGGCCCTCGTGCATGAAGGGGCCGTGGCCGTGCTGAGCACGGAAGATGACCTCGACGTGGTGGACCTGACGTAAGCCGCGTCGCGTTCATAAGGAGAAGGCGGTTCGGAGGGCTGAGCACCATGGCGAAGAAGAACGACGGCGGTGGCATTCAGCAAGCCGCAGGTCTCATCCGGTACTTCGATGAAGAATCGGAGCACGCCTGGCGCATCACCAAGTTGCAGGTGTACGCCGCTTGCATCATTTTGGCCGGCTTCTTCTACATGGTCAACATGGGCGTCGTCCAAGCCATTTGGCGCGCCATTGCCTGATCAGAGGTTCTGAATCAGCACGACACGACCGTCAACTTCGGCCATCTTCCGAGCGACGTCCAACGCCGTCGACATGTCTGTGCAGCCGCCGAGGCTGAGCGGCGCCCCGTTTTCATGCACAACAATGCGGTGACGTGCGGCCGCCAACGCGCTCGGATCGGCGCGCTCAAACATCCACGAGTCGCCCTCAATTCGGATCAGGGCCTCGATTGGCGTTGCAGGCCCCATGGCTTTTCCAGATTCTTGAGTCCGGGCAATGAGGGGCGCAAGGTCCCGAACAGGCCATCGCTTGGCCGTGGCTCTGGCGTTCAATTTTCGTTTGTTTTCAACGCCACAGCGAAAGGCTCGACCCATGCAAATCCCATCCGGGTCGTCCGGAGACGCCCCGAGCCTTCCTGCCCCTTTCGCTCATAAGCGGCTCGGTCTTACCTTGGGTTTCAAGCACCGTTTTCCGAACCCACAGGCCACCACCGAAGCAGTGCCCATGCCGACCACGAACCGACGAGCATCGAGGCAGCCACAAGCGGCACTGCGGGCAACACCACGAGCAACATCATGGGCGTGATGCTCCACGCCCTTCGACCCATGGACCACGTGGCTTGGGCTTGAGCGTCCAGACCAAGCCTCAACGAGAGTAGGGCGACGATGGCGGTGGCGGCAACCACCGTGGCGGTGCGCAGCACAACACCGACCACCGCCCACGCCTCAAATCCACCATAGGGAGGCAGCAAGGCGAGCATCGCGACGACACTCAGCACCATGCTGAGGACCAACCATACGGCCAACCCTTGCGGTGCGGCCATGGATGGACGAGGGAACCTGCGAGGGGCCAACGCGAGGGTTGTGGAGGCGGCCAGCAACCCAGGTCCACGTGCTGCTTGCAGGCCAGGGTCGGCCTCCACCATCGGTAAGAACACCAGAAGGGTGGCCAGCGATGCCAGTCCGCAAAGGCTCATTGAGACGGCAGGACGCCATTCCATCCACGCTGCACCCAAAGCCAGCACAAACAGGCAGAGGAACCCGTCCCACCACGTCGCAGCGACTGTGGCGCTGTTCGGGGAGGATGCGACGTGTTCCAGACCGCCTTCGAGACCAAGCATGGCGAGAAGCGCCAAGGGCAGGACGACTTCCGCCCGTCGCCAAGCACTGTCCTCGTGGCGATCTAGGGCGGTCCACCACAGCGGCACGGCCATCCCGATGAGAACAAGCCCGTCTCCTGAGACCACCGCAGCCAAACGCTCGAACACGGTGGCTTCTGCCCCCAACCTGGCGGCGAAATGAGGCCACTGGGTGGGGTTGAAGGCCGCGCTGATGCGCGAGAGCATGGCCCACGTCCAACCGACCAACGGCAGCCAGCGACGAAGATCATCCATCCTTTGGTTGGGGAGGCTTCGAGGCCAAGCCCACGTCAGCAGGCCAAGCACCAGCAACATGAGGGCGATTTGTGGCGTACCCTCCATGCCCAGCACGGTGCGGGTGCGCCCCTTCAATCAGACGCCAGAAGGGAAGGCTTGAACCCGAATGCGCGAAGGCAGAACCGGTTGCGATGGTCTGGAGGGAGGCGACCTCGCGAGAAGAATTGGCTTCCACACCGCTGGCTCGCCTTGCCGCCTCCCTCGGGGCCGACGTTCACGCTTGGTTGGACGTGGTCGAACATCCACTCCCTGAGACCCTTCGCGTCACCCCCGGCCGCCGGGATTCGGCCTGGACGGTGGAGCAAATCAAGGCCATTGGAGGGGAACATATGCCGTGGATTTCCCTGCATGAGGCCTTCACCATGCCCTTTCCCCGAGGGCATGCAGAAGGTGAAGCCCGTGCGTTGCTTTCCCACCTGCACCAATCTGGGCGCATCACGCGCCAAGAAGCCGCGTCCATGCTTCCTGTCGAAGTGCTGCCCATGGAGGACGTCGACGTGGTGGTCGACCTCTGTGCCGCACCGGGTTCCAAGACGACACAAATCGCAGAACGCTTTCCCCTGACCACCGTCATCGCCAATGAACCGGTGTCGGGGCGTGTGAACACCCTCGTGTCCAACCGGGGGCGTGTCTCCCTTGCGAACGTCCTCGTCGTGCAACACGACGGACGCCATTTCCCTCGAACGCCTGCCCCCGGGGTGGATGCGGTCATCGCGGATCTCCCGTGCACAGGTTCCGCCACGATGAGAAAAAACCGCGAAGTGTGGTGGTCGTGGCGCCCTTCCTCAGGCCGTGACCTCCACCGCTTGCAGGTGGACATCGCCCGTCGCGCGGCCGGTTTGGTGCGCCCAGGAGGACACGTGGTGGTCTCCACCTGTTCCTTGGACCCAGTGGAAAATGAGGCGGTCATCGCAGAAATGCTTCGCCAATGCCCATGGATGGAGGCGGTGCCGATTCCCCAAGGGCGGCTCGAAGGCCTGACCTTGCGCGAAGGGCTGACGACGTGGACCATGTTGCACGACGACGGGACCGAAATGACGGCTGAAGAAGCTCAAACCCAGCACGCCCCGCCCGTGGAGGCAGAGCTCCAGGACGCGCTTCGATTGACCCGACGGCTTCATCCCGAAGACAACAACACTGGGGGCTTCTACGTGGCCTTGCTCCGTCATCGACCGGAGGCGACCCCCGAGGGCGTGGCGAGAACCCTGGTTCCAAAGCGACCAGGGCTGACGTCCTACCTCCGTGACCTGCCTGGCCCAAGCCGTCACGACGTGCATGCTGTGGACCCAGCCGTGTCCGAGCCACTGGCCACCAAACATGGTCTGAGCGATGCCTTGGCGTGGTGGCGGCGTGGAAAGCGCCTCGCCGTGTCACCGGTGAGCATGCGGGAGCGGTTGTGGGCGCCGGAAACACCCGACGGCAAGGGAGGACGATTTCCCGGAGGTTCCTTCCACCCGTTGAAAGCCATTCACGTTGGGCTGCCCACCTTTGCTGAAAACCGCGGCGTGTGGCGGGTTCGACAGGAAGGTCTTGCCGTCATCGAACGCCACGGCGTTCCAGCGGGGGTGGACGTTGATTTGCCCTTGATCGAACGCCTGTTGGCCGGCGATGCTCTGGAGCTGGACGAGGTTCCTGAGAACGTGGAACGAGGCTCGACGCTGTTCCTGGTCGATCACCCCTCGGGCCGCGCCATCGTGCCCGTGTGGGTCCAAGCCAAAGTCACCTTGATGCTCGACGATGTGGAGCGTCGCACCTTGGCGCTTCGGCTGTTTGAACGGCCCTTCACGGAGGAAGAGGAGTGAAGCGCCACACGTTGCCACTGGCGGTGCTCTTCCTCCTCACCTTGCTTGCCCCGCTTGCAGGGGCCAGCGAGGCACCGTTGCAGGACGACCTCGACGCCCCGCTCGTCGAATGGTTCCACGGCGAGGGTGAACACGATGCCTTGGAGGCGTTGGAGGAGCGGTCATCGGCGGGTGAGGTTCGCCTGCTCCACTGGCGCTTGAACGCGGACCAGACGGGTTCTGATTTTCCAAACGATGACGCTCGCTTGCGGGCCGATGCCTTGGGCATCGTTGACGGACCGGCCGTAGCCGTGAACGGCCGCGTCCTTCCTGACCTTGACCAAGCCACCCTTGAATCGGCCCTGAACGAAGCTGAATACCGTCGTGTGCTGGCCTTTGAAGGAACGGTGAGCATGGTGGAAGCCGACGGAGAAGCGGCCGTCCTGATTCGAGGCACGGTCCGCCCGCTGGAGAACCTAAGCGAGCACGTCATCGTCTTGGTCACGTTGACCGAGGACGGGGCCGTTGATCGGCACGGTCGAACCGCAACACATCTGGTCCGAGACATGCGCCCTGAAGTGGCCTTTGCGCGCGATGTTGGCAACAGTTCAGACGTGCTTTGGACGATGACGCCTGACCATCTTGAAGCGGCAGGCGTCGATTTGTCCGCCCAATCCTTGGGCTACCGTTTGAGCATGATCGTCGTCGAGCACGGCATCGTGCTTCAGTCCCACACGCAATCGCTCCCGAGTCCATCCTCAAACATGGACCGGGGCACTGCGCTCGCCGTGCTTCCACTCACTTGCGTGGTGCTGGTCGTGTTGGCCCTTGTGCTTCGTGGGGAAATGAAAACCGACCAAGCCCTTCCCTCCATAGGCGCCGTGCCTTGGAACGGTGAAGGGAAGGTTCGCATCATCGTCCAAGCGGGAACGTCCCCCTGCACCGTGACGGGCGTGGAAGCCGAGCCGCCATGGAAGGTGGCAGGGAAAAGCATGCACCGTGAAGTCGAGGCTGGGGGAGTGGACGTGATCGAGGTCCGTCCCAGCCGCGGCGGAAAGGAACCGCTGCGCCTTCGCTTGTCCATCGAGGTCGAAGAGGAAGGCGGTTGGGTGCAGAACTTGGACGTTGAGCGTGAAGATGAGGCGTCGAAGCGTTCTTGACGTCCCGCATCCGAGCGAGACCGATGCACGACCTCGACGAGACGGACAGGGCCATCCTTGAAGCGTTGCTCGAGGACGCACGTTACAGCCAACGCGAGATCGCCAAGCAGGTCGGCGTGGCGCAGGGCACGGTCACCAACCGCCTTCGACGGCTCGAAGAAGCCGGCATTATCGTCGGCCACCAAGTGCGGCTCGATGCCGAACGGCTTGGCTGGGAAATGACGGTCATCGCAGGACTTCGCATCGCGAAAGGGAAGATGATGGACGTTCAACGCACCATCGCCAAGGACGAGCGTGTCTTTGCCGTGTACGACGTCACCGGTGATTACGATTCCATGGTGTTGGCTCGGGTGAAGAACCGCGCGGACCTTGACGATTTGACCAAAACGGTGCTGACCAGCGACCACGTGACGCGTTCCTACACGCACGTGGTGCTGAACACCGTCAAGGAAGAGGGCGTGGCGCTACCGCCCCCCCATTCCGAGCACGTCGATCAACCCTGAAAGTCCCTCGACCGTCCTCGTTTCAGGTTTCAAGCACCGCATGAGGACCCGCCTGACGTCTTCATCCACCTTCACGTCAAAGGCTTCGAGGCGACGGCGAAACGTGGTCTGGAGGCGCCCACCGGTCCGGTCCCAGTCCATCAACAGGTGCAGGGCAGGGCCGCCGTCGACGCCTCGCGTGCCGTGGTTCTCCACCAAATGAGCGATCCGTCGAGCGACATCCCACCCACGGTTGACCACCTCAAACGGACCGTCGAGGCCGAGGGCACGGAGGGCTGCAACGTCCCGTGGCCCCTCCACCAAAATCGGTCGAGCGGTGGTTGCTTGGTCCTCACGCCACGCGACCACGGCCTCCCTCGCCTCCTCATGGCGAGGATGAAGTGGGACCCGTGGACTACGCATGCAGACGGTGATGCATGGCGCACGCTCATCAAGAATGTGCGTCCTCAACCTCGTCTGGCTTGGACTGAGCTGAAAGACGCGAAAGCACAGCGGCGACGCTCATCCCCTCGATTCGAACACGCTTCTGGCGAGAGGTCTGGCCATCAACGATGGTGACCGCTGAGGTGGCACAATCGAGCCAAGAAGCGAGTTGTGCGCACAACGC